>DASZVQ010000080.1:0-5195 GCA_035547275.1 Rhizomicrobium sp.
GATGCCGATGAAGCGGCGGCCCAGGCGCTTGGCCACCGCGCCGGTGGTGCCCGACCCGAAGAAGGGGTCCAGGATCACATCGCCCGGTTTGGTCGAGGATACGATCACCCGATGCAGCAGCGCTTCCGGCTTCTGGGTGGAGTGGGCCTTCTGGCCGTCGGCGCCCTTGAGGCGCTCATGGCCGGCGCAGATCGGCAAAGTCCAGTCCGAGCGCATCTGCAGCTCGTCATTCAGCGCCTTCATCGCTTCATAGTTGAAAGTGTATTTCTGCTCGGGATTCTTGGTCGCCCAGATCAAGGTCTCGTGCGCATTGGTGAAGCGGCGGCCCTTGAAATTGGGCATGGGGTTGGATTTGCGCCACACCACATCGTTCAAGATCCAGAAGCCCAGGTCCTGCAGGACGGCGCCGACGCGGAAGATGTTGTGATAGGAGCCGATCACCCATAGCGTGCCGGTATCCTTCAGGCAGCGCCGGGCCGCGGTAAGCCAATCGCGGGTGAAACGGTCATAATCGGAGAAGGAACCGATCTGGTCCCAATGGTCGTCGACTGCATCCACCTTGGACTGATCGGGACGGCGCAGTTCGCCCCGCAGCTGCATATTGTAGGGCGGGTCGGCGAAGACCAGATCGGCGCATCCTTCCGGCAGCGCCCGCATACGCTCCACGCAATCGCCTTCAATCACCTGATCCAGTTTCAGTGTGCCCATGTCCCGCCCGCAAAAAATAGCAACAGCGGATTCACACTGATTCGTCGCGACTCACCGGTCAAGAGTCTTGTGGAATCAAAGTGTTATGAATTGAGTCCCCGGATTCGCCCACACACCATATCTTGTGGCTTGTGGAAAATTATTCGCCGGCCGCCAGCGCCGGCTCCTCGAAGGCGGGGTCCTTGCCCTCAAGCAGGTTGCGGATGGGGCTGAAGCTGCGGCGGTGGTGAAGGGTCACGCCATGCAGCCGCAGGCCATCATAATGCTCGGGCGTGCCATAGCCCTTGTTGCTTTTCCAGTTGTAGCCGGGATGTTCGTCATGCAGCCGCACCATCATCCGGTCGCGCGTGACCTTGGCGATGATCGAGGCCGCGGCGATGGAAACCGAACGCGCGTCCCCGCCCACCAGCGTGTCGCATTTGCAGGGCAGGGCCGGGGGATCGTTGCCGTCGACCAGTGCGAATTCCGCCGCCACGCTCAGCGCGCGCACCGCCCGCGCCATGGCCAGATGGGTGGCCTGGCGGATATTGACCAGATCGATCTCACCGACACTGGCTTCGCCCACCCCGACCGCCACCGCCATCTCCATGATCTGGGGGAAAAGCGCCTCGCGCGCGTCTTCATCCAGCTGCTTGGAGTCGTTCAGGCCCTTGGGGATGCGCTTTCTGTCCAGAATGACGGCTGCCGCCACCACGGGGCCTGCCAGCGGCCCGCGCCCCACCTCGTCCACGCCGCAGATGGGGCCGGCCATGGTCTTCAGCAGGCGGGATTCATAGATGTAATGCGGCATGGCCCATCCTTAGAGCAGGCCCGGCGGCGCGCCAATCGGGTAGTCTCATAGGACCTGTTGATTTTTTTCGGACCATTTGGGGTGGTCATGTCACGCGGGGGCAGGCCGGCTCGTCTTGTTTGTGCAACCCCCTGGAAGGACCCGTCATGACAACCCGTCTCAACCCCTATGCCAACATGAAACTGGTTCAGCCCTTTATCGACTTTTCCAAGGCCATGGCCGCCAATTCCGGCCTGGAACCCAGCCTGCTGGAGCTGGTGAAGATCCGCGCCTCTCAGATCAACGGCTGTTCTATCTGTCTCGCCATGCACACCCAAGAAGCCCGTCATGCCGGCGAAAGCGAGGAGCGCATCTATATGCTCAATGCCTGGCGGGAATCTTCGCTGTACAATGCGCGCGAGCGCGCCGCCCTGGCCTGGACCGAGGCGCTGACCCGGCTGACCGAAACGGGTGCGCCCGACGAGGACTATGAGATGATGGCCGCGCAGTTCAGTGCCGAGGAGCAGGTCAATCTCACCATGGCGATCGTGGTGATCAATGGCTTCAACCGGCTGGGCGTGGGCTTCCGCGTCAGCCCCGCCATCTTCCAGAAGCGGGCCGCCTGATGGCGGGTGTCGCCCCGGACAGCGCCGCGGCGGTTTTTGATCCCCTGCGTCCGCGGCTGACCCGCATCGCCTATCGCATGTTGGGCTCGGTCGCGGACGCGGAAGATGTGGTGCAGGAGGCGTTTCTGCGCTGGCACGCCGCCGATCGCGCAGCGGTGCGCGCGCCGGAGGCCTTTCTGCGCCAGGTGGTGACGCGGCTTTGCCTGGATGTGCTGAAATCGGCGCGGCACAAACGCGAGGTCTATGTTGGGCCCTGGCTGCCCGAGCCGGTATTCACGCCCGATGAAGCGGAGGTGGAAGATGTCACCCTGCCGCTGATGCTGGCGCTGGAGCGGTTGTCGCCGCTGGAGCGCGCCGCTTTTCTTTTGCATGACGTCTTCGGCGTGGATTTCGATGAAGTGTCCGAAACCATCGGCCGCGATGCGGCGGCCTGCCGTCAGCTGGCAAGCCGCGCCCGCACCCATGTGCGCGCGCAGCGGCCGCGTTTTGCGATTGCGCCGGAGCATGGTCTGGAAATCGCGCAGGCCTTCTTTGCGGCGTCGCGGGAAGGCGATCTGGGGAAGCTGCGGTCTCTTTTGTCGGATGACGTACTGCTGCATTCCGATGGCGGCGGCAAGCGGCCGGCGGCGCTCAGGATACTCACCGGCGTCGAGGATGTGATGAAAGTGCAGACCGCGCTGGCCAGGATTTTCGCGCAATATCCGTCAAGGCTGCTGCGCTATGGCCGCATCAACGGCCTGCCGGGCTTCATCACCATGGAGCCGGACGGCCAGATCCAGACCACGGCGCTGGCGATCGAGGAAGGGCGCATCGCCGCCATTTATGTGATGCGCAATCCCGACAAGCTGCGTCATCTGGACAGCGTGCACTGAAATCAGAACAGGGCCAGCTGGTCGCCCGGCCGGGCCGGGCGCTTGAACTTGTGGGTGGCAAGCGGCGCGGAAGCCTGGTTCAGCCCCAGCCGCTTCACCGCCATATGGAAGCGGCGCGCCATCACCTGGGCGTAAGCCCCGGTACCGGTCATCCGTGTGTTCCAGTTGCTGTCATAGTCCTTGCCGCCGCGCATCTGGCGCACCAGCGCCATCACATGCTTGGCGCGGTCGGGTGCATGGACCTCCAGCCATTCGCGGAACAGATCCTTGATCTCCAGCGGCAGGCGCAGCAGCACATAGCCGGCCGAGCGCGCGCCATAACCGGCCGCGGCACTTAGCACCGCTTCCATCTCATGATCGTTCAAGGCCGGAATGGCGGGGGCGAACATTACGCCGGTGGGGATGCCGGCATCGCTCAGGCCTTGAATGGCCTGCAGCCGCCGCGTGGGCGTGCCGGCGCGCGGCTCCATCACCCGCGCCAGCCTGCGGTCGAGCGTGGTCACCGACAGCGCCGCCTTGGCCAGGCCCATCTTCGCCATGTCGGACAGGATGTCGATATCGCGCAGGATCAGCGGCGACTTGGTGACGATGGCGACGGGATGGCGGAAGTCGCGCAGCACTTCCAGAATGCTGCGCGTGATCCGCATCTTCTTTTCCAGCGGCTGATAGGGATCGGTATTGGTGCCCATGGCGATTACCCTGGGCACATAGCCGGGTGCGCTCAGCTCCTTGGCCAGAAGCGCCGCCGCATTGGGCTTGGCGAACAGGCGGGATTCGAAATCCACCCCAGGAGACATGCCCAGATAAGCGTGGGTAGGGCGGGCGAAACAATAAATGCAGCCATGCTCGCAGCCGCGATAAGGATTGATCGACTGGTCGAAGCTGATATCGGGCGACTTGTTGTGGGCGATGATGCTGCGGGTGGCGTCATGGATGACCTCGGTCTTGATCGGGGGCGCCGCGTCGTCCTCGGCTCTCCAACCGTCATCCCATCCATCATCGAGCAGGACGCGGGTCTGCTTTTCATAGCGCCCCACGGCATTGGAGATGGCGCCCCGGCCGCGCAGGCTCTCGGTTCGGATGGTGACGTTAAGGACTGTAGTCATATTTGGGACTGTAGACCCAAATAAGAACAAAGCAAGTACAAAATTATAAAAAGCCTGAAAATTGGCGGAAGAGGCGGCCTGGACGTCACCATGCTAGAACACGATCCAATGAGAACGGGCGGTATACGGCCGCCCAAGATGGGGAGATCTCGATGAAAGCCTTTGCCGCTGCCGTTGTTCTTGCTGCGTTGACCCTGCCGGCCATCGCCGCCACCGATGTGGTGGTGACCGTGCCGATGGCATTTCCGGAAAGCCTGACCTCCACGCCCAATGGCAGCATCTATATCGGCAGCATGAATCTGGGCGCGGTCTATCGCGCCACCAAGGGCCAGAAGGAAGCCACCACCTGGATCAGCAAGGAGGCCGGCAATTTCGGCCGGGTGCTGGGTGTGCTGGCCGACGCGCCATCGGACACGCTTTATGTCTGCGACGACAATGGCGACCGCGCCACGCTCAAGACCTTTTCGCTCAAAAACGCGGCACTGAAGAAGAGTTATGACTTTCCCGGCGGCGGCTTCTGCAACGACATCGCGCTCAAGGGCAAAGATGCCTATGTCACCGACACCAAGAACGGACGCGTGCTGAAGCTGGCCGCGGGCAGCGACGCGTTGACCGTGTGGTACGTCAACGACAAGTCCGACCCCTCGCTGGACGGCTTGGTGTGGCAGGGCAACACGCTCTACACCAATACCTATAACGGCAATCACATCATCGCGGTGCCGATGAAGGCCGACGGCTCGGCCGGCCGGGGCACAAACCTCACCACCTCCATGGATGTGTTTCAGCCCGACGGCATGCGCCTGTCGCCGGACGGCAAGATCCTGATGGTGGAAGGCCGCGGCAAGGACGGCAACGGCCGGCTGGATGAAGTCACCGTGTCGGGCAACACCGCGACCATCCGGGTGATCAAGGATCACTATATGCTGCCCACCGCCGTCACCACCGTCGGGTCCACCGCTTACGTGCTGGAAGCCAAGCTGAACTATCAGCGCGATCCGGCGCTGAAGGGCAAGGACCCGGGCGCCTTTACCGCCTATGCGGTGCCGCTGAAGTAAGTTTGGTGTAAGGAACGCCATGGTTACTGCCCAGTTTGAGGGCAGTTTCGGCCGTTTGC
>DASZVQ010000081.1:0-7479 GCA_035547275.1 Rhizomicrobium sp.
ATTTCGTAGGAGCGCCGCCGTGCCTCGGCGTCGAAAATCTGGGCCGTGACCATGATTTCATCCGGCCGGTGGCGGGCGATGAAGGCATCCAGCCCGGCTTTCACGGTCTCTGGTCCGCCCACGATGGCCAGGCGGGTAATGTGGGCCAGCATGTCGGCCCGGCGTGGATCAAGCTGTTCGACATAATTTGCGACAGGGGGCGGCAACTGCCCCGGCTCGCCGCTGCGCAGATTGACAAAGGCCTGCTGGAGGGAGGTGAAAAGGAATTCCGCTTCCGCATCCGTGTTCGCGGCGCAGACATTCAGTCCCAGCATCACCCGCGGCTGGGCACTCTGCGCGGAGGGGCGGAAGTTCTGGCGGTAAAGCTGCAGCGCGATCTCCAGATCGTCGGGCGCGAAGTGGGAGGCGAAGGCGTAAGGCAGACCAAGTGCCGCGGCGAGCTGGGCGCCGAAATGGCTGGAGCCCAGGATCCATACCGGCACCTTTGTGCCTTCGCCCGGCACCGCATGCACCCCGGCGACACCGCTGTTCAGGTAAGCGATCAGCTCCTGAACGTCCTGGGGGAAGCTGTCGGCATTGCCGTGACGGTCGCGGCGCAGCGCGATCATGGTGCGCGGATCGGTGCCCGGCGCGCGGCCCAACCCCAAGTCGATGCGGCCGGGATAGAGCGTGGCCAGGGTGCCGAAGGCTTCCGCCACCATCAACGGCGCATGGTTGGGCAGCATGATGCCCCCGGCACCGACGCGGATGGATTTGGTGCCCGCCGCGACATGGCCAATCGCGACCGCGGTGGCGGCCGAGGCGATGCCGGGCATGTTGTGATGTTCGGCCAGCCAGAAGCGTTTGTATCCCAGCGCTTCGGCATGTTGTGCCAGGGCCAGGCTTTCGGCCAGCGCGTCAGCGGCGGTCAAACCCTGCTTGATGGGCGCCAGGTCGAGGACGGAGAGAGACGTCATGGGGAACAAGTGGCTGTTTCTGCGGGCGCTTTCAAGACGCCTTATTTCCGGCGGCTTTGTGCTAGATAGGCGCCGGCAGGGGCCACATGGACCGCAGGGTCCGGGCAAAGGATCATCCCATGCAACGCCGTCATTTCCTGCTGGCCGCGGGCGCCACCGTTTCGCTTTCCGCCGTGCCGGCGCTTGCCGCCGATCCGGCTGCGGATTTCATCGCCGCCAACATCCAGGCGGGCTTCGACATCCTCAACGACAAGTCGCTGTCGCCCGAAGCACGCAAGGCGCGCTTTGCCTCTTTTCTTCTGGGCCTGACCGACGTGAAGCGCGTGGCGCTGTTTCTGCTGGGCAAATATTCCGCCGGGGCGTCGCCGGCCGATCTCGATGCCTATGTCGCCGCCTATCAGGACTATGTGCTGGCGGTTTATCAATCCTATTTCGCGCGTTATGCCGGTCAGTCGCTGCAGGTCGTGTCGTCACGCGAGCGTGCGCCGCAGGACTTCGTGGTGACCACGCAAATGACCGGCTCCGATGCTGTCGCGATGCCGATCGAGTTCCGTGTGCGGACGGATGGCGCCAAGCCGATCCTGGTGGATATCGGTATTGCAGGCGTGTGGCTGGCCTTGGCGCAGCGCGATCAGTTCAGCGCGGTGCTGGCGCAGAATAATGGCGACATGAAAAGCCTGATCGCGCATCTGCGCGAAGCGCAAAATCTCTATCGCTGAAAACGGGTTGCATGCATTGCGTGGGGATTTTCGGAACTTTTGTTCCGAAAGTTGCAGCTTGAATCGTCCGCGTGACGAGGTTATTTCGCACGTGGCTGGGGTGCATAACTCGCGATGAACCGAATGGTTCCTCGCACCACTGAAAAGTCTGGGCGCCCGCTGTAGTTCCGCATGTTCCGAGGATTTCACGCTGACCCCGCAAGGAGCCATTGTGTCTGAGCTGTCTTCTGTTGCCAAGCTTCGTCCCTCATCGCGCGGTTTCGCGCGCGCGCTGGTGCTGGGGCTGATGTGCACGGCCGCGGCGATGAGCCTGCCGACCCTCAATCTCAATCCCGCTTCGCATGACAGCGTGGTGCGCAAGCCCATCCTGGTGCGCCTGATCGATGCCGCCACGCCGACGCCGCAGCCGCCTTCGCCGGTTTATGAAGCGGAACATCAGATGTCATCGGCGCAACTGCTCAATCGCTGGGACGCCTTCATCACCGAAGCCTCGCAGCGCTTCCATGTTCCCAAGACCTGGATCCGTGCCGTGATGCGGCAGGAATCCGGCGGCCGTACCGTGCTGGCCGAAGACCAGCCCATCGTCAGCCGCGCCGGCGCGCTGGGCCTGATGCAGGTGATGCCTTCGACTTATGACCAGATGGCCCGCGTGCACAAACTGGGCGATGATCCGTTCAACCCGCGGGCCAACATCATGGCGGGCGCGGCCTATCTGCGCTGGCTGCATCAGCGTTACGGCTACCCCAAGATGTTTGCCGCGTACAATGCCGGCCCCGGCCGGGTCGATCAGGGTGGCCGGCTGCCGGCCGAGACTCGCGCCTATGTCGCGGGCGTGACCGGCACCGTGCGCAGCGTCAAAGCGGGCAATGATCTTGTGAATCTGACCCGTCCTGACGGCAAGACTGTCCAGATCGATGCCGACAAGGTAACTTCCGTGCGCCAGCCTTTGCCGGGGGAATACACGCCCACCGTCAAGGCGGTGGTCCGCATCGGCCACAAGACGCAAGCCGTGCGGGAGAATGTCCAGGTGGCGACCGCCGCCATTCGCGCCACGGGGCGGACGATCTAGCGCCGGGCGCGAAGGGCTGTAATATCCGCTCCGCATTTCCGGGGACTGGACATGACCTTGCGTAGCACGCTTTTTGTATCAGCATCGCTTGTGGTGATGGGCACGCTTGCCCTGGACGCCGCGCCGCCCAGCGCCAATCCGTTCGCGCAAGCCAGCACGCTGCCGTATCAGGCGCCGGACTTCCGCAAGATTCATGACGGCGATTATCAGCCGGCCTTTGCGGAAGGCATGAAGCAGCAGCGCGCGGAGATGGACGCCATCGCCAACAACAGCGCGGCGCCGACTTTCGACAACACCATCGTGGCGATGGAGAAATCCGGCCGCATGCTCGACCGGGTGTCGGAAACCTTCTTCGATGTCCAGAGCGCCAACACCAACGACACGCTGGACAAGGTGCAGAGCTGGGTCGCGCCGCTGCTGGCGGCGCACAGCGATGCGATCTTCCTCAACGCCAGGCTGTTCGCCCGGGTGAAGGCGCTGTACGACAAGCGCGACAGTCTGCATCTGGACCCCGAAGCGGCGCAGGTGCTGAAGCTCTACTACAACCAGTTCGTTCATGCCGGCGCCAACCTGGATGCAGCGGGCAAGAAGCGGCTGCAGGAAATCAACAAGGAAGACGCCTCGCTGCAGGCCAAGTTCCAGCAGAAGCTGATCGCCGCCACCAAGGCCGGCGCGCTGGTGGTGAGCGACAAGGCCGAACTGGCGGGCTTGAGCGATTCTGAGATCGCCAATGCCGCCGCCGCCGCCAAGGCCCGCAAGATGGATGGCAAATGGGTCATTCCGCTGCAGAACACCACCCAACAGCCGTCCTTGACCGACCTGGCCAACCGCGCCACCCGCGAGAAGCTGTTCAATGCCAGCTGGACCCGAACCGAAAAGGGTGACGCCAATGATACCCGCGCCATCATTGCCCAACAGGCTGTGATCCGCGCCGAGAAGGCCAAGCTTCTGGGTTATCCGAACTATTCGGCCTATGTGCTCTATGACCAGATGGCCAAGACGCCCCAGGCGGTGGAGAAATTCCTGGGCGATCTGACGCCCGCGACCCGCGCCAAGGCCGCGGAGGAAGCCAGGCTGATCCAGGCCGCCATCGACAAGGATGGCCCGCATTTCGATCTCAAGCCCTGGGACTGGCAGCGCTATGCAGAGCGGGTGCGCAAGGAGAAGTACGATCTGGATGAAGCCCAGCTCAAACCCTATTTCGAGCTGAACAAGGTCCTGAATGACGGCGTCTTCTATGCCGCCAACAAGCTCTACGGCGTCACCTTCAAACGCCGCACCGACATCCCTGTCTATCAGCCCGACGTGATGGTCTACGAGGTGTTCGACAAGGACGGCTCGCAGCTTGGCCTGATGTATTTCGATTATTTCAAGCGCGACAACAAATCCGGCGGCGCCTGGATGAACAACTTCGTCACCCAGTCCAAGCTGCTGGGCACCAAGCCCGTCATTTACAATGTCGCCAACTTCACCAAGCCGGCGCCCGGCCAGCCGGCCCTGCTGAGCTTCGACGACGTCACCACCATGTTCCACGAATTCGGCCATGCCTTGCACGGCCTGTTCGCCAGCCAGACCTATCCCCTGGTCTCTGGCACGGCCACGGCGCGCGACTGGGTGGAATTCCCATCCCAGTTCAATGAGCACTGGGCGCTCTATCCCGAGGTGCTCAAGCATTACGCGGTGAACCAGAAGGGCGAGACCATTCCCGACGCGCTGGTGGACAAGATCAAGAAGTCCCAGACCTGGGGCCAGGGCTATGCCCTGGGCGAATTGCTGGCGGCGTCACAGCTCGACATGAAGTGGCATACCCTGGCGCCCGGTTCGGCCAAGCCCGATGTCGATGTCTTCGAAACCAAGGCGCTGCACGATACCGGCACCGACTTTCCCAATGTGCCGACCCGCTATCGCTCCAGCTATTTCCTGCACATCTGGGCCAATGGCTATGCCAGCGGCTATTACGCCTATCAGTGGACGGTGATGCTGGATGACGATGCCTATGCCTGGTTCACCCAGCATGGCGGGCTAACCCGCGCCAACGGCCAGCGGTTCCGCGACATGATCCTGTCCAGGGGCCATACCGAAGATTACGGCCCCATGTTCCGGGCCTTCTACGGCAGGGACCCCGATATCGGCCCCATGCTGGAGCATCGTGGCCTGGTGCCCCCCAAATAACAGTACCGTAAGGAACATTTCAGGGAACTTTTTGCCCCAGGTCCGCGTTTTTGCTCGAATCCGCAGCCCGGCAGCCTGCCCGAGGCGGCGGAAGACCAGGGGGATTGGATTTGCGTATCTTGCGGGGGATGCTGCTGGCAGGCGCGGTGCTGCTGGGGCCGCTGCCGGCTTGGGCCCAGGTCCAGCTGGCTGAAGCGGACCTGGATCAGCTTTCGATCGAGCAGCTGGCCAATGTCGAGATCACGTCGGTCTCGAAAGCGCCCCAGCCGCTGTCCAGCGCCGCGGCCTCGATCTATGTCATCAGTCACGATGACGTGATCCGGTCGGGAGCGCAGAGCGTGCCCGAGATGCTCAGGCTGGCGCCCAACCTGGAAGTGATGCAGACCAGCCCCAGCGCCTACCAGATCACCGCCCGCGGCTTTAACGGCAACAGCGCGGCGCAGAATTTCCCCAACAAGCTTCTGGTGCTGATCGACGGGCGCAGCGTCTATACCCCGCTCTATTCCGGGGTCTATTGGGACGTGCAGGATGTCCTGCCCGAAAATGTCGAACGCATCGAAGTGATCAGCGGTCCCGGCGGCACGTTGTGGGGCGCCAATGCCGTGAACGGTGTGATCAACATCATCACCCGCAAGGCGTCCGACACGCCGGGCGGGGTGCTGACCTTGGGGGTGGGCGACCAGTATGCCAGCGCCGCCCTGCAATATGGCGGCAGGCTGGATGACAATATCGACTATCGCGTCTATGCCCGCGATTTCTGGCAACGTGCCTTCAACAGCGCGCCGGGCGTCGGCGCGCATGACGGCTGGGCCAAGCCGCAAGGTGGCTTCCGTGTCGACTGGAGCCAGGCCCAGGACCTGGTCACGCTATCGGGCGACATCTATAGCGGCGTCGAGGACCAGCTGGGCGGCGGCAACCAGGATATCGCCGGCGGCAACCTTACCGCGCGCTGGCAGCGCACGCTCGATGACCAGTCCTCGCTGCAGCTTCTGGCCTATTATGACGAAACCCAGCGTTCGGCGGCGGGCGGCGGCGGTGCCTTTGTGCTCAACACCTACGATATCGAAGCCCAGCACAATTTCAGCATCGGCAGCTGGAACAACATCGTGTGGGGCGTGGGCGAGCGCGTCCACCAATACCGCATCACCGACCGTGTCGGCGCCGCCAATTCGCTGATGTGGAATCCGGGCAGCCGCACCCTGAACCTGGCCAACATCTTCGCCGAGGATCACATCCCGCTCAGCGACAGCGTGCAGCTCACCATCGGTTTGAAGCTGGAAGACGATCCCTATAGCGGGGTGTCGCCCATGCCCAGCGGCCGGCTGGCCTGGCAGCTCAGCAAGACCGACATGCTGTGGGCGGCGATCAGCCGTGCCGTGCGCTCACCCACGCCCTTCGATACCGATGTCGTGGAGAAGCTGGGCACAACCACCTTCCTGACCGGCAACATCAACTTCATGCCCGAAACGGTGACGGCTTATGAGGCCGGCTATCGCGGCGAGCTGTTCTCCAGCGTGAATTTGTCGGTGACGCTGTTCGATGACGAATATGACGACTTGCGCACAATCGAGCCCGGGCCCACCGTGATCCCGCTGCTGTGGGGCAATCTGATGCAGGGCAGCGTGCATGGCGTGGAATTGTGGGCCAGTTACCAGGCGCTGGACTGGTGGCGGTTGAGCGCCGGCTTCAGTGCTCAGTATGAGGACCTTTCCTTCGCGGCGGGCGCCAGCATGCTTCTGGGCCTGGCCCAGGCCGGCAACGACCCGCATCACTGGGCTTCGTTGCGCTCCTCGATCAGCCTGCCGTACGACATGACCTTCGACACCGATTTCCGCTATGTCGGCGCGCTGCCCAACCCGGCGGTGCCCGAGTATGTCGAGGCCAATGCCCGGCTGGGCTGGAAGGTCTCCGACACCCTGTCGCTGGCGCTGTCGGGCTACAATCTGCTGCACGGCCAGCATGTGGAATATTCGCCGGGCGACGAGATCCGGCGCAGTGTCTTCCTGGAAACCCGGCTCAGATTCTGATGCGCGCGCGTCTGTTCCTGCTTGGTGCCGTTTTCGCCGTGGCGCAAATGGGAATGTGCCGGGCGGCGGACAATCCGTCGCTCGAATATGCCGTCAAGGCGGCCTATCTCACCAAATTCATCCCCTTCATAACCTGGCCCAATGGCGCCTTGCCCCAGGCCAACACGCCGGTGACGATCTGCGTGATGGGCGACGATCCGTTCGGCGGCAAGCTTGAACAGGCCGCGGCCGGCGCGAAGCTGGGCGAGCATCCCGTCACGGTGAAAAAGGCCGCCGCGCCGGATGCCGCCTGCCAGATCGCCTTTCTGGGCACGGGCGCCGATGCCAGCCTGGAAAGCTGGCGCGGCAAGCCGGTGGTGACGGTGACCGACTCCGGCGCCAGGGCGCATGGCGTCATCAGCTTCGTCCTGGTGGACAATCATGTGCGCTTCGATATCGATGACGCGCTGGCGGCGCAGGACGGGCTACAGGTCTCCTCCAAGCTGCTCAGCCTGGCGCATATTGTAAAACCGCGAGGCGCGCCATGACCGACCGCC
>DASZVQ010000082.1:0-84050 GCA_035547275.1 Rhizomicrobium sp.
GTCACACGACTGTCCACACATATCCACGGCAATGACGGCCTTTGGCAGCCTCCCGCCTGCTCGTACCGTACGTTCCAGCTTTTCGGCTAGCTTCGTCACGCTCATGTTCAAGGTGAGGGGATCGATATCGACAAAATCGACCTGGCCCCCACAATAAAGGACACAATTGGCGCTGGCCACGAATGTGATCGGACTGGTCCAGACCAGATCGCCCTTGCCGATTTCCAGGGCGAGGCAGGCCAAATGCAGGGCTGACGTGGCGCTGTTGGTCGCGACGGCGTGTGCCGCACCGCAATGTGCTTTCACCGCCTCTTCGAACGCCGGAACAGCGGGACCCTGTGTCAGGAAATCAGAGCGCAACACTTCTGCCACCGCGCGAATGTCATCTTCGCTGATCGATTGGCGTCCGTAAGGAATGAATACCATTGGTTAATGCCGGAAATCTGGCTTCACATGCGCGCGGATGAGGGTGCGAATCTCCTCTACCGTCAGGAAATGCCCGTTGGTGCCGCTGTTGTAGGAAAAGCCCGCGGGAACCGTTTTCGCCCCCAGCCGGCTGCAGTATTCCTCCAGAACTGTGCTTCGGCCGCCTTCGCCAGCTGCGGGCAGGATCGCGTAGTACCGGTCAAGATCGACGGTATTGTAGCCGTCGTTGATGGTGATCATTTCCTCATGCACTTTTTCGCCGGGACGAATGCCGACGATCTCCTTGCGACATTCCGGCCCAATTGCTTCCGCCACATCAGTGATGCGGTAAGAAGGTATTTTGGGGACGAAGATTTCACCGCCCCGCGCATTTTCCAGCGCCCAGAGCACCATGTCGACACCCTCCTGCAGGGAAATATTGAATCGGGTCATGTCATTGGAAGTTATCGGCAAGATGCCGCCGGCCTTCTTTTCCAGGAAGAACGGAATGACAGAGCCCCGGCTGCCCATCACATTGCCATAACGCACGACACTGAAACACAGGTCGCGGCTGCCGCGAATATTGTTGGCAGAGACGAAGAGCTTGTCGGAGCACAGCTTGGTGGCGCCATACAGGTTGATGGGGGCAGCAGCCTTGTCAGTTGAAAGCGCCACAACACGCTTTACCCCTCTGTCCAGGCAGGCGTTGATCACATTGTGTGCACCCATGATGTTGGTTTGGATGAATTCGAATGGATTGTATTCCGCCGCCACAACCTGCTTCAGCGCGGCGGCATGCACTACATAATCGATGCCCTCCATCGCGCGTGAAAGGCGAGCGCCGTCGCGAACGTCGCCAAGGAAATAGCGCAGCCCCCTGTGGTCGCGCTCAGACCAGATCTGCGACATCTCGAATTGTTTGAGCTCGTCACGGGAAAACACGACCAGGCGCCGGATATCCGGATACTTCTTGAGTACCGTCCCGACAAACGCCTTGCCAAACGACCCGGTGCCTCCTGTTAGGAGAATAGAGGCATTGGAAAGCATGGATGACTCCCTGAAAGGCCGGCCGGCGCGGCCGCCCGGTTATGCCAAAACTGGCTTGTTTCCGACAATCGAAAAACGCATGCGCCGCGGTCCCGGCTTGTAAGGCGTCGGCTTGCGCGTATCGTCGAGCTCCAGCGCCGACAGCATCAGCTGGCAGAACAGCTGGTCACGGGAAATGCGGTGGACCAGGAGCCCGATCAGGGGCGCTTCGCTGCGATCGACTTCCACCCGTATCCCATGTCGTCGATCGGCCAGTTCCGTCCACCCTTCCGTCATGCCCAAGGCGCAAGACGCCGAGACCAGAAAGGACACGGGCGCGCCGTGCTCGACAGTCTGTCCCTTAAGGGAGAAGTACTCCGTTGCGTAGCCGCCATTCGTAGTTGAGAGGCCCAGATCGTCCTTTTCGAAGGCATCCGGCAGCAGGGTGATATGTCCCAGCCGCAATGCGCCACGACCCCAGGTTTGCCAGCCAAACTCGATCGCGAAATCGATACGGGGCGCGGTAGCGGAGAATTCCATTACCTTGCGAATGGGACCAAGGGGCGTGCCCACTTCGCCATGCACTCTTATGCCGCCGTCCGCCTGGCGCTCGAGCCGGGCTGTGGCCCAGTCCAGATCTGTGACCTTGGGTTCTCCGGGCGCCTCGAAAACGCAATCCCCGGTGTACCAGTCGGCTTGCAGGGCAATATCGTCAAAATGGCCGTGTGGAATGCCGCCGACCAGCGGTGTGAAGCAGGGCGCAAACCCGGCCCACTGAATGGCAAGTCCGCGCCTGCGGTCCAGCCGGGCCTTCACGAATGGCGTGACAACTTCGATATGCCGGCCTGTCATCTGCTCGCCTGCGGTCACCGGCAGTGGACGGCTGGGTTCAGTGCCCACTGTTTGTTCCATTGTCTCCAGATCGCGGCAGTAGTCGCGCCACCGAGCTTCGGTGATGTGGGTACGAAAGTCGCTCGCCCACAGCCGGCAGAGTTCGCGCCACATGTTGTCTGGTGCGTTCCGCGCCTTGAGGGCGGCATAAATACGCTGGCAGGCGGCATTGACCGCGATATCGTCCCGGCCTGTCACCGCCCAGCGGGTGAGATTGTATTTGCGCTGTTTCTTCACCGGCACTGGATAGGCCGCGGATTCGATGCGCAGTGTCTCGCCGGCATGTTCGGCGGGTGCATTGAGCGCGGCGGACGGTGAAACCAGCCTGACCTTGTCCAACGCGGTCACGGCGGCGAAGGCTGCTTCTATACGATCCCACTCCGCACGGCCCTGATTGGCTTCCTCGGTGCGGTAGCGTCCCGGGCGGAAGCCGAATATTTCCGCGTCGCTGGCATAGAGGCAAAGGACGCGCGGGCTTTCGGTCCGGTGGCTTGCGACAAAGATCAAATAGTCGTGCAGGGTGATGTCGTCATGGGCCAGCCGCTGCAATTTCTGGAACGCCACGGTATTGGTCCACAGGATGGGTATGGTGCGGCCGTCGGCGCCCAGTGCGCGCTGCGGCGCATAGCGGTATTCCGGGTTCCAGTGCGGATGGAAGTTGGCGACATTGTCCCAATCGACAAGCAGGGCCTCATAGCCAGCATCCAGATATTGCCCCACCAGGCCACCTGAATAGGCCTGCTCATTCACTAGGGCGATCGCCGGTTTGTGCGCCAGAAGGCGCTGATAGTCTTCATTGCCCAGCCTCAGGTTGGCGGCCACCACATCGGCGGGGACCAGAGGGCCGATGACCTGGGCATACCCGGATCCGACCAGTTCGGCCTTGCCGGCATCGATCAGGCAGCGCAGACGCGGCAGCCATTCCGGATCGCACTTCTGGATCGCCTTGAGCGTGTAAGCGGTCGCTTCGATTCCGATCGGGCCATGGCGCTCCACCAGATCCAGCAGGGGGACATAGCAATTGCGAACCACCTGTGCTCGTTGCTCTTCCTCGATCGACGAGAAGGCGAGGTTGAGATGGAAGAGCGCGAATAGGTTCAGGACGTCCGCGGTCATGTGATTGCGGCGAGGTCCGTATATAGGGTGCGAATGCGTGCTGGTTGTACACCTCTATCCAATAGCGCGCGGACGATGGCCTGTTCGCTAACGTAGGACGAGATCACTATCGGTGCTTTCTGAGGGTGCCGCAAAAGCTCCTCCGGCCCTATCACTGGAAAGCTGGCAAGCCTCTGTCCCCACTTTTTAGAGTCTCGATCGGCGATAGCGATGATATCGGCATGTTCGGCAAGATTGGTATTATCGAGAAGTTGCGCGGTGTGGATGCCTGCACCATACAGAAAGATGCTTCCTCTAATGTCGGAAAGCCGAGATTCGGTACTGGACCAAAGGGACGTGTCGCGCTTAACATAACGTCGGGCCATTGTTATAGAGGCAGCCGTGTCCATATTAATACCGGTTGAAATCTTGCGGGAGGTCTTCCGCGCGGCGATTGCAATTACGGGATAATGCTGGACCTTCATGGCAATTCGAAGTTCGATGATTTCGAACCCGGCTTGATTTAGCAACCACTCAAGAACATCCATCCGATAATAATGCAGATGCTCGAAGCTGAACCAGCCAGGCAGCAAGGTGTCCGGTGCGATGGCGCACGGCACTTCCAGCAAGAGGTGCCCCTGCGGCACAAGCGCATCGTAGCAGCGGCTAAGTGTAGCGGCAGGATCATACAGGTGTTCAAGCACATGGCACATCAGTATGAGGTCGAGGTCTTTCTGATGCGGTATAGTGTTTTCTTCGCTGCCAAGATCGACAACGATGTCAAAAATGGTCCGGGCCTGAGATATCGCGGACGGTGAGGGGGCGCAGCCGCGAACTTGCCACCGTTCCCGGCGGAACTGGTTCAGCATCTCGCCCGACGCACACCCAATTTCGTAGGCGCGGCCCGGTGCAAGACCGAGATCCTGGGCAAGTGACAAGAAACGCCTTGTGTGCCGGCTGGGTGAGGCCACGCGCAATTCCGCAGGGGCCCCAAACAGCTCATAAGTCGCAAAGGTCTGATAATGATGGGCCATCACCTCAGGCGATACCGGCGGCCATTGCTGCAGATGGCCACATCTGCGGCAGGCGCCAAAACGAATCTCGCAAGGCATATTCTTGCCGAGAAGTGCCAGAGACTGGGTTTGCACGATCTCGTGACTGCTCCCCCGGCAGACTGCGCAGGCGGGTGATTCCAATGCTGTCAGCATGGTACTTTACTATAGGAAAGCCGTAGCTCCTCCAAGAAGGGTTTAAGTCATTGTTTTATAACAACTATTTTAAATGATTGGCGTTGACCCTCCAGCAGCCCCTCGTCGGGAGAAACCAGCCGAAAAAAGACGGGCACGTGATGACACAAATCCCAAATTACACCGAGTTTCGGCGCCCCGAACATCTTGCCTTCGCCCTGCATCGCCGATTAGACCCTTCTTAACTTGGGATGGCGGACACGCTTCGAATGTTCCTGAGCTTGTTTCGCCTAGCCCTGAATCCTTGGGATCTGCCACTATGATATGGGACACTTTAGGGAATTTACGATCGTGAAACGGCTCATCAGCTTTCCCGGACTCCCTGGCTCGCTACATCCGACGCAGGTCGAAGAACTGCTTGGCGCATTGGATTTCCCGCCAAGCGTTTTCTCGTCATTTGAGGCCTGCCAGCCGGGCGCGCGCGCGCGCTGCGTCGGTTTCATCATATCAACGACAAATCGCGTGTGGCGATGAAATTGCTGCGTTGGTTGATCGATTTATTTGTTAGGCGTGGTCGCTCAAGTGACGCGGAGCGCTGGTGCGCAGAATATTTCCGTTCCCGCAAGCCGGCTCGGCTCGATCAAGCGGCGCCGTTGGTCGTAATCGAAGCCGTCGACGATTTGTTTTTCCACAATCTGCTCGGAGAGGTGGTTATAGGCTTGCGTGAGCAGCGCGCCATCCGCGTCGCACGCTGGGCGTCGAACAGCTTCGCTGCGGGCGCGTCATTGTCCCTGAGAAGTCTTGCCGCCGCCCAGTTGCACAAGTACCTCTTTTCCCGCATGCGTTGGGGACGCTTGTACGACGGAATCTGCGATCTACCGGGAGACCGCGCCGACCGCACTCGCGCCCCATGGGTTGAACTCGCCTGCTTGTGGCACGCCTGGCGGCTGTTTCGTGGGGTGTCCAGCAAAGATCAACTGGCGGCGCTAACGGTAGATGGGATTCTGGTCGGCGACCTGGTTATCGACACTTATCTCAGGTTCCGTCCCGCCATCGAAGTGCAGCTTCAGGACCCCTACCTTTTCTGGGTTTTGCGACAGGCATTGCGGGATATGGTCGTGGTACGCAAATACTTCCGCCGGGTTCGTCCCGCGCTCTACCTTTCTACCTATACTACATATGTTCAACACGGTATTCCCGTACGAACGGCCGTGGCAATGGGCATTACCGCCTGGTCTTTTGCCAACGCCCAAGAGTTCGGTACTCGCTTGACGAAAGATCATCCGCTGCAAAGCCGGCGGTGTGCTGGCTATGCCGCCGATTTTGCGCGCCTAGGAGATCAGGACGAAAAGCTCGCCATGGCTGGCGAGCTCTTGGGGGGGAGGGTGGCGGGGATCGCCGATATGGCTACCTCCCTCATGCGTTCAGCCTATCAGATTCGCACGCAGGATGTGCCAGACGTCCGTGGAGCGGCTGTCGTGTTTCTGCACGATTTCTATGACAGCCCGCACATTTATCGCTGGATGGTTTTTCAGGATTTCTGGGATTGGGCATGCGCCACGATTGAAATTTTGCAGGGCGCAGGGTTGCCCTTCGTACTCAAGCCCCATCCTAGTCAGCGTGCTGAAAGCAGTCGCGAGCTGGAACGGTTAAAACACAAATACCCTGGAGTGCGCTTTGTCTCTTCCGATGTGAGCAATCGTCAACTTGTGGATGGCGGAATGGCCTGCGCGGTAACCGTTTATGGATCGGTGGCGGCGGAAATGGCCTATATGGGAGTGCCGAGCATCTCTTGCGGCGACAACCCCCATGCCAGTTTCGACGCCTTCCATCTTGCCCGCGATAGGGAGGAGTACAGTCGGCTGCTCTCTAACTTTGTCGGTCTGCCCCGTGACTGCGAGCGCCTGCGCCGTCAGGCATGCGCGTTTTATTATATGCATAACATGAACGCCACATCCGAAGCTTTGGAATTGCGCGATCGCATGATTGAATTTCACGGCTATATGATAAAAAAGCTTGAGGTTGAGAAGGCGGCGTTCAGTCCGGACGAGATGGCGAAGATCTTTGCTGGCCTGGAAGGCACGGCCGGCTTTCGCAATTTTGTCGTGGACCTTGCTGCCGAGTTGAACGGTGCCCCGGCGCCTTGCCAGATTTCTCCAGAAGGAGCGAAACAATGCTTGTCAATGCCCAGGTTTTGAACGCTCCTGAGTCCAAAATAAAGAAGGTCAGGGATGTTCATGGCGCCGACGTCGTCGTGGATGCGTTTTTGCGCAATCGCACCGAACGCATCTTCATATTTCCGGGCGGCACGATAGGTCCCATCCTGGATCGCATCGAAAAGCGCACCAAGATCGAGATCGTTTGTCCGCGCACGGAGCAGGGCGCAGGTTATGCCGCTCTGGGTTATGCCCGTCTGACGGGCAAGCCGGCGGTCTTCATGGTGACGTCGGGACCCGGGGTCACCAATGCCGTGACGCCCATCGCCGACGCCTATTACGACAACATCCCCATGGTCGTAATCACCGGCCAGGTCGGAACGGGAGACATGCGCGGCAACCTGCCGGTCAAGCAGCGCGGCTTTCAGGAGGTCGATACCGTCGACCTGATGCGGCCGGTCACCAAGAAGGCGATTCTGGTCAAGGACCTGCGCGATCTGCCGGACGTGATGGAAGAAGCCTTTTTCCTTGCCCGTACCGGCCGCCAGGGGCCCGTGGTTATTGACCTGCCGATGAATGTGCAGCGTGGTACCCTTGCAGAGGACCAGTTTCGAGCGATCGAAGATCGTCGTGCCGATGTCCCGGTGCCGGACGCGGACAAGATCAACACCTTGGCGCAGTGGATAGGCGAGGCCCAGCGGCCCGTGATCCTTGCTGGCGGCGGTGTGATTGCCTCGGGTGCATGGAAGGAACTGTGTGCTTTGGTGGACAGGTACCGGATACCCGTCGCCATGAGCATGCCGGGCATGGGCGCCTATCCATCCGGTGGCGCCATGAGCCTGGGCCTTTGCGGTTACGCGGGAAGCCAATGGGCCAACCTGGCCATATACAAGTCCGACTTGCTGATCGGCATTGGCACGACCTTCCATCTGCGCCAGACCGGCAGCTTGCCGGACCGCACGGTAGAGGAGGGCCGGATCGCCCGCATCGATTTGGATGCCAACGAACTGCGCCACAGCCGCGTGCCGCTGGATCTGGACATCAACGCTGACGCCAGGCTGGCACTGGCATCGCTTGGCGCGGTTCTAAAGCGGACACTCAAGCCGGCAGCTGCCCACAATGCCGCCTGGCTGAAGACGATTGCCGGCTGGAAGGCGCAGCATCCGCTCTGGATCGGAAAGGCCTCGCGCCTGCCCAAGCCGCAGGACGTGATCGAGGCGGTGAATGCCCTCGTCAAGGGCGAGCAGGTGCTCGTCACCACAGGTGTTGGGCAACACCAGGTCTGGGTGCCGCGGCATTTCGATTTTGCTATGCCCGAACGGGTTTTGCTGACCTCATCCGGACACGGTACCATGGGCTATGATGTTCCGACGGCCGTGGGCGCCAAGATTGCCATGCCCGATGCCACAGTGGTCTGCTTTGTGGGGGATGGCAGCTTCCAGATGAACATTCAGGAGCTTGCGACGATCGCTGAGCGCAAGCTCGACATCAAGATTGTGGTGCTGGACAACCATTCCCTGAACATCGTGGCGCAGTTCCAGCGCCAGAACTGGAAATCCCACCCGACGACCGGCGACAAGTACAACCCAGACTTCGCGGCGATCGCCAAGGCATATGGAGTGGACAGCGTGGCGATCAAGACCAAGACTGGGATGAAGGAAAAGTTGCGGGCAGCCTTGCGCTGGAAGGGGCCGGTCGTGATCCATTGCCATGTGGATCCGGAAGAGGATTTGCTGCCCATGCTGCTTGGCGGCCACACACTCGATGACATGTCCACGGAGTGGTCGTTTTGACGACTCCTTTGTCACGCCGGCTGGCGCTGGTCACGGGCGCGGGGAGTGGCATCGGCAAGGCTAGTGCCTTGGCGTTGCTTCGAGCCGGTCACTTGGTCGCCTGCGGCTACAACACCAATCGCGCCGGGGCAGAAGCGACGGCGAAAGCCTATGCCAACGCCTTTCCCGTCAAAATCGACATCGAGAGTCGAGCCTCAATAAAGCGCGCCATTGCTCTCGTCCGCAAGCATTTCCAGGCCGAGATCGGGATCATCGTGAACAATGCCGCGCTTGTGCAGGAAAAATCGTTCGAGTCAATCAGCGACGCCGATTGGGACAGGATGTTGGCTGTCAATCTTCGGGGCGCTTTCATCGTTACCCAAGAAACTCTGCCCGCGATGATTGCCGCCAAATGGGGGCGTATCATCAATGTCACGTCCATTGGAGGGCAATGGGGCGGAATGCGTCAGGTCCACTATGCGGCTGCAAAGGCCGGGCTGATCAACCTGACCCATTCATTGGCCAAGCTATATTCGTCTTTCGGCGTCACCGCCAATGCGATCGCGCCCGGGCTTGTTGCCACCGACATGATCAAAAAAGAGCTGCGTTCCAAAGCTGGAAAGGAAAAGTCCGGCGCCATTCCTGTCGGGCGGATTGCAGATCCCGAGGAGATTGGAGCAGCGGTGGCATATCTGGTGTCGGACGACGCGGCATATATCACGGGGCATACGCTGAACATCAACGGCGGAATGTTGATGTCATGAAGACGCTGTTGATCCTGGGCGCCGGCAAGGAACAAGTTGTCGCCATCACGCAGGCCAGGGCCAAGGGCATTCGCACTGTTGTCCTGGACCGGAATCCTAAGGCGGAAGGCCGTGCACTGGCGGATGAGTTCCATCTGGTCAGCACTCGTGACAGGCAGGCGGTGACCGATTTCGCGCGCAGCTATCCCGACAAGATAGACGGCGTTATGACCATCGCCAGCGATATCCCCCATGTCGTCTCTGCGGCGGCCGCAATTCTTGGAGCGCGCCATATCCCCGCCGATGTGGCCGAGCTTTGCGTCCATAAATTCAATATGAAAAAGGCATTACGGGCGGCCGGCGTCAATGTACCGGCTTTTGCTTCCGTGCAGAGCCTGGACGACCTCAAGGCCTTCGTCGAGGCAGTTGGCTATCCCGTGGTCATTAAGCCTGTCGACAATTCCGGAGCGCGGGGGGTTTTGCGGCTTACGGAAGAAATCGATATCGCCGAAGCATTTGCCTATTCCAGCCGCTTTGCTTATTCGGGCGAGATCATGGCGGAGAAGTTCGTTGGAGGGCTGCAGATCAGCACCGAAGGGCTGATATTGGATGACGTTTTCCATTGCACCGGCTTTGCCGATCGCAATTACTCCAGGCTGGACGACAGCGTAGCCTTCATGGTGGAGGATGGTGGCGACATACCCACAGTCCTTGGTGATGCCGACAAGATGCTGGTCGAAGCCGAATTCGAAAAGGCTGTACGGGCGCTGGGCATAGGCTGGGGGCCGGCCAAGGGCGACATGATCTTCGGTACCGACGGAAAGCCCTATGTCATCGAGATCGCGGCGCGCCTGTCAGGAGGGAACTTTTGCTATGATAAGGTCCCATGGGCCACTGGGGTGGACATCGTAGACATCCTGATCGACATGGCGGTTGGAAACCCGGTTGATGTGAGCCGCTTCACGCCGACCCGGAATTTGGCGAGCGCACAGCGATACTTCTTTCCCGCGCCGGGGACGCTCTGTGAGATACGCGGAGCCGAAGATGTCTGGTCGATCGAGCATATCCGCAAGGTCGATATCTGGGTCCGGCCCGGCGATCAAATCGCCTCGCTTGAAAACCATCCGTCGCGAGTCGGCTATGTCATTTCCGTGGCACCCACGCGCGAGCAGGCCGTGGCTGCAGCCGAGCGGGCGGTGGAAAAGGTCCAGTTCATTACCAAATAGGCGGACGGCACAGGGATTGCTGCCCGCCTGGCATGCACATAACGTCCTGCCAGAATCTGAATGGAGGCATTCTTGGTCCACTTTATCGCGGAAGTCTCGAGTAATCACGGCCAAGAGCTGGACCGTTCCTTGGCTTTCGTCGATGCGGCCGCGGCAGCTGGCTTTGATTCCGTCAAATTCCAGCTTTTCCGTGTCGCTGAATTATTCGCCCCGGAAATACTGGCGAAGAGCGAGGAACACAGGCGGCGCATGGCCTGGGAGTTACCGCTGTCACATCTGGAGCCGCTGGCGCGTCGTTGCCGCGAGAAGGGCCTCACATTTTCATGCACACCTTTTTATCTGGATGCCGTGAGGCAGCTTGAACCTCATGTCGCCTACTACAAGGTAGCATCCTACGAACTGCTCTGGCACGACCTGCACCGGGCGATCGCTAGGACGGGCAAGCCGGTGATCATTTCCACAGGCATGGCCACGATGGAGGAAATCAAAGCGGCGGTGGAAACGCTACGAGAAAATGGTGCCGATGATATCACGGTTCTCCATTGCGTTTCGGCTTACCCGGCGCCGTCGGAGCAATCCAATCTGTCGGCGATCGAAACGATCCGCAAGGAAACAGGCGCCAAGGTTGGTTGGTCCGACCATACCCGCTCCTCCGGGGTGATCGAGCGCGCGGTGCACCATTGGAATGCCAGCGTGGTAGAGATTCATCTTGATCTGGACGGTGCTGGGGCAGAATACGCCACGGGACATTGCTGGTTGCCAGACGAAATCGGGCCCTGTATCCGCCGAATCCGGGAAGGTCTGTGCGCAGATGGCGCGGGATACAAGGAGCCTGTACCGGCGGAGCTGCCAGATCGGGATTGGCGCGCTGACCCATCGGACGGGCTGCGTCCGCTCAAGAAGATCCGTGGAAGTTGGAAGCCAGCTGGATGAGCAGCAGCCGTCCCGTCGTCGCGGTCATCCAAGCGCGGATGAGTTCGTCCCGCCTGCCGGGAAAGGTGCTGGTCCCCATTGCGGGCAAGCCACTACTTTGGCATCTGGTGCACCGTTTGCGAAAATGCAGTGAAGTGGACAGTATCGTTATAGCTACCTCCACGGATAGTCGCGATGACGCCCTGGAAGATTTCTGCCGTGGCATGAACGTTCGCTGTATCCGGGGGGGCCTGAGCAATGTGTTGAGCCGTTATCGCCTGGCCGCAGAGGTTACCGGCGCTCAAATACTGCTGCGCATCACTGGAGATTCGCCACTCATCGATCCAGAGTTTGTCGATTATCTGGTGGCGGGATTGCGTCAAGCCAATGCGGATTTTGTTCAGCTGTCTCGTGGAGCTCGCTGTGCGCATGAAGGTGTCGACGCTTTCTCCCGACGAGCACTGGATTGGCTGATGACGCATGCGGCCGACGATCCCGTTGCACAAGAACATGTCACGAGCTGGTTCAAGCTTCATCCCGATGCGGTCAAAACAGTGTTTTTGCCGGATTACACATTGTTGGCGTCAGATCATGTGCGCTTGAGCGTGGACACTGCCGATGACCTCGATTTTGTTCAGGCGGTTTATGAACGGCTTAGGGCGCCGCCGGGTGAGGCGAGGTTGGCAGATATTCTAAGTCTGATCCGGGATGAGCCGCACTATCGTGATATCAACGCCCATGTTCGCCAAAAGTCCATGACTCAGCGCGAACGCCGCGCCCTTGTCATTTGCCAGGGCGGCGGTAGCTCCGGCCTGGGGCATGTGCGGCGTAGTTTGTCGCTGGCGCGGGCGCTGCGCGATGTTCAGGGCATTGGCGTGGCATTCGTCGCACCTCAGGAAGTTGCTGCGATGATATCAGCTGCAGGATTCGTGGTGCACCCTGACTTATCGGTCATCGGGCTCGCCGGGAAAGAAAAGTTCGATATCGCCGTCATAGATGTGAAAGACAGTCTGACACGGGATGATATTGCCGCTCTGGCTGCAAAAATTCCTGTTGTCGCGGTGATCGACGATGGCAGCGATCGCCGGCTGCCCGCCACCCATGCCTATTATCCACCGGTGCCGCAAGCACGAGAGCTGTCTTGGACGGGGTCAGCATGCAGAATCAAGATTGGATGGCAATGGTGCATCTTGGGATTCGATCCTGCGCATGTTGCTGTCAGCCGAGAGAAAGGTCTTATCGTCGTGAGCATGGGCGGCGCCGACCCTATGGGGCTTACCGACCTTGCACTTGATGCGTTGAAGCTGATGCAGGCGCCTTTTCGCGCAGATTTTGTGATTGGCCCAGCTTTTGCTTCGCCTGATGCGTTGGCATCCCGGATTGATGCCCAAAGCCCGGCATTTCATGCGATAAGGAATATGACTGATCTCCCGGCCCTTTTCGCCCGCTGCGATATGGCATTAGTCGCTTTCGGCGTTACGGCCTATGAGTTGGCCGCGCTAGGTGTGCCAGCCTTGTATCTTCCGATATCGGAAGATCATGTCCGGTCCGCCTCGGTTTTTGCTGATGCCGGCGCGGGGGACGTGTTACCGACAGATGCGACAGTGCAGGAGATCGCTGATGCTGTAGCGCAATTGCTGGCGGATGATGCTCGTCGCGCAGCAATGATACAAGCCGGGCGGCGCACAATTGACGGCCGGGGTGCGTCCCGTATCGCTGCTGACTTAGCGATGGCGGCGAATCAGACGGCGACGGGAACCGGTTCGTCGGAGGGAGTGAGATAGATCACCTCGTCCACCCGCTCTAAAATGGCGGGATCGTGGGCAACGAAAATCAATATCTTGTCGCGATAGCGCGGGATGATATTGGACAAGATCGTTTCGCGGGTGACAAGGTCCAGGGCACTCGTGCTCTCGTCCATGATCAGGACATCCGCATGGCGCAATAGCGCGCGCGCTAGGCCGATGCGCTGGCGTTGACCGCCAGAGACATTGCCGCCTTGAAAGGCCATCATCGTCTCAACTCCTTCCGGCATGGATCGGAGAAAATCGCCGAGTCCGACCAACTCAAGTGGTTCTGTCACGTCGGAATTGCCGTCATAGCCAAAGCGAACATTATTAGCGATAGTATCAAAAAAGATACGTACAGCTTGTTCCGAGAGCACAACCCTTTGCCGGATCGCTTCGTCGGCCAGGTCATCGATTGGATGACCGTTGATACGGATTGCACCACTCTGTTTTTGGTAAAATTTAAGCAGCAAATCGATAATGGTCGACTTACCTGATCCCGAAGGTCCACTAATCGCGTAACTTTTGCCTGCTTGGAAGGTGGCCGAGAAGTTTTTCAAAACTATGGGCAATGATGCATCGTAACGAAAGCAGACATTATCGAATTCTATCTTGCGAATGGGTCCCTTCACAGTCGCACCGTAATACTTGCCAGCTTCGTCGCGCGACTTCACTGCCTTTAACATCTCAGCTACGCTTTCCGCTGCCTTAAGATCGGCCACCAAGCGCATGGCTACATCCAACGTCTGGTTCGTAAGCGGTAAAAGACGCAAAACCATCATTATGCCTACCATGATTCCGGGCAGCATTACGGCCAATTGCTGCTGCGGAATGAAATAGATGAGCGCGACTAACATGGCTACTGTCAGGAAGAGGGTGGGAACGGCACCGCCGACAGAGTTGATTGCATCGATCAGGAACAATGTGCGCTTGTAAGCACGAGTCATGTTTGCATAGCGTTCCGTAACGTATCTTTCGGCGGTAAAGCTACGCACAGTCCGCAATCCGCTTAGCGTTTCGATGAAATGTGTACCCGCTTCGCGGCTTTGTATCTGCGAACGGTAACCGAGTTCATGGGATTTCTTGAATGCTCCCCATAGGCAAGCCAACATCGTCAACGCAAAAAGTACAAAGCCGAGCCCGGTCTGCCACGACTGATAAGTAATCATCGCAAAATAAAGTACGAAGAGCGCTAGCAGGGGGATGAGCCGCGCGATCGAACTGGCGATCTGTGCCGACCGTACGGCTTCTTCGCCAGCTACAGAAACAAAATGACCGATAGACTCTTTCTGGACATCGGCAAAGCTCAGGTGTTGAACAAATGCCTCGAGAGCTCGGATCGAGAATATTCCGTTGAGTTGGCGATTTAGATGGTGAGCAAAGATAGTTGCCGCCAGTTGCGTCGAGGTGCGCAAGATGAGCAATATGAAAAATGCATCTATATAGAATGCTGGAGTCGCTGCGAATCCCAGTAACGCCGCCACGCGAAGCCATAATGAATGCGGCGCAAGGGACTGGTGTGCAGCAAGTTGAGTCAGGGGCACCAGCACAGCCAGCCCCACCACTTCCAAGACTGACGATAGAACGCCAAGTGCGACGGTAAAGACCGAATCCGGTCGAATTCTAATCACATAGGCGATCAGATTTGTTAGAACCTTGAATTGAAGCTTGATGCCTTCATTCATGTTGTAGTCACTGGTAACGGGCATAGATTGCGGGGCTTGATGCAACCGCGGCCGCAAAGGCCGGGTGCTGTTCGACAGGTGGTGGCGGTGGGTCGATATAGTCGTTGAAGATTGGCGAACAATAGACCACCTGCGCGATTAATCGGTGCCCTTCCGTGGGAAACTTGCCTTTGTGAAAGCCTCGGGTGTCGGCCATAAACACCGTGCCACGCTTGCCGCCGATCTCGACTAGTTTGTCGGCACCGAACATCGCCGCCATTTCCTCGTCCGTAATTCGTTCATAGCCACGGCTACGGAATTCCCGCGCTTGGACCAGTCCCGCCTTATGGGACTCTCGCACATAAACATGAGGGCCATTGTCTGGTCCCACATCGGTGAGATAGACGAACAATTTCAACCAAGCAGGAGGTGCGTCGAAATCAAAATGGAAAAGTTGAGCCGCATCCGATCCGGGTTGGTTGCCATAGCATGCCGACCACCAAGCATCCACTCTGCCGATTACGGGTAAGGTCCCTAAATAGGATTCGGCAATTGCAACGAAGACTGGGTCTGCGACTATCTGCTGTATGCCCCGGTTGCGGATCGAATCCTTTTCCATAATCTTGTAGGTTCGTGATATCGGGTGCGACGAATCATAGCGTACCAGTGGGCTTTTCAGATCACGATTAGTTTCGACTATGGTCTGCGCATTTGCCGCGAAGTCCTGTATTTCATCACAAACATCATCGGGTAGTAGTTCAGGGAAAATATAGTATCCGTCGCGATTGAGCGCCGCCACAATATCTTGCTGCCGAGCAACATCGAAATAACCTAGGAGTCCGTCGGCGGATGCTCGCTTGCGCGGTGGTCTTGTGATCCGAGTGATGAGATTTAAAAGTTCAGTTGTCCGCCCATTACTGGCACAATGGGCCCAGAGTAGGTCGTTCCATATGTGTTTGGAGATATGACCATTTCGACGATACTGCAATAATCCCCAGAATGCGCTGACTGACATGCGTCCTACCGCG
This sequence comes from Rhizomicrobium sp., assembly GCA_035547275.1. GTDB lineage: Bacteria > Pseudomonadota > Alphaproteobacteria > Micropepsales > Micropepsaceae > Rhizomicrobium. The sequence goes on from DASZVQ010000082.1 coordinate 15,893, forward strand.
GCCAGTTTTTTCAAACTTCTAAGCATAAATATCACCTATCCGCTCCTTGACTCATGTTTTATGAGATCAAGCCAATTCTCATTGAAAGGAAGTATCCCGTCGGAGGCAAAGAAATAACAATTGTTGCGCTTTCCAAATTGGTCCGTATGTATTGTGCGGAGTATGGTCACATTGTCGAATTCGCTACGCAGAAGCTCTACCAGTGCCGAGGGCGAAGCGACAGCAAACTTTCGCCCGTCTTCAAGCGATCCTGGAATTGCATCGGGATCGGGAATGCAATATCCGCTCAGAATGCCGCCGCACGCCAGCCGTGTCTTGATAGCGGCTAGAATGCCGGTGATTTCGGATGGCGTAAAATATTCGATGCCCGCGTCCCAGGTGATGTTGTCGAATGGTCCTTGTGGCATTTCCTCGCGGATGTCCGCGCAGCGATAATCGATGTTTGGCGCTTTGAATTGCCGCCGCGCTCTAGCAATGGCAGCTTGATCATAGTCAATCGCGATGACGCTGCCCGCCCGCCCGGAATAAAATCGATGAGTATAAAAACCCTCCCCACAACACAGATCCAACTGGCGGCAACCCGGCTTCATCGCCAATAGTCCGAAAATACCTCGTTCCCAGGACATCGGATTGCGGGTCTTCTCCCACTTCCAGCAGAGATCAATGAAAGGGTCAAAGTGATGAGGTGCTCGAGCGGAAAGTCGCCATTGCCGGATAAACTGCAAATGGTGTGTTGCGGCTGTCAGGCGCCTCAAGCCGGCATTGAGCCCAGCAATCGCGCCAACAGGCAGCAAGAAAGCAGTCAACTGTTTTATGATACGCTTGGCGCTCATGCTGCAGCCTGCGGAGCAGATGTAAGACCCAATAGCGAAGGTGCAAGCACGCGGTCCGCGCCGCATGCCGCTACGGCTGCCGCGAATTTTTCCTGCGGCGCTAAACGGTCCGTGATGATCACACCATCAATAGCTCCCACGGCGGTGAAATTCCACACCACCGGAAGATCGAGAAAACGCTCACCTGCAAAACCAGAATCTACCACCGCGCAAATGGTAATGCCTGTCTCTATCGCGCACAGCATGGAAATTTCCGCAAGCTCGGACGCGCCACCCAATGCCACGCGTTTCCAACCGCGCGCCTGTGCCATCTTAAGCACCTTGGAACAGTCGGCGCGTGCTTGTCGGAAAAATGCCAGCGAATTGGACAGCAGTAGGACCGTAAGCCGAGATTTCTCGGAAAAGCCCTTAGGTGTCAGGAAATATATATAACGTTGCGCGGGAACGCGCTTCACCTTGATGAATCCTTTGCGCACACAATATTTGAGATAAGAGTTCACTAATCCCAGCGCCACGCCAAACTCCGAAGCCCAGACACGTTGAGAACGGCTGCCGTGACGATCAACCGATTCGAGCAGGTTCAGGATAAGCCGCGAATTTTCGACGCTATTTTTCTGCATTGCATGTCCTGCCCCCGGATATACGGCGTTCACGGCGTGAACGTCAATCATGCTTAGACAGAATAGTTGAATACCTTGTATTTCAGAGACCTAGTGGATTTGTGGCAGTACGCCCAGGCCTTAAAATATTCGCGAGCCCACGACTAGGATCGGCAAATTCTGCGCGATGCGCATAAGGCTGCCCAATGCAGTCCGGGGAGTGCGTATCAGTTTCACTAGAAACCGAAGCACATCGGAAGTTTTTTTGCTCCGCAAATCCGCCGTTATGGGTTTCGCTGTTCCCGGCATCCGGCTTTGTTGACGTTCAAAGCGTAGCAGCTGAGTAATATAAGGCCGATATAACTTGTTGCGCATCAGCCATGTCACCGACGCGCCATATTCTCGATGCTGAATCTGAAAAATACCGAAGCGGCGTTTCATGCCGTGGAAGTGGAAGAAAACCAATGGTTCATCATCCACCCACAGCTGCCCGCCGCGTTCCGTCATCTTATAGTTGCCGATATTCCAAGGTGCGCAATTGTAGCCCTTCTGGTGCAGCACCCTTGTGCCCGGTGCAATCGTGGGGAACTGGTCCAGATAGGCCTGGTTGGCATAACGGCCGTCCTCGACACGGTCGTAGCACCAGTCCAGCGAGCTATCGAGCCACCATTTGAGGCAGCTCAGCCCTTCCGGCGTCCGGCGGAAAGCGGTCCAGCCTGCATTGAAAATGCCGCAGCGTTCCAGCGAGCGCATCGGAGGTGTGAAATTGTGCGGTGTGATTGCCACCGGCGCGTCGCCGATGGTGTCAAATACGATCTCGGGACTGGCGAAGAATTGTATATCGGAATCCACATACATGGTGCCGTCGATATCTGGCTGGGTCTCGAACAGCCAGGTGTGCAGTGCCGCCATGCAAGTGAAATAATATTCCAAGGTGCTGCGGTTCGCCTTCGCTTCCCTTAGGCATGGAATGAGGTCTTCCAGCTGACCAAGGGTGACCCTGCGGACACCGGCCAGTGCCATATCCTTCAGTTGCCGTTCGCATTCATCGCTCAGACACAAAACCCAGATATCGCCGACAAAGCCATAGTGACGGGCCGATTTGATCATGCATAGGCCGCGCGACAAGTAGCGGTGATCGAACAGAGTGCAGATAACATGCTTATCGGGCTGCATGGGTTTACCGCAATGTCATGTTCAATCGAAGGAGTGTTGAAACCACACGCCCCTGATCATTCTCGGTCAAGGAAAGGTGTAGCGGCAAACGTATCAGCCGGCTTGCCTCGTTGGTTGTCCATTTATCGGTGCCGTGAAATGCTCCAAACTGTCTTCCAGGGCCCGAGGAATGCAGCGGCACATAATGAAACGGCGCATGGATGCCCTCGGCGCGCAGTGCCGCAATCATGTTGTCGCGTATGGTTGCGTTAGCAAGCTTAACCCAGAATATGTGGGCGTTATGTCCACATTCTGCTGGTGGCCTAGGTAACTCGAGCCCCGAATTTGAAAGCCCAGAATAGTAGCGTTGCCAAATTTCCATTCTGCGAAGAGTAATTTCATCGGCGTCTTCCAGCTGTGGAAGAAGAAATGCAGCACTTAACTCGCTTGGGAGATAGCTAGAACCAATATCAACCCAGGTGTATTTATCGACTTCGCCACGTAGAAAATTGGATCGATTAGTTCCCTTTTCCCTCAGGATTTCCGCGCGAGAAACTAGGTTTGCATCATTGATGACAAGGGCACCTCCTTCCCCGCAGTGAATATTTTTTGTTTCATGGAAACTGATGCATCCCAGCGCACCGAAGCTTCCAAGAGGGCGTCCTTTGTAAGTGGCGGCGATCGCCTGGGCGGCATCTTCAACCAACGCAATGCCAGTCTCGTGCGCGACATTCATCAGTGCATCCATATCGCATCCAACGCCTGCGTAATGCACGACCACTATCGCACGGGTGCGCGTCGTAATTGCCGCGCGGACGCATGCGATGTCTATGTTCATCGTCAGTGGATCGATATCCACGAATACGATTGAAGCCCCGCGTAGCGCAAAAGCATTTGCGCTGCTGACGAACGTGTAGCTTGGCATGATGACTTCGTCGCCCGGCTCTATCTCGAGCAGTAGTGCCGCCATTTCCAATGCATGGGTGCAGGATGGCGTGAGCAGCACCTTTCCTGAGCCAAGTCGGGCCTCAAGCATTTTCTCGCATTTTCGAGCGATGGGACCATCACCAGAAAAGCGCCGGCTATAAATTGCTTCACTAAGCCATTTTTCTTCTCGACCGGTCACTGCCGGGACATTGTAGGATATGATCTGCGGTGCGTTCGTCATGAGCGGACCTTCGTTCCGCGATTGCCGTAACAGTACATCATCGACCGGCAAAAGATTGCGGAGAGTGTGCACCGCCACCAACCATCATTTTCCCTATGCCATGGAATGGTCCGCTGAGGACCGCGCCGGAAATTTTCCCAGGGGCTCGAACTTGGCATGTGCCACAGGAATAAGCGCGTGCCGTACCTGCCACTCAAAACGATTCCCAGCCGAGCCTTCATCCTTATTCCCAAAGCTTTGCCTTGTCCGCAGCGGGCCGTTCTTGCACCGTTCCAATTGCTTGGTCCAGCACCAATTTGCCCAGAATATTTTATACATCAATTTCAGTGTTATTTAAATTACCAATGCGTCCCATTGCCGGCGTGAGGTGGGCTGCGTATGTGTCGGCCATGACCCGTAATTGTGCGCCGATTGCCCTGTTCGTCTATGCCCGGCTGGATCATGTACAGCAGACTATTGATGCGTTGAAACGCAATCGCTTGGCTGCGGAAAGCCAATTGATCGTTTTCTCGGACGCTCCCAAGCGGCCTGATATGGCGACGTTAGTTCAGAGCGTACGTCGTTATATCCGGACAATTGAAGGCTTCAAGTCTGTTCAGATTGTTGAACGCGAAATTAATTTCGGGCTTTCGTCGTCCATTACCAGCGGGGTGAGCAGCATCTGCGACAGCTACGGTCGCGTAATCGTGATGGAAGACGACCTGATTACGTCACCTCATTTCTTGACCTACATGAATGATGCGCTGGAGAAATATGCAGATACTCCACAAGTCGCTGCTATCAGCGGATTTCACCCACCCTTTGAGACACAAATGCCTGAAACGTTTTTCCAGTGCGATGCGGAATGCTGGGGCTGGGCAACTTGGAAACGTGCATGGGAAGAGTTCAATCCCAACGGCACCCAACTGTTGGCGGAGCTAAAGCGCAGGGGGATGCAGAGAGTATTCGACCAGAATTGCACCTATCCTTATATTCGGATGCTCGAAGATCAGATCGCCGGCCGCAATGATTCCTGGGCCATTCGCTGGCGGGCATCGGTCATATTAAAGGGTATGCTTTCGCTTTATCCAAGGCATACGCTGACGCACAATATCGGCTTTGATGGCAGTGGCACGCACTGCCTTTCCTCTGATATCTGGGATGGGACGCTCAGTTCAGAGCCGATCAAAGTGGGGAACATTCCTCTTGTCCATAGCAACGAAGCGTTCCAGGAATTTGCCCAGTTCAATCGCCGTCTGAGGAGGAAAACCAAATGGGACAGACTAAAACGTCGGCTTAGGATCGCGCGATAATCCAGAATCGGATCGCTATGCGGAATGTGAGCGCCAATTAATGGATGCTCAACTTCTTCAGGTGCGATTTTGCTGGGGCGATTGATGGTATGCGCCAAACATCATCTTGCGCAGAAAATGTCGCCGAACCGGCTGGGGCGAGGCAAAGGAAGGCTGAGCCAAGGCGCTTGCCAGCAATGCGCAAGGTCAAAGGTTTGCTCAGCACATGCGTGGCCGCTGCGGTCGTTTTCTGGGCTAGGCTTGGGGCGCGCTCAACCGGTGGATTTCCCCTCTCACGCGAGGAGGCATAGGCTCAATCCTATCGCCGACCCTAAGCAGGGGCATTCCAACGGCCGGTGGTGGACCGGACGAGGGGCCCGAATCGCCGGACAACGCCTGACCCACGGCAGCTATTGCCGTTTGCGGCGATGCCGGCGCTTGGCATGTGGGCACTTGCCGGAGGGCCGCCGCGGCTTCTTCCATTCCGCGCGCGGCCATTGCCATAAAATCGATCAATCGGTTCGCAGTAGGCCATTTGGCACCTTAGGTCGCCATGGAGGGCGTGGTTCCCGACGGTGAAGAAGAGACCGCTGCCATAGACCACGAATCGTCGCACGGAAGGAGCCAAGGTCGGTCGAACCGGTCTGCACTGCGGCGGCATCATGCACCTAAGGGTGTATGATGGTGAAACTGGTGGCGGCGTTGACATCCCTAATATATATGGCTCGACCATATCTTAAACGGCCCTCATAAAAGCCATGCAGAATAATTCACCAGCCGCATCCAGAGATGAAGAAAGATATTATGCCAGATCACGTGAGGGACGTGATCTTGTACGCCAGAATAACCTCGACAGTTTGCGATTGCTCTTTGCTGCTATGGTTGCGCTTTACCATGCAGCGTTTCTGTCCGCCGCACCAGCTTTGGCGCCCCTGTTGCGGTGGACCAATCCTGGCATTGCGGTGGATGGCTTCTTCGTCATCAGTGGATATCTGATTTTTCAAAGCTACGACAAGTCTCGCAGCTTGGCCGACTATGCAGCCAAGCGCGCACGGCGAATCTTGCCGGCTTACGTCGTGGTCATTGTGGTAATCGGGCTGGTGGGGGCGTTAATCACGGTCCTTCCGGTGCAGGCCTATTTCGGGCTTGGGCTGTTTAAATACCTTGCCACAAATCTCGCTTTTTTCAATTTCTTGGCGCCGACGCCGCCAGGGGTCTTTTTGCAAAACCCGGTGCCTGCGGCTGATGGCGCGCTGTGGACCATAAAGGTCGAAGTCACATTCTATTTGTCGGTACCGTTGTTAGCGTGGCTGTTACGCCGCTCGCCCAAGCCTGTGGTGCTCTTATCGTTATATCTTCTGTCCTATGCGTATTACGTTGTGTTGTCCTATGCTTCCGAACGAACGGCGAGGCCAATTTATGACCTGCTGGCTAAGCAACTGCCCGGTCAGTTAAGCTTTTTTTCTGCGGGAGCGGCGATTTATTATTTTCGACCCTTGTTCATGTATTGGCGCTGGCCCTTGATGATATTGGGACTGCTGATTGTGATCGTTCTGCCCTTTTGGCTGAATATAGGGCCGCTGTATCCAGCCGCTCTGGCGATGGCTGTCATGGGAATCGCTTTTGGTCCCTATCTTGGAAATGCAGGCAAGTTCGGCGATCTCTCCTATGGTCTGTACATATGGCATTTCCCTGTCCTTCAGCTTTTGGTGCTGAGCGGGTTGTTTCGCTCCAATCCATGGAACGCCTTGGCTATAGGCATGGCACTTGCAATGTCGATGGCCTTTTTGTCTTGGCATCTGGTTGAAAAGCGGTTTCTCAAACGCTCCTCCCATTACCGGCAGGTGGAAGATGCTATTCCGGCGATCGAACGTTAGTGCCTGACAATGCGTTGCGGGAGCCTATGCCACCGAATCGCCGGAGAATTGGCAGGCGCTGCCGGCTACGTGCAGCCTGAGCTGTTGGTTATCTGATCGCTATTATCGGGCCCGATGCAGACCTGCTCTTGATGGCAGTATGGAATTTGCTCCGATCATGGCTTAGCGCAGCCAGTCGCGGGCCCATTTCCGGCGATTCCGTGAAGAGCCATCCTGTGCCATGTCCCTCGATAGCGGCACCTTCAGGCTGTCAAAGCACACATTGAAACATTCGATAATTTTACTTGGTCAAGCCGGAACTCTCTGGTTAGGGTAATTTGAGAAAATCAAAGAAAATGCCAGTGATCCGATAAGTATGCGAAAGTATTCGATCATTGTTATAAACGATCATGGCTCGGTTGCTGGAGGGGACAGCAAAATTGCCATTGACAGCGCTGCAGGATTGGCGCGCCGAGGATATGATGTCACCTATTTTTGTTCCGTGCCGCCCGTCGAAGAGCGGCTGCGTGCGGCCGGTGTGCGGGTTGTTTGCACGGATCAATCGGCCAGCGCCAACAATGCCAGCCAAGCCAGGGGCGCGCTTCAGAATCTCTGGAATGCTGCTTCCCAGCGAAAGCTGTCTCAGCTGCTAGCCGAAGCGGATCCGCGAAAAACGATTGTGCATGTTCATGGTTGGACAAAAGCTCTATCGCCAAGCTGTCTGTGGGCCATACGCCGAAGCAACCTTGCAACGGTATTCGCTGTGCATGATTATTTTCTGGCATGCCCCAATGGAGGGCTATTCAACTATCAAACACAGCAACCCTGCTCTCTGAAGCCAATGTCGCGGTCTTGCCTGACTTCCCACTGCGATAAGCATTCGCATGGCATGAAGCTGTTTCGCGTCGTTCGCCAAATTCTGCAGGACCAAGCGATCAGCCGGCCCAGTGCACCCTGGCATTTCGCCGCGGTATCGGATTTTTGCTTAGACAAAATAAGCACGTATCTGCCCGCGGGGATACGGCGGTCGGTAATACCGAATCCGGTCGATCTGGAGAAACTTCCGCCATCTAACCCAGGGGTGTCCGATCAGTTTGTGGGGGTTGGAAGACTGTCTCCGGAGAAGGGATTTGCGAGTTTCGCAACGGCGGCCCGGCTTGCGGGGGTTGCAGCGACAATTATCGGCAAAGGCGAAGCCCGGGAAGAAATTGTTGCCGCGAACCCGGCTGTGGAGCTCCCGGGATGGCTCGGTCATTCAGATATGCTGAACAGGCTGAGGAAGGCCAGGGCACTTGTCTTCCCCTCACTGTGGCCCGAAACATTGGGACTTTCGCCGCTCGAGGCCGCGGCGCAGGGGATACCGTCGGTGATTAGCGACAATGTCGGTGTTCGGGAGTGGATACTTGACGGGGTGAATGGGCTTCATTTTCCCGCTGGAAATGTCGATGCACTGTCAGCGTGTCTGACGCGCCTGAAAGATGACGATCTGGTCAATCGCCTGGGCCAGTGCGCTTATGACCGGTATTGGGCCAACGCGCCAACTCTGGACAAGCATGTCGACAGGCTGGAGATCTTGTACGACGATCTTCTCGGTCAGATTGGGTAATTTGCAGCTGGTTCCTGGGCCCGCGTCAGTGCCGCAAATAATATACAATGGCATCGCGCAGATGGATGCGGAGCGGCCTGCTCCTGAAAATATCGCGAATGCCGCCGCGGCTGGCCCGTAGGCCATCTGCCCTCACGTTGACCATGGATGTCACGGCGACGCGGAGCCCTTGCTTATGCGCTCTCCTGCAGATTGCGACATCCGCCATGAATATTTTATAGGCTTCATCCAAGCCTGACACCTTGTCCCAAAATGCCTGAGGGATCATCACAAAGGACGACTGAACCCAGTCCACATCAATAATTTGCACACCTTCATTCAGGCCGGACTGGATATTCAGTTCCTGAAATCCTCGAGGATTGCTCCGCCGCAAAATTTGCCGCCAAAAGCTCGGAAATTGGCGCGCCACCTCGACAGGGCTTCCATCATCATTCCGTTGAAGCGTTGCCAAAACCGCGATGCGCGGCTCGCCCTGGAGCAGGGACACCATTTCCTGAATGGCTCTGCTATCTTCGACAAGAATATCCGGACTTGCGAGCAAAACATAGTCACAGCGGCCGGCGTTTCTGACAGCGAGATTGACAGCTCGGGAATAACCTAGATTTTCCGCCGAAATGATCAGGTTTTCGTCCTGCCGCACATGCTGCTGAAGGATTTCAGCCTCTCGGCGCGAGACCGAATTGTCCACAACGACTATTTTCATGTGGGGCGCTACCGTCTGCTGGCGCAATAGCGCAAGCCCCGCGACCAGTCTCTCCGCCTTGTGAAAGTTTACAATTATTGTCGCGATGCGAGGGTAACCGGAATCTTGCATTTATTAGCGTGTACCGTCGGCTGGAAATTGTTGCTGGATGGATTGACTGGCCATGGCGGCATTCTTATCTTGGTAATATTCCCAAGATCAGAAGAGACTTGCAAGTTTGGCTACCGCTAGAACCCGGACGAGGCGTACGGGCCGGCGCCATCCGGAAGACACTTCAGCATGAAGATCTCGCTGGTCACCATTTCCTTCAACCAGGCGCCTTATCTGGAACAGGCCTTGCGTTCCGTTCTGGACCAAGACTATCCCGATCTGGAATATATTGTGGTGGACCCCGGTTCGACCGACGGGAGCCGCGATATCATCGAGCGTTATCGCGACCGCATCGCGCGGATCATTTTTGAGCCCGACAAGGGGCCGGCGGACGGCCTTAACAAGGGGTTCGGCGCGGCCAGTGGCACGATTTTTGGCTATCTGAACTCCGACGATCTATTATTGCCAGGGGCCTTGTCGCGCGTTGCCCAGGCTTTTGAAAAACATCCGGAAGCCGACCTGATCTATGGCCATGGGTATGTGATCGATCGGGTAGGCCGGGTTCTGCGGCGCTTTCGGTCCGACCGGTTCAATTTACGCCGGAGTGCCTATGGCAATTCCATCATTCTGCAGCAGGCAACCTTCTGGCGGGCCGAGCCTTTTCGGGCTATGGGCGGTTTCAACCCGTGCAACAGGCTGTCCTGGGACGGTGAATTCTGGATTGATCTTGCGCTTGCCGGAAAGCGATTCCGGCGGGTGGATGAGTATTGGGCGTGCTTCCGCACGCACGAAAAATCCATCACGCACAACTTTCATACCAGCAAGGCCGATACCCCATTTGGCCGCGAGCAGCGCCGACTTCTGGAAAAAGCGCTACAGCGCCCTCACGGCCCCGGCGATGGCTTGTGGGCCGCCACGACGCGGATTGAAAAGTGGCTGGTCGACCCGAAAAATCTATGGCTTCGCCTGTTTGGCGGCCCGGTCAGCCTGTGACGGCGCGGTGTTGCAGAAACCACTGATAGGTCGACCTCAAGCCATCCAGCAGCGGGATCTCGGGCGCCCAGCCCATCGCCGCCAGCCTCTCGTTTGACATCAGCTTGCGCGGTGTTCCGTCGGGCTTGCTTTTATCGTGCTCCAGGGTGCCGGAAAATCCGACTGCCTCCATGACCAGTCGCGCTAGCTCGTCGATGGTGATGTCAGCGCCCGAACCAACATTCACATGGCCGTCACCGGAATAATTCCGGAGAAGGAAGATCAGCGCCGCCGCACAATCGTCCACATGCAGGAATTCGCGCCGTGGGGTTCCGGTACCCCAAATCGTCGTGGATCTGGCGCCAGACATCTTTGCTTCATGCGCCTTGCGCATTAGCGCCGGTATGACATGGCTGCTTGTGAGGTCGAAATTGTCGCCTGGGCCATACAGGTTGGTCGGCATCGCCGATATGAAGTCGCAGCCATGCTGGCGGCGGTAGGCCTGACATAGCTTGATGCCGGCGATCTTCGCGATGGCATACCATTCGTTGGTGGGCTCCAGCGGTCCGGTCAGTAGCGCGTCTTCGGTGATCGGCTGGGGCGCGAACTTCGGATAGATGCAGGACGAGCCCAGAAACAGCAGCTTTTCCACGCCGGTTTCAAAGGCGCCGTGAATGATGGCATTCTCGATCGCCAGATTGTCATAGAGGAAATCGGCTGGCCACGTATCATTGGCGACAATGCCGCCGACTTTCGCGGCGGCGAGGATGACCGCTTGTGGCCGGTTTTCCTCCATCCATTCCCGCACGGCGCCAGCATTGCGCAGATCCAGCGCTTCGCGGCCAACTGTCAGGATAATGCAGTTTTCCCGTTCAAGTTGGCGAACCAATGCGGCTCCAACCATGCCGCGATGGCCGGCGACCCAGATGCGCTTACCCGCAAGCGCATAGCTCATGAATTGCGGGGGCCTTCGGCTGCGACCCTTTTGAGGTCAGATGCGACCATTTCCTTCACCAGTTGCGGAAAGGTGATTTCGTGTCTCCAGCCCAATACTTTGCATGCCTTGGTCGGATCACCCAGCAACAAATCAACCTCTGTTGGGCGGAAATAGCGTGGATCGATTTTGACCAGCACATCGCCGGTCTTGTCATCCAGGCCTTCTTCATCTTCGCCGCTACCGCGCCACGTGATCCCGCGGCCTGCTTCGGCAAAGGCCAGTTCGATAAATTCGCGTACCGAATGGGTTTCGCCAGTGGCCAGCACATAGTCATCCGGCTTGTCCTGCTGCAGGATCAGATGCATCCCCTTTACATAGTCACGGGCATCGCCCCAATCGCGCTTGGCATCAATATTGCCCACATAAAGCGTCTTCTGGAAACCATGGTGGATGGCTGCAACAGCGCGCGTGATCTTGCGTGTGACAAAGGTTTCGCCGCGGGTCGGGCCTTCATGATTGAAGAGAATGCCGTTGGAAGCGTGCATCCCATAGGCCTCTCGGTAGTTTACCGTGATCCAATAAGCATAGAGCTTTGCCGCGGCATAGGGGCTGCGCGGATAGAAGGGGGTTGTTTCGCGTTGCGGGGTTTCCCGCACCTTGCCATAGAGCTCGGATGTGGAGGCCTGGTAGAAGCGCACCCTCTCTTCCATCTTCAGGATGCGAATGGCTTCCAGCAGACGTAGGACACCGATGCCGTCGGCATTTGCGGTATATTCCGCCGTCTCGAAACTCACCTGCACATGGCTTTGGGCGGCGAGATTGTAGATTTCGTCGGGCTGGGTTTCCTGCACCAGGCGGATCAGGTTGGTCGAATCCGTCAGGTCGCCATAATGCAAGAAGAAGTTGGTACCGGTCTTGTGGGGGTCCTGGTAGAGATGATCCACGCGTTCGGTGTTGAAGGATGAGGAGCGGCGCTTGACGCCGTGAACCTCATAACCCTTGGTCAGCAGCAACTCGGCCAACAAGGCGCCATCCTGGCCGGTGGCTCCGGTAATTAGTGCTCGCTTAGACATGATTTTGATTCAGCCAAATGCGTGGTGGGTATAGCGATCTCCTGGACGGGTTTCAAATTGGCGTTTCCGGAAGGCCTCCGGGGCGCGCCAAGTTATTCTCAGATGCCGGGTCGATGGGGGCGTTGCGATAGCTTAGGTAGTTAAGCAGGTAGATCCCTGCAAAAAAATATAATTCTACAGTAAAATAGTGCCCCATGCGCGTCATCCGCACGATGAGATAGGGCAGCATGGCATTACGGATAGTGGTGTAAGGCGCCCCTCGGACGCGAGCACACGCAATGAGAAACGCCAAAAGAATTGCAATTCCAGGCAAGCCCAGTTCGGCCGTCACGCGCAGGAACATGGAAGCGGCGTCGTCCCGGTTCAGTTCAAAGTCTGCATTGATCAGATCCTGGGCCGCATTTCCGAGGCTGTCGGAACCAAGAACGCTGCCAATATATTTGTCATATGCGGTCGCATAGCCACCAATCCCGACCCCCGTAAGGGGATGTACCAAGAAGCTCTGGCTGGCAACATAGACGTTGGAAAGGAATGCGAAGGTTGTGTTACCGGTGCCGGAAAGCTCCTGTTTCGCAACAGCCGTGGCAAACTCATCAGCGCGGCTGCGGACGTTTTCACTCGCGACGTAAACAGCGGCGATCAGGCCAAGTGTAGCGGCGGTGCTCGCCAGAAGTTGCCATCCTTTAAGACGGGGGGCGACGATGATGATACCAATTAAAAGCAGCCCGAAAAAACCCAGAATTGAATCTGCCAACACGTAGGACAACAAGAATATTATTGTTTCCCATCCATAGCGCCGCTTCTCGATGAAGAGGTTGGTGCAATAGCTTGCCGCGGGAAGCGTGACATAAATGAAGTAGGAGGGCTCGCTATAAATGGATGTCAACCTGGGATCTCCTCCCAAATGAACCACGGTCCCAGCTGCCCATTTCACCAACCCAAAAATTGCGATTGCAAACGCGCCGGGGATGTAGAGTTCCATCCAGCGGTTTAACGAGGGTCCGAAAGTCGTGAGGGCACAAAAATAATAGATCGATAACAAACTGATACCCAGAATCTGGGAGGTCGGTGCATTGAGAGGTGTACCGGCGGATGAGGCGCCGAACAGGCTGAAGCCTGCCAGCACTAGGATCGCGATGATGTGATTGCGGTGAATTGTCAGTCGGTCGAATGCCAGCAACAACACAGTGTTGAAAATGATAACAACGTAGCCGATGAAAAATGATGGTCTCCCGATGGGGACGAACATCAGGACGGCGATCACGGTTGACCAGACGAGATATTCCTGGACGTCAATCTGCCTGCCCTGAGCTGCCTTCAGGCCGGCTACCACACCCGCCACCGGCGCGGAAGCAGGTCGCGCGACATTGCAACTGCAAGGCCCAGAACAATGCCGAGAGCCGTAAATATCGCGATTGTCTTCAAGGCCCGGTTGACAGGTGTGACGGTTGGTCCATCCAGGATTTGGGCCGCATAAGGAACATCGACCTCCGTCATCATCAGCTGACGCTCTTCTTGCAGCAGAAGATTATCAATTGCCTGGCGTTGTTCGACATTTGTTGTTTGCGCGGCGCTGGCGGTCAGGTATTCCACATAACGTTTCTGGGTTTCCTGGCTTTGTATTCGAACATAATCGTTCGTCGCTTGCACCACTTGCGACAGAAACTGGGCGGCGAATTTCGGATCGTGATTGATGTACGTAATCGTCATCACCGAGTCCGTCTTTTTCAGCTGTTGCGCGACAAGGTTATGTTCAATGTATGCGGCGAGATCGATGGGGTTTCGTGGCCCCACATTCGGATCGGGCAGTCCGCTCAGACGCGAAGTGGCGCTAACTATCCAATCATAAACGGTGGAGTTGCGCGGTTTCCATTGGTGGGTGATGGGATTGCATTGACTATGATAAAGGCGACACAAAAGATCGTATTTCTGGATCAGTGCACGGGCGACTTCCAAAGAGCTCATGGCATAAGTGAATTGTATGAACTTGGGTACCTGCGCCGCTCCGCCTCCGCCCGTGAGACCCGCAAGCAGACTTCCTGCTCCCGATGCATTGTCGAGACTGGTGTCGCTGGCTGCAGGCTGCACTCTCATGGTGGCCATATAAAAGGGACCTGCGTGGTAAACACTATACACGCCATAAAGCAGGCCAATGATAGTCGTGATGATGACGATCCCACGGCCAGACCATACCAGCCCCAGCAGATAGGAAACGGAAATGGATTTCCGCAAATAATCGGCTATGGCGGCCGATGGGGCCTGAAAGGGCTCTTCTAATTCGTCGCTGATGGCCATTGAGGGCGTTCCGTCGTCTAAGTCTGCCTGTTTAACACGCTTTTCCCGGGACCGGTATGACTATCAGTTTTCCAGCAATCCAGGCCGCTGGCGCAGCAATTCGCCCTCGCTTGTACCGCGCGTTTCTTCATAAAGCGTCGCATCGCCGCTGAGCGTCTGGCCGCCATCCCTCTGGACAGGGCGCAGGTCCATGGCAATCTGGCTCTGGGTTTCTATCGGCGCTATCCAGCCAAGCGGGAAACGGATGATAAGACCCTTGTCGAAGCTGCCTTCGCCGAATTGTGTGGACGAAACGTTGGTCTTGGTCAGAAAAGCCCCGATTTCCACCCCGGTCGAGAAGCGCCGCGTGATCTGAACGGTGAAGCCCCGATCTCCGGCCAGGTATTGGCCGGCGCGCAACTCGAAATTCAGGCCATACCAGGGCGAGTCATAATAGAGCGAAATGTGTCCTGTGGTCTGGTGATAATGCTGCAGGCCGAGCAGACGGTCGAAGTCGCGCTGCCAGACTTGGTAGATGTCGACGCCCAGCGCCCAGCGCGCGCCCTCGGGCCGCCACAAAACTTCACCGCCAGCGCCTGCGAACATGCTTTCCAGATATCCAGCGCGTGCTTTGAAGAACACCGTGGGCGCCAGACGATAGCGATAGTCTGCTTCCAGATTGCCGATGCCGTTCTTGCCCTGGGTGAAATATTTCATGAAATCGCTACGAACATGCGGCAACAGGCTGTCGCTGACACGGGCTGTGTTGAAGTCATCATATAGATTGCCTTCAACCGATCCATACAGCGACAGGCCGGGAGCCAGGTCCAGCGCCGCGGAGGCCACGGCGAGAAATTGCACGCCAAAGGGCTGGCTGGGGTCGAACAGGGCCTGGCGGAATTGCGGGTAAAGGCCCCAGCTGAATTGCGGATAGTTTTCGCTGTTCGCGGCGGCCAGCACGGGCTGGTTCATCGCGGGCGTCTGGATACGAACGGAGTGATTGAAGATATCGCCGTCCTCCTGTTCATAACTGCGCTCCATCGGTCCGCGCAGAACGTCGAATTCCTGAACCGGCATGCCGGACTGCACCGCGATAAGGCGGAATTTTTCGATATCGGGGGGCGCCTCTTTGCTCAGTACACGGACGATACGGTCGATGGCGTCGGTCTCCGCGAAATAATGGCCGTTGGTGTAATAGACCGTCAATTCGCCCTGGCCCAGGGACAGGGCCGAGACATAGAGATGCTGCGCGGTTATGGCTGCGCGGATGGTTCGCTCTGTTTGCGCGCGGTCTGGCGCGGCCGTCACGTGAGAGGCGTCAATGGTTTCGACCTGCACCGCAGGCGTGGCCAGTTTTTCCATGTCGGTCGCCGACAGAAGCGCGGCACTGACCAGCGGGCCCTGGATCGTGCGCGGTACCGCACAGGATATGGTACGGTGGCCCTCGGTATCGCGCAGTGTTATCTGGCTGATCTGGACCGCCACGCCCTGCATCAGTCGTGCCGTGGCGGCGCAGCGCGTATTGGAGACCGCGCCACGCACCGTGAGATCGAGCGTGTTCCGGTTCACCTGGATGTCGCTATAGTCGCTGCCTTCCCGCCACAACGCATCGACAAAGTCGTTGCGATCAGCATTGCGGTTCTGGAAAGCCTGGCTGCGGCGCGCGTTGCGCGGATCACGCAGGTCCTCCAGGGCGGCCAGCGCCGTCTGCTGTTGCTCTGGCGTGCGCACCACGACCGGCGGCGGCGGCGGTTCGATCTTCTGCGGATATTGGGCGTGTACCGGATCAAGCCGCAGCGATAGGCTGCCACCCAGTGATGTGCCGTAAAGCCAGTCCAGTCCCACCTGAGTGGCGTCGGAGAGATCGTAGGTTATGCCGTAGTTGATCTGGCTACGGGGCGTGAAATTGCCGACGGATCTCTCCAGTGCATAGTTGTCGCTGTCGTATTCGACCATCAAGGCCAGGCCATCAAGCGGTGTGTGCCACACCGCGCCTCCGAACACGCCGACATTCGCGCCGTGGAAGAAACTGCTGAACAGACCCGAGCCCGGCGCGTTGCCATTGCCCGCTTGCGCATATGAGCTGGGCCTGTTCGTAAAGGAGGAGAAAACCACGGACAGCGGATTGCGAAATGTCGCGTCTCCCGCATAGCGTCCCCAACCCAGTCCGATACTGGTATCCACGTCGCCAAAGCGCTTGGAGGCGACCAAATATTCGCCGCTATAAACGCCGGTTCCGATGATGTCGTCGATACCGATCGCGACGGCGGGAAGAACATCTCCCTCCTGCCAAAGGCGCGCTTTGAACCCGAAAGCCCGGTCGTAATAGACCGAATAGTCGGGGTTGAAATGCTGTAATCCGGAATAACGGAAGGTGGTATCCAGCCAGGGCAGCGCCTGGAACTCGAAGTTATAGTGCTGGTTGTTCCTGAGGAAACTGGCGCCTACGGACAATTCCCCATCCGGTGCCATCCGGGCGCTGGGGGTCCCCATCAGGCCGCGGCTACCGAACAGATTGGAAGGATCGTCCGGAATTTCCTGCGCAAAAGCGGGGGTTACGACCAGCAGTGCGGCCAGGGCGCTGGTACCCGCCAGCCCGGCCTTCCACACCGCTTTGCGGCCGGTATTGGGGGCGGCTTCTGTTCCGCTGCCGGGTAACGGCGCCCGTCCCTTCACTTCGTCCGACCTTCGATCCGCCCGTCCATGGCTTCCTTGCCTTTCGCCTAAGCAATTGCAAGGAAAATCTTTTTCCTTCTCCCCCCCAAAGACCCTGTGCTAGACCAGCGGCCTGTCGAACCTGGGATCGCCTTTCGTGTCACAGCCGAAAAATGCCGGCGGCAAATGCCGCAGCCATGGCCTTTCCAAAGCCGGTTTTTTCATCCCCCTTCTGCTTGCAATGGTCAGTTGGATGGCTGTGCCAGGTGACGGTCTGGCCCAGACGTCCGGTACCGATCCCTTGTCGCTCTTGCAGCAGGTCCAGCGCGGCGCGACCAGCGGTCTTGGTGGTTTGGGGGGGCTGACCAATGGCGTGGTCGACACCACATCCAACCAGCCTCAGAGCCAGACTCTGCAGCCCGCGGTTGGCGCGGTTCCGGTTTTGCCGCGGTCCCGCCTTGAGCAGATCATGTCCGCGCGCGCCGGCGTGGTGCTGCAGCAATATGGCTATGCCCAGTTCGGGACAGGACGCCAGGTCACCGTGCCGGAAACCGGCGCGGTCCAGGATGATTACATCATGGGGCCCGGCGACGAGGTCGTGGTGTCGCTGCGTGGCCAGGAAAATAGCGATGTCCGCACAAGTGTGGATCGCAACGGCCAGGTGGTGTTGCCGCGGCTTCCACCCATTTCCGCGGCCGGACGCAGTTTTGGCAGTTTCCGGCAGGATGTGGAGGCGGCTGTACACCGCGCCTATGTGGCCAGCACGGCATCGGTGGCGATAGGGCGTGTACGCCAGATCAGCGTGCAGGTATCGGGCGAAGTGAATGTGCCGGGCGTGCGCCTGCTGACCGGCCTGTCGTCCGTCGCGGATGCACTTCTGCTGTCCGGCGGCGTCCGCAAGAGCGGTTCGCTGCGTAATATTCATGTCCAGCGCGGCGGCCACGACTATATCGTGGATCTTTATGGCCTGCTGACGCCTGGCGCGCACGCGGGAATGATGCGTCTTGCGGATGGCGATCGCATCGTCGTGCCACCGCTGGGCCGCACCGTTGCGGTGGCGGGCCTTGTGCGCCAGCAGGGCATTTATGAGCTTCCGGCGCATGCTAGCAGCATTTCGGTGCGGTCGTTGCTGGCGCTTGCCGGTGGCCAGGAAGTGCGCGGCCGTTACCGTCTTGCGGTCCAGCGCATCGAGGCCGATGGCCGGGTTGCCCTGGTCTCGCTCTCAGGTGATACGGGCCAGATTCGCGACAGTGAAATTCTCCGTGTCGAACTTGGCGCCGATCTCGCAAGCGATCAGGCGACCTTGTCGGGCGGCCTGGGGCTTGCCGGACAATATCCGATTACGACCGGCACTCGCCTTTCGGATGTCATCCGCGCCCCCGGCGCGCTGGGCCAGTCCCCCTATACGCTGTTCGGCATTATCGTGCGCAAGGACCAGCGGACGCTGTTGCGCTCGCTGATTGCCTTCACACCGGCGGCGGTCCTTGGCGGCACCGAGGATCAGGTCCTGCAGACTGACGACATCATCCGCCCGATTTCCGTCAATGAAGCACATTTGCTGGACTTTGTGCTCAGGTCCTATCTCAGCAAACTGGCGCTCGATCAGGCGCGCATCCGCAATCCCCTGGAAGCCCAGCGTGCCGATGCCGCCGCTGCGGCTCAGGCCTCCGCGGCGGCTTCCAGCAGCAGCGGCAATAACAGCAATGGAGTGGCGACGACGCCGCCTCCCGTCGCCACACCCATTACACCCGACAATCCGTTCGGCCTGCAGCCGGGTCAGCTTGATTCCTATTCCTCAGGGCAGGAAGACTTCAGCAGCGTGCCGGACAACATCCAGCGTAGCGACATCATTGCGCTTCTGAATGTCGCCGCGCCGGGTTCGGTCGATGCCTTGTTGCGTCAGCAGGCCTATCAGCAGTCTCTCCTGACCGCGAATGGTTCCACCGCCAACCAGACCCCGGCTCAGGCGGCGCAGGCCCAGCAGGCCGCCTTGCTGTCCTCGCAGACCGGCATTCCGCTTCAGGCTCCAACCGCCGTGGTCGGTCAGCCCTATGGCACCACGGCCGGGGCTGCCTATGGCCAGCAATCCAACGGGATGGCTGTCAATGGTGCGGCCGTGCCGGGCACAACGTCCGCGGGCATATCGGAGACGATGAGCGAGACGAACGGCCAGAACAATCCTGCCGGCGCGTCGGGACAATTCTTCGCGCCGAATTATCAGATCCAACCGGTGACCCAGGAAGGCTATGCCACCAATCGCGAGGTTCACACCTTTGGCGAACTGGCGCGGCAGCTCAATGTCGACCCGCTGGTGCTGGTCAATTTCCTGATCGAACACCGGGCCAGGCTCGATGGCGCCGTGCACGGCCCCGGTCCTTATCTTGTGGGCCCAAATGTCACCCTGGCGGATCTTGTGCAGGCTGCCGGGGGCACCGACAGCTGGGCCGATGAGAGTGGGGTTGAACTTCTCACCACGGTGGTGGACAGCCGCAATGGCCGCGCCGCCAGCCAGCGCCAGACCTTGCCGCTCCGCCAGGGCACCTTGGCCAGCTATATTGTGCGGCCCCATGACCAGCTGCACTTCAACAAGGTCTTCACCGATGCCGGCATCGGTTCGGTCACCGTGCAGGGCGAGATCCGCTTCGCCGGCAGTTATCCCATCACGCGTGGCGAACACCTCTCGGATGTGCTGATGCGTGCGGGCGGATTAACGACCACGGCCTATCCGCAAGGCACGGTCTTTCTGCGCAAGTCCGCCGCGGCGGTCGAGCAGGATGGCTATAACCGCGCCGCGGACGAGATCCAGAGCCAGCTGATCGCGGGCATGGCGCGCATCGGCAGCGACAAGATCCCCGGCGATGCCGTCACCGCGATCCAGGGCTTTATCACCCAGCTGCGCACCCAAAAGCCGTTGGGCCGCATTGCCATGGATGCCGATCCCAGCTTGCTTGCGGCCAATCCGGCGCAGGACCCGCTGCTCGAACCTGGTGACGTGGTGTTCATTCCCCAGCGGCCGTCAACGGTTGCCGTACTAGGCGAGGTCATGCAGCCCGGAAGCTACAGCTACCGGTCCGGTATGTCGGTTCAAGACTATATCAAGCGGGCAGGCGGCTATGCCCAGTTCGCCAATGACGACATGACTTTCATCGTCATGCCCGATGGATCGGCGCGGCGCCTGGATACCTCCTGGCTGAACTTCGATGTTGCCACGCTACCGCCTGGAAGCACCATTGTGGTCCCCCGCGACCTGGCGCCCCTGTTCACGCGCCAGATCATCCTGGACGTGACCAGCATCATGAGCTCGTTCGCGGTGACCATCGCCTCGTTGGCGGTTCTGGCTCACAACAATTGATCCGCGCCTGACGGTGCAGGTCACTGCGCTCTTAAGTATCCTAAAAGCGGACAGCGGTTTGCTGCTGCACGCGAAGTCTATTGCTTATCCCTTGCTGTATGAGCCAAAAGACGCCCAGATCGGCTGCGCAGGCGAGCTTGCTGATGATGGCCTCAACGCCTATGCTGTCGGCGGCTGTGAAAACTGGAATTGTTTTTTTATTTACAAAGGCTTAGCTGGTAGCCTCGACCTGGTTTAGGCTGCCATTGACCTCGTTCGATTGCTCTTGGGGAGCGTTAAGCATGCGCATCTTGATAACCGGAGGGGCTGGATTTATCGGCTCGGCGGTTATTCGCCATTGCCTGCGCCATACGGCACATCAGGTGCTCAACCTGGATAGTTTGACCTACGCGGCCAACCTGGACAATTTGAATGAGGTTCTGCCGAGTGCTGCGTACCGTTTTGTTCAAGCCGATATCCGCGACCATACCGCGCTCTCCGCTGTTTTTGATCAGTTTGATCCTGATGCCGTGATGCATCTGGCCGCAGAGAGCCACGTCGATCGTTCAATCGATGGACCGGCACAGTTCATCGACACAAACATTCTCGGCACGTATACGTTGCTGGAAGCTGCTCGCAGGCATTTTGAGAAGCTCGATACGGTGCGCCGAAAGAGTTTCTGCTTTCATCATATCTCGACCGACGAGGTCTTCGGCTCCCTGGGCCCGAGCGGCGCCTTTTCGGAAACAAGCAATTATGCTCCCAACTCCCCATATTCCGCCAGCAAGGCGTCCTCAGACATGCTGGTTCGAGCCTGGCACCATACCTTCGGCCTTCCAACCGTCATCAGCAATTGTTCAAACAATTATGGTCCCTACCAGTTTCCCGAGAAACTGCTTCCAGTCGTCATTCTATCCGGCTTGGCACGTAACCCGATCCCGGTCTATGGCAATGGCCTCAATATCCGCGACTGGCTTTATGTCGAGGATCACGCCTCGGCGTTGCTGACAATCCTGGAACGGGGCAAGCGGGGAGAGACCTACAATGTGGGCGGCCGCAGCGAGCGCCACAATATCGATCTGGTTAAGGCAGTATGCGCCATCCTCGACGAATTGCGCGGCGGCGAGCCGCATGAGTCATTGATCCACTTTGTGCAGGATCGCCCTGGCCATGACGCGCGCTATGCTGTCGATTGCAGCAAGATCGAGCGGGAATTGGGATGGCGGCCGGCCACCACGATTGACGAAGGGTTGCGCAAGACTGTCGTTTGGTATTTGGAAAACAGTTGGTGGTGGCAGGCCCTCCAGCAACGCGGTGTCGCCCAGAAGCGGCTGGGCCTTCACACGGTTCGGGCTTAACCATGTCAATCGAGGTTACCTCGCTCGCCATACCGGATCTGAAGCTTGTCGAGCCCAAGCGGTTCGAGGATGAGCGTGGTTTCTTTTCTGAAACGTTCAATCATGAGGTGCTGGCAGCAAAAGGCATCGATTTCCAGTTCGTGCAGGACAATCATTCGCTGTCCAGGAAGCAGGGCACGGTCAGGGGATTGCATTTTCAAAGACCGCCTTGCGCTCAGGCAAAATTGATCCGCGTGGTGCGAGGCAGCATCTTGGATGTCGCAGTCGACTTGCGTGAACAGTCGCCCCATTATGGTCGGCATGTGGCCATGGAGCTGAGCAGTAAAAACTGGCGTCAGATGTTCATTCCGGAGGGTTTTGCTCACGGTTTTTGTACTCTGGAGCCTGATACCGAGGTCGTCTACAAGGTGACGACATTTTATGCGCCGCAATCTGACGCGGGCATCTTCTGGAACGATCCGGCATTGGCCATTGCCTGGCCCTCCTTTGCGGGTGCGGAAATTTCGCCGAAGGACACCGCATTGCCGGCTTTCGCTGATTTTCGTTCACCATTCACAGCGATGATCGGACAGTGATCCAGCTGTTGCAGTTCGGAACGAGCGGTCAGGTCGCTCGAGCCATGGTAGCGGCGGCCGGGGAGCGTGTACGATTAACTGCACTGTCCCGGGCGGATTGCAATCTGGAGCAACCTGGTGCTGTTGCGCGCGCGCTCTCCAATTCGCCGCAGCCCGACATTGTCGTAAACGCGGCAGCCTATACCGCCGTGGACAAGGCCGAAAAGGAACCATCCCTGGCCTTTCGGCTAAATTGTGAAGCCGTGCGCGAGATGGCGCAAGTGTGCGCGGCCCGAAATATACCGCTCATCCATATCTCCACCGACTATGTCTTCGATGGACAGAAGGACGGGCCTTATCGCGAAGACGATGCTGCCAATCCGCTCAATGTGTATGGCAAAAGCAAGCTCGCAGGAGAAATCATCCTGCGCGAGACATGGGATGCTCACGTTATCTTGAGGACCTCCTGGGTCTATAGCCCCTGGGGCACGAATTTTGTCCGCACCATGCTCCGGCTGGGTATGGAACGTGATGAACTGCGCATTGTTTGCGATCAGGTTGGCAGTCCGACATCGGCCCTTCAGATCGCCGACGCGATTTTGACCGTGGCAACCACCCTGTGCGGAGCATATCCTGCAGATCATTACGGAACGTTCCATTTAGCGGCGGATGGCATGACGAGTTGGGCAGGCTTCGCCGAGCGGATTTTCGCCGGCGTTGCAGACTGGCTCCCTGTGAAAGCCCGTATCGTGCCCATCGCCGCTTCAGAATATCCTTCGCCTACGAAGCGGCCGAAGAATTCGCGATTGGATTGCAGCAAACTCCGGGCAGGTTTCGGAATAACGTCAGGTCCTTGGGAAAATGCATTGAGTGCCGTGCTCGAAGAAATCAAAAGAGGTGCGACATGAAGGGAATCATCCTGGCGGGCGGCACGGGTAGCCGGCTCATGCCTTTGACCTTGGCAGCTTGCAAACAGCTGCTGCCGGTTTACGACAAGCCGATGATTTATTATCCGCTGTCGGTGCTGATGGAGGCGGGCATCCAGGATATCCTTATCATTACCACGAGCGAGGATCGCGATGCCTTCGAGCGCCTCCTGGGGACCGGCGAGCAATTCGGAATCCGCCTGTCCTATGTCGTCCAACCCCGACCGGAAGGGCTGGCTCAGGCACTGATCCTCGGTGAAGACTTTATCGGGGGCGATTCAAGCGCATTGATTCTTGGTGATAACATTTTTTGGGGCAGCGGATTGCCGGACCTGCTCGCTCAGGCGGTGGCGCAAAAAAACGGCGCCACCGTGTTTGCCTATGAAGTCGCCGACCCCAAACGCTATGGCATCGTCGAGTTCGATGAGAAAGGACGCGCCGTGTCCATCGAAGAAAAGCCGGATTATCCGAAGTCCAATTACGCCGTGACGGGTTTATATTTCTACGATTCGCGCGCTAGTGATTTCGCCCGGCAGATTCGCCCCTCGGCCCGGGGTGAATTGGAAATAACGACTCTCAATAGCCACTATCTGGAGGCCGGGGAATTGCGCGTGCAGGTCATGGGGCGCGGCTTTGCCTGGCTAGACACCGGCACCCACGACACCTTGATTCAGGCAGGAGAATTCGTAAGGACAATCGAACAACGACAGGGAATCAAGATCGGTTGCCCGGAGGAAGTCGCCTTCCAGAAAGGCTTCATCGACGCCGATCAGCTCCGGCAGTGCGCACGGCGACTGAACAAGAGCGGCTACGGCGAATACCTGGAAAGACTCACGGACAGGCGCGGCCCGTTTCCGATGTGAAATCGCGGCGTCAATTGATCAGCGATGAGACCGATCCGCAGATGATTGGGCCAATCAGCTGCGGCCGTAAGTGTCCTCGAACCGGACGATGTCGTCCTCGCCCAGATAGGAGCCCGACTGAACCTCGATCAGGTGCAGCGGTTCGCTGCCCGTATTTTCCAGCCGGTGCTTGGCGCCCAGCGGAATATAGGTCGACTCATTCTGGTTGAGCGCAAAGACCTTGTCGCCGCACGTTACCTGGGCAACACCGGAAACCACGATCCAGTGTTCGGCGCGCTTGTGATGCATCTGCAGCGACAGCTTGGCGCCGGGATTGACGGTGATGTGCTTTACTTGGAAGCCCTCGCCATTGTCGATCCCCTCATAGGAGCCCCAGGGGCGGAATACCTTGCGATGGGTGGTGTGCAGCTCGCGGCCCTGCTTTTCCAGCTGTTCCACGATGCGCTTCACGTCCTGGGATGCGCTTTTGTGGCTCACCAGCACCGCATCCATGGTCGCAACGACGACAACATCCTCCACCCCGACCGTGGCCACCAGGGGGCCTTCGCTGCGCAGATAGGAATTGCGCGTGCCATGATGCAGCACGTCACCCTTGATCGCGTTGCCGGACGCATCCTGGGTTGAAGCGCTCCACAGCGAATCCCAGGAACCGATATCGCTCCAGCCCATCTCCACGGGCACCATCGCGGCCTTGTCGGTCCGCTCCATCACGGCATAGTCGATGGAGATCGATTTGGCCTTGCCGAAGGCGCCTTCATCGAGCCGGAAGAAATCCAGATCCTGCCGGCCGCTCGCGATCGCGGCGCGGCATTGCGCCACCATCTCGGGCTCCAGCCGTTCAAGTTCGGCCAGAAACAGTTTCGCCTTGAAAACGAACATGCCGCTGTTCCAGCCATATTCGCCGGATGCGACATAACCCGCGGCGGTCGCCGCATCGGGCTTTTCGACAAAGCGGGCCACCGAGAATGTCTCCGGCAGGCCATCGAGCGGGGCACCGCGGCGGATATAGCCATAACCGGTTTCCG
Organism: Rhizomicrobium sp.; assembly: GCA_035547275.1. Taxonomy (GTDB): domain Bacteria; phylum Pseudomonadota; class Alphaproteobacteria; order Micropepsales; family Micropepsaceae; genus Rhizomicrobium. Next base: position 41,142 of record DASZVQ010000082.1, read on the forward strand.
GGGCATCGGGCGTGATGGCAAAGGTCACCAGATAGCCACGTTCGGCGGCGGCGGTGGCGCGCTCAACCGCTTCCAGGAAGGCGGCGCTGTTGCGCACGATATGATCGGCCGGCATCAGCAACAGTACGCCCTCGGGATCTTTCTCCGCGACCATCAGCGCCGCGATGGCTGCGGCGGGGGCGGTATTGCGCCCGATAGGCTCCAGCACGATGGCCTGCGGGGTTACTCCGGCCTCACGCATCTGCTCGGCGATCAGGAAGCGATGTTCGACATTGCAGACGATCAGCGGCGAAAGAAACGTCCCCCCTTGCACCCGCAATACCGTGTCCTGGATCAGGCTGCGTTCGCCCGCCAGAGCCAGGAGCTGCTTTGGAAAAAGACTGCGCGAGAGGGGCCAAAGACGCGATCCGGCGCCGCCGGACAGGACAACTGGATGAACAGACATCTGGGGATAGCCCATGTGGAGGAGCCGTTTACTTAGCAGAGTTGGTCCGGCAAGGGAGGGGCTTGTCCCTGTTGCAAAATGGGCTGTATCGAGAAAGATTGTTGCGTTGCGGCAACACTGCCCGTTTCTTTCTCACGGCATCCGAACCGGTTTTCTTCTCGTGAATTGACAGTGGCGCGGGTGGGTGCGTAGAAGTCCGCCAACGCCCCTGAAATAGCTAGATTTTTATGGAGTCTTTCATGCGGGTTTTTGGTGCGGTCCTGTTGGCGGCCAGCTTGTGCGCGACGAACGCATTTGCCGCGACAACGCTTCCCGCCGGCAAGCCCGCGGGCGTCAAGAAGGCCCAGACCGAGAACAATGCCCTGTTGATTGCGATCGGTATCGGTTTGGCGGGGGTGGGCATTGGCCTGGCCGCCAGCAGCAATGGCGGCGGCGCGGTCACACAGACGACCGCGTCCACCAGCACCACCACGCCCTGATAAAGCGCGCGGGAATTTGGATTAAGGGAGCCCGCGAGGCGGCCCATCTTTTGCGCGCGCGGGCTTTCTCAGCCGGGTGGCCGAAACAGCTCGGTCTCGATTTCTCCGCCCTTGGGATGGATATGCTGGCGTGAGCGCCAGACCTGGCCGTTGTCCGAGTCCACCCAATAGCTGTCCACGAAAGACCATTCGGGTTTCTCGCTCCGGCACGCTTCGTCCACCCGGTTGGTGACAACGCCCTGGCCCAGGATGTTGACCGTCTGCCGGCCGACCAGATGGGCGCGGCACGATACCCGGACGCCATAAAGGCCAAGTTCGGGAAAATCCTCGAGCCTGGTGGTCGAGAACGGGCCTTTCACGGCGTCGCCGGGCGAGGGCGAGACGCCCTCCCGTGTGGTGAGAGCGGCCAGGTCATGGCCAAGGCCCACAGTGCGGACGATGCGCCCTTCGCGGGTGACGATCACCGCATGGCTGGGACCCGTCCAGAGAAGCTCGCCATTGGTATCGGTCGCCAGCACCAGCAGCATCTGGTTGCCGCCATCGATGCTGTAGCCGATGCTGGCATAGGGGATGGCGGCCGCCTGGTCGCGCGTCACCCGCACATTGCCGAAGCTTGCCGAAAGGCTCTGCTTCGCCAGCTGATAGAACTGCGTGTAATTCGTGTTGCCGGAGTCCGAAGAACTGCAACCCGCCAGAAGCAGCATCGCCGCCACGGCCAGCCTGCGCCTTGAAATAACGGTCACACCAGTCCCTTGAGGATGGCGGAGAGCTGCGGCGCGATATCGGGCCGCGAAAGACCGACCGCGATATTGGCGTGCAGGAAGCCCACCTTGTCGCCGCAATCGTAGCGGGCGCAGTCTGTCTTGACCGCATGGAACGGGGTCCTGCCGATCATCTGCGCCATGGCGTCGGTCAGCTGGATTTCATTGCCGGCGCCGCGTTCCTGCTTGTCCAGGATGGCGAAGATCTCCGGCTGCAGGATGTAGCGGCCGATGACGCAGAGATTGGACGGCGCCTTGGCGGGATCGGGCTTTTCCACCACGCCCCTGACCTCGGTGATGTTGCCCTTGCGCTGGCCGGGGTCCACCACGCCATAACGCTTGACCTCATTCATCGGCTTCTCTTCCGCCGCCACGATGATGCCGCCGCCGACCTCGCGATACGCCATCACCATCTGCGAGAGGGCGCTGGGCTTGCCCCACATCAGGTCGTCGGGCAGCAGGACGGCAAAAGGTTCATCGCCCACGAAATGGCGCGCGCACCACACCGCATGTCCCAGGCCGAGCGGTTGCTGCTGGCGAATCATGCCGACCGAGCCGGTCTTGGGCAGCGATTCGAGCAGGCTGTTCAGTTCCGCCGTCTTGGAGCGTTCCTCCAGCAGCGATTCGAGCTCATAGGCATGGTCGAAATGGTCGGCGATGACGTGCTTGCCGCGGCCGGTGATGAAGACGAACTGTTCTATACCGGCTTCGCGCGCCTCCTCGACCGCGTATTGGATCACCGGCTTGTCGACAACCGGCAGCATTTCCTTGGGGATGGCCTTGGTGGCGGGAAGGAAGCGGGTGCCCATGCCGGCCACGGGAAAGACAGCTTTGCGCACAGGTCTTGAAGTGGACATGCATTTTTCCAGGGGATGTTTTCGTAAAGCACCTGTTTCATGGCATGGGCCCGCCATTATTGTCCAGTTTCAAGGATTTGGCAGGTTGCGATGGGCAAGATTGCTTGGATCGGGGTGATTGCCGCCATGACCATGGCGGGAACGGCCTGGTCTGCGCCCGAAACCCCGGCGCTGATTGCGGAGGTCCAAGGGGCATTGGACCGGGGGGACGCCCAGCATGCGGCGCTCCTGGCGGAGGCGGCGCTGAAAGGCTTGGCCGTATCGCCCGTCCAGCGCGGCCGGCTGCTTCTCTATCGCGGCCTGGCCGAGGAACTTCTGGGCTCGACCGATGCCGCCATGAGCGATTTCACCGCGGCGCTCGATTCTCGCGCGCTTCCGGTTGCGGTACGAACACAGGCGCTCCTGCAGCGCGGTTTCCTGCGCGACGGTCTTGGGCACCTGGACGAGGCCGCCAAGGATTACAGCGCCGTTATCGCGCTCAAAGGCGACAGTCTGGCGACCGCGCTGAATAATCGCGCGAATATTTATCGCCGCCAGAACAAATTCGCCGATGCCGCGCGGGACTATCAGGCGGCGCTTACGGCCAATGGCAGCAAGCCCCAATATTCCTGGTATGGGCTGGGACAGATCGCGGAAGCCAGGGCCGACATGCTTTCGGCACGGGGCTTTTACGCCAGGGCCGTCGCCGCCGATCCCGGTTATGTGCTTGCGTCCGCCCGTCTGGAGGCGCTGGGTGGACCGCCTGATGGCACCGTTGCCGATGCCCAGAACCGGATTGCGCTGCATCTTCCCTCTGCCGCATCGCCTGTTCGCGCGGCGGCGCAGGCCGCAAGCGCGGGATCGAGTGTCATCGCCCTGCAGGCGCCCCAAAGCCCGTCGGCTCAGACCGTCCCGATCGTGCTGCATCCGCCCCGGCGCGAGGCGCAGAATCAGAACGGGCTGCTTTCTGATGCTTCCATGCGGCGGGTCAGCAGCGCGGATCGGGTGATGCTGCGCCCGGCATTGGATCAACCGGCGCGCGCGCTGCGCGTTGGCGGGGCCAGGCAAAGTGGCATGGAAGTCCAATTGGGCGCCTGGCGCAGTCAGGACGAGGCCAATGCGGGCTGGGACAAAGCCAAGCTCCGCGCCGGGCGCGCGCTGGATGGAATCACACCGCACATCGTGATGGCCGATCTGCCGGGCAAAGGGCGCTATTACCGCCTGCGGATCAACGTGACCGCGGGGCAGAACGGCACGGCCTTTTGCGCCGATCTGAGCGCCCGGGGCGTGAGCTGTCTGCCCGCCCGTGACTGACGAATTTTTAATCGCGGGCGGCCGCGATCACGTCGTGCGCCTGTCATAAATTCCAGCTTGTTCGCAAATGCAAAAAGTTTATCTTTGGAATCACCGGGGGCACGTTCTGGAGATTCATGCGAACCAGGTTTTTTGGCTGGAAGGTCGCGCTTGCCCTTTTGGTGTGTTCGGGGACATCGCTGCCGGTATCCGCGTCCCCATGGGCGGAGGTTGGTGACAACCAGCTTCGCGCCGATATCGAACTGCTCCAATCCACCGGGGCGATCGAAGACATCACCACCCAATGGCCATTGCCCTGGGCGTCGCTGCTTGGCGATCTTTCCCATGCCGATCTGGACGGCCAGCCGGCCTCGGTGAGAGCCGCGGCCGAACGAGTTCTGGCGCGGGCCGAGGCCGAAACGGCCCACCGGGGCAGGGCGTGGGCCAGCCTGGATGCCACCAACAAGCCGAATGTCGTTTATGGCTTTGACGGTATGGGACGGGGGGAGGGCCAGGCCCAATTGTCCGCCGAAGGCACCAGCGGGGTTTTTTCGGGTCGGGTTTCGCTGGGCGCCATCACCACCAATTTCACGGGCAATTCCGTGCCTTTCTCGGCCAGCGCGCCGCAGGGGTCCTATTTCGGCGGCAATACCAAGCTTATGCCCGACGGCAGTTATGGCTCGGTGCGGCTGGGCGATGTGCGTCTGTATGCGGGATATCTCGATCACTGGTGGGGACCGGGCAATATCTCGGCCCTCGCCCTGTCCAATAACGCCCGGCCGATGCCGCAGGTGGGTATCGAACGCGCCCAGACCTCGGCGTCAAGCTGGCCGGTGCTGCGCTGGCTGGGCCCATGGCAGGCGGAATTTTTCCTGGGCTATCTCGACGGGCCGCGCATCCAGCCCGACACCTATTACAACGCCGCCCGCATCACCATTCATCCCTTCAATGGCTTTGAAGTGGGTGTGGCGCGCACGGAGGAGTTCTGCGGACAGGGACATCCCTGTTCTCCGATCCGGGACTATTTTCATTTCGCCAACAATCCCACCGACGTCAACAAGACCAATGACGAGGCGACCTGGGATTTCAAATACAGCCACACCCTGGGCGGCGTGCCGTTCCAGGCCTATCTGCAGCTGATGAACGAGGACTATTCCTGGTTCAACCATTCCGGCACCAGCCATCTCTTCGGTCTCAGCGCCTTCCTGCCCGCCCCGGAAAATCCCGTCCGGCTCACGGCGGAGTTCAGCGACAGCATCGCCACGCTGCATCCCTTCAGCTTTGGCAGCGACATCTATGGTTTTTCCTATACCAACGGCACCTATTTCGACGGCATGCGTTACCGTGGCCGCACCCTGGGGTTCAGCCTGGATGATGATTCCACTCTGTTGTCGCTTCAAGGAAGCTGGAGCGATGCGGATGGACGCTTTTATGAGTTGAGTTTCCATCACGCCACGATCGGCAGCAGCCATTCCGCGGGGAACAATATCGTCAGCCCCGTGCCGGTTCTGCTTAATCTTGGCGAGGCGCGCGTGTCGCTGCCCTGGAACGGCTGGAAGATTGACCTTGCCGGCCGTCTGCAGGACGATCAACCGCGTCCCCACAAAGGTTTTGCGGCGGGTGCGGAGGTAGCGCTGCGGGCGCCCTTATAGGCGTTTGCTGGTGATGCGATTCATGGTCTCGACAGGGAGTATGCAATGACCACGCTTGTTACGGGGGGCGCCGGCTATATCGGCAGCCATACCGTCTATGCCCTGCTGGACCGCGGCGACCAGGTCGTGGTGCTGGACAATCTCTCCACCGGCGTCAAGGCGCAGGTGGGCGAGAAGGCCGGCTTTGTTCTGGGCGATGTGGCCGACACCGAACTGGTGAAAAAGACCATCGCCGATCATGGCGTGGATTCGGTGATCCATTTCGCCGGCTCCATCGTCGTGCCGGATTCCGTGGCCGATCCGCTGAGCTATTACGAGAACAATGTCGTGAAGTCGCGTGGCCTGATCGCGGCCTGTGTCGAGACGGGGGTGAAGAACTTCCTGTTTTCCTCCACCGCGACCGTCTATGCCGAGGACGCGCGCCAGCCGCTGGCAGAAAGCGAACGCAAGGCGCCGATTTCGCCTTACGCCCGCTCCAAGCTGATGACCGAATGGATGCTGGAAGATGTTTCGCGCGCCACGTCCCTGCGCCACATGGTGCTGCGCTATTTCAATGTCGCCGGCGCCGATGCCGCCGGCCGTACCGGCCAGTCCACGCCCAAGGCCACCCATCTGATCAAGCGCGCGGCGCAGGTGGTGCTGGGACGCGTGCCGCAGCTGGACATTTTCGGCACCGATTATCCCACACCCGACGGCACCGGCGTGCGCGATTACATTCATGTCACCGATCTGGCCGAAGCGCATCTTCTGGCGCTGGATGCACTGAAGGACGGGGCAGCGTCCAACACCTACAATGTCGGCTATGGCCGCGGCCTTTCGGTGCGCCAGGTCATCACCGGCGTGGAGAAGGTGACTGGCGAGAAGCTGCCGGTGCGCGAAAGCCCGCGCCGGGCGGGCGACCCGCCAACCCTGATTTCCGATCCCACCCGCCTCAAGACCGAACTGGGCTGGACGCCCCGGCATGAGGATCTGGACGAGATCATCCGCTCGGCCATCGCCTGGGAGCGGCGCTTCAACGCTTGAGGCAGCAGCCCAGCGCGAAATCGCGCCCACGGTGCGATGAAACGCCTTGAGACAATTCTTGACCGGCCCGGTGGCCGTGAACCCCGCTTTTGCCGCAATCTGGCCTTGTTATCGGAGGGCACGGGCACCATAAGACCTCGCCATGCGACCCTTTGACACCAAGGCTTTCCAGCCGGCGATCAGCTGGGCCCGAAAGCATGAGCGTCAGATTTCGGCGCTCTCCCTGGCAGGCGGCTTCACCTTCGACAGCGCCACCTTTGGGCGCATCGATCATGCCATCACCCAGGCGGTGTTCATCGTCTATTTGCTGGTGGCGGGCGTTTCGATCGCCTCGCTGCATGTGCTGGAATCGCGGCCTGACGGCAAGAAGCCCTCCGACAAGACCCGCACCATCCTGGTCGCCGTCACCCAGTTCGCGCTGGGCTGTCTGTTGTCGGGGTTCTGCGTCTTCTACATCCGCAGCGCTTCGATCACGTCCTCCTGGCCGTTTCTGCTGGCGATGGCCGCCATCTTCATCGGCAACGAATATATGCGCCGCTATCACGCGCGGCTGGTATTCTCGGCATTGCTGTTCTTCTTTGCGCTCTATTCCTATGCCATCCTGCTGGTGCCGGTGGTCAGCGGCCATATCGGCCGCATTCCCTTTCTCATCAGCGGCATCCTGGCCATGGTGCTGTTCTTCTTCTACATGCAGGCGCTGGCCAGGCTGGGGCACGAACGCTATCGCAGCGCGCGCATGCAGATTTTCGGCGGCATGGTGCTGATCTCGGTCTTCCTCAATATCGCTTATTTCCTGCGTGTGCTGCCGCCGCTTCCGCTGGTTCTGACCGATGCCGGCATCTATCATGACGTCCGGCGCGTGGGTGCCAATTTCCAGGCGACAGTTGAGGACGAGCCGCCGGAATGGGAAGCCCTGTTCGGTACCCGCCCCATCATGCATGTGCAGCCGGGCGCCAAGCTCTATCTCTACAACGCCGTATTCGCTCCGCGGGGCCTGCACACCCGCATCGTGCATGACTGGCAGTGGCTTCAGCCGGGCAAGGGCTGGCAGACCCAGCAGCGCGTCACCGTCGCCATATCCGGGGGCCGGGAAGACGGTTTCCGCTTCTACACCACCAAAAGCGCCCCCAGGCCGGGCCAGTGGCAGGTCAATATCCTGACCGGCGACGGCCGCTCCGTGGGCCGGGTGCGCTTTGCGGTCGAGGAGCAGGCCGTCCCGCCCGCGACCGTCATCAAGACCCTCAAATAGCAACTTTGCGCCCCGGCATCTTGCATCCGGATCGGGTTGGGACTATTTCACAGCCCGGATTTGGGATACATAAAATTGTCCAGCAACAAGACTGTTATATCGCATCTCAGGCGTCTTGAGGCCGAGAGCATCCACATCATGCGCGAAGTGGCGGCGGAGTTCGCCAATCCGGTGATGCTCTACTCCATCGGCAAGGATTCCAGCGTCATGCTGCATCTGGCGATGAAGGCTTTCTACCCCTCCAAGCCGCCATTTCCGCTGATGCATGTCAACACGACCTGGAAGTTCAAGGAGATGATCCAGTTCCGTGACGAGACGGTGAAGCGGCTGGGTCTGGATTTCATCGAATATATCAATCAGGACGGTGTTGCCCGCGGCGTCAATCCGTTCGATTCCGGTTCGTCCCTGCACACCCAGGTGATGAAGACCGAGGCGCTGAAGCAGGCGCTGGACAAATACAAATTCGATGCCGCCTTTGGGGGGGCGCGCCGCGACGAGGAAAAGAGCCGCGCCAAGGAGCGTATCTTCTCCTTCCGCAGCGCCACCCATGCCTGGGACCCCAAGAACCAGCGGCCCGAACTTTGGCGCGTCTACAACACCCGCATCAACAAGGGTGAATCGATCCGTGTCTTCCCACTCTCCAACTGGACCGAGTTGGATATCTGGCAATACATCCTTGCCGAGAACATCCCGATCGTACCGCTCTATTTCGCCAAGAAGCGGCCGGTGGTGGAACGCGATGGCACCCTGATCATGCGCGACGACGAGCGCATGAAACTGAGGCCCGGCGAGACGGTGCAAGACCGGCTGGTCCGTTTCCGCACCTTGGGCTGCTACCCGCTCACCGGCGCCATCGAAAGCGATGCCGACAGCCTGGAAGCCATCGTCACCGAAATGTTCACCGCCCGCACCAGCGAACGCCAGGGCCGGCTGATCGACAGCGACGAGAAGGCCTCGATGGAGAAGAAGAAGAAAGAGGGCTATTTCTGACTTTGGCACTTCATCAGCCCGAAGTGTGCTGCGCAATACCACCTTTGATATACATAGTGTAAGGGAATGCTGTACCGCAAAAGAGGGGCCATGGCGGAACAATCGGGGCGACGGGTTTCAGCAGAAATACCGCTGTTCGGCTTTTTGATGATTGCGCTGCTGCTCTCATCGCTGAGTTGGACAGTCGCCACCAACGATGAAGCCATCTGGCACTATATCGGGTGGAGTTGGGCGAATGGCCATGCTCCGTATACTATGGCGGTCGAAAATAAAGGCCCCGGGATTTTCAGCCTCTATGCGCTTTCATCGCTGATCTTCGGTATTGACTTCGGTCCAGTGCGGTTTGTTGGTTCTTTGGCCGTTTGGGGAACGGCAGTTGCGCTTTGTGTTCTGGTCCGCCGCCGGACAAATGCGCGTGCCGCACTGATGACGGCGTTGATATTTGGCCTTGTCAATTGCTGGACGGCGGTTGACGCCGGCTTCTCCGATTCTACTGAAAACTTTGAAGTCTTTTTCACGACGCTTGCTTTTGTTGTGGCAAATTCGCGGCCACCAACACTGTCGCGAGCTGTTATGGCCGGTGTCCTGGCAGGTTTGGCAATTTCATTCAAGCAGTCCGCGATTTTCACTGGCGCCGCACTGCTGGCCGCGCTGTTATTGCAGGCGCCCTCGATTATGGTCTTCACAAGTTTTGTTGGTGGCGGCCTGGCGGGCGTAGTTTTTTTCCTCGTCCCGGCACTGATTTCTGGAACGCGTATTGGCGATTATATCCAATTTTCCTGGCTGGTATTAACATACAAAGGCATTAGCGGTGCGCCCTCCACGGGCATTCGGATTGACTCATTTTTGAGGACCTGGAGCGGGCCGATGCGATTGTTCATCCCATTCGCAGCTAACTTCTTGCTGCGCCGGCGATCGTTTCTGGAAACGGGTTTGTGGACGCCCATGGTTTTGTGGCTTGGAGCCGGCTTTGTTATGGTGAATTCATCGGGCGTGACGCACCCGCATCAGATCAAAGAAATCTTGGCGCCGCTCAGTGTTGTTGCCGCTCTTGGCGTCGAGCAATTGATTGCCGTCGGCGGTATCAGGGCAAGTGCAGTGGTTCTGGTCTTGGTATTGGCGTTTTTTCCCGATGGTGCCCTCGAAGGCTTCCGTCATGTGCCGGATTATTTGTTTCGTTATCAGGTGAATGAGCGGGTATTTGCCGATGTTGGGTCCAGGCAAGTTACCAAAGTTGCCGCGCTAAAGGGCAGGGTATTCAGTGAGGATGAATTTGACTTTCAGATGCACAATGCATTAGGGCACGCGTATGATGCCATCGCTGCAGCGTCGCATCGCGACGCTCGCTTCTTTGGGCCGATCTATACATATGAAGATGTGGCCATGCGCGACTTGGGTGAGTATTTGCGTAGCCACACGGGGCCATCAGAGCGGATATTCGTATTCGGCCGCGGACCTGCGGCGCTCGCCATGCTCTATTCGAACCGACAATCCTCCACCCGCTTCTTCTGCAACATCCTGCTGTATGGCTATAATTTGAAGGGGAATTCGAAATTCCTGACCCTCATGCTTCAGGAGCTTCACGCGACACCGCCGGTGCTGCTCGCTATCCCGTTGGATATCACGGCTGAGCTTCCCTACACAATGCCGAGCTGGTTGCAGCAGCTTGTGTCTCATGGATACTCAAAAGTTGCGCTGCGCGATGGTTTCGCAATCTACCGTCGGACCGTCCAATGAGCATCGCTTCTGCGTTACATCGTCTCTATTTTTCACGCCGCTTTATGACTTTTCTTGTCTTTGGTGGAACCGCGGCCGCAGTCAATCTGGGCATAGGCTGGTTGATCTATGACCGTCACTTCGTCGAACTGCCATACTGGCTTGCAGTCACCGTCGGCGCAGCCGCGGGCCTGGTCGTCAATTTTTTGCTCAATTACTACTTCAACTTCAACTTCCGCGGTCGTTCGGCGTTTGCGCAATTGCGCTCCTTTATCGGAGTCTCACTTATTGGCATCGGATTAACGGCGCTTATTTCCGAACTTCTTCACCGCTTCATCATGATCAAGGTCCTTGCCGTGGGACCTTGGGAAGTGTCTCAGGAGTTTTGCTGTCATTTCATCTCGGTAGGAGCGGTTACCTTCTACTCATATGCCGCCCATTCCTATCTGACATTCAATGTCGGCTTCCGCGAGCGCGGTAAACAAATTCTGTCCTGGAGAAAAATGTGAACAGTCAGCGCCGTCCCTCGGTAGTGTGTATCGGTGCAGGCCCAGCTGGCCTGACCGCCGCCTATCAGTTGACCAAATCAGGCATTCCGACAACGGTGCTGGAGGCTGATCCGGTATATGTTGGCGGCATCTCAAAGACCGTCAGTTATAAAGGTTTCCTATTTGATATTGGCGGTCACAGGTTTTTTTCCAAATCGCAGGAGGTCGAGGCGCTATGGAGCGAAATTCTGGGCGACGACTTTCTGGACCGCCCGCGAAAGTCGCGCATTTATTATCGTCGCCAGCTGTTTGCCTATCCATTGAAACCCTTCGATGCCTTGAGCAAGTTGGGCGTGCTTGAGGCCGCGCTCTGTGTGCTTTCATATCTCAAGGCGCGTATCTTCCCGATCAAGCATCCCAAGAATTTTGAAGAGTGGGTTACCAATAAGTTTGGCAAACGCCTGTTCAATATTTTCTTCAAGACCTACACCGAGAAAGTGTGGGGTATGAGCTGCAAAGAGATTTCCGCAGATTGGGCGGCACAGCGAATTAAGGGGCTGTCCCTTGCGACTGCCATCCTGCACATGATGCTTCCCAAGAAAAAGGTCAAAGACCGCGGTGAAGTCATCAAGACCTTGATTGATAGTTTTCGTTATCCGCGCAGGGGGCCGGGAATGATGTGGGAGCGTGCGGTCGCGCATATTCGGAATCAAGGCGGTTCAGTGCTGATGGGGCGGGAGGTGACGAAAGTCGAGTACGGTCCCGAGCAAAAAAAATGGACTTTGCTTACTCGCTCGCCGGATGGTGTGGTCGAGGAGTTTTCGGCTGACCATGTAATCTGCTCCATGCCGATACGTGAACTTGCGGATAAGCTCGTTCCGCAAATGTCCGGTCAGGCACGCAATGCAGCAGAGCATTTGAATTATCGCGACTTCTTGGTTGTGACGCTCATCGTCAAGGACCGGAATCTGTTTGACGATAACTGGATCTATATTCATGAGCCTGGCCTCAAAGTGGGGCGCATTCAGAATTTCAAATCTTGGTCTCCAGAAATGATCCCAGACCCGGAGTTGAACTGCTATGGCATGGAATACTTTTGCTTCGAAGGCGACAGCTTGTGGGATTCCGCTGATGCGGACCTGATCGCGCTAGGTAAAAGTGAGCTTGTCCGCCTGAATTTGGCGCGGCCGGAAGACATTCTGGATGGATATGTCGTGCGCCAGAAGAAGGCTTACCCGGTCTATGACGAAGGTTATGCTGACCGCGTCGACATAATTCGGCGCGAAGTTGATGATCACTATCCAGCTTTGAGTCTGGTTGGTCGGAATGGAATGCACAAATACAATAACCAGGACCATGCCATGATGACGGCGGCTATAACCGCTCGTAATATTGTTGCTGGCAGGCAAGTCCAGGATCCATGGTGTGTCAACCAGGATGCGGAATATCACGAAGCCGGCGAAGCTGGTTCGCAAGCTGAAATCTCTGAACGGCTCACACCGGTTAGGAGCGCGCAATGACTGCTCATGTGGTGACAGGAGTGAATGCGGTCGCTTCTGAACTGCAAAAATTCCTCGCCGCTCAGGAAAAGAAAAGCCTGCTCAGGTTTTTGACCTGCGGCAGCGTCGATGACGGCAAGTCCACCCTGATCGGGCGGTTGCTCTATGACACCAAGCTCCTGTTTGAAGACACGCTGGCCTCGCTGGAAAAGGATTCCCGCAAGTTTGGCACCACCGGCGAGGATATCGACTTCGCCCTGCTGGTGGACGGGCTGGAAGCCGAGCGCGAGCAGGGCATCACCATCGATGTCGCCTATCGCTTTTTCGCCACCGACAAGCGCAAGTTCATTGTCGCCGACACGCCCGGCCATGAACAATATACCCGCAACATGGCGACCGGCGCCTCCAACTCCGACCTCGCCGTCATCCTGATCGATGCGCGCAAGGGCGTGCTGACCCAGACAAGGCGCCATGCCTATATCGCTTCGCTGTTGGGCATACGTCATGTCGTGCTGGCGGTGAACAAGATCGACCTGGTGGATTACAGCCAGCAGGTCTTCGACAAGATCGTGTCGGATTTCCACACCTTCTCGGCGCGGCTGAATTTCGTCAGCCAGGTGGCAATTCCGCTGTCGGCGCGCTTTGGCGTCAATGTCATCGAGAAATCAAATGAGACGCCCTGGTATACGGGGCCATCGCTGCTGTCGCATCTGGAAATCGTTGACGTCGACACCGCGCAGGCCGGCAAGCCGTTCCGTCTGCCGGTGCAGTGGGTCAACCGGCCCAACCTGGATTTTCGCGGCTTCGCCGGCACCATCGCCGGCGGCCGTGTGCGGCCAGGCGATGCGGTCGCCGTGGCCAAGTCGGGCCGCACCACAAAGGTCGCGCGCATCGTCACCATGGACGGCGATCTGCCCGAAGCGGTGGCGGGCGATGCCGTCACCCTGACCCTGACCGACGAGGTGGATATTTCCCGGGGCGATGTGCTGGCCGATCCGCAGGCGCGACCCGCGGTCTCCGATCAATTCGCCGCTCACATCCTCTGGATGGCGGAAGAGGAAATGCTGCCGGGGCGTCAGTATCTGCTCAAGCTGGGCACCGCCACCGTGCCGGCGCAGGTCAGCGCGCTGAAGCACAAGATCGATGTCAACAATCTGGACCATCTGGCCGGCAAGACCCTGGCGCTGAACGAGGTGGGCTATTGCAATGTGGCGCTGGGCCAGGCGCTGGCCTTTGATCCTTACCGTGACAATCGCGACACCGGCGGCTTCATCCTGATCGACCGTTTCACCAACGCGACGGTCGGCGCGGGTATGATCGACTTCTCGCTGATGCGCGCCACCAATGTGCATTGGCAGGCGCTGGACGTGAACAAGGAAGCCCGCGCGCGGCTGAAAGGCCAGAAGCCGGTGGTGCTGTGGTTCACCGGCCTGTCCGGCTCTGGCAAGTCCACCATCGCCAATCTGGTGGAAAAGAGCCTGGCGGCGGAAGGCAAGCACACCTATCTGCTGGACGGCGACAATGTCCGCCATGGCCTGAACAAGGATCTGGGCTTCACCGATGCCGACCGGGTGGAGAATATCCGCCGGGTGGGCGAGGCCGCCAAGCTGTTCGTGGATGCCGGCCTGATTGTGCTTACCGCTTTCATTTCGCCATTCCGGTCCGAGCGCCGCATGGCGCGCGAGTTGCTGGGCGAGGGCGAGTTCCTGGAGATTTTCATCGATACGCCCATCGACGTCTGCATGCAGCGCGATCCCAAGGGGCTGTATGAAAAAGCCAAGGCCGGCAAGATCCGGAACTTCACCGGCATCGACAGCCCCTATGAGGCGCCGCAGCAGGCCGAACTCGTCATCCGGACGGTGGAGGCGAGCCCGGAAGATCACGCCCAGGCGATCGTGAAACATCTGCGGGACAGGGGCTATTTGGGCTAAGGCCCGGTGCCTGACAGCCGGAAATGCTGCCGCCGGCTTGTGGCTATTCCGGCTGGCGCGGTATGGCGGATGGCTTTATACGGGCAACCCGAAAACCCAGGAAACGCACATGAAGACTGTCGGGAATTTCGACCGTATTGGCGAGGAAAACGCGTTTGCCGTGCTGGCGCGCGCCACCGCCCTAGCTGCCCAGGGCCGCGATATCATCAATCTGGGCATCGGCCAGCCTGACTTCCGCACCCCCGACCATATCGTCGAAGCCGCCGCCAAGGCGCTGAGAGACGGTCATCATGGCTATACGCCTGCCACCGGCATCCTGCCCCTGCGCGAGGCGGTGGCGGCGGACCTGCACAAGCGCTACGGCGCCAATGTGTCGCCGGAAGAGGTCATGATCATGCCGGGCGGCAAGCCCACCATGTTCATGTCCATCCTGATGTTCGGCCAGCCGGGCGTGGAGATCATGTATCCCGATCCCGGCTTTCCCATTTATCGCTCCATGATCGAATATACCGGGGCCACGCCGGTGCCGATCCCGATCCGTGAAGAAAACGGTTTTGCCTTCTCGGCCGAGGAGACGCTGGGCCTGATCACCGACAAGACCCGGTTGATCATCATTAATTCGCCTGCCAATCCCACCGGCGGCGTCACGCCCAGGGCCGAGGTCGATAAATTCGTCGCCGGCATGGCGAAGTGGCCCGAAGTCGCGGTGATGAGCGACGAGATCTATGACCAGTTGATCTATGACGGTGAGCAGCATGTCACGCTGCTGAACTATCCCGCGATCCGCGA
The DNA here is from genome assembly GCA_035547275.1 of Rhizomicrobium sp. GTDB lineage: Bacteria > Pseudomonadota > Alphaproteobacteria > Micropepsales > Micropepsaceae > Rhizomicrobium. The sequence goes on from DASZVQ010000082.1 coordinate 56,293, forward strand.
CCGGCTGATCATCCTCAATGGCTGGTCCAAGACCTATGCCATGACCGGCTGGCGCCTGGGCTATGCGATCTGGCCGGGCAAGCTGTATGACTATGCCCGCAAGCTGGCGGTGAACCTGCATTCCTGCGTGAACGCGCCGGCCCAATATGCCGGCATCGCCGCCCTGACCGGTCCGCAGGATGCGGTCGTGCACATGCGCGGTGAATTCGACAAACGCCGCAAGCTGGTGGTGGAGGGCCTCAACAAGCTGCCCGGCATCAGCTGCATCATGCCCAAGGGGGCTTTTTATGCCTTCCCCAACGTCAAGCAGACCGGCTGGAAAGCCAAGCCCCTGGCAAATGCGCTGCTGGATGAAACCGGTGTGGCGCTGATCGGCGGACCAGACTTCGGCATCCTGGGCGAAGGCTATCTGCGCCTGTCTTATGCCAATTCGGCGGAAAACATCCTGCGCGCCCTGGAGCGGGTGGATGGCTTCCTCAAGACCCGCAAGGCGGCGTGAACGGAGCGTTGGCGCGAGCCAGAGCGACCCAAATAACGTGTTCAAGGCGGTCATTTTCGATTGTGACGGCGTTCTGGTGGACAGTGAGAAGCTGGCGCTGGAGGTTGAGCTCGAAGTGCTGGCCGAACTGGGCCTGACCTTTGCGCGCGACGATTATGTCCTGCGCTTCATGGGACTTTCCACCGACGCCTTCCATGCCGCCATTGATGAAGAGGCGCAAAGGCGGCTGGGCCGCTCCATCGCGGCCGAGGTGCGCGGCTCCGAACGCCTGCGTCAGGTGATGATCGCGCATCTGACCGAAGTGCCGGGCGCGCTGGAGGCGGTTGCCGGGATGACGCTGCCCAAGGCGATCGCCAGTTCCGGCTCCCGCGCCGGGCTGGAACGCAAGCTGAAGCAGACCGGCCTGTGGGATCATTTCGCGCCCCATGTCTATTCCGCCGATCACGTGGTCCATGCAAAGCCCGCGCCCGACCTGTTCCTGCATGCGGCGTCGGCGCTGGGCGTGACCCCGGCTGATTGCCTGGTGCTGGAAGATAGTGTGAACGGCGTGATCGCGGCGAAGGCCGCCGGCATGACGGTATGGGGGTTTCTGGGCGGCGGCCATGTCCATGATGGCCTGGGTACGCGCCTGACGTCTGCCGGCGCCGAGCGGCTGGTCCGAGACTGGCCGGAAGCCGCCAGACTGCTGGCTTAAGCCTATTGGCTTAATCGGGGCTTTGCGCGAATTCCGCCAGTTCGGCGGCGAAACGCGGCAGCACGGCGTCCCAGTCTCCGAACTTCTCTGGCCAGAACACCTTGCTGTCGGGATACCAGGGATATTCCGCGGTGCCGAGTTGCGGCCAACCGATGCCGGCCGACAGGAACCAGGTCTTGGTGCCAACACTGGCGGCGGTATGGGCGGCTGCGGTCGGCGCGGAGAGAACCAGATCCAGCGCGGCGCTCAAGGCCGCAGCCCCGTCGAGATCGTTCCTCAGGTCCAACCCTTCCATTTGATGGATCTTGATGCCGAATTTCTCCTCGGCGCGGGCGATGTCGGCGGCGCAATCGCCATACTGGACATTGACGAAGCTGATGCCAGGGGTCTTGAGGATGGCGCCCCAGCTGTCGATCGGCGAGAAATACTTGGCCCGCTTGGCGCCCATCATCATGGAGCGCCAGCAGATGCCGACCTTCTTGCCAGGCAAGGCGGCCAGGCGGGTCTTGAAGTCCGCGACCCGGGCGGCATCCGGCACAAGAAAAGCCTGGTGCGGAAATTTGGCCAGATCGTCGCGATAATATTGCAGGGCCGTGCCCATGGGCGCCCACAGGTCGGGCTTGTTATCCTTGGATGCAAACGGCACCAGCCGCAGCGCCTTGTTGCCATCCTTGTCCACCAATGTGCGATCGTCATAGGCGCCCACTTCCGCCTTGGGGAAGGAACGCTGGACCAGGGGGATCAGCCGCGGATCGACGCAGATCTGCAGCTTGCCGGTTTCGCCCACAGCGGCCTGCGCATCGGGCAGGATGTTGGCGAACATCAGCTCGTCACCCAGGCCCTGTTCGCCGACCAGCAAAAGCTTTTTGCCATTTAGCTCTTCGCCCTGCCACAGGGGGGCATCGATCATGTGATGAAAATAACAGCGGAAGCGTGGATTGTTGCGGATCTCATATTCGCGCCAGCCGTCTTTCAGATTGCCCAGGCCGATCAGGCAGATGCTGCGCGAATGCAGGGTTTCGATTCGTTCGGCTGGGTCCACCACCAGTTCCAGCGCGCGGTCATAGGCCTCGATCGCCAGGTCCCGGCGGGACAGATGCTGATAGGCATAACCCAGATTATGATAGACGCGGGCGAAATTGGGCTCCAGCCGTGCGGCTTCCTGATAGAAGACAATGCTCTCATCGGCCCGGCCTTCCTCTGCCAGCACGGTTGCCAGCGAATTCCACAGAATGGCCTGGCTGGGCATCTTGTAGATGGCATCGCGCAAAATCTCGATCGCCATGTCGGGGCGGCCCATGTCGCCCTGCACGCTGCCCAGATTGTTATAGCCCAGCGGCGAGTCGGGACGGGCCGCGATATAGAGCTGGAACATCTTGGCCGCGCCCTCGGTCAGCTTGAGATTCCAGGCGGTGAGACCCAGGTTGATCAGGAGTTCGGGATCTTCCGGGTCCAGCTCGAAGGCGCGCTCATAGGTGATCAGGGCCTTGTGCAGATGCCCCATGCGCTCCAGCGCCATGCCCAGGACGTGGAAGGCCTTGGCATTGTCGCCATCGGCCTCGGTCGCCTTAAGCGCCCATTGCGCCGCCCTGGTGATCTCGCCCTTGCGCCAGGCCTGGATGCCGCGCTTCAGGGCGATATTGGAGCGATGACGGGCCTTTTCCCGCGCCACCTCGCTGACCAGGGCTTCGAGCCTGTCGATGGCTTCGAGCCGGGCATCCACGCCGGCAAGCGTGTCCATTGTGGGCTGGGGAAGGGCCTGGGCCATGCGGAATCCGGCTTGGATGAAAATCGACCCTCATCAAACCGGCTTATCGTTAATCACTCGTGAACGAAAAAGTTCAAAAATGGGGTATCCGCCGGGACAGGTCCGTCCGGCCGGGCTGAAGGGCAAACCCGCGAACCGCCATGAACATCGCCGAACGCCTGCTTGAGGTGTCCCACCATTTCGGTCCCATCGTTGCCACGGCCGATGGGTATGACGTCATCGATTGCGGAGCATGCGGCTTTCGGCACATTGATCCGCTGTTCAGCGAGGACGAGCTGAAGAAATTCTATGACGGGGAATTCTACGAGAGCGAGCGCGCGGACTATTTCGCGAAGGCGGAAGAGGACAAGGACTGGTGGATGCTGCGCTACCGCCATTACTATGAGATGCTGGAGGCGCATGCGCCGGGGCGGCGTCTTCTCGATATAGGTTCCGGTCCGGGTTATTTTCTGGAAGCGGGGGCGGCGCGCGGCTGGCAGGTGCTGGGCTTTGAGCCGTCGCGCATGGCCTGCGAATATACCAGGGCGCGCGGTCTTCGCGTCGAGCAGGGTTTCTTCACCGCGCAGGACGCGCGTGCGCATGGCCCCTTTGACGTCATCTCGCTCAGCATGGTGCTGGAGCATGTGCGCGATCCCATCGGCCTGATCACGGAGGCGCGGAGCCTGCTGGCGCCAGGCGGCCTGCTGCTGCTGATCTCGCCCAACGATTTCAATCCGCTGCAGATGACCTTGTGGAAATCGATGGGTTTCAAGCCCTGGTGGATCAATCCCAGGCATCATCTGAACTATTTCGATCTGGAATCCGGGCGCCGCTTCATGATCGCGCGCCGCTTTGAGATCCTGCACCAGGAAACCAGCTTTCCGCTGGAATCCTTTCTGATCGCGGGCCGCAATTATATCGCCCATCCGGAACTCGGCCGGGACTGTCACAAGGAGCGCAAGGCGTTTGAGAGCGCGCTGTTTGCGCACGATCCCGCCCAGATGCGCGCCTTTGCCGCCGCCTGGGCCGCGCAGGGCATCGGCCGGGAATTCCTGGTGCTGGGCCGGAAGGAAAAACTTCCATGTCACCCCAATTGAAAACAGTTCCTGTTCCCGTACGGTTGTCCGGTATCATCGGGCGGCTGGGGATCGGCACGGTCCAGTTCGGTCAGGCTTATGGTGTTTCCAATACAAATGGCCAGGTGCCGCGCTCCGAAGTGAAGCTTATTCTGGAGCTGGCGGCACGCAGCGGCATCGGCCTGCTGGATACCGCCGCCAATTATGGCGAGGCGGAAGCCGTGCTGGGCGGCAACGATCTGTCGCCATTCCGCATCGTCAGCAAGACCTGCAGTGTGCGGCATGGCGTGCATGCCGTGATCGCGCGGGCGCGCGAGTCGGTTCGCACCCTGGGCGCGGTGGATCTGTTGCTGGTGCATTCGGTGACGGATCTGCTGGGGCCCAGCGGCACCACCCTGTGGCGGGCGCTGCAGGCGTTGAAGACGGAAGGCGTCATTGGCGGCGTCGGCATCTCCGCCTATGTCGGAGACGATCCCGTAGCGCTGGCGGAACGGTTTCGTCCCGATGCCATGCAGCTGCCTTTCAGCCTGTTGGATCAGCGTCTGTTGCGCGACGGTTCGCTGGCACGCCTGAAATCCCTGGGCGTGGAAATCCATGCCCGTTCCTTGTTCCTGCAGGGTCTTCTGTTCATGGCTCAGCCGCCAAAACAACTGGCGGCCGCCGGTCCCATGCTGGACCGGGTGCGCGCGGAAATCGCCGCCGCCGGCGCCACACCGCTGGCGGCGGCCTTGGGCTTTGTGCTGTCGCAGCCGGAAATCGATGTCGCGGTGGTTGGCATGACCGGCATCCAGCAATTGGGCGAGATCATTACCGCGGCCCTGGCGCCTTTGCCGCAGTTGGACTGGCAGGCCTGCGCCCTGCCGGATGAACGGATATTGACCCCGTCGCTCTGGTAGTCAGGCCAGCAAATCCAGCACATGTTCGGCAATGGCGAGCGAGGCGGTAAGGCCGGGCGACTCGATGCCAAACAGGTTGACCAGTCCCGGCAGGCCATGCGTCTGCGGCCCATCGATACGGAAATCGGCATTGGCTTCGCCCGGCCCCGACAATTTGGGCCGCATGCCGGAATAGTCCGGCGTCAGCATCTCTTCGCGCACGCCCGGCCAGTAGCGTGCGATCACGGGCGCGAACTGGGCGGCGATGCCAGGCGAGACGGTATAGTCGATCCGGGCCGGATCGCTGGACGCCAGCCATTCGACATTGGGGCCGAAGCGGGCACGTCCGCCCATATCAAGGGTGACATGCACACCCAGCCCGCCAGGCTCCGGCACCGGATAGACCAGATGGGTGAAGGGGCTTTTCACCGACAGGCTGGCATAACTGCCTTTGGCGAGGCGCAGCGCGGGAATATCGCTCAGTCCTTCGATGCGCCGCGCCAGGGCCTGCGCCCACAGGCCCGCGGCATTCACCAGCAGGCGGGTGTTCAGCAGCATGTCCTCGCCGTCGCTATGGACCTGAAGCGACCAGCCATCGGGACCGCGGCGGATGGCGGTGACATCGCTGCCTTTCACAAGCGTCAGATCGCCCAGCAGCGCCAGCATGTATTGATGGCTGTCGATGATGCCGGTCGAGGGCGAGAACAGGCCTTGCGTAGCCGCGACTTCCGGCTCCAGGGATGCGATGTCGCGCGCGTCCAGCGGCCGTAGATCGTCCACGCCATTGTCAGCGGCCATCCTGGCGATGGCGGCGATCTGGGCCTCCTGTCCGGCATGACCCACGATCAGCTTGCCCAACCGCCGATGGGGCACGCCATGGCCGGCGCAGAAATCGTAGAGCAGGGCCTTGCCGCGCAGGCACAGCCGCGCCTTCAGCGAGCCTTGCGGATAATAGATGCCGGCATGGATCACCTCGCTGTTGCGGGCGCTGGTCTCCATGCCGATATGGCTGTTCTTTTCCAGGATGACGGTATCGTGACCGGCCAGTTGCAGCGCGCGCGCCACCGCCAGGCCCACCACGCCCGCGCCGACCACCACTGCATCCGCCTCGAACTGCTCCATAAATATGGTTCTGCCGCGAATTGGCCTGCGCGGCAATGCCTGCCGCCGATGCTTGCCTGGGCCGGCCTTTTATGACGCTATGCGGCGCATGTTCTTCGTGGCTTCCAAGCTGTTCGCCTATTTCTCCCCGCCCAGCCATTGGCTTGGGATTCTGGTGGTGGCCACGGCATTGTGCCTTTTGTTGCGGCGGCGGGTTGCGGCGGGGATTTGCGCCGGCCTTGCCTTTGCCGTGCTGGTGCTGGCGGGCACGCCCCTTCTGAATGGCCCCCTGATCCGGGCGCTGGAAGACCGTTACCCGCATCCGGCCTGGCCGGCCCATGTGGATGGCGTGCTTGTTCTGGGATCGGGCGAGGATGCCGACACGCTGCTGCAGCGCGGCGCGCCACAAACCAATGAAGGCGCCTACCGCCTGATCGCGGCCATGGCGATCGCCCATCGCTATCCCGCGGCCAGGGTGGTGTTCACGGGCGGCTCGGCCGTCCTGATCGGCGCCCAGAATGCGGAAACGGTGACGGCGCGTTATGTGTTTTCCGAACTGCGGCTTGATCCCACCCGATTGCTGCTCGAGTCCCGCGCCCGCAACACTTATGAGAACATCCTGTTCTCAAAGGCGCTGATTCATCCCAAGCCGGGCGAAATCTGGCTGCTCGATACGGCGGCGATCCACATGCCGCGCGCGATGGCGGTGGCGCGCAAGCTGGGCTGGCGGATGGTGCCATGGCCCAGCGATTATATCACCGCGCCGGGCGGCGATGGCGCCGATCTGCTGGATGTCGGCGGCAATCTTGGCCTGAGCGATTATGCCATGCATGAGTGGATCGGAATGCTGGCCTATCGGCTGAGCGGCAAGGCGCAATAAAGCGCCACAATTCCGCCTTTGCAACGTCATCGGTTCCAACGGGAACCGTGGCAACCAGCGCGAAGATGCGCTGTTCTCTCCAGGCCTCATACATGGGAGAGCAATATGAGACTCATGACCCTTGCAGCCATTGCGGCGTTGAGCGCCACGCCGGTGATGGCCCAGTCGATTCAGGATGAGCAGGCGCGCGCCGATTATCATCAGGCCAAGGCCGACGCGGAGCGTGCGCAGCTTCAGAAGGACGATGCCCAGGCCCAGGCCGGCAATGCGGCCGCCGATGCCGCCAGTGCCCAGGCACAGGCCAACGCGGCCCAGGCCGACGCCAGCAACCTGCAGGCGCGCGCCAATGCGGCCCAGGCGCAGGCGGATATGGCTCAGAACCAGGCCAATGCATCGCAGGCCCAGGCCGCGGGGGCGCAGACTGAGGCCGAACAGGCGAGAGCGGACCGCGACGCCGCTTTGGATCGCGCGGCGCAGGCCCGCGACACGATTGAAGACAGCCGTTATCCGCAGTGACGTGAAAGGAACCCGCGGTTTTCCGCGGGTTCCTTTTCGTCGGCGTATGCGCCAGCCACATCAACTTTTATGTTTCAGCGCGGAACGCACGCAACCTCTCCCACCAGGCTCTGTTTTCGGAGCAGGGGACCGGGGCAACCCAAAAACTTGAACTGAAGGAGAGCAGAATGAAATTCGCAGCGATTGCGATCACCCTGGCGTTCGCCGCCACGCCGGCGCTGGCGCAGCAAGGATATCCCAGTGCCACCAGTCCATCAGCGCCTTCCGCCAGCCCATCTCCGATGGATCAGACGGCGCCGGTCACGACCAACAATGATGCCACGCGCCTGGCCTCCAATCGGCATCACAAGCGCAGCCAGTCCAGCACCAGCATGGGCAATGGCCAAAGCCAGATGGACAATTCGCAGGCGCAGTCGAATTCCGGCGGTTCCGCGGGCGGCGGATCGGCAATGCCAAACCCCGCGCCACAGCAATGAAAGTATGGCCCGCCGTTTCGCGGCGGGCCGTTTTCATCCCGCGCGCAGATAGCGTACCGCTTCGTCGCGTCCAAACAGGTACAGCAGGACGCGCAGGGCTTCGCCGCGCGGTGACTTGAGATCGGCATCGCGTGCCAGGATCAGGCGCGCATCGTCATGGGCTATCGCCAGCAGATCGGCATGGGCAGCGGGGTTTGCCATGCGGAATTCCTCCAGCCCGCTCTGGCGCTTGCCCAGCATCTCGCCGGGCCCGCGCAGACGCAGATCCTCCTCGGCGATGACAAAGCCGTCATCGGTGTCGCGCATGGTCTTGAGCCGGGCCTTGGCGGTTTCGCCCAACGGCTCATGCCACACAAGAATGCATGATGACTTGCCACTGCCCCGTCCCACCCGCCCGCGCAGCTGATGCAGCTGGGCCAGGCCAAAACGCTCGGCATGTTCCACCACCATGATGGTGGCTTCCGGCACATCGACGCCGACTTCGATCACGGTGGTGGCGACCAGCAACCGGGTCTCGCCGGCCTTGAAAGCGGCCATGGCGGCATCGCGCTCGGCGGCTTTCATCTTGCCGTGTACCAGACCGACATTCAGCTCCAGGGCGCGCGCCAGCATGACGGCGCGATCCTGCGCCGCCGCCAGATCGATTTTTTCGGATTCCTCCACCAGCGGGCAGACCCAATAGGCGCGGCTGCCCCGGTCAAGCGCGACGCGCAGATGGCTGATCAGTTCGTCCAGCCTATCGGCGCTCATCACCCGTGTCTCCACCGGCTTGCGGCCCGGCGGCCGGCCCGTGATGCGCGAGACATCCATGTCGCCATAGGCGGTCAGCGCCAGCGTGCGCGGGATCGGCGTCGCCGTCATCACCAGAACGTCTGCGGGGCGGCCCTTGTTCTGCAGCTGCATGCGCTGATGCACGCCAAAGCGATGCTGCTCATCGACGACCGCAAGGCCCAGATCCTTGAAAGTGACATCTTCCGAGAACAGGGCATGGGTGCCGATCATAATGTCGATCTCGCCCGCGGCCAGCCTTGCCAGCGTTTCGGCACGGCCGGCGCCTTTCTCGCGGCCGGTCAGACAAGCCAGGCGCACGCCGGCGGCCTTGGCATAGGGCTCCAGCGAGGCCGCGTGCTGGCGCACCAGAAGCTCGGTGGGCGCCATCATTGCGGCCTGCAGGCCGGCCTCCACGGCGCCCAGCATGGCCAGCAGCGCCACCACCGTCTTGCCCGAACCGACATCGCCCTGCAGTAGCCGCAACATGCGTTTTTCGGAAGCCATGTCCTGCTCGATCTCGGCCAGGACCTGAAGCTGCGGGTCGGTAAGGGCAAAGGGCAGGGCGGCGATGGCCTTGGCCTTCAGCGCCCCCGTGCCGGCGACGGCGCGCCCGCGGATGCCCCGCAGATTGGCGCGGATCAGCAGCAAGGCAAGCTGATTGGCCAACAGCTCGTCATAGGCCAGGCGCTGGCGCGCCGGCGTGGTCGGCTCCAGATCGCTGTCATGCACCGGATTGTGCGCGGTCTGAAGCGCGGCATTGAAACTGTCCCACTGGCGTTGTTTCACGAAAGCCCGGTCCTGCCATTCGGGCAGTGCGGGCATCTTCTCTACCGCCCCACGGACCGCCTTGGCCATCGGCCGCGCCGTCAGGCCCTCGGTCAGGCCATAGACCGGCTCATGCAAGGGAAAGCTCGCGATCTCTTCCGGCGCCACGATGTAATCGGGATGGGCCATCTGCAGCCGGTCCTTGAATCGCTCGATCCGGCCCGACAGCACCCGGCGCGCGCCCACCGGCAGGATGGCGGCCAGGTAATCGGCATGGGCGCGAAAGAACACCAGCTCCATCAGCGAACTGTCGTCGGACACCAGCACACGATAGGGCTGGGCCTTCACCCGGTTGGGACGATGCTCCAGCACAGTCACTTCCACCGTGGCGATACGTCCGGGCTGAGCGTCGGCCAGCCGGGGGCGATAGCTGCGATCGACCACGCCCACCGGCAGGTCGAAGGCCAGGTCCACAAGCCGGGGCCCGGCCACCTTGGCGATCAGTTTTTCAAGCTTCGGCCCCACCCCGGACAGGGTGCGGATTTCAGCGAAAAGCGGGAACAGAATCGCAGGGCGCATCGCTGCGCGATGCTATTTTAAGTTCCCCCTTCTGTCACAACTCGGGTCGGCTCTGCCGACACCTCGTTGCGACATCTCCCCCGCTATGCGCTTCGCGCAGGCGGGGCGAGAGCCTGAGCATTCCTGTTGTTCTCAACGCAATGGGTGGCTATATCGGCCACATGATCGACATCAAAAAGGGTGGCTCTTCGGAGAACCGCCGGAAACGGCTTTTGTTTCGGGCTGAGCGGCGCGGCTTCAAGGAGGTCGATCTGATCTTTGGCGCCTATGCGCAGGCACAGTTGGCGCAACTGGATGAGGCGGCGCTCGACCAGTTCGAGGCGCTTCTCACCGCCCCCGATCAGGATGTCTATGCCTGGTTGCGGGGCGCCGCACCCGTGCCGCCGGAATTCGACAACCCGGTGTTCGCCGGACTGAAAGCGGTGTGCCAGCAGCAGTCACCGCGTTGGAACAGCTGAGTGGATCGCCTCGACTACATCGCCAAACAGCAAGGCCGTCTGACTGTTTCGGGCGCGCCGCAGGGCTATGACGCCTATCTGGCGGCGGAAGCCGCGCGCCGGCGCGCCGCCCCGGTGCTGTTCGTGGCCGTGGACGATCTGCAGGCCGAGGCATGCGCCCAGGCCATCCGCTTTTTCGCGCCGGGCCTGGCGGTGCTGCCGTTCCCGGCCTGGGATTGCCTGCCTTACGACCGCGTCTCGCCCAAGTCCGACATCGAAAGCCGCCGGCTGGCGACGCTGGCGGCGCTGGCCCAGGCCCCCGACAAGCCGGCGGTGATCGTCACCACCATCAATGCGGCTCTCCAGCGTGTGCCGCCGAAGGATGCCATCGCCAGGGCCAGCTTCCCAGCCAAGAACGGCGCGGACGTCGACCGCGAGGCGCTGGTCGCGTTCCTGGCGGGCAATGGCTATGTCCGCGCTGGCACGGTGCGCGAGCCGGGCGACTTCGCCTTGCGCGGCGGCATTGTCGATCTGTGGCCGCCGGGCGAGGAACAGCCGCTCAGGCTGGATTTCTTCGGCTCGACCCTGGACGCCATCCGCCGCTTCGATGCCGAGACCCAGCTTTCCGACAAGACGGCGGTGCCGGAGATCGCGCTGCTGCCGGCCAGCGAGGCGCCGCTGAATGCGCAAGCCATCAGCCGCTTCCGCTCCGGCTATGTCGCCTCCTTTGGCGCGGCGGGCGATGATCCGCTCTATGAAAGCGTCAGCGCCGGCCGCAAGACCCAAGGCATGGAGCATTGGCTGCCGCTGTTCTATGAGCGGCTCGATACGCTGTTCGATTATTTGCCGCGCGCGTTAGTGCTCTTGGGCCATCAAGCCGAGGAGGCCAAGGCAGCCCGGCTAGAACTGGTCGCCGACTATTACGAGACCCGCGAACAATTCCGACATCAGAAAGACGACAAGAATGCGATCAAGGGGCCACCGTATAAGCCGTTGAAACCGAATGCGCTGTATCTGACCGATGCCGACTGGAAGGCGGCGCTGGCCAGGAACATTGTGCGTGATCTCACCCCCTTCCAGGCCCCGGAAACCACCAACAGCGTCGATGCCGGCGGCCGCCAGGGCCGTGACTTCGCCCCCGAGCGCCAAGGTGGCAATCTGAACGTGTTTCAGGCCGCCGCCGATCACTTGAAAGCGCTGCAGGCGGGCGGCAAGCGGGTATTGGTCGCCAGCTGGACCGAAGGCTCGGTCGAGCGCATGGGCGGTGTGATGTCCGATCATGGCGTTTCGCCCATCCGCAAGGTGGCCGACTGGCCGGAGGCGCTGAAGCTGGACAAGTCTGCTTTCGGCATCGCCTGTCTGGGCATCGAGCGCGGCTTTGAAGCGCCCGACTTCGCCATCCTGTCGGAACAGGATGTGCTGGGCGACCGCATGGTGCGCGCGCAAACCCGCGCGCGCCGGGCGCAGAATTTCATTGCCGAGGCCTCATCGCTGACGCCGGGCGATCTGGTCACCCATATCGAACATGGAGTCGGCCGCTATCTGGGGCTGAAGGCGATCGATGCGCTGGGCGCGCCGCATGACTGTCTGGAGCTGCAATATGACGGCGGCAAGCTGTTCCTGCCGGTGGAGAATATCGAGCTTCTGACCCGCTATGGCTCGGACGAGGGCGCCCAGCTCGACCGTCTGGGCGGCGCCGGCTGGCAGCAGCGCAAGGCCAAGATGAAGGAGCGGGTGCGCGCCATCGCCGCCGAGCTGATCAAGATCGCTGCCGCCCGCCAGCTCAAGTCCCTGCCGCCGGTCGAACCGCCGAGCGGCCTTTACGACGAATTCGCCGCCCGCTTCCCCTATCAGGAGACGGAAGACCAGGAGAAGGCGATCGGCGAGGTGGTGGGCGATCTGGCCGCGGGCCGCCCGATGGACCGGCTGGTTTGCGGCGATGTCGGCTTCGGCAAGACCGAGGTCGCCATGCGGGCCGCCTTTGTCGCCGCCATGGCGGGCGAGCAGGTGGCAGTGGTGGTGCCCACGACCCTGTTGGCGCGCCAGCATTATCGCGGCTTTGCCGAACGCTTTGCCGGCTTTCCGCTCAAGGTGCGCCAGCTGTCGCGCTTCGTCGATCCCAAGGACGCGAAAGAGACCAAGGCGGCGCTGGCCGATGGCACGGTGGACATTGTGGTGGGCACCCATGCGCTGTTGGCCGAAAGCATCCGTTTCAAGCGGCTGGGCCTGGTCATTGTCGATGAGGAGCAGCATTTCGGCGTTATCCATAAGGAGCGGCTGAAGAATCTGAAGGCCGATGTCCATGTGTTGACGCTGACGGCGACGCCGATCCCGCGCACCTTGCAGCTGGCCTTGTCGGGGGTGCGCGACCTGTCGCTGATCACCACCCCGCCGATCGACCGGCTGGCGGTGCGCACCTTTGTGACGCCCTTCGATCCGCTGGTGGTGCGCGAGGCGTTGCTGCGTGAGCATTACCGGGGCGGCCAGAGCTTCTTTGTCGCCCCGCGCATCTCCGATCTCAGCGATGCCATGACCTTCCTGAAGGAAGTGGTGCCGGAGGTGAAACCCGCCCTGGCCCATGGCCAGATGTCGCCCAAGGTGCTGGAGGAGGTGATGACCGCCTTCTATGAGCGCAAGGTGGACGTGCTGGTTTCCACCAATATCGTGGAATCCGGCCTGGACATCCCGACCGCCAACACCCTGATCGTCAACAAGGCCGACAAGTTCGGCCTGTCGCAGCTTTACCAGCTGCGCGGCCGCATCGGTCGCTCCAAGCAGCGTGCCTATGCCTATCTCACCACGCCCCAGGACAAGAAGCTGACCGAAACCGCGACACGGCGGCTGGAAGTGCTGCAGTCGCTGGATCAGCTCGGCGCCGGTTTCTCGGTGGCGAGCCATGATATGGATATTCGCGGCGCCGGCAATCTGCTGGGCGAGGAACAGTCCGGCCATGTCCGCGAAGTGGGCATCGAGCTTTACCAGGAAATGCTGGAAGAAGCGGTGTCGGGCCTGAAAGAGGGCGGCGAGGCCGATGTGGCCGATCAGTGGTCACCCACCATCAATCTGGGCGCCTCGGTGCTGATCCCGGAAGGCTATGTCGCCGATCTCAATGTCCGCATGTCGCTGTATCGTCGGCTGGCGGCGATCGAGACGCGCGAGGATATCGACCGCTTTGCAGCCGAGTTGATCGACCGTTTCGGGCCATTGCCCGACGAGGTGCGCCATCTGTTCGAGATCGTCACCATCAAGCAGCTGGCCAAGCAGGCCGGGGTGGAGAAGATCGACGCCGGCCCCAAGGGCGGTACCATCGCCTTCCGGGGCAATGCCTTCGCCAATCCGCTCAAGCTGGTGCAGTTCATTGGCCAGCATGGCGGCACCATGAAGGTCCGGCCCGACCAGAAGGTGGTGGTGACCCGCGACTGGCCCACGCCCGACGACCGGCTCAAGGGCGCCAAGGCGCTGCTCAGCCAGCTGGCCAAACTGGCGGCCTGATCGTCATGCGGCCCCCGATATGGTTCAATGCGATGGGGGGAGCATGAACCGGATCGAATTCCGCGCCGACCATCGGCTCAGCGATACGATGGCCTTGCAGCTTTTCATGCTGCGGCATCATCTTCTGCGCCGCAGCCTGTTTCTGGCGCTTTGCCTGCTGAGCGCGGTGGTGGTCACCACCGTGATGAACGGCGCGCCGCTGGCGGATTCGGTGGTGGATATGGAGCAGGACGCGGGGCGCTATCTGGCGCTGGTCGTGGTGGGGCTGGCGGTCATCTATGCCCTGGCGCTGTTGATGGCCTTCCTGGCCTGGCGGCGGCTGCCGCGCCCGCGCGAGATCCGCGCCGTGCTCACACCCGACGGCATCACCATGCACAAGGATGGTTTCACCTATGGCGCGCGCTGGGCCGATGCCAATCTGCTGGCCGAGAACCGCGCCGCCTATCTGATGAAATTCAACCGGCTTTATATGCGGCTGCCCAAGCGCGGCTTCGCCCCGGATCAGGATGCCTTCTTCCGCGAGATCGCGCTGGTCGCCGTTCCCAGGCATGCCAACCGGCTTCATGCCTGATGTTCGGGCCCGTGAAGTATCCGGTAAGGCGGCCATGAAAGTCCCTTCATCCGGCCCGGCCAGACATAATGGGGTGTCCAGCCGGCCCGTTGTGGACTAGAAATCACCAGGAACAAAAAGGATTTCTCGATGCCGGTTCCAAAACGGGTCGCCCTCGGGCTCGCGGCGCTGATTATTTCCGCTGTTCAGACCCAGGCACAGACACCCTATTTGAATGTGCGCGGCAGCAATTTCGACATTTGGTGCCAGGAACATATGAAACTGCCGGCCGCGCGTTGCGACAAGCGGACGCCGGAAGACGAAAAGGCCTATGAGGCCTATCGCGACAAGATCGGCGATTATGAAGAAGCGCTGCGGCTCAAAAGACAGAAGAAGGAACAGGTGGACAAAACCATCCTTCACAACGATCCCATCGACAATCCCCAACCTGGCGGTCAATAGAAAAGCGTCACATTGCCAACCGCATTATCGTCACTCACGCGGCGAACGCGGCAATTCTGGAGCATCGCGCAACGCCATGCGCGCTCCAGCGAGCCGGCCCAGATCGTGGCCTGCGGCATCAGCGGCGCGGTGATCGGCGCCCTGATCGCGCTTCTGCACCGGTTCGTGGATCAGCTGCATCGCATCATGTTCAACCTGCCGGCCGGATATATGCTCAGCACGGGTATCGGCGTCGATCTGGCGCGCGTGCTGTTTGTGCCCCTGATCGGCGGTCTTCTTCTGGGCGTGGGCGCGCTGGCGACGCGCTGGTTCGGCGCGCGCGATGTGATCGATCCGATCGAGGCCAATGCGCTTCATGGCGGGCGCATGTCGCTGGCCGGCAGCATGCGGCTGGTCGGGGCCACGGTTGTTTCCAATGGCGCCGGCGCGGCCGTCGGCATGGAGGCCGGATACAGCCAGTTCGGCGCCAGCCTGCTGTCCTGGTTCGGCGAGCGCCTGAGTTTGCGCCGCGCCGATCAGCGCATTTTCGTGGGCGCGGGCGCCGCCGCCGCCATCGCCGCGGCCTTCAATGCGCCCCTGGCCGGCGCCTTTTATGGATTCGAGCTGATCATCGGGACCTATATGACCCGGGCGCTGGCACCCGTCGCCGCCGCGGTGCTGGCGGGCACGATGGCGGAGCGGGCGGTGGTGAATCCGGAGCCGCTTTTTGTCATCGGCCAGGCGTTCCATCTCAAGCAGTCGGTCTATCTGCTGTTTGCGCTGCTCGGAATCTTTTCCGCCGGTTTCAGCATCCTCGCCATGCAATCGGTCACCTGGGTCGAGCGGGGCTTTCGACGCGTGCCCTTGCCGCAATGGCTGAGGCCCGCCATCGGCGGCATTTGCCTCGCCATGCTCGCCATATTTTTCCCGCAGGTTCTGGGTGGTGGCCATGGGGCGATCCAGTATCTGTTTTCCCATCCCTGGCCCACATCCCTGGTCTTTCTCGTCCTGATCACCAAGCTGCTGGCGTCGGCGGTCTCGATAGGATCGGGCTATCGCGGCGGCATGTTCAGCTCGTCCCTGTTTCTGGGGTGCCTGTTCGGAGCCGCTTTCGGCGATGTGGCCTCGGCGCTGGTTCCCAGGCTGGCGGCGCTGCATGCCCCATTGATGATGGTCGGCATGGGCTCGGTCGCCGCCTCTGTCATCGGCGCGCCGCTCACCATGATATTCCTGGTTCTGGAAGGCACGGGCGACCTGCCCATGACCATAGGGGTGATGACGGGCGTTATCATCTCCTCCAGCCTCGTGCGCCTGCTGTTCGGCTATTCCTTCTCGACCTGGCGCTTCCACCAGCGCGGCATGGACATCCGCAGCCCGCACGATATCGGCTGGATTTCCGATCTCACTGTCGCAAAGCTCATGCGCAACGATCCGATCATCGTGGACGGGAAAATGTTGCTGGCGGATCTTCGCGGCCAATATCCCCCTGAAACAGCCAAAACGCTTTTTGTCCAGAAAGACGGCAGCTTTGTCGGCACGATCGACGTGCTGTCGCTGCATGCCGGCCGTCCCCAGCCGGATGCTGGCGCCGTCACCGCCGGGGATATCGCAAAATCGCCCGGCTCGTTTCTGCTGCCCGCCCAGAATATCCGCAGTGCCTTGATGATCTTCGATGGCGCCGAACAGGAAAGGCTGCCCGTGCTGGATTCGCCGGCCGACCGGCGCATCATCGGTTTCCTGAGCGAGCCCTATATCCTCAAGCGCTACAATCAGGCGCTGGAACGCCTGCGTGAACATGAAGGCGACCGGCGTGACCTGTTCCCGATATCCGAGCCGCCAGGAAATTAGACGCCCGCCGCCGATTCAGGACGCGGTGGCGCGGTGGATGTCGCCTTACCGGCCGCGATCGCGGCGGCGAAGCGGCCGCGGGCTTCCGCTGTCCATATCTCGGGCACATTGTAGAACTCCGCGAATGCACGCGCATCGTCGGGCAGGCGCACCCAGGGTTGCTTGCTGGCGGTGTAGATGTGGACATCGGGCGGCACAGCGTCGGGATCGTCCAGGGTGCCGACCCGCACAAAGGCGACTTTCACGCCTCCGCGCGGATAGTGACTCCACAGCGCCACCCGGCAGGTGGGACAGCGCACGATCTTCTGGCCATTGCCGCTCAGCGAGGGCGTGTCGATCATTTCCGTCTTGCCCGTCACCTCCAGCGCCGCCGTTTCCACCACCGCATTGATGACAAAGGCGCTGCCGGTTTCACGCTGGCACCAGCGGCAATGGCAGCAATGCACGATCATGGGCGCCGCCAGGACACGGTAGCGCACGCCGCGGCAGGTGCATCCGCCCTCCATCATTCCAGCTCCATCACCACCGCGCTTCCGGCCTGGATGCGCTCCAGCAGCATCGGCGCTTCCGGCATCATGCGCTCCATCCAATAACGGGCGCACATCAGCTTGCCCCTGTGCAGGGCATCGTCCTTGCCCAGGCTGACCTTGGCCATCTTGCCCCACATCAAGGCCACCATGGTGATGCCCATCAGGCGCAGATAGTCGACCGCGCCGGCGCCGGCATCGTCGGGATTTTTCAATGCGTTGGCCGCCAGCCACAGGGTCGCCGCCTGCAGCGCTTCCGCGCCGCGTTTCACGCCCGCCACAAAAGGCTTCATCGCATCGTCTTTTTCCTGTTCGCCGATCCAGCCGGTCAAAAGACCAAACAGCGCCATGGGGGCGGCGCCGCCCTTGCGGCCCAGCTTGCGGCCCACCAGGTCCATCGCCTGCACGCCATTGGCGCCTTCATAGACCTGGTTGATGCGGGCATCACGCACGAACTGCTCCACGCCATTGTCACGGATATAGCCATGGCCGCCATAGCATTGCATGCCCAGGTTGG
The DNA here is from genome assembly GCA_035547275.1 of Rhizomicrobium sp. GTDB lineage: Bacteria > Pseudomonadota > Alphaproteobacteria > Micropepsales > Micropepsaceae > Rhizomicrobium. Next base: position 74,084 of record DASZVQ010000082.1, read on the forward strand.
CGGCCTCGAAGCCCATGTCGGTGCCAAAGGCTTTCAGCACCGGCGTCATCAGATCGGCCAAAAGGCCGGCGCTTTCCGCCTCCGGCCGCTGGGAATAGGCAATGGACATGTGCAGCGTGGTCCAGGCCGCCAGGGCGCGAAGACCTTCGGTGGCCGAGCGGGCCTGCAGCAACATGCGCTTGACGTCGGGATGGACGATTTCCAGATCGGCGGCCTTGTCGGGCTCCTTGGCGCCGGTCAGCGCCCGGCCCACCCGCCGCTCATGCGCGTAAGCCAGGCCGTTCTGATAGGCGACCTCGCCAAGTCCGATGCCTTGCACGCCCACGCCCAGCCGCGCCGCGTTCATCATGCCGAACATGCCCGCCATGCCGGCCGAGGACGAGCGTTTCTCGCCGGGCTTGGGCGGGGTGGGCTTGGGCCCCAGCCGCCAGGCCTTGGCATCATCGAAGTTCAGCACGCAGGTGGCCTGGCCCTTGATCCCCATCTTGTGCTCGATGCCGCCGGTATTGACGCCATTCCTCGCGCCCATCCTGCCGTCTTCATCGACCAGGAATTTCGGCACCATGAAGAAATTCACGGTGGAAAGATCGTCATGAATCTGGCCGTTCTCGTCCGGGATCTTGGCGATCACCATATGGATGATGTTGTCGGTCAGGTCCTGGTCGCCGCCCGAGATGAAGATCTTGGTGCCGCTCATCCTGTAGGTGCCGTCGGGCTGTTCCACCGCTTTGGTCTTCATCAGCCGAAGGTCGGTGCCCGCGCCGGGCTCGGTCAGGCACATGGTGCCGGCCCATTCGCCCGACACCATCTTCGGCGCGATGGCCTGTTTCATCCAGTCCGGCGCGGTGGCGATCAGCGCGCCATAGGCGCCCGCCGTCAGCATGGGATACATGGCCAGCGACTGGTTGGCGCTCATGCCCATTTCGCTGACCGCCATGGTGATGATGGGGGGCAGGCCGGCGCCGCCAAATTCCTCCGGCGCGCCAAGGCCGCCCCAGCCGGCCTCGCAATAGGCTTTGTAAGCCTCTTTGAAGCCCTTGGGCGTGGTCACAACGCCATTCTCGAAATGACAGCCTTCCGCGTCACCAGGCTGGTTCAGGGGCTGCAGCACCTCCTCGCAGAACTTGCCAGCATTGGAGAGGATGTCCTCGGCCAGTTCGGGCGAAAGCTCCGCAAAGCCAGGCAGATCGCGATGCTTTTCCAGCTCCAGCACTTCGTTGAACAGGAAGCGGTAATCCTCGATCGGCGCGCGATAGATGGGCATGGGCAAATCCAGATGGGTGACCGCAGAGTCTTAGCCCGGGGCCGGGATACTGGCCATTGTGCAGGCGCAAAAGAAATGCCCCGGCTGTTTACCGGGGCATCTCCTTCATCGGATCGTCTTGCTAGTGTGTCGTCGCGCCGGCCGAACCGCTGACACCGGCGCCGGCCGAGGCGCCCGTATTGTTCAGCGTGTTGCTGGCGCGGCTTTCCCCGGCATTGGCGGTGTTCTCGGCCCGGCGAGTCGTGCTGCGCGCCATGCTTTGGGTCGAGCGATTGACGCTGGCCGCATCGTTGGCAGCATCGGCGCTGTTGATGTCGCCGCTGGCCGACACGCCGCCGGTCGAGACGCTGCCGCCGGCATTGGCCTGAGCGGTGTCATTCACGCTATTGGCGGCTGTATCACCTGCGTTCGACGCGCTGCGGGTGGTGGTGTCGATAGCGCCATTGGCGGTGTTCTCGGTCGCCATGGTGGTGCTGCTGGCCGCATTGGTCACGGGCGCGGTGGAAGGTGTGCTGATCGCGCTGTTGGCGCCGATGCCGCCGCCCACCGAAGTCGAGCGGCCAATGCTGCCGGCGCCCATCCCGCCCATGCTTCCGGTCGCGCCGGCGCCGGTGGCGCCGATGCCACCGCCCAGACCGCCACCAAGGCCGGCGGCAAAAGCCGGCAAGGCGATAATGACCGCACCGCATAATAACGCACAGATGCAGGTATTGTTGAGGGTGCTCTTCATGGCTTTCTCCCTGAAACCGTTGCGCCTCCAAGACGGAAACGGCGACAACTTTTGCTTGGTTCCTCCACATTGCGGTTCCGAAATGGGGAGATTTTGTGGGAAGATTGTGGTGATGCCGCAAGTTTGAAGCGGACCTGCCGCCGCCATCGGGGCTGACCTTCTATCAGCGAGATCTGTTTGCGGCGTGGAAGAACAGCCTCTTCAGCAGCGCTAAGCGGGAAGGCTCTGGACAGGCTGGAAATCCGCGGCGACAGGGTTGTCGCGGAGAAGCCCTGTTGACCGATCTGAACACATGTCTCCGCGACGTGCAGGTCGGGCCGGATGGCGCGGTCTATGTGCTGACAGCGGGACCGGTAATCCCAATCCCAACACGCCCTGGACCAGCAAGCTTCTCAAATTGCCGAAATAGTTCTTCCCTCTCAATCTCCACCTCTTGCGGCGATGCCGTTTGAATTTTCGTCCCGGAGCGTCTGGAACTTTTCGCAAGGACAAAGTAACATTTCCATGTGTTGGGCTTGGGGGCTCAGGACATGGGGCGATGGGCTTGCATTGCGGGAATGATTCTCTCAATCGCCGGATGCTCGGTTGATGACCCTCCGGAATTAGCAGGTCTTTCGTCTAAACCTTGCGCTGCGGTAGCCGAAAGCCGCATGAACGATGGCCGCCTTAACGGATATGACGCAACGGCACAAAGAATCGTTTTTCATGCAAGTTACGCCGACTGTGTGAAATGGGAGGCCAAAGGTTATGAGCCTCCACCTCCCTAAGCTTGCGGACGGCGAGAAATCGATTTGCAGCGGCGATCTCGCGCCAATGCGTGCTGGTCACGCAATAGCCTGCGGCGCAATGGTTTCAGATAAAGCTCCTGGCCACCCGATGCCGGAAAGCCAACTTAGGAATTGCGCGGGTTGGCATCCTTAAGTTATTGGTCCTCTTGGCGCGACCCCATAGCTCAGCAGGATAGAGCGGCGGTTTCCTAAACCGTAGGCCGGAAGTTCGAGTCTTCCTGGGGTCACCACTTCACTTCATCCAAAGCCAGCGGCTGCGATTGTAAAGCCGCGCATTGGGCACATAGCCGCCCACCCGGGGGCCGACAGCCTCGCTCTGAGACAGAAAGCGGATGGGCAGCCAGGGCATATCCGCCAGCGCGATCCTTTCGGCCGATTTCAGCAGGACGGCGCGCTTCTCCGTGTCGGGCTCGCGTTCGGCTGCGTCCAGGGCGGCGTCGAATCTGGGATTGTGATAGCCCGCATAATTGCCGGGCGCGCCCGACTTCAAGAGATCAAGGAAATTGGATGCATCGTCAAAATCGGCGAACCAGGTCGCATAGCCCAGCTGATACTGACCCTGGCGCAGCGCCCGCAGCTCCAGCGCATAGTCGGTCACATTGATGCGGATATCGACATAGATCTGGCGCGCCATGGCCTGGAACACCGTGGCCAGCCGCCTGCTGTCGGGATTGCCCGTGGTGGCATAGCGCAGCGTCAGTCTGTTGAAAGGGCCATAGCCCGCGTCCTGCATCAGCCGCCGTGCCTGGGCCAGCTGCGCCGGATAAGGCATGGATTTGAAATCCAGTTCCGGGCCGCCGGCGTAATGCGCCACATTGGGCGACACGAAGGCATAGGCTGGCCGCTCGCCCAGCTTCATCACTTTCCCGGCCACCGCCTCGCGGTCATAAACCAGATTGAGCGCCCGGCGCACGCGGATGTCGGAAAGCGCCGGATCGCGCAGATTGATCGCGAGATAGGCGAGCGCCAGCGACGGCATGATGTGCAACGCGCCGGGCATGTTGGCGCGCAGCCATGCGATCTGGGCGCTGGGCAATGGCGTCTGCATGTCCAGCTCGCCGGCGCGCAACCGGCGCAGCGCCGCTTCGCTATCGGCGGTGGGAAAATAATTCACCGTGGCGATTTTCACGCCGGCGGCGTCATAGAAATCCGGATTTCTCGCCAGGACGATGTGATCATTGGGTATCCAGCGCGTCAGCCGGTAAGGGCCATCCGAGATATACGCATTGGGGCGCGGACCGGCCTTGAGTGCGGCTGGCGGTAAGGGCAGGGCGCCGGGCTGGGTCAGCAGTTCCGGCAGCCAGGGCGCCGGATGTTCCAGCGTGATCACCACCGTCGCCGGACCGGGCGCGGCCGCGCCCAGCGCCGAAGGCGGCAGGCGGCCGGCGGTGATGGCTTGCGCGTTCCTGATGATCCAGAGATTTTGCGCCGTTCGCGCCGCCGTCCCGGGCGTCAGCAGGCGCCGCCAGGCCGCAATGAAATCCTGCGCGGTGACGGCGCGGCCGTCCGACCAGCGGGCGGGGCGCAGATGAAAGGTCCAGGTCAGGCCATCGCGCGATGTCTCCCAGCGATCGGCAATGCCGGGGATGGGCCGGGCGGCCGCATCCAGCGTGGTCAACCCCACCATCAGGTCGCCCAGAATGTTGGTCTCCGCCGCGCTGCTGGCGAAAGCGGGGTCCAGGGAATCCGGCTCGGCGCCGTTGCCGCGATTGAGCACGGTCTCGGCCCGCGCGCCTGTCGCCGCCAGCAGCAACAGCAGCAGTGGGAACAGTCTTTTCATATGAAAAGCTTGATGCGCGCCCGCTGATCGATCGAAACCCAGCGAGAGCGGTGGTAATCGAGCGGATTTGCCTGCCAACCCGACAGATATGGCCAGACAAGATTCGAGTCGTTCCAGAACCACAATGGCATCAGCGCATGATCGGCCAGCGCGATGCGCTCGGCTGCCGCCAGCTTTTGTCCGCGCGTTTGCAGACTGATGTCGCTCTCCGCTTGGGCCAGCATCGTGTCATAAGCGGGGTTGCTGTATTGGCCCCAATTGTCGCCACCGCCGCTGCGCAGCAGGTTGAGGAAGGTGATGGCATCGTTGAAGTCCGCCTGCCACCCCGACTGTGCCATGTCGAAGTCATGCAGGGGCGCCTGGATCGTCGGATAGAAAATTTGCATATCATTGGGGATGATGGAGATGTCGAGCCAGATCTGGGCCAGCATCTGCTGGATGGCAGCGGCTACTGACCGATAGGTACCGGCCGTGGTGCTGCGGATGAGATAGGTGGTCTTGCAGCGGTTGGCGGGGCCGAAGCCCGCGGCCTGCATTAGGGCACGCGCTTTTTCCAGGCGCTGCGACTGGTTCAGCCGCTTGAAATCGAAAGCGTTGCCTTTTGGATAGTTAGCCGTCGTGGGTGGGACCAACGCGTAAGCGGGCACGTCGCCGACTCGTACGATCCTGTCGGTGATCGCTTCGCGGTTCAGCGCCAGATTGATTGCCTCGCGCACCCGGATGTCGTCGAACGGCTTGCGGCGATGGTTGACCGCCAGAATCTCGGTGACCAGCTGCGGCATGTTGCTCAAGGTTTGGGGAATGTTGGCGCGAATCCAGTCGATTTCCTGGCCCGGCAGTTTGTCCTGTGTGTCGAGTTCGCCAGCCCGGAAACGCTGCAATGCTGCGCCGTAATCGTCGGTGGGAAAGAAATAAACCCGTGACAGATTCACCTTTTCGGCGTCGAAGAAATGCGAGTTCTTCTCTACCAGGATATGATCGTTGGGCACCCATTCCTTGAGCACGAAGGCGCCATTGCCGACATAAGTGCCGGGCTGGGCCCAGTCTCGCCCGTGCGTCTCAAGCACATGACGGGGCAGCGGACCCATGGTTTGATGTGTGAGCATCTCCAGCAGATAGGGAGCCGGATTTTCCAGCGTCACTTCCAAAGTATGGGCATCGAGCGCGCGCACGCCTAGATTCTCGGGCGGCATTTTGGCGGCGTTGATCTGTTCGGCGTTCTTTACCGGATACAGGAAATAGGAATAGCTCGACGCAGTTTCCGGATTGAGAATCCGCTGCCAGGAAAAGACGAAATCATCGGCCGTCACAGGGGTGCCGTCAGACCATTGCGCCTGGCGCAGATGAAACGTCCATGTCAGGCCGTCTGGCGAGGTTTCCCATTTGACCGCCATTCCCGGCACTGGCCGCGCGGCAGGATCGACCTGAAAAAGGCCGACCATCAGGTCGCCGATGATCTCCGCTTCCGTTATGGCTGACGCCAGGGAGGGATCGAGCGTCTGCGGCTCGCCGGCATTGCCGCGAAGCAATATATCCGGCCCGACAAGGGCGTGACGTTTTTTTTCGCCGCCGAACAGCGCAACCGCACCCGCGCCCGCGGCCAGAACCGCGCCTGCGGCCAGCGCCAGACGCCTGTTCCATGCCTTGCCCGATGCCATCAAGACCTTCTACGATGATCCGGCAGACATTTGCCGGGTTTATGGCAGGCTGTTCAATGGTTTCTTGGGGGACAGGATGTACAAGGCGGTTTGGGCGGCATTGATCGCGGGCGTGGCGCTTCAGCCGATGCCGGTTCTGGCGGATGCGCGTGAGGATGTGGTCAATGGCATGACCCGCTGTGCCGCCTTGACCGATGACCGTCAGTGGCTGGATTGCTATTACGGCGCCGCCCAGCCCATGCGGGCCTGGCTGGGCCTGTCGCCGGCGCCACAATCGCAGCTCAAGCTTTTGCAGCAGACCTCCCAGCCCAGCGTGCCGGCCAATGTGGTGCCGCTTCCCGCCACCGTCACCCGCGCCGCGGTGCGCACCGGCCCGCCGCCGCCGCCCAAGCATTCGGCCATTCTCGACATGTTCGGCGGATCTGATGTGGTCAACAATGCCCCCATCCAATCCTATCAGGTGACGGGCAAGGGCTTCACGGTCACGCTGCCGGATGGCCAGGTCTGGAAGCAGACCGATGAGGACGCCACCAAATTCCCCGTGAACTGGAGCGAGCCCGCTTCCAGCATGCGGGTCACCATCACCCAGGGCGCCATGCACACCTTCAACCTGGTGATGGGGGACGAGACCCAGCATCACAAGGTGACGCGCGTGCGATAAAAAAGCCGCCCCGGTTCAGAGGCGGCTTTCTGAATTCAGTGCGCTGGGAGCTGGCTGTCCTGCACGGGCTGGGTGGGTTGTGGGTTCCACATTCCGGACTCATAGACATAGACAGCAAAGCCGGCCATCACGAGCGCTATGATAATCGCCACCATGGTGCGGGACCTTTTGTCCGGCATGTCTTCGGCATGGTGGAATTCCTGCAGATTTGTCACTGTTTGCCTCCCAGATTGCTTTATGGCGTCTCCATTTTGAACTGCTCTACGCATGCCGCTGTGATGTGCGGCATATCGCCTTTTATAGCATGGTTCGGGTCGGGCGGTTAGGGGTGGCTAGTCGTGCTCCGCCACAAAATGTCCGGGCGCGACTTCTTCCAACCGGGGCCGGTAATCGGGCGTGTTCAGGCGGGATTTCAGGAACGTCAGCTGGGCCCTGGGGTCCAGCGGCGAGGGCAGGTCGCCGGTCAAAAGCTCGCGTTTCCTGGCGCGTTCCAGCCTGGGATCGGGCGCAAGAACCGCCGATAGCAAGGCGCGGGTATAGGGGTGGCGAGGGTCGCCATAGAGTTGGGACGCCTGTGCCAGTTCCACCACCCGTCCCAGATAGAGAACCATCACACGATGTGACAGGCGGCGCACCACCGACAGATCATGGCTAATGAAGATCAGGGAAAGCCCGGTTTCCGCCTGCAGCCCGCGGATCAGCTCCACGATCTGCGCCTGAATGGTGACGTCCAGCGCGCTGACCGCCTCGTCACAGACCAGCATCCGGGGCCCCACGATCATGGCGCGCGCCAGGCCCACGCGCTGGTTCTGGCCCCCGGACAGTTCGTGCGGATAGCGGTTGATCCAGCCGGGGTCCAGGCCCGTCCGCGCCATGATGGCGCGCACTTTTTCGCGTATGCTTTCGCGCGAAAGCACCGGTTCCAGAGCCTTCAACGGTTCGGCGATCGACTGGCCGATGGGCATGCGCGGGTCCAGGCTCGCCAAGGGGTCCTGGAATACGATCTGGAAATCCTCCCGCAGGGCGCGCAGGTCGGCCCCTGCGGCGCCATCCAGATCGCGCCCCAGCCATACCACGCGTCCCGCCGTTTTGGGCGCGAGTTTCATCACCGCCCGCGCCAGGGTGGATTTGCCGCAGCCGGATTCGCCGACCACGCCCAGGGTCTCGCCCTGATGCAGGGTGAAGCTTACGCCATCCACCGCGCGCAGGGTTTGCGTCTTGCCGAACAGGCCGCTTTTGACGGGAAAGGTCACCTTCAGATCGTCCACCGTCAACAGCGGCGCGCCAATGGCGGTCGCGGGCGGCAGGATCTCGTCCGCCTTGGGGACCGCCGCCAGCAGCGCGCGGGTATAGTCGTTCTGCGGCGCGTAGAAGATGTCGTCGGCGGTGCCGCTTTCCACAATGGCGCCGTGGCGCATCACCTGCACCCGGTCGGCCAGGCCGGCGATCACGCCCATGTCATGGCTGATCATGGCGATGGCGGTTTTTCTGTCGGTCTTGAGCCCGCGCAGGATCTCCAGGATCTGCGCCTGCACCGTCACATCCAGCGCGGTGGTGGGCTCGTCGGCGATGATCAGGTCCGGCCCGGTGATGGTGGCCATGGCGATCATCACCCGCTGGCGCATCCCGCCGGACAGTTCGTGGGGATATTGCCCAAGACGCCGCGCGCTTTCGGGAATGCGGACATAGTCGAGCATCTCGCGTGCCCGCTCCCGCGCCTCGGCGCGTGGCATCTTGCGATGCAGCATCAAGGCCTCGATGATCTGGTCGCCCACGCGCATATGCGGGGTCAGCGAGGTCAGCGGGTCCTGGAAGATCATGGTGACGGCGCCGCCCCGCAGCGCGTTCAGCCGCTTGGGCGATGCGCCCAGAATTTCCTCGCCGCGATATTTGACGCTGCCGCGGGCCCTGCCATTGGCGGCGAGAAGGCCGAAAGCCGCCAGGAACAGCTGGCTCTTGCCCGACCCCGATTCTCCCACCACGCCCAGGCATTCGCCTTGCCCGATGGCGAGGCTGGCATTCTTCACCGCTTCCACTTCGCCATCCGCCGTGGCGAAACACACATTCAGGTCGGTGATTTCCAGCAGCGCGGTCATCGGTCTTTCGGATTTACCGGTCTTTTGGATCGAGGGCGTCGCGCAATCCGTCGCCGATGAAGTTGAAGCAGAACAGGGTCACCGCCATGAACAGGGCCGGGAACAGCAGCATCCAGGGCGCGGTCTCCATCTGATCGGCGCCGTCGGAGATCAGCACCCCCCAGCTGGTCAGCGGTTCCTGGATGCCCAGGCCCAGGAAAGACAGGAAGCTCTCGGTCAGGATCACGCCCGGCACCGTCAGGGTAACATAGACCATCACCGGCCCCACCACATTGGGAATGACATGGCGCAGGATGATGCCGAAGGGGCCCACACCGGCGGCGCGCGCCGCCTCGATGAATTCCTTCTGCTTGATGGAAAGGGTCTGGCCGCGCACGATGCGCGCCATGGTCAGCCATTCCACCGCCCCAATCGCCACGAACAGAAGGATGAAATTGCGGTCGAACATCACCATCAGGATGATGACGAAGAAGATGAAGGGCAGGGAATAGAGCACATCGACGATGCGCATCATCAGCCCATCGATCCGCCCGCCTATATAGCCGGCGACGGCGCCGTACAGCACGCCGATGACCAGCGACACCAATGTCGCCACCAGTCCCACCGCCAGCGACACCCGCGCCCCGAACAGCACCCGTACGAACAGGTCGCGGCCCACCGCATCGGTGCCGAAGAGATGGCCGGGGGCGGTGCAGGCGGCCTGAACCGGCCACCAGCCGGGCGCGCAGGCGATGATGTCGTAATTGACTTCATCATAGGCGAAGGGCGACAGCAGCGGCGCCAGCAGCGCCAGCAGCGCGATGAAAGCCAGGACAAGGATGCTGACCACCGCGGCGCGGTTCTTCAGCAGGCGCTGGCGTGCATCCAGCCACAGGCTGCGGCCCCTGATCTCTTCCACGACTTTTAGCGTCTGGCCCGTCGCAATCATGATCCTTCCCCTTTGCGCGAAGCGCTCCAAAGGGGGAGCTGCCCGAAGCAGCGCTTCGTGCG
>DASZVQ010000083.1:0-4972 GCA_035547275.1 Rhizomicrobium sp.
ACCGCCGGCGTGCTGCCGGGCTGTGCCGCGGGCGCCACGACCTGTCAGGTCGGTACCGCCACCACCCAGGGCATCACGCTCCAGCGCGGCATCGGTCCCAGCGCCCATCCGCAGAAGGGCAACGGCTACACCATTGGCATGGATTTCACGCCCGATTTCCTGCCGGGCCTGACGGCGAACGTCACCTTGTTTGACGCCCACTTCAAGGGCGCGGTGACTTCGCCCAATGCCAGCGTGCTGCCGCAGGTGCCGTCCTTGAACTATCTGTTCCAGATCTGCCCGACCGGCTGCAGCGCGACAGCGGTGGCGGCGGCCCTGGCGCCTTATCCCACCCTCAACAGCGCCATCCCCGGCACGGTCTATGTCATCGACGACCAGAGCCAGAACAATATCGAGAACCTGTCGGCCCAGGGCCTGGACATCGCCATCAACTACGACTTCGACACCGACTTCGGCCATTTCGGCCTGGGCACGGCGATCACCGAGTTCCTGCAGTACGACATCTCGTTCGGCTCCGGCCCGACCTACAGTCTGCTCAACACCGACGGCCAGACCTCCCAGTTCCCGGAAATCCAGCACCAGTCACGCAGCGACATCAGCTGGTCGATGGACAACTGGTCGGTCGACCTGTTCATGAATTTCACTGGCGCATACCGCAACTGGGCGACACCGGCCAATCCGCTGACCCGCGACGCCAACGGCAATCCCAATGGCGGCGGCGATCCGGTCAAGGCGCAGGCCACCTTCGACGGTCATGTCGCCTACAACTTCGACAGCGGCATCCTCGATGGCGACCAGCTCTATGTCACGGTCACCAATATCTTCGACAAGCATCCGCCTTTCTATAACAGCCAGGGGCAGGCCTCCATCACCGGCACGGACGATCTGGTGACCAGCCTGATCGGCCGCATGGCGGTGGTGGGCATTCGCGCCAAGTTCTGAGGGGTGTGCCGTGCCTGGCCTCCTGATGCGATCCCCCCCGCATCGGGAGGCTTTTTCTTTGACCGGGCCTGACCTAGGCTGAACGCGATGGGCTGGCTGGGCAGGACAAGAACGCAAACGTCGCGCACGGTGGATGTGGGCTGGGTGATCGATCCCGCGCGCGAAGCGACCTTCATCTGGGATGCGCCCCACAAACTCAGCAGGCCGGAAGGCCGCACCAGCCACGCCAAGGGCATCTCCAACTGTCCCGCGATCAGCGATCACGAGTCGCGGCTGATCGAGGTGACCTGCCCGATCGACATCAAGCTGCGCTTCTTTCGCGATGCCCAGGGCAATCCTTCCATGGCCGGCATCGATGGCGACCAGTCCAGTATCCGGCCGCAGCAATTTTCCCAGATGGTGATGGCGGTGCATCCCAGCGAGTGGCGCCATCCCCAGCGGCCGGTGATCCAGGTGATGACGCCGCTTCTGTTCGTGGCCGATGAGCCGGTCTGGCTGACCCAGCTTCCCGCCTTCTATCACCGGCCGCAGCCGGCGCTGCCCGGCCTGATGCTGGGCGGGCGCTTCCCCATCCATGTCTGGCCGCGCGAGCTGGTCTGGGCTTTCGAATGGCATGACACCGCGTCGGACCTGATCATCCGGCGTGGCGATCCCTGGTTTTATGTGAATTTCGAGACCGAGGACCCGTCGCGACATGTCCGGCTGGTGGAGGCCGAGATGACCGAGGCGCTGCGCGGCTATACCAATGGCATGCGCGGCGTGACCAACTATGTCAGCCGTACATTTTCCCTGTTCCAGACCGCCAAGGCGCGCCGGCCCAGGAGCCTGCTCACGCCGAAGCGCGGGTGATATTGCCCTGCAACAAGTTGTGCGGCGCAACTTCATCAGATGAGACCACCCTGCCGGGCCGTTTTGACAAAAGTCCGGATTGCCGCAGCATGGCGGAAAAAGGGAGGGGAGGATTCCATGGCGATGAACAAGCGTGACCTGCTGATGGGCGGGATCGCGGGGCTTGGCCTGGCAGCGGCTGGCGGCGCGATGGCCCAGACGACGGCGAAGATCACTTACGGCCCGCAAAGGCGGCAGGTTTCCCACGGCATGGTCAAGACCACCAAGCTGTTCAAGGCGCCGCCCGGCTATGTGAACGCGCTGGCCGTGGCGCCCGAGGGCCTATGGCTGGGCCAGCAGAAGCTGTCAGGCAAGGCGGCACAGTCCTATCACCTGCCCGAACCGACCGATCTGCGCGAAGCCGCCTGGCTGGTCGACTGGAACGGCAAGCTGCTCAAGACAGTCTACACCAATTCGCGCAACACCTCCGGCATGGCCTATGGCGATGGCTGCGTGTGGATGATGGCCAACCAGGACCCGGAAGGTGTCTTCCAGGTGGACATGAATGGCAAGCAGATCAGCCACCGCCAGATTCCGCTGGCGCTGCCCGGCCAGGATGGCGGCGGCAGCCATGGCGCCCAGTGGCATGACGGGAAATTGTGGATCGTGGCCAACCGGCCGCGTCTTCTGCTCAAGGTTGATCCCAGGACCTGGGCGCCGGAATCCGCCATCCCGATCTATGCCCCGGCCGACAAGCCGCGCTGGCACGACATGACCTTCGATGCCGAGGGCAATATCTGGCAGGTCACCGGCAACGACTCCAAGAGCTACAAGGAAGGCAGGCCGGGCCTGGTCAAGTATGATGGCAAAACCGGACAGGTGCTGATGACCTACGACTTCGCGCCGGGAAGCTGCGATCCGCACGGCCTGGAATTCCACAACGGCACGCTGATCAGCTGTGATGCCGGCATCCATCCCGGCTGGCCCAATGGCGACAGCCCCAGCGCCGGCTGGATCTTCAAAATCGAAATGGCTTGAGGGAGAGGACAATGTTGAAACGCAGAAATTTCCTGGTCGCCGCGGCCGCCGCACCGGCCGCGATGGTGGCCGACAAGGCGGGCGCCCAACCGCAGCATCCCGCCTGCCTGCCGGCATGGGGATCGATCCCCACGCGCAAGGCCAACAAGTTCGAGGTGATCTACAAGACCAAGCACGGCCAGCCCAACGGCCTGGCTCTGGTAGATGGGCATCCCGACCAGTTCTGGGTTCTGGATCAGGGCGCCGAACACTGGATCACCCTGATCAACATCGGCGATGGCTCGACGGTGCGGGAATTCCAGGCCGATGTGGTGGGTCCCAGCGGCCTGGTGCAGGACGGTGACACGATGTGGATCACCAGCACCCACAATTCGATCATCGTGCATTGCGATCTGAACGGAAAAACCATCGCCAAATACGTGACGCCCGGCGCCGGCCGCATTTATGAGCGGGAGGACGATCCGCCGGCGCGGCGCTCGCCGCTCAAGCCGGCCTGGCCGGACATGAACCGGGGCATCGGCCCCGCCATGCGCGGCAATGTCGGCAACAATACCGGCCGCGGCCTGCCACCGGGACAGTTGCCGATGGATGCCGAAGAAGGCTCGGGCGGCACCGGCGCCCATGCCATCCTGCTGGATGGGGATTATCTGATTTATGCCTGCCCGCCCGCCAGGCTGATCTTCAGCATCAACAAGAAGACCTGGAAGGTGCGGTCGACCTGGCCGGTTCCGGGCAACCGCACCCATGGCATGAGCTGGGGCCGCACGCACGACACCATCTGGTCGTCGGATTCCAATCTCAATGCTTTCTTTCGTCACGATGCCCGTACCGGCAATATCCAGGAACGGGTGCAGCTGCCGGACGACTCGCCGGTGATCCACGGCGCCAAGCTTGTCGGCGACCAGATGTATGTCTGCGACGACATGGGCTGGATGTGGCGCTTCAGGATCTGAGCGCCTGAACGCAAAAGGGCTCCGCGGCAGCGCGGAGCCCTTTTCTATGTGTGAGCCGCCGCAACCGCCGCATGCGGCCGGCGCTGGGGCAGGGCCGGCTTCAATTGCGGTGCCGGCGGATAGATCTTGTGTTCCACCGCATGGGCCGCGTCCAGCATGGCCTCCAGTATCTGGGCCTGGCGGTCCGGCGTCATGCGATCGGCATGGTCGGTGGCGGACATGGCGGCCACAGTGCGTCCCTCGGAATCATGGATCGGCACCGCCAGGCAGCGCATGTCGGCGCGAATCTCCCGGTCGTCCATGGCATAGCCCGTGCGACGAACCTTCATCAGCTCGGCCCGCAGGCGGGTCCGGTCGGTGATGGTGTGGGGCGTCAGCGCCACCAGCTCGCCATCCATGATCACGCTTTCCATCTGGTCGTCCGGCAGCGCCGCCAGGAGCACCTTGCCCAAGCCCGAGCAATAGGCTTCCAGTTGCGAACCCAGCCGCGTGTGCAGCGCCAGCGAGGTTGGCGTGCAGACCTTGGCGATATAAGTGACCATGGACCCTTCCAACAGGCCCAGATGCACCGTCAGATCGAAGCGGTTGGCCAACGCGGTAATAACCTCGATGCTGGCCTCCCGCAGCAGATCGCCGATCGCCACGTTATGCGACAGCGACACCAGCAGCATGCCCGGGCGATAACGCCCACGCGGGCCGCGCACCACCGCGCCGATCTGTTCCAGGGTCTGGATCAGGCGATAGCCGGACGCTTCCGGCAGGTTCGCCCGGCGGCTGAGCTCGCAGCTGGTGAGCCATTCGTCCGGACGATGGAAGGCCTTCAGCATGGTGAAAGCCTTCAGGACCGACTGGTTTTTCGGTGTCGCCATGTTTCTTCCCCGCTTTTATGCCTTCCCGCGACGGGCGATGATGTCCAGTGCCACGTCGGTGATCATGTCCTCCTGGCCGCCAACCATACGCCGGCGGCCCAATTCTACAAGAATCTCGCGTGTATCAACGCCATAATCCCGGCCCGCCTTTTCCGCGTGCCGCAGGAAGGATGAGTAAACGCCGGCATAACCCAGGCTGAGAGTTTCGCGGTCCACCCGCACAGGCCGGTCCTGCAGCGGCCGGACCAGGTCTTCGGCCGCGTCCATCAACTGGAACAGATCGCAGCCATGCGTCCATCCCTTGCGGTTGGCGGCGGCGATGAAGACCTCCAAGGGCGCATT
>DASZVQ010000084.1:0-23688 GCA_035547275.1 Rhizomicrobium sp.
GGTGCCGACCTGGCCGATCTCGTCATTGGACTTGACCTTCTTGGAGCGCTTCTTGAGGTCGGCCACCACGGCTTCCACCGCATGGTCGATGCCGCGCTTCAGGTCCATCGGGTTCATGCCGGCCGCGACCGACTTGGCGCCCTCGCGCACGATGGCGCGGGCCAGCACGGTGGCGGTGGTGGTGCCGTCGCCGGCCACGTCATTGGTCTTGGAGGCGACTTCGCGCACCATCTGCGCGCCCATATTCTCGAACTTGTCGCCAAGCTCGATTTCCTTGGCCACGGTCACGCCGTCCTTGGTGGTGCGCGGAGCGCCGAAGCTCTTGTCGATCACGACATTGCGGCCCTTGGGACCCAGCGTCACCTGCACCGCATCGGCCAGGATGTCGACGCCGCGGAGCATCTTCTCGCGGGCGTCGGCGCCGAACTTCACGTCTTTGGCTGCCATTGGATAATTCTCCTGATTCTGTTGGATTGAATTCGCTGCTTTGGAAGCGCGCGATTACTTCTTGGCCTTACGGCCTTCGAGCACGCCCAGGATGTCGCTCTCCTTCATGATCAGGAGCTCTTCGCCATCCAGCTTCACTTCGGTGCCCGACCATTTGCCGAACAGCACATACTCACCGGCCTTGACCGTGGTGGGGACCAGCTTGCCGTTATTGTCCGGCGCGCCAGGGCCGACCGAAATGACTTCGCCTTCCTGGGGCTTCTCCGCGACAGTGTCGGGGATGATGATGCCGCCAGCGGTCTTCTGATCTTCCTTGATGCGGCGGACCACGACGCGGTCGCCAAGCGGACGGAATTTCATTGGGATCCTCTTTCCTAAGATTTTGGAACTATTGGATTATTTACGAGTTGCAGCACTCGGACCCGGTGAGTGCCAAGGCCGCGCCCGGTATTTAGGAAGGTGCGCGGGAAGGGTCAAGCCGGGCGGGCGTAAAAAAGGCGATTTCGAGGCGCGGACGAAGGGCTGAACGGACGGACAGCTTTGGGGTCTTTTCGGGGTATTTGGGTGAAAACCGCAACGGCTGGTGTCTGCTCACGTTATTCATGCTGGGTTCAGCCGGTGCCCATCAGAATGGTGATCATTGAAGGGGCCGGGATACGAACGATGGAGACCAAGATGAAGAAATTCGCGAAGATCGCTCTGAGCGCGCTGGCGCTGGCGGGCGTTGCCACCGCGACCACCGCCGCCGTCACCACCCCCGCCGAAGCGCGAATCGCGGTCGGCATCGGCATTGGCGTGCCAGGCTATTATGGCGGCTATTATGCCCCGCCGGCGCCCTGTTATTACGGCTATTACGGCTGCGGCTATTACGCCCCCGCCTATTATGGCTATTACGGCCCGAGTTTCTATTTCGGCGGCGGCTGGGGTCATGGCTGGTACCACCATGGCTGGGGCGGTTATCGCGGCGGCTGGGGCCATGGCTGGCATGGCGGCTGGCACCGCTAAGCGCTGAACGCAAAATCAGAGAAGAGAAACGGCTCCGTTATACGGGGCCGTTTTCTTTATGCGTCATCCCTCTCCGACGCTTCGCTGGAGCAAAGGGGTCAGGTTTGTTGCGACACATTTAGAACATGATCGGTTCAGACAGGGTTCAGCGCGCAAGGCCCAATCTCATCGCCAAGCCCCAACGAATCTTCGTGGGCGTGAAGATGGAGACGACCCATGAGACATTCGTTCAAAGCGGCGATCATCGCCTTCGGTGCTTTGGGCGCGTTGGCGGGCACCGCCAGCGCGCAGCCCTATCAGGATCAGGGTTATGACCAGGGCTATGCGCCAGGCCCCGACTACGGCCAGGGTTATGGTCCCGGCTATGATCAGGATTACGCGCCCAACCCGCGCTATGCGCAGGCGCCAACGCCTTACCCCTATTACGATCCCAATGCCCAGGATGCCTATGCGGGTTACGGCCCGCCGGCCTACGGCCCCGATGACGGGTATTATGCCTATAACGATTATAGCTATTGCGATCCCTATTACGGCTGCCCCGATGATTATTACGACCTGCCGGTCTATGACGGCGCGGTCTTCTTCGATGGCGGCTGGTACAACGGGCCCTTCTTCTGGCGCGACTATGGCGGGCACCGCGAATTCTGGATTCATGGCGGCTGGCATGGCGGCAGCTATCGCGGGGGCCATTTCGGCGCAGCGCTTGGCCGGGACTATTTCCAGCGCCATGGTCTGGGCACCTTCGCCCGTGGCGGCAATTTCGGGCGTCAGAACTTCGCCCGTTTCGCGCCGCAGCGCGGATACCAGCAGCCGGCCTTTAACAATTTCCACGGCGGTTTTGCCGGCCGCAGCAGCTTCAACGCTCAGCCGCGCGCCGGCTTTGGCGGCTTTGAAGGCCGCGGCGGCTGGGGTGGCGGCAATCACGGTGGCTTCCAGGGGCATTTCCAGCAGCAGGCCCAGGCCTTCCATGGCGGTGGTGGCGGCTGGAGCCATGGCGGTGGCGGTGGTGGTTGGCACGGCGGCGGTGGCGGCGGCTGGAGCCATGGCGGTGGCGGCGGCTGGCACGGGGGCGGCGGCCATGGCGGTGGCGACCATCACCGCTGAATAAGAGCGTCGGCGACAGCCAGCACGGCCAGCAATAAAATGGAGCGTCCGAGATGGCCCCTGGCATACCCCAGGGGCCGTTCAGTTCGGGTTCAGGCAGCCGGGATCATTTTGCGCCGGTTGCGTGGTGGAGGATGAGATGAAACGTCTTGGCATTGCGGTGGCAGCTCTTCTTCTGGCGGCGGCGCCGGCCAGCGCCCAGCGTGGCGGCGGCTTTCACGGCGGCGGCGGTGGTGGTTTCCATGGTGGTGGTGGCTTCCATGGCGGCGGCGGCTTCCATGGTGGCGGCGGTTTCCGCGGCGGCTTCGGCTTCCATGGCGGTTATGGCTATCGCGGCGGCTTTTATGGGCCGCGCTTTGGATTCGGCTTCGGCTGCTGCGGTGGTTTCTACGCGCCCTACTACGACCCGTTCTGGGGGCCTTACTATCCTTACTATTATGGCGCGCCCTATCCGTATCCCTATTACGACTATGATTATGGCTATGATGCGCCGCCGCCCCCGCCACCGGCGGATCAGGGCTATAATGCGCCCCCTCCCCAACAGGAACAGAGTCCCTGGCATGTGACCCAGCGCGCGGGCGAGACCGATTACGAGCTGCCTGACAGCGTGCTGTTCGCACTCGACAGCGCGCATGTCTCGCGCGACGCCGACCAGGTGCTGCAGGAGATCGCCGATGCCGCCCATGATTCGCCGCGCGCGGATCTGGTGGTGGAAGGCCATACCGACACCTCCGGCACCCATGAGCACAATCAGGCGCTGTCGGATGCCCGCGCCCGCGCCGTGGCCGATGTGCTGGTGCGGCTGGGCGTTGCGCGCAGCCGCATCCGCACCGAGGGTATGGGCGAAACGGGCCTGGCGGTTCAGACCGGCGACGGGGTGCGCGAGCCCCGCAATCGCCGGGTGGTCATCCGCGTGATCGGCGCCAATCTGACCAGCCGCTATCAGGAGCGCGGGCCGGCCGAGCCTGGATATGGGCCGCCGAATTAACCGCTTCTTAACCGGCAGGATTGCGGATCGGCAGTTTTTTCCTGGTTAATAGATTGGAAACAGGTCGCTGGGATGATGATGCCCATGAGCGACCGCATTCCTGCCGTCACCCGGGCCCTGTTGACCCTGACCGTGTTCTTCGTCTGCGCGACGCTGGGCGCGGGCCTGGCGCTGTTCACAGGCTGGCCGGTGGCGATCCTGTCGGGGATCGTGGGCTTTGTCCTGGTGCAGCAGATCCTGGGCGGCATCGCGCGGCGTCGCGACAAGCATGTCGTCGCCAAGGAGTTGGCGCATCTGCGCAAGAGCCATCTGGAATTCGAGAGCGCGCTGCATGAGACCCGCGCCCGGCTGGGCGAGATCGGCGGCCAGATCGAACGCCGCGCCGGCGCCCAGGAAAAGAAGATCGTCGCCGAGCTGAAGGTGCTGGAAAGCCTGATGCGCGATTTCGCCGGCAAGATTTCCCGCAATGCGAGCGCGCCCCCGGAAGCCCCGCGGCCCCAGCGCGGGCCGGCTTCGGCCTATATCAACGCCCTGGGCGATAGCGCCGGCGATCGTGGGGTGTTGCTGGAAACCATCCGTTCGTCGCTGGAAGAAAACCGCGTCGATCTCTACCTGCAGCCCATCGTCAGCCTGCCGCAGCGCAAGCTGCGCTATTACGAGGCGCTGTCGCGCCTGCGCGACAAAGACGGCCAGGTCATCATGCCGGCCCAGTATATGCAGGTGGCCGGGCAGGCGGGCCTGATGAGCGTGGTCGACAATCTGCTTCTGTTCCGCTGCGTGCAGATCGTGCGCCGCCTGACCCAGAAGAGCCGCGACATCGGCATCTTCTGCAACATCTCGGGCGACACGCTGACCGACAAGGAATTCTTCCCCCAGTTCCTGGACTATATGCGGGTCAACAAGGACTTGGCCGGCCACATCATCTTTGAATTCAGCCAGGAAGCGGTGATCAAGGCCGGCCTGGAAGGCGAGCGCAACCTGACGACCCTGGCCAATATGGGCTTTGCGCTCTCCATGGATCATGTCGAGACCCTGGCGCTGGATTTCCTGCGCCTGAAAGCCATCGGCTTCCGTCACCTGAAGGTGCGCGCCGCCACCATGCTGCGCGGCATGAACAATGCCGGCGCCGCCGTCGCCGCCGAAGACTTCAAGAAACTGCTCACCCGCCATGGCCTGAACCTGATCGCCGAGCGGGTCGAGGACGAAAAGACCGTGGTGCAACTATTGGATTACGCCCTGGACTATGCCCAGGGCTATCTGTTCGGTGAGCCGCGCGCGGTGCGCGAGGATTCGCTCAAGCCAGTCAGCGCGCTGGAGCCCGCCCCGGTCATCCCGCTGAAACGCGTCGGCTGACAATCCGTCCAACGTGACAGTTTCCCGAACGTGGGAATGTCATTTGCGGCATTGACGGATGGCAATGTTGCGTGCGACCCCTCCACCATGTCTCCCCCCCGCCTGATTTCCGGCCTTTCCGAAATCGCAGCCGATCATGACGCGCTGATCTGCGACGTCTGGGGCGTTGTGCATGATGGGGCGCGCCATCATCCGGCCGCGGCCGAGGCGCTTTACCGCTTCAAGGAAAAGCACGGGCCGGTGGTGCTCTTGACCAATGCGCCGCGCGTGCCGGCCGAGGTCCAGATCCAGTGCACCGCTTACGGCCTGCCGCCCGATTGTTATGACGCCATCGTGTCGTCCGGCGGGGCCGCCCGCGACGAGCTGGCGCGGCGTTCGGCGAATGCGACTTTGCCGCTTTACTATATCGGTCCCGATCGCGACCTGCCGATGATTGCCGGTCTCGACATTGCCCGCGCTCCCATCGAGGAGGCGCAAGTGGCGCTGGCCATCGGCCTGCGCGACGACATGACCGAGACGCCCGATGATTATGCCGATGAGCTGAAGGCCATGCGGGCGAGGGGACTGGTGATGATCTGCGCCAATCCCGACCTGGTGGTGCATCGTGGCGAAAGGCTGGTCTATTGTGCCGGCTCGCTGGCCCAGGCCTATGAAGCCCTGGGCGGGGAGGTCCTGTACTACGGCAAGCCGCACCGGCCGATCTATGATTCGGCCCTCGCCGCCCTGGCCCTGGCGGCAAAAGCTGTGGGCAGACAAAACCCCGAGCGCCCCCTGGCTGTGGGCGACGGGCTTTTGACCGACATAAAAGGCGCCAATGGGGCTGGCCTTGAGGCGCTCTTTATCGCCGACGGGGTTCATGGCGAGGAAACCCGGCCCTATACTGCCGAGCACATGGAGTCCCTGTTCCGGCGGTTCGGGGCAAGGGCCGGCGCCGTCACACGCGCGCTCAAATGGTGAGGCGATGACGACGGTCTATCTCGACGAGCTCAAGTCCGGCATGTCTGCGAGCATTGAACATGTCGTCACCGAGCGCGACATCCAGCTGTTCGGCGAGGCCACCGGCGACATGAATCCGGTGCATTTCGACGAGGAGTTCGCGCGCAAGACCGTGTTCCGCGGGCGGGTGGCGCATGGCGCGCTTTCGATCGGTTTCATCTCGGCGCTTCTGGGCACCAAGCTGCCGGGCAATGGCTCGATCTTCCTTTCGGCCAGCATTGTGTTCAAGACGCCGGTGCGCATCGGCGACAGGGTGGTGACCACGGCCACGGTGCGGGAGATCAATGGCCGTTCCGTAGTGATGGACTGCGTCTGTAAGGTGGACGACCGGCTGGTGCTGGAATCGGAGGCGCATGTGCTGGCGCCGCGCAGGCCTAATGGCGCCAAGGATTGATGCGAATTTTTCGCCACTATGATGATGTGCCGGCCGCGCTGAAGGGCGCGGTGGCGGCGATCGGTAATTTCGACGGCGTGCATCGTGGCCATCGCGCCTTGATCGCCGAAGCCAAGCTGCAGGCCGAGATCCGCCGCAGCCCGCTGGCGGTGCTGAGCTTCGAACCGCATCCGCAGGAATATTTCAGGCCTTCGCCGGAGTGTTTTCGCCTCACGCCCCTGCGCACCAAGGCGCGGCTCCTGTCCGACCTGGGGGTGGATGCGCTGTTCGCGCTGACCTTCGACGGCGACATGGCCAGGCGGAGCCCGCAGGATTTCGTGCTCCATGTGCTGGTGGAGGGGCTTGGCATCTCGGGCGTGGTGGTGGGCCATGATTTCGAATTCGGCCAGAAGCGCGCTGGCAACCTGGCCACGCTCGCCCATATGGGGGAGATGGAAGGGTTCAGTGTCACCGCCTTCGATACGGTCACCGCGGCAGGGGACGAGAAAATCTCTTCCACCCTGATCCGGCGCCTGCTGAAGGAGGCAAAGCCCGAAGAGGCGGCGCGGCTTCTGGGCCGGCCCTGGGCGGTGGAGGCCCGGGTCGAGCATGGCGATGCCCGCGGCCGCACCATGGGTTTTCCCACCGCCAATATGCATCTGGGCCACTGTCTGGCGCCAGCCTTCGGGGTCTATGCCGTGCGGGTCAACATCCTGGAAGGCGACCGCGCGGTGTCCCGCCATGACGGCGTCGCCAATTTCGGCATCCGCCCCATGTATCAGGTCGAGGTGCCCCTGATGGAAACCCATCTGTTCGATTTCGACGGCGATCTGTACGGCAAGTATCTGTCGGTAGAACTGATCCGCTACATCCGCCCCGAGGCCAAGTTCGACAGCTTGCCCGCGCTGGTCGCCCAGATCGCCGCCGACGCCGCCAAGGCGCGTGAAATCCTGGCAAAAAGTCCCTGAATTGACCCTAGTGGACGGTCCGTGGCCCCCCTGTTAGAAGCGGTGCCCCATGTCCGAAACGTCAGATAAACCCGTCTCCGCCCCCGATTACCGGGCCACCCTGTTCCTGCCCGCCACCAATTTTCCCATGAAGGCGGGTCTGCCCGAGGCCGAGCCCAGATGGCTGGCCCGCTGGGCGGAAATGGACCTGTATGGGAAGCTGAGGGCCAAGGCCAAGGGCCGGCCGCTCTTCATCCTTCACGACGGTCCGATTTACGCCAATGGCGACATCCATTCCGGTACGGGCCTGAACCATATCCTGAAGGACTTTGTGGTTCGCTCCCAGGGCATGCTGGGCAAGGACGCGCCCTATGTGCCCGGCTGGGATTGCCACGGCCTTCCCATCGAATGGAAGGTGGAAGAGAAATTCCGCGCCGAGGGGAAAGCCAAGGACGACATTCCCAAGGACGTGCTGCGCCGGGAATGTCGCGCCTTTGCCGGTCACTGGCTGAATGTGCAGCGCGAGCAGATCCGCCGCCTGGGCCAGATCGGCGATTTCGAGCATCCCTATACCACCATGACCTTCAAGGCCGAAGCCGTGATCGCGCGCGAGGCCATGAAGTTCGTGGAAACCGGCCTGCTTTATCGCGGCTTCCGTCCGGTGATGTGGTCGCCGGTGGAGAAGACCGCGCTGGCCGATGCCGAGGTCGAATATCACGAAAAGACCTCGCCCACGATCTATGTGAAATTCCCGCTGGTGAAGGCGCCGGGAAGTTTTGGACCGGACCTGGCGCACACTTTCATCGTGATCTGGACCACCACGCCCTGGACCATTCCTGGCAACCGCGCCATCGCCTTCTCGCCGGAGATTTCCTACGGTCTTTACCAGATCGCCGACGCCACCGATGGTTCGCTGGCGCGTCCCAGCGAGCAGCTGCTGCTGGCCGACACACTGGCCGAACAGGTCGCCAAGCACGCCAAGGCGGTGCTGAGTCGCGTGCGCACCGTGGAAGCCGATGAATTGAAGTCGCTGGTGGCGGCACATCCGCTGCGCAGCCTGGGTTATGCGTTCGAGGTGCCGGTACTGCCCGGCGCCCATGTCACCGCCGACACCGGCACGGGCTTCGTCCACACCGCGCCGGGTCATGGCGAGGAAGATTTCGAGCTCATCCTGTCGGTCTATCCCGATTATGCGCGCACAAACCCCGACGCTTTCAATGTCGTGCTGCCGGACGGCAGCTTCGCGCCCAATGTCCCGGGCTTTGCCGGCAAGCGCATCCTGACGCCGGAAGGCAAGGACGGCGACGCCAATGGCGCGGTGATCAAGGAATTGATCGAACATGGCAAGCTCCTGGCCAAGGGCAGCCTGCGCCATTCCTATCCCCACAGTTGGCGCTCCAAGGCGCCGGTGATCTTCCGCGCCACGCCGCAATGGTTTGTCGCCATCGACAAGCCGTTCTTCGAAGGCAAGACCTTGCGCGAACTGGCGCTAAAGGCCATCGGCGAAACAAAATGGTATCCGCCGCGCGGCGCCAACCGCATCGGTTCAATGGTGGAAGGGCGTCCCGACTGGGTGCTGTCGCGCCAGCGCGCCTGGGGCGTGCCGCTCGCCATCTTCGTCGACAAGAAGACCGGCGAAGTGTTGAACGATCCGGCCGTGTTCAAGCGCATCGAGCAGGCCTTCGAGGCCGAAGGCGCAGATGCCTGGTTCACCTCGCCCGCCGCGCGCTTCCTGGGCGAGGGCCGCAACCCCGATGACTACGAACAGATCACCGACATTCTGGATGTCTGGTTCGATTCCGGTTCGACTCATGTCTTTGTGGTCGAACATCCCATCGATCCCAACTGGCCCAAGGCGGATCGCGCCGATCTTTACCTGGAAGGCTCCGACCAGCATCGCGGCTGGTTCCAATCCTCGCTCCTGGAAAGCGTGGGCACACGAGGGGCCGCGCCCTATCGCGGCGTGCTGACCCACGGCTTCGTGCTGGACGAGCAGGGCCGCAAGATGTCCAAGAGCCTGGGCAATACGCTGGCGCCCCAGGTGATCGCGGAAAAGAACGGCGCGGAGATCCTGCGCCTGTGGGCGGCGTCGTCCGACTTCACCGAAGACCTGCGTATCGGTCAGGACATCATCAAGGCCAATGTCGAGGCCTATCGCCGCTTGCGCAACACCGTGCGTTTCATGCTGGCCAACCTGTCCGGGTTCAGCGAAAAAGAACGCATCGATTACGCCCAGATGCCGGAGCTGGAACGTTTCATGCTGGCCCGGCTCGCCGAGCTCGATGCCATCGTGCGCAAGGCTTATGAGAATTTCGATTTCGGCCTGGTCAATTCCACGCTGTTCAATTTCTGCACCAACGACCTGTCGGCCTTCTATTTCGACATCCGCAAGGACGCGCTCTATTGCGATCCGACGGGGACCCCGCGCCGCCGCGCCACCCGCACGGTGATGGACGAGATCTTCCGCCGCATCGTCACCTGGTTTGCGCCCATCCTCTGCTTCACCATGGAGGAAGCCTGGGTGTCGCGCTTCCCCGATGACAGCGTGCATTTGCAGGACTTCTTCGCCACGCCGGCGGAATGGGCCAATCCCGAGCTGATCCGGAAATGGTCGCGCGTGCGCGAGTTGCGCCGGTTGGTGACGGGCGCGCTGGAGCTGGCGCGCGCCGAGAAGCATATCGGCTCCTCGCTGGAAGCTGCGCCTGTCCTGGTGGTAACGGATGGTGCCGACAAGGCGCTGTTCGATAGCATCGATCTGGCGGAAATCGCCATCACCTCCACGGCCACGGTCGAGGTCGCCTCCGATCTCGCCGGTCTTTACGCCATCCCGGAGATCAAGGGCGCCGCCGCGAGATTCGCGAAAGCCGAGGGCGAGAAATGCGCCCGCTGCTGGCGGGTGCTGGAGGAGGTGGCGCATCACCCCGAGACCCATCTGTGCAATCGCTGCAGCGATGCGGTCGCCGCCCTGGAGCCGGCATGAGGGCATCCAGCCGGAAACCGCTGGAGCCTCGGGAAGCCGGGCTGATCGCCGCCGCCCTGTCGCTGGTGGCCGACCAGGGCACCAAACTGTTCATGCTGTATGGCGCGGGCTTCGCCCATATGCCGCCGGGATTTGCGGTGCCGGTATTGCCGTTTTTTAACCTGGTGATGGTGTGGAACCCGGGCATTTCCTACGGCCTGTTTCCGGCCTCGGGGCGGTTGGGAACTTTTCTGCTTATCGGCCTGTCTGTCGTGGCGGTGGCCGTGCTGGGCTGGCTTTTGTGGCGCGCCACCAGCCGGTCGCTGGCCATCGGCTATGGCCTGATCATTGGCGGCGCCCTGGGCAACAATCTGGTGGACCGGGTGATCTATGGGAAGGTTGCCGACTTTTTCCACTTTTACGGCTTCGGTTATGACTGGTATGTCTTCAATATTGCCGATCTGGCGATCACGCTGGGAGCAATGGCCATTCTGTATGATGTGCTGCAGCCGCAGTCTCCGCAGGATACGGGCCATGAGGTTTGAGATGAGACTGCTGACGACCATCCTGGCCCTGGGCGTGGCCTCTGCCGCATTGAGCGGGTGCGATAGCCTGCGTCAGGCCGCAGGTCTGAACAAAAAGTCGCCGGACGAATTCGCCGTCACCACCAAGGCGCCGCTGGTGATCCCGCCCGATTTCAATCTGCGTCCGCCGCTGCCCGGCGCGCCGCCCACCAACACGCTGGACCCGTCCAGCAATGCCGAACAGGCCCTGTTCAGCACCAATATCGATCCGCAGACAGCCGCCAACAGCATGCGCGGCAATTACACGGCCGGCGAGAAGATGCTTCTGGCCAATGCCAAGGCCAACAATGCCGATCCTGGCATTCGCGCCCGCCTCAATGCCGATCAGCGCGCCGCCATCCAGAATGCCGATCGCAGCTTCACCGACCGCCTGCTGAACAGTCCCGCCACACCGGACAATGGCAAGCCGGTCAATGCCGATGCCGAAGTCAACAAGGGCCGCAAGATCGGTACTCCCAAGAAAGAAGAGAGCGGCGGCTGGTTTGACTGGTTATAGCTCTGCTTTTTTTGCGAGCGCCGGCCTGATTGCCACGCTGCTGGCGGTCATGGCCGCGCCGCCCGCCGGACAGGCCGCGCCCACCAGCGCCGCGGAGAAGCGCGCCAAACTGTCCGCGCCCGCGCCCGTCAATCCGCGCCAGACCGGCAACAACACATTCCAGTTCGCGCTGGGCAACGGCATGCAGGTGCTGGTGATCCCCGATCACCGCGCGCCGGTCGCCACCCAGATGCTGTGGTTCAAGGTGGGGGCGGTCGATGATCCGCCGGGCCTGTCCGGCATGGCTCATTTCTTCGAACATATGATGTTCCGTGGCACCAAGCAGGTGCCCGACGACAGCTTCTCCCAGATCATCGCCAAGAATGGCGGCGACGATAACGCCTTCACCGATCACGACTACACGGCTTTCTATGAGCAGATCGCCAAGGACCGGCTACCGCTGGCCATGAAGCTGGAGGCCGACCGCCTGGCCAATCTGGATCTGTCGGATTCCCATGTCGGGCCCGAGCGCGACGTGGTGCTGGAAGAGCGCCGCATGCGGGTGGACAATGAGCCCCAGTCGCTGATGAGCGAACAGATGCAGGCGGCGCTGCATCTTTCCCATCCCTATGGCCGTCCGGTGATCGGCTGGGCCGAGGAGGTGCGCCGCATCGACCGCGCCTCGGCGCAGGATTTTTATGACCATCATTATGCGCCCAACAACGCCATCCTGGTGATCGCGGGCGACGTCACGCCCGATGAAGTGCGCAAGATGGCGCAGGACGCCTATGGCAAGGTGCCGGCGCGCGAACTGGCGCCGCGCGCGGAGTTCGCCGAGCCGCCGCGCATGGCTGAAACCCGCATGGTGATCACCCGGCCCGACGCCAAGGTGCCGCTGTTCAACCGCATCTATCGCGTGCCGTCCTATGCGCAGGGCATGCGCGGGCAGGCGGAGGGGCTTGAGACTTTCGCCCAGCTTCTGGGCGGCGACCAGACCTCGGTTCTTTATCGTGTGCTGGTGGAACAGAAGAAACTCGCCACCGATGCTGGCGCCAATTATGACGGCGATGTCCGCGATGCCGGCGAATTCTCGGTCTATGCCGTGCCGCGCCCGGGCGTGAGCCTGGAAGCGCTGGAAAAGGCGGTGGACCAGGTGCTCAGCGTCAGCGCCATCGCCCTGCCGCGTGATGTCGAACTCAATCGCGCCAAGACCCAATTGATCGCCAGCGTCACCTATCGCCGCGACAGCCAGTTCGCGTTGGCCTCCGCCTATGGCCAGGCGCTGGCCATCGGCCTGACGGTGGACGACGTCAACGAATGGCCCGGCCGCATCCGCGCCGTGACCGCCGAGGGTGTGCGCAAGGCGGCGCAGACCCTGCAGCGCAAGCAGGCGGTCACCGCTTATCTGATCCCGGGGAGCGAGAGATGAGACGCTTCCTCGCCGCGCTCGCCTTGACCATTCTCGCGGCTATTCCGGTGCTTTTTGTATTGGCACCTGTTCCGGCGCAGGCCGCCAACATCCAGAATATCGACCTGGGCAAGGATGCGGAGGTCTGGTTCGCCGAAGACCACACCGTCCCCATCATCTCGTTCAACATCTCGCTTCCGGCGGGCTCGGCCTACGATCCGGCGGGCAAGGCGGGGCTGGCCAACTTCGCCGCCTCCATGATCGACGAGGGCGCGGGCGGGCTGGATTCCAAGGCCTTCCATGAAGCCTTGGCCAACCGCGCCATTTCCTTCAGCGCGCGGGCCGAACGCGATTATCTGGTGATCACCATCACCACCCTGAAAGAGAATGCGCCGGAAGCGATGCATTTGCTGCAGCTGGCGCTGACCCGGCCGCGTTTCGAGGCCGAGGCGCTGACCCGGGTGCGCGCCCAGATTATCCAATCGCTGGAACAGGAAGATGCCGAGCCGCCGCGCGTGGCGGCCCGCGCTTTCATGCGCGATTTCTTCGGTGACCATGCCTATGCTCATCCCGTTGCGGGGGAAATCGGCAGTGTTTCCTCGGTGAGCGCGGGCGACCTGCGCAATTTCGCCCGCACGCACTGGACCAAATATGGGCTGAAGGTCGCGGTCGCCGGCGACATCACGGCGCCGGTGCTGGCCAAGCTGCTGGGTGATACGTTCCTGCCCGTGTCGGGCGCTCATCCGCCGCTGTTGCCGAATGTGGGCCGGCTGGGCGCGCCCGGCCTGCATGTGGTCCCGCTGCCGGTGCCACAGCCGACGGTCTATTTCGGCCTGCCGGGCATCATGCGTCAGGACCCCGATTTCATTCCCGGCTATGTCGCCAATTATGTGGTCGGCGGCGGCGGATTTTCGTCCCGGTTGATGGATGAAGTGCGGGTGAAGCGTGGCCTGACCTATGGCATCTCCACCGCGCTTACTTCCTATAACAAGGCCAGTGTGATGGTGGGATCGGTTGCCACCCGCGCGGATGCGGTGCGCCAGACCGTGCAGGTGGTCAAGGACACGCTGGCGGCGTTTGCGCAGAACGGGCCTACCCAGCAGGAGCTGGATGACGCCAAGACCTATCTGACCGGTTCCTTCCCGCTGGCCTTTGCCTCCAATACCGGTACCGCGTCCCAGC
The DNA here is from genome assembly GCA_035547275.1 of Rhizomicrobium sp. Classification (GTDB taxonomy): domain Bacteria; phylum Pseudomonadota; class Alphaproteobacteria; order Micropepsales; family Micropepsaceae; genus Rhizomicrobium. The sequence continues at coordinate 13,822 of DASZVQ010000084.1, forward strand.
TGGGCACCTTCCAACGGCAGAATCTGGATATCGGCTATGTCGCCCGGCGCAATTCGCTGATCCAGGCAGTGACCCTTGCGGATGTGAAGCGGGTCTCGAAGCGGCTGTTCGATCCGGCGCGGCTGACCGTGGTGATCGCGGGCAATGCCCGCGGCGCTCAGCCTCCGCGCCCACAGGCGCCCTTGCCCCCAGGCAAGCCGCCCCAGCCACCGGTTGCCGGTCCGCCAGGCCAGACTGTCACACAAACGCCGCCCAAGCCCGCGGACAAGCCGCTGGCCGGCAAAGTCACGACGCCGCAAGCCGCCAAAAAGCCTTGAACTCTGTTGATGGGTGTTGAGGCTTAGGACGGTACTCGAAACCCTCTGATAGAGTGAGCCCATGGCTTCAACCGCACCTTTCTCCGTCACTACCGATCTGGCCCTGTCCGGCAAAGGTTCCGTGCCGCGCGACGCCTATGACCAGGCGCTGGAAAAAAGCGCCGCCGCGCTGGACTGGCTGCGTGCGCAACATGCAAGCAAGGGGCTGGAGTTGCTGGGCATTCCCACCCGGACCGATGATGTGCGGGCGGCGGCCAAGCAGGCCGCGGCGCTGGAAGGCTTTGCCACCGTCGCGGTCCTGGGCATCGGCGGCTCAAGCCTGGGCGGGCAGGCGCTGACCGCCCTGCGCAAGGTCATAAAGCCCTTTGTCGAATTTCACGACAATCCCGATCCCTTTGCCTGGGCGAAGGCCTTGAAGCGTTTCGATCTGAAGAAAACCCATTTCATCGCCATCTCGAAGTCAGGTGGCACCGCCGAAACCCTGATGCAGGTGCTGACGGCCGCAGACGCGCTGGAGAAACTGGGCGTCAAGCAGCTGAAAAAGCATTTCACCATCATCACCGAGCCGCACAAAAGCGCGTTGGCGGATTTCGCCGATAGCATTGGCGCGGTGAAGCTTGATCACCCCACCGGCGTGGGCGGGCGCTATTCGGTGCTGACCATGGTGGGCGCGCTGCCCGCTCTTGTGATGGGGCTGAACTTCAAGCAGCTGCGCGCCGGCGCGGAAACCGCGCTGCAGCAGGTACTCAATGCCAAGACGCCGGCCGAGGCGCCGGCCGCGGTTGGCGCGGCGCTGCATTATGGCCTGGCCCAGAACAACCGGCTCGCCACCACCATTCTGTGGCCCTATGCGGATGACCTGGCGGTGTTCGGCGGCTGGTGGCGTCAACTCTGGGCTGAAAGCCTGGGCAAGGACGGGCAAGGCTCCACGCCCGTATCGGTGCTGGGACCGGTCGATCAGCACAGCCAGCTGCAGCTGTTTCGCGACGGGCCGGGCAACGCGCTGTTCACGTTGATGACGGTGGACACCAAGGGCAAAGGGCCGACCGCGCCCAAGGCGCGTGCCAACCAGCTGGGCCTGAAATATCTGGCTGGCAAGAAGCTGGGCGATCTGGTGGATGCGGAAGCGCGCGCCACCGCCCAGACCCTGTTCAAGAATGGCCGCCCGGTGCGCCAGATCCATCTCGCCAAAGTCGATGAATTCCACATGGGCGCGCTGATGATGCATTTCATGCTCGAAACCATCGTCATGGGCAAGCTGATGGGGGTTGATCCCTTCGATCAGCCCGGTGTGGAAGAAGGCAAGGTGCTGGCCAGACAATATTTGGCGGAGGGTTAAATCCTTGCTTGACGAGGCTCGAGCCGCCAGGAATCGGGTAAAGTCCTCATCACGCGTTTGAAGGCTGAGGTCTGAATGCCGATCCGCCGCCTATCCGAAGGCACGGTCAACCGTATCGCCGCCGGCGAAGTCGTCGAACGGCCGGCCGCCGCGGTCAAGGAGCTGGTGGAGAATGCGATGGATGCGGGCGCCACCCGCATCATCATTGCGGCCGCCGCCGGCGGTGCCGATCTGCTGCTGGTGGAAGACGATGGCTGCGGCATGTCGGCCGATGACCTGCGGCTGGCGATCGAACGCCATGCCACCTCCAAACTGCCGGTCTCGGGCGGAGAAGATGATCTCTCCCACATCCTGACCATGGGCTTTCGCGGCGAGGCATTGCCCTCCATCGGCGCGGTGGCGCGGCTGACCCTGATCAGCCGCATGACTGGCAGCGACGCGGCCGAGATCAAGGTGGATGGCGGCAAGGTGGAAGGACCCAGGCCCGCCGCCTTTCTGGCAAGTGGTCTGCACGGTACCCGCGCGGAAGTGCGCGAACTGTTCTATGCCACGCCGGCGCGGCTCAAATTCCTCAAATCGGCGCGCTCGGAAGATCTGGCCATCAGCGATATCGTCAAGCGGCTGGCGATGGCGCGTCCCGATATCGGTTTTCATCTGACGCTTGATGGCCGCAAGACGCTGGAACTGGAAGCCGAGCCCGATCTGATGGACGGCCGCCTGCCCAGGCTGGCCCGCATCATGGGGCGGGAGTTCGGCGACAATGCCGTGCGGGTGGAAGCGGCGCGCGAGGGCGTGACGCTCAGCGGCTATGCCGGGCTTCCCACCTACAATCGCGCCAATGCGACGATGCAATTTTTGTTCGTCAATGGCCGCCCCGTCCGTGACAAGCTGCTGGTGGGGGCGGTACGCGGCGCCTATGCCGATTTCCTGGCGCGCGACCGTCATCCGGCGCTGGCGCTGTTCCTGGATTGCGATCCCTGTTTCGTGGATGTGAATGTCCATCCCGCCAAGACGGAAGTCCGTTTCCGCGATGCCGGTCTGGTGCGCGGGCTGATCGTGGGGGCGCTGAAACAGGCGCTGGATGCGGCTGGTCATCGTGCCTCCACAACCGTGGCGTCCACCGCGATCCATGCCCTGCAGAGCGCGCCGGCTTTCCAGCGTCAGGCGCCCCATGCCAATTTCCGGCCGAATTTCGCCTCCAGCCTCGCGGCTGCCGGGTTTCGCGACGCGCCCGCCATGTTCGAAGCGGCGCCGTCGGTCAGGATGGAAGCGGCGCCGCCGGATGAAAGCGCGCCGGACATGCCGCCCGAACAGTATCAACTGGGTGTCGCCCGCGCCCAGCTGCACGAAACCTATGTCGTCGCCCAGACCGCCGACGGCATCGTCATCGTGGATCAGCATGCCGCGCATGAACGGCTGGTCTATGAACGGATGAAGAAGGCGTTGGCCAATGGGGGCATCGCGCGTCAGCCGCTGCTGATCCCGGAAGTGGTCGATCTCGATCCATCGGAAGTGACACGGGTTTTAGCGCGCGCCGGCGAACTGGCCGAGCTGGGGTTGGTGATCGAGGAGTTCGGGCCCGATGCCGTGGTGGTGCGCGAAGTGCCCGCCATGCTGGGCAAGCTGGATGTGAAGGGGCTGATCCGCGACCTAGCGGATGAGATCGCCGAGACCGGCAATGCCCTGTCGCTGAAGGAACGGCTGGAGGAGGTTTCCGGCACGCTGGCCTGTCACATGAGCGTGCGCGCTGGGCGGCGCCTCAATGCCGATGAGATGAATGCGCTGCTGCGCGAGATGGAAACCACGCCGCATTCGGGCCAGTGCAATCACGGCCGTCCGACTTATGTTGAACTGAAGCTGGCCGATATCGAGAAGTTGTTCGGACGGCGGTGACACGACCGGCGGGCCTTGCGGCGCATGGCCGGACGGGCCGGCCTGCATGGCGGCCGGGATGGGGATTTCCGGCCGATTGCGACTGATGGATCGCGGACAATGCGATGCGACCGCGAGCGGGTGAAGCCCGGCTCCTGCCGGTCATGCAATTTTGCGAATACGGAAATGCAATTTTCTCATAAAAATACCAATACTCTATCGACTTACTCGTGTATGGTGCCCGCAAAACAGGGGAGTTCCATGCGCTTGTCATCCAAATCCGCGCTGCTGGTCGCAGCATCCATCCTGGCCACCACCGCCGCCTACGCGCAGAACAACGACAATTCCACGGAAGAGGTGGTTGTCACGGGCAGCCGGGGTCTGGAGCGCACTGTAACGAGCAGCCCCACCCCCATCGATGTGGTCGGAGGCGCCGATGTTACCCAGGCCGGCCAAACCAGCGTGCTGGCGGGACTGAACGTCCTGGTCCCGTCTTTCAACGAGCCCGCGCGCGCCGGCGGCGCGACCGCGACCGTCATCGAGACGGGCGGCTTGCGGGGCCTCAATCCCGATCAGACGCTCATCCTGGTGAATGGCAAAAGGCGCCACAAGACATCCCTGATCAACGCGGTTTCGTCGCTCTATAACGGCTCGGTGCCGGTGGATCTCGACATGATCCCCGCTTCGGCCATCGATCATATCGAAGTGCTGCGCGACGGTGCGGCGGCCCAGTATGGGTCTGACGCCATTGCCGGCGTTATCAATATTATCCTCAAAAGCGACACCGAAGGGGCGCAGGCCAGCAGTTCCGCCGGGCGCAACATGGATCGCAGCGATGGAGAAATTTACGCGGGCCTTGGCCATCTTGGCATCGATCTGGACGGCAAAGGCTTTGCCGACTTCTCGCTGTCCGCCAAGGAACAGCTGGCGTCCAACCGGGCGGTGCCGATTTCCTCCAGTATCAATCTCTACAATTTGATTGGTGGCGCGCGCGATCCGCGCGAGGCAACGATCAACCGGCTGGTCACGACCAATTATGGCGCCATGCCACAGCGAAGCATCGATTTCGGCTATAATGCCGCGTATGAACTCGGCGGGAGCGTGGAAGCCTACAGTTTCGGCACGCTGAGCCACCGCATCTCCGATCTGAATTACACCTTCCGGCAGCCCAACAACCCAGCTTCGCTTCCGGAATTGTATCCCAACGGCTTTTACCCGCGCGAACTGATCAGCGAGCTGGATTACGAGGCGGCCGTCGGTGTGCGTGGTGAATTCGAAGGCTGGAAATGGGACCTGAGTTCCAGCTACGGCACCAATATCGCGCACGAAAGTGGCGACCATACCCTGAACGCCTCGCTCGGTCCCACAAGCCCGACCGGCTTCTATGTCGGCAAGCTGGCATCGTCGGAATGGGTCAACTCTCTCGATGTGACGAAGGGGTTCGACCTGGTGGGCCATATCCAGGTTTCAGGCGGCGTGCAGCATCGCCTGGAGCGCTATGCCATCCTGGCGGGTGATCCCGCGGCCTCCGCCGCCGGGACCTATGTCATCCCGGCTGGCGAGCCCCTGGCCGGCACGCGCGTGGCGCCCGGGGCGCAAGGCATCGGCGGCATTTCCGCTTCCGACGCCGGTCATGCGGCGCGCAACAATCTGGCCGCCTATATCGATCTGGCCTGGGACCCCACGGATCGGCTGACGATCGGCGCCGCCGGCCGTTTCGAGCATTATGACGATGCCAGCGGCGACACCGTCATCGGCAAGATCAATGCGCGTTATGCCTTGACGCCCTGGCTTGCGATCCGCGGCGACATCAATTCCGGCTTCCGCGCGCCGGCGCTGGCGCAGGAACTCTATGCCTCGACAACCGGTCAGTTCCAGTTGGTCAATGGCACGATGACGCTGCTGAACATCAAGGCTTTGCCGGTGTCGTCGCCCTCGGCTGTGGCGCTGGGCGCCACACCGCTTAAGCCCGAGACTTCTCTCAACTACAGCGCCGGCCTGGTGCTGACGCCGTTGGACGACCTTACCGCGACCATCGATGCCTATTCCATCGACGTTTACAACCGGATCGAGCCGACCGGCACGCTGACCGGGCCACCGGTGTCGGCCATCCTGACAGCCCAGGGCCTGCCGTCCAATATCAGCGCGACCTATTTCACCAACGCCATCAATACCCGCACCCAGGGCTACGATATCGTCTCCAGCTACAAGCTGGACCTGAGCGATTGGGGTGAGATGCGGCTGAATGGCGGCTTCAACTACAATGTCAACACCATCACACGCGTGCGCAGCAATCCCTCCCAGCTGGCGTCGCTGGGGGCCGGTTATGTGCTGTTCGACCGGCTGTCGCAAGGCAATCTGACGGCGCTGCTGCCCAAGACCAAGATTTCGCTCGGAGATGTCTGGAGCTGGGAAGATTTCACGCTGACGGCGCATGAAGTCCGATATGGCGGATATGTCATCCGTCAGAATGCCGCCGCCTCTGACCGTGCCTTCAACGCCAAGTGGATCACCGATCTGGAGCTCGCCTGGCAGGCGACCCCGAACCTCAATGTCGCGATCGGCGCGGACAATCTGTTCAATGTCTATCCCAGCGCCAATGGCATCTTCAACACGGCGACCGGATCGCAGCAATATGGCGCCAGCCCGCCTTCGCCATTTGGCTTTACCGGAGGATTCTTCTACGGTCGCGTCGGGGTATCGCTGTAAGCGGGTCATGATGCAGGCAGGCGCGGCGATGCGTTGGAAACTGGCTTGGCTGCTGATCCTGCCCATCACCTGGATCATGTCACTGGACCGCACGGCGATGACTATCGCGGCGCCGGTGATGCAGAAGGACCTGCATTTTACGCTGACGCAGATGTCCTGGATACTGACGGCCTTTCACTGGGCCTATGCGATCTTCTCGATTCCGGCGGGCATTTTCACGGCCTGGGCCGGAGCCCGCATTGCCTTGCTGATCGCGAATGCGGTCTGGTCCGTCCTGACCTTGGCCATACCATTTGCCGGCGGAGCGGCGGCGCTCACTGGCCTGCGTTTCGCCTTGGGCGGCTTTCAGGCCGTGGACATGCCGGCCTCGGTGACGGCTTTCAAGGCCTGGTTCCCGACCGCGGAGCGGGCGCGGGCGAATGCCGCCCTGTTGGCGGGCGTTTACCTGGGCCCGATCGCGGGCGCGCCCCTGGCCGCCTGGTTGACCGCCACCTACGGATGGCGATCGGCATTTTATCTCTTTGGCGTTCTGGGGATTGGCAGTGCCTTTATATGGTGGGCCATTTTCCGCAATACGCCGGCTGAGCATCCTGCCGTCTCAATGCCCGAACGCGCCTTGATCGCGGCAGGACAAATCGATGGCAGCGCCGTGCGAGGGCAGGCCTCGCTGGCGGCGCTGCTGCGGCGCCTCGCTTTTTGGACCATCGGTCTGCAAGGGGTTTGCACCGGTATCGTCATGGGCTTCTTCAACACCTGGATGCCCACTTATCTCATGCAGGAGCGCGGGGTCGCCCTCAAATCCCTGGGCTTTTTCTCGTCCTTGCCATGGATGATCTTGCTGATCGTGGTTTTTGCGGCCTCAATGGCGGAAGACGCCATTCTGAAGCGCACCGCTTCGACCTGGCTGGCACGGGTGCCGGGGGCGATTGCGGGCTTCCTGATCGCCGGCGCCGGGCTGGTCCTGACGGCTCATACCGCATCCACCGGGCCGGCCTTGGGACTTTTGGCTCTGGGGTTGGGCGGCATGGGATTTGTGCAGGCATCGACCTGGTCAACAATCCAGGAGATCGGCGGCGTCAACACCGCCCTCCTGGCCGCGTGGAATGGCATGCTGACGAACGGCGCCGCCGCGCTCGGACCGATGGTGATGGCCGATCTGGTGACCAGGCAAGGCAATTGGACGAACGCCTTGACCGGCGTCGCATTGGCCGCACTGGTGGGCGGCATCACCTGGACGGCCATCCACCGCCATCATGACGCGAGCCCGCGCGCATGACATTCGCCCGCATGTTCAAATTTCATGTGTTTGCGGATCGGGAAGCGGCCTATGCGGCCTATCTGCGGGACGTCGTCACCCCGATCGATGAGGCGGCTCATAAGGCGGGCGCGTTCGATCGCCTCGCAACCGTCACGCCGCAAAGCGCCGGTGACTGGAACCATGGGCGCGTGTTTTTCTTCCGCGATCGCGCGCAACGAGACGCGTTCGCCGCCAGCATCGCGCAACATGCGGCCGTGTTTGACGGCAGTGCCGAGGCGACAGCCGCGCGAAAGGCCCGGGCCGAAACGCTGCGCAAATTGGTCGCCATTTTCGACTTCGAGATCACGTCGTAAAAGCTCGCGAGGCTATATGGAAGATGTCCCATTTCCGGCGCCAGTGAACAGCGGCATGGCCTTGTCCTGCGAACGCTGCGTTTCTCCAAGCCTTTTGCTGTCGTCGCCGCGGCCTCTTCGGCCATCGGTCAGCAAGACGCCGGATCGGCCATCATCCCTGGGGGCAAGCCGCGCACGTCAAAAACCGCACCCGCGTTTCGCCATAATCGCGCTCGTCCAGCAGTTCGTAACCGGGCGCCTCCAAGGGCTCCTTGGCATCGGTCTCCGCCACCAGCAGCGCATGGGGCTCAAGCCAGCCGCCATTCTTCAGGCTGGCCATGGCTTTCGGGATCATCTCCTTGCGGTAGGGCGGGTCCAGAAACACCAGATGGAACGGTCCACCCGCCGAAGGGCCAATCGGGCCCAAATCGGTGGCGTCGCGCCGCCAGATGCGGGTGGCGCCGGTCAGGTTCAGGCCCTCGATATTCTCCCGCTGCAGCGCCCGGCTGTCGGCGCTGTCGTCGACGAACAGGCACCAGCGCGCGCCATGGCTCAGTGCCTCGATTCCCAAGGCGCCGGTGCCGGCGAACAGGTCCAGCACCGCAGCGCCTTCCAGGCTGAAACCGATGCCGAAGTCCTTATGCCGCAGCATGTTGAAGATCGCCTGGCGCGTGCGGTCCGAGGTGGGGCGCACAGACATGTCGCGGGGCGCAACCAGTTGCCGTCCGCCATAGATTCCGCCCGTTATCCGCATTGATCCCGCTCCGAATGCGGGTAACTGGCCCGCCAAAACTGGCGAATAGCATGGTATCGCGATATAGGGCAGGACTATGAAACGGATCTTATGTTTTCTGGTGGCGTTTCTGGCAGCCGCGCCTGCCATGGCGCAGGACGCCCCGCTCAAGGTCCATGCCCGACTGGTGGCCGAGGATAAGGCGGTTTCACCTGGCGGCACCGTCACGGTGGCTCTGGAAGAAAAGATCGCGCCCGGCTGGCACACCTATTGGAAGAATCCCGGCGACGCGGGCGCGCCCACCGACATTCAATGGACCTTGCCGCCCGGCTGGAAGGCCGGCGCCATCCAATGGCCTCGGCCCAAGCGGCTGCCGGTCGGGCCGCTGATGGATTATGGCTATGAGGGCGCGCCCTGGCTGCTGACCACCCTGACCGCGCCAGCCGATGCCAAGGGACCAGCCGACCTCAAGGCTCATGTGAGCTGGCTGGTCTGCCAGCAGATCTGCGTGCCGGAAGATGCGACGCTCACTTTGACCTTGCCGGTCGCCGTCCAATCGCCCAATCCGGCGGTGGCGAAGGATTTTGCCGCGGCGCGGGCGCAGCTGCCGGTGGCCTCGCCCTGGAAACTGTCCTATGCGCTCGGCAACACGCTGGACATTTATGTTGCCGCGCCCGCGCTGGCCGCGACCCATCCCAAGACCGCCGATTTCTTTCCGGCTACGGCCGGCGCCATCAGGAATGCCGCGCCTCAACTTGTCGGTTACGCCAAGGATGGGCTGGTGCTGCGGCTGACGCCGGGCGCGGCGGTGAAAGCGCCGTTGGAAGGCCTGCTGGTTCTCACCTCAACCGACGGCTCGACCCAGGCGCTGGATGTCAGCGTGCCGCGAGGCACGGTGCCACCCGCCGACTTCTCCGACAACAGCAACGGCGATCTCAGTCTCTGGTTGGCGCTTGTATTCGCATTCGTGGGCGGGCTGATCCTGAATGTGATGCCTTGCGTGCTGCCCATTTTGGCGATGAAGGCGCTGTCGCTGGCCACCCATGGCAAAGAGGGCCGCGGCGAAAGCTTCGCTTATGCCATCGGCGCGGTGCTGAGTTTTGCCGTGCTGGGCCTGGCCATCGTGCTGCTGCGCCAGGGCGGGCAAAGCGTGGGCTGGGGCTTTCAACTGCAATCGCCCATCGCGGTCGCGTCCTTCGCGCTGCTGGTGTTCGCCGTCGGTCTCAATCTTTCCGGCGTTTTCGAAATCGGCAGCATCACGGCGGGCGAAAGCCTGATCCAGAAGGGCGGTTTCACCGGCGCTTTCT
>DASZVQ010000085.1:0-10054 GCA_035547275.1 Rhizomicrobium sp.
GGATTCTTCGGATCCGGTTCGATCTTCTTGCGCAAGCGGCTGACATGATTGTCGATCGAGCGATCGAACAGCTCCGCATCGCGGCCCTTGGTGATGTCCAGCAACTGGTTGCGGGTGAGGGCGATCTTGGGACGCTCCAGAAGGGCCTGCAGCAGGCTGAACTCGCCGCTGGAAAGCGCAATCGCGACGCCATCGGGTCCGATCAATTCGCGCTGCCCCGTATCGAGCATCCAGTCGCCGAACCGGATGCGCTCCGCCTCCGGCGGCTTCTGGCGCGGCGGCAAAGCCTGTGTACGGCGCAGCACGGCGCTGATGCGTGCGATCAGCTCGCGCGGGGAGAAGGGTTTGGGGATGTAATCGTCCGCCCCCATCTCCAGCCCGATGATGCGGTCCACTTCCTCGCCGCGCGCGGTCAAAAGGATCACAGGGATCTGGCTGGTTTCGCGGATGGAGCGGCACAGCGACAGGCCATCTTCGCCCGGCATCATGATGTCCAGCACCACCAGGTCAATGGCGGCGCCCTTCATCACCTTCCGGGCGCTGGCCGCATCCTGGGCGGTGGTGGCGCGATAGCTATGCTCGCGCAGATAGCGGGCCAATGGCTCGCGGATATCGCGCGCATCCTCCACAAGGAGAATGTGCGGCTTTGCCTCATCCTTGATCATAAGGCGCAATTTTGACGCCACGCCATGCTCCACACAAACAAAGGATTGTCGCAAACCCTGTCAACACTACCAAGATCGGTGATTTGCGGCAAAATTGAAATGCCAATCAGGCGGTTCGTCAGATCGTCAGGCCAACCAGCAGCATCAGAATGAGGACAACCCCCAACAGGCTCACGGCCCAGGGCTGAATGGCCGCCGGCTGGGCAGGGCGCGTTGTGGGGTCGGAGGTGCTCATGCGCGGGTCCCTGAAACGCCGGAGGGCAGACATGGAACTTTTGCCATCTAAGCGGAACTTTTGCACTCTGCCAGCTCCTCTTTCCGGGGGGCTTCCCTTGGATGGTAAATGCGGGAATTCTTCCTGCCCCATTATGGGGAGGGCCCATTGGAGGAGACACACGATCCGGCTCTGACCGTCGCCGGCCAGGTCAAATGGTTCGACGCGCACAAGGGCTATGGCTTCATCGCCGTCGCGGACGGGACCGGCGATGTCCTGCTGCACCAGACCTGTGTGCGCCAGTCCGGCTTTCTGCAGGCGGTCGAGGGAGCTTCGGTAGTGTGCGAGGCGGTGAAGGGACCGCGCGGCCTTCAGGCCAGCAGGGTGATCTCGCTGGACAATTCCACCGCCCAAGTCGTGCTGTTTCAGGCCGAACGCGGCCCGCGCTACGTCGCCGAACCCCGCGGGGCGCCCTTTGAAGCGGTGGTGCGCTGGTTCAACCGGGCCAAGGGCTATGGCTTTGTCTCCCGTGGTCCGGGCACGCCCGACATTTTCGTCCATATGGAGACCCTGCGCCGCGGCCATATTCGCGAGCTGCATGAGGGCCAGAAGGTCCGGGTGCGGGTGGGCGACGGGCCAAGAGGGGAATTGGTGGCCGAAATCTCGCCATTGGACCACTAGCGCGTCTGCCGTTTTGATGGCGCTCCGGCTCGCGTCTGCGCGCTTGAACAATCCGACATTTGCTTTTGCGGGGCCGGCCGGGTAGTCGCGTGGGATGCGCGCCTCCCTGACCGGCCTGTTGTTTTTTCTTCTGCCCGCCCAGGCCCTGGCGGCGCCGGCCTGTCCCGTGCCGCAGGCCCTGACCTTTCGTGTGGAAAAGGAAGTCCATCGCGACGCGCTGGGCTTTACCGAGGGGCTGGAGGTCCATGACGGCGCGGTATGGGAAAGCGACGGCGATTTCATCGGTGAAAGCCGCATCAGCCGGATCGATCCCGAGACCGGCCACGTCACCACCGTCCGCAATGGCGGCAAGCATTATTTCGGGGAAGGACTGACCTTCTTTGGCGGCCGCCTCTATCAGATGACCTGGCGCGAGCATCGCGTCTTTGTCTTCGATCATGACATGCACCCGCTGCCGGAGCTTTCCAATCCGCGCGAGGGCTGGGGCCTGACCCATGACGACAAGGAGCTGATCGCCAGTGACGGCTCCAGCCGGCTGTTCTTCCTGTCGCCCCGGGATTTCTCCACGCGCCGCGTGCTGCCGGTGGTCCAGGACGGCAGCTATCTGGAGAACATAAACGAGCTGGAATATGTGCAAGGGTCGATCTGGGCCAACGTCTTTGAGGACTGGAAGCTGGTGCGCATCTCGCCCGAGACCGGCTGTGTCGAGGCGACGGTGGATCTGGCGCCGTTGCGTGCGCGCATGCGGCCGGTGGACCGCAAGGTGGTGGATAGCGACGGCAATTTCGTACCCAATGGGGTGGCCTACGATCCGGCCAGCGGACTTTTCATCCTGACCGGAAAATACTGGCCGGTGCTGTATTTCGGGCGTTTTACCGCAGGCGATTAGGGGCAAATTGACGGTCGGGGCCCTAAGCGTGTATCCCACATCGGGCTAACGGAGCGTAGCGCAGCCTGGTAGCGCATCTGCTTTGGGAGCAGAGGGTCGCGTGTTCGAATCACGCCGCTCCGACCATGCCAAGCCCGCCCGCCGCGACAGCGGAGAGAGGGCGGGCGCGGCAGCGAAGGTCGCGCGCGGTCAGCCCGGCCGCGGCGGAACGGCGGAACGTGTGTTGGTTGAGGATTTGAGGGAACGTCATGCGCGCGCGCATTTTCAGACCGGCCAGGAATGCCATGCAGTCGGGCAAGGCCCGCACCAAGCAATGGGTTCTGGAATATGAGCCGGAGATGCCCCGCACCATCGATCCGTTGATGGGCTGGACCTCGTCGGGCGACATGCGCCAGCAGCTGTGCCTGGAGTTCGAGACCGCGGAAGAGGCGGTGGCCTATGCCAAGGCGCATAACATTCCCTATCAGCTGTTCGAGCCGCATGTGCCCACGCCCAAGCCCAAGGCCTATTCGGACAATTTCAAGTTCGACCGCAAGGTGCCGTGGTCGCACTAGAATTGTCATGGCCGGCCAGCGAAGCGCGAGCCGGCCATCCATGCCGAGGAAAAGATGGATGGCCGGATCAGGCCCGGCCATGACATGGTAATCTTATTGGGCCAAACTGATCCCAACGACTCCGTAGCTCAGTTGGATAGAGCATCGGATTTCTAATCCGGCGGTCGCAGGTTCGAATCCTGCCGGGGTCGCCACGAAAACAAAGGCTTAGCCGCAATAATAAGGACAGAGCACCCGCTTGAGAGAAGGCGGGATGTAGTCGGGAATTCGGGGCGGAAAGCCAAGAGCGAGGATGCGGCGCCCGATTGCTCTCATCGCCAGAATCAGTGAACCACACGCCGATCAATCCAAGCCCGCCTCGCCGCCTTCCGTTCGATCATCCGTCGAGGCCAATGGAACGGCTGTCCTTCCTCCGCGTTCGGACGATTGCGATGAAACCTGAGGTTCCAATGCAGCCGATCAGTTCCAGGCCGCTAATGCTTTGACGTCAGCAGACAGAGCCTCCCGCAAGTCTGTCGGTAGCTCATGCACCACGCCTCCGGGGATTCTCTTGCTCATGTCGAGAATATACAAATCCGCTTTTGAGCGTCCAATAGGGGGCTCAAGGACGCCGATGGCATATCCCATGGCGAAATTTTCCGCCGTCTTCGGAGCTGTTCGCTCGCGGTCCGGGACGTGCGGCGCGATGTAATTGGGGCGGCGGACCGGTGTGGCTGACATCCGCCATCATTCGCAGCGGTTCCAGGCGCGGATCAGCACGATGTCGTACGATAATATGCCAACTCTGGCGAAGCCCTCGTGTCGATGGCGCGCGTTACAACCCTGTCCATCAATCGCTAGAGAGGTCAGAATGAAATATCTCCTTGTTGCAACCGCAACAGCAGTCTTAACATTGAGTGCGCCCGTGTTTGCTCAATCCGCCGGAAGCGCGGCCGGAACAGCAGGTACCGCAGGCGGGACGTCGGGAATGTCCAGCGGTTCCAGTGGAACATCGGCAAACGGATCAATGTCGGGCGGCTCAACGTCCGATGGGTCTGCTTCGAGCGGTACCAGCACACGTCATCATCACCGGAACACCACATCATCGACAAATGCCGATGCGAATTCGTCTGGAAGCACGACAAACTCCGGAACGAACAACACCCAGCGCTGACGAGCTAAGGGACCTGGGCAGCCCGCGGTTATCTCATGCGCGGGCTGGCCTAGGTTTGCGCCAGTATCGAAACCATCGCAGCGTTGGCGTTTTCTCCTTCTGCACCTGGACGGAGAAGGCTGATGCCGCGCTATTTCTTCCACATCGTAGATGACGAAACGCGGTCTCTCGATGAGGAAGGTCTTGAGTTCCCAGACTTGATGGCAGCGACCAAAGAGGCCGAGGCCAGCGCCCATGAGTTGATGGTGCAGGACCTCAAGGCGGGTCGGGAACTGGATGATCGCCGGATAGAGATCACCGACGCGGCCGGGACGGTTGTCGGGGTTTGCCGCCTGCGTGACCTGGCAAATTAGCGCCTCGCTCCGCGCGGACTGTCCGGTAGATGACCAATTTAAGCCAGGAAATTCAACGGAGCTGGACGCTGAATTGTGACGGGGCGGAACCCAGCCTGTTCTGGTCCGTTTGTGTACCGCCGCCAGCAGACCAACCTGCACACTGGCGCTTGAGAGACCTCCGGGGCACTTTCCTGAACGGTGTCCGCGCTCCCGCGATCTAGAAGGGAGCCATCATGCTTGCGTACCCCTGGAAACTCGGCATTCCAATTTCTCGGCCGTCAATCTGCTTTTCGTCCGATGATCACATTCGAGCTTCGGCTGAAGGCATGATCCGCAATTATGGACCCCGCGCCGTTTTCGAAGCTGAACGAATGGCCCAGCGCTTCGCTTCCGATTCGGAAGCGGCCTGCCTGTGGCAAGCCGTGGCGCAAAAGATCAAGTCAATTCGTCGAGCTGCCGCAGAATCGCTTCCGCCGCAGCCAGATCCTCCGGCGTGTTCACATTGAGGAAGGGGTCGTGCGGCTTAACCGGCCATTCCACCGGCGCGACAGGCTGTCCCTGAAAAGCAGCATGAAACCCCAGAATACCATCCGCGATGGCCGCGTGCAGCACCCGGCGGGATGTCAATGGCCACAGACCCACGACCGGATGCAGCCGGCCGCCGGACGCGGCGCAGGCCACCAAACTGTCAGGCGTCAAGGCCGCGGCCAGCCGCGCTCCAAGATCGTCGGGCAGGAAGGGCGTGTCGCTGGGAACCGAAAGCACATGGGTGATGCCGCGGTCGGCATCGGCAAACCAGTCCAGCACGCCCGTCAGGCCCGCCATGGGCCCCCGGCACGCTTCATCAGCAATCACATCCAGACCGAAAGCCGCAAAACGTGCAAGGTCGCCGCTGGCATTGATCACGATGGGACGCGCTTGTCGCGCCAGCGTATGGGCGATGCGCGCCAGAAGCGGCACGCCGCCCACCGTGAGGAATGCTTTTTCCCGGCCACCCATGCGCCGGCTTGATCCTCCGGCCAGTATCACGCCTGCGATGCGCATGGTCCGCGTCGGTTCCGATCTTTCCAGCCGCGGATTTTACCCAAGATTCCCCGGTCCGACAGGGCTAGGATGGCGTTGCCGCAAATGTGGATTCATGCATGGACGCAAGCGTTTCAGCCCCGAAAGCACATGTGCGGGACCTCTGTGAGAAGGCCAGCATGGCCGCGGGGACCGAGTGGCATGCGCAGGGCGGCCGCTTCACCATCACCGAGCGTGATCTGCCGGAGGAAATAGCGGTCGCCATCATGGCCGGCAAAAGACCAGCCGCCGTGGTGATCGCCAGCCCCGCCGATTATGAGGATCTGGCATGGGGCTTCGCCATCACCGAAGGCATGGCCAGGCCATCGGACATCGAGACTTGCACGGTCACGCCAGAAGATGGCGGTGTGCGGGTTGTGCTGAGGCTGGCGGGAGCGGCAGGCCCGGCGCGGGCCCGCGCGCTGCCCGGCCGTTCGAGCTGCGGCCTGTGCGGCGTCAAGGATCTGGATCAGGCGGTTCGTGTCATGCCGCAAGTTGGCGCAGGCGGTTTCATCGCGCCGGAAGCCTTGCACGCCGCCGTGGCCGCTCTGGACGAACATCAGCCGCTCAACGCCAGGACCCATGCGGTCCATGCCGCCGCGCATATAGCGGACGATGGCAGCATCACCCAAGTGCGCGAGGATGTCGGCCGCCACAATGCGCTGGACAAGCTGGTGGGCGCTTTGGCGCGCGCCGGCATCGATCCGGCGCAAGGCGCGGTGCTGCTGACCAGCCGTGCTTCCTATGAAATGGTCGACAAGGCGGCCATGGCCGGGGTGCGTATTCTGGCAGCGATTTCGGCGCCCAGCGCGCTTGCGCTGCGCAAGGCGGAAGCCGCGGGCATGACCCTGGTCGGCGTGGCGCGGCGCGACAGTTTCGTGGTCTTCAGCGGCGGCGAGAGACTGGGATGGAGAGAGGCATGACCGATCGGGAAGAGGTTCCAGGCGTCCATCCCTATGACGGCCCGGCGGGCGGATGGGGCGCGCTGAAGGCGGTGGCGGAAGCGCTGCATGGCCAGGAAGTCGTGATCGATGGCGTCAAGACCCTACTGCGCACCAATCAGCCGGATGGTTTCGATTGCCCCGGCTGCGCCTGGCCCGATCCCAAACATACCTCGTCCTTTGAATTCTGCGAGAACGGCGCCAAGGCCGTCACCTGGGAAGCGACATCCCGGCGCGTGACGCCGGAATTCTTCGCCATTCATCCCGTGTCCGAGCTTTTGGGCTGGTCGGACTATGACCTGGAAAATGAGGGCCGGCTGACGCACCCCATGGTGCACGATCCCAAGACCGATCACTTCATTCCGATTTCCTGGGACGAAGCCTTTGCCCGCATCGGCGCGACGCTGAAGGCGCTGCCCGATCCCAATGCCGCGGAGTTTTACACCTCCGGCCGCGCCTCCAACGAGGCGGCCTTCCTGTTCCAGCTGTTCGTGCGCGCCTATGGCACCAACAATTTTCCCGACTGCTCCAACATGTGCCATGAGGCGACTAGCGTCGGCCTGCCGGTCTCCATCGGCGTGGGCAAGGGGACGGTGACGCTGGAGGATTACGACAAGAACGATCTGTTGATCAGCTTCGGCCACAATCCCGGCACCAATCATCCGCGCATGATGACCACCTTCCGCAACACGGCGCGGCGCGGAACCCCAATCCTGGTCTTCAATCCGCTGAAGGAGCGGGCGCTGGAGCGGTTCGCGGCGCCGCAGGACCCGATCGAGATGGTGACCCTGTCGGCCACGCCGATCGCCTCGGCCATTCATCAGGTCAAGATTGGCGGCGATGTCGCCGTGCTCAAGGGCATGATGAAACGCGTGCTGGAGCGCGATGCCCAGGATCTGGCAGCGGGTGGCACAGGCAAGCTCGACCGGGCCTTCATCGCTGAACATACGGCGGGTTTCGAGGCGCTCAAGGCCGATCTCGACGCCACGGCCTGGCCCGATATCGAGCGTGCCTCGGGTCTTACCCGCGCCGCGATCGAAAGCGCCGGCGATGCCTATGTCGCGGCCGAGCGCGTGATCATCGCCTATGGCATGGGCATGACCCAGCATCGCTTCGGCACCGCCAATGTGCAGCAGATGATGAATCTGCTGCTGCTGCGCGGCAATGTGGGCCGGCCCGGCGCCGGCATCGCGCCGATCCGCGGTCATTCCAATGTGCAGGGCGACCGTACCGTCGGGATCACGGAAATCCCCAGCAAGGCCTTGCTCGACGGCATGGAAAAGGCGTTCGGCTTCCGGCCGCCGGAGGCTTTCGGGCATAATGCGGTGGAAGCCGGCAAGGCGATCCTGGAGGGCCGCGCCAGGGCGATCGTCTGTCTAGGCGGCAATTTCGCCGTCGCCATGTCCGATCCCGAAGCGATCCAGGCCGCCTTCCGCAAGCTCGATCTCGCGGTCCATCTGGGCACCAAGCTGAACCGCACCGATCTGATGACGGCGAAACAGACCTTCATCCTGCCGGTGCTGGGGCGCACCGAACTGGATATGCAGGCCGCAGGCCCGCAGGCGGTGACGGTGGAGGATTCGGTTTCGATGGTGCATGCCTCGCATGGCAAGCTGCCGCCGGCGTCCGAGCATCTGCGCTCGGAGCCCGCCATCATCGCCGGCATGGCCAAGGCCACGCTGGGCGACAAGTATGGCATCGATTGGGACGGCCTGGTCGCCGACTATGACCGCATCCGCGACAAGATCGAGATCGTGTTTCCCGACTTCAAGGATTTCAACGCCCGCATCCGCCAGCCCGGCGGCTTCCTGCTGCATGTCGCCGCGTCCTACCGGGAATGGCGCACCCCCAACAGGAAAGCCAACTTCCTTGTGATGGAAGGTCTTTGTGAAGATCCCCGCGCCAGCGCGTCGGATGTGCTGACCATGACCACCCTGCGCGCGCACGATCAGTACAACACCACCATCTATGGCCTGAACGACCGCTATCGCGGCGTGTTCGGCCGCCGCGATGTGCTGTTCATGAACAGGGACGATCTGGCGGCGCGCGCGCTGTCCCATGGCGATCTGGTGGAAGTGGAAGCGGTGCCCTATGACGGCGAAGCGGACGGAAAAGCGCGCCGCATCACGCTGACGGCGGTGGCTTACGACATTCCGCGCGGCTGTGTGGCCGCCTATTATCCGGAGGCCAATATCCTCGTCCCGCTGGCGCACCACGATCCCAAGTCGGGTACGCCATCCTACAAATCCGTGCCTGTGCGGGCGCGCCGCGCTTCAGCGGCCGCCTAATATAGCCGTAACAGCCCGGCAGTGGTGGCAGATAGATCGCCTCGGTCCGATCAGCCGGTGATTTCGTCGATCCAGTTCAGATAGCCAGCGAAACCCGCGCTGAAGGGCAGGGCCACGATCTCCGGCACGCTATAGGAATGAACCGCCTTGATCCGGGCGATGGCCTTTTCGAACAGCGCGCTTCGCGTCTTGATCATCAGCAGCAGTTCGGCCTCGTTCCGGGTCTTGCCCTCCCAGACATAGAAGCTTTCGATGGGCAGGAGCTGGACGCAGGCCGCGAGTTTCTCCTCGATCAGAAGCTTGGCGATCCGCGCCGCTTCCTCCCGCGTCGGCGTGGTGGTCAGCACCATGCCATGGTCCGAGCGATCACTCACTTGGCGCCTTCATAGCTGTGGCGCGCAACGTTGGCGCGGCGGGCAAAAGTGAGAATGTGCTGCACCGTCTCCTTCAGGCCGGTGGTGACGATATCGCATTCCGTCGCCTCGATGCCGTCCAGATAGCGGGAATTGTCGCCCGAAAGCCCCCAGAACAGCGCCATCACCGGCACGCCGGGCATGCGCTTCCGCAGGCGGCGCACCTGATAGCGGGCGTTCTTGAAGGTGCCGGGCTCCAGATACGAAACACAGGTGAGCTGAACGCCGATGCAGTTCAGGTCGCGGATGTGGGTGGCCGAGGTTTCATCCGACGCCACGACCCGCGCGCCGATGCCATATTTGCCCAGCATGTCCACCAGCAGCAGGGCGGCGGCCTCGTCCAGCGGCCCGCGGCCGGCCACGCACAGGACCGGCTCCAGCGGCGCGTCGCGCCAGCTTTCCGGCAGATCGGCATGACGGGCCTCGTCATCCTTGCGGTCGGCCAGATTGACGATCAGACCCTTGATGGCGTCGCGGATACGGGCCTGGCGCAGGGGATCGAGCACCCCGCGATTGACGTCATTCTGCGCCAGCATGAGGGTGCGCGCCGCCACTTCGTCATAGTAGGACGACAGCGAATTGTTGCGCAGGAATTCCTCCGCCTCGTTGGCGGCCTCGTCGGGATCATCCGCCAGCATGCGCAGATACAGGCTTTCCTCGAAGCGCAGCGCCGGCTGGTCGCCCAGCATCACATCCAGGAATTTCAGCCCGTCGATATGACGGGAGAAGACCACAAAACACATGGTCAGCGGCGTCGACAGCAAGAGCCCCACCGGCCCCCACAACCAGGTCCAGAACACGGCGGCGACCACGACCGCGACCGCCGAAAGGCCCATGCTGCGGCCATAGAGCATGGGTT
>DASZVQ010000086.1:0-13974 GCA_035547275.1 Rhizomicrobium sp.
TTCGCCGGCCAGCACCATGTCGGGACGGGCGCTGGGGCGGATGGCGGGAGCAGGCGGACCGGCCTTGGCGACCGGGACCAGCGCCGCCACTTTGGCGGCCGTGGCCGGCGCCATGGGCGAAACCCTGGCGACCATGGGCGGCACGGCTGGCTGCGGCTTTCCTTGCGGTGCCGGCTGGACGGCGCCCGGTTTGGCGGGCGCGCCTTCGGCATGGATGAGCGAGAAAGTCTCGTCCGGGGCGCGGACATTCTCGGCGGCGTCCTCGTCGTCGCTCTGCACCGTCTGGGGCACCGGCGACAAGGCGGCGAACTGGCTGGGTCCGACCTGCGGCAGGCTGAAGCCGGCGATCGCCGGAGGCGGCGCGCTCTGGGCGACCTGCTGCCAGGGAACGGTGCGGCTGGCGACAAGAGTGGGATTGGCGCCGATCTGGGCGAAGGTCTGGTCCAGCAGACGCACCATCTCCAGGTCGCGGCGCACCGCGGTGCGTCCGCCCATTACCACGCCGATGATATGCGTGGTGCCACGGGTCACCGAGCTCACCAGATTGAAGCCGGACGCGCCGGTGTAACCGGTCTTGATGCCATCGGCGCCCTGGTAGCGGCCGATCAGATTGTCATGGGTGGGATACCAGGTGCCTTTGTAGTTGAAGCCGGAAAGCCCGAAATAGGAGAAATATTGCGGGAAATCATAGGCCAGATGGCGCGCCAGGATGGCCAGGTCGGACGCCGTGGTGATCTGCAAGGGATCGGGCAGGCCCGAGGCATTGTGATAATTGGTTTCCTTCATGCCGAGCTGACGGGCCTTTTCCGTCATCATTTCGGCGAAATGCGATTCGGTGCCGCCCAGGGCTTCGGCGATCACCACCGCCACGTCATTGGCGCTGCGAATCACGATGGCGCGGATCGCGGTGTCCACATCGATGGTCTGACCGGGCCGCAGGTTCAGCTTGGTGGGATGCTGAACCGAGGCATGCCAGCTCACCGGCATCGGCGTCTGCATGGTGACCTTGCCCGATTTCAGCGCCTCGAACAGCAGATACAGGGTCATCATCTTGGTCAGCGAAGCCGGATGGCGCTCGGCTGTTTCATTGCGCGCGTAAAGCACCTTGCCGGTGGCGCCATCCACGATCAAAGCCGCGTCTTTCTGCGGGTCCGTGGGACTTGCCAGCATCTGTACGGCGCCCCGGCGGCCATGATGAAGCGGGGCGGTGAAGGTGGCGGGTATGGCTTGCGCGGCGTGGCGGCGATGATGGGCGGCCGAGGCGGGAAGAGCCGCGACCATGGTCAGAAAGAAGGCGGCAGCCAGGCCGGTCAGGAGGCGAAGCCGATAAGGTAAATACACTGACACTCCCAAAGCCGGATCATCCCTGTGAAAACCAAAAGACCAAATTGCGACACTTTTCGCAATAACTGATGGGAATCTACTATGCATCTCCGGCGTTTACGAAGGATTAACGATAGTTTCCAAGGTTCCCGCAGTTCCAAGAAAAAATTTATGGTGCGTCGCACAATTAACTCTTGACGCGGGTTTTGGGCTGCCTCATATAAGTCATGTTGCACTGCAACAGGCCACCGGAAAACCGGTCCTGCCCTAACTCACAGAGAGGACATGACATGAGCAAAGCGAAGACGGCCGGTGAAAAAGCGGCCAACACGGCTGAGACCGCCCTGGAAAATGGCGCCGCTGCTCTTAAAAGCGGCCTGGAAAAAGCGCTGAAAGGCTATGACGCGGTTCTTGGCTACAACAAGGATACCGCCGAAGCCCTGATGAAGTCGGCCACTGTCGCTGGCAAGAGCGTCGAAAACATCAACAACGAAATCTATTCCTACTCCAAGCAGTCGATCGAAGATTCCGTCGCCGCCACCAAGGCCGTGATGGGCTCCAAGTCGGTGCATGAAGCGTTTGAATTCCAGACCGACTTCGCCAAGTCGGCCTTTGAAGCCTATGTCGCCGAACTGAGCAAGATCAGCGAACTCGCCACCGCCGCCACCAAGGACACGTTCGAGCCTTTCAAAGGCCGCGTGCAGGCCTGGCTGGACGTGGTGCAGAGCACCCGCGCCGCCTAACGCATTTCGCGTAACGTATTGCCAGGGGCTCCGGTTTCGCGACCGGGGCCCTTTTGCCTTGCACACAGGCCAGGCTTGAATTTTGCTGACGCGGTAACCAGATAGGTGGTTCCCCCACTAGGCAGACGGCCAATCCGCGCTAGGATAGGCGCAAGCAGCGAAGCAGAAGCCTTTCCATGAAGGACCCGGGCGATAACGATGACGGCAATAACGGGTCGGGCAACACCGGCACCGGTATCGTCACCAAAACGCGCCCGAAAACCAAGAAACCTTCACTCTACAAGGTGCTTCTGCTGAACGACGACTACACGCCGATGGAGTTCGTCGTCCATATTCTGGAAAAGATCTTCGGCAAGACTCGCGAGGAGGCCGTGGATGTGATGTTGCACGTTCATCGCCATGGCGTGGGCATCTGCGGCATCTTCACCTTCGAGGTCGCGGAGACGAAAGTCGCCCAGGTCATTGAATTCTCGCGGCGGCATCAACATCCTTTACAATGTACCATGGAGAAAGAGTAGGAGCGGCATGCCGAGTTTATCGCGGAGTTTGGAACAGGCACTGCATCACGCCATCAAGCTCGCCAGCGACCGGCATCATGAATACGCCACGCTGGAGCATCTGCTTCTGGCCCTGATCGAAGACACCGACGCCAGCCAGGTCATGAAGGCCTGCAATGTCGACATGGATGCGCTGCGCAAGTCGGTCCAGAAATACATCGATGAAGACCTGTCCACCCTGGTGATGGACGAATCCGAGGAAGCCAAGCCCACCACCGGCTTCCAGCGGGTGGTGCAGCGCGCCGTGCTGCATGTGCAGAATTCCGGCCGCGACGAGGTGACCGGCGCCAACGTGCTGGTGGCGCTGTTCACCGAGCGCGAGAGCCATGCCGTTTATTTCCTGCAGGAGCAGAATATGAACCGGCTGGATGCCGTGAGCTATATCAGCCACGGCATCGCCAAGCGCCCCGGCATGAGCCAGCCCAAGCAGGTGCGTGGTTCCGAGGAGGAGGACGAGCCCGAGAAGCAGACCAAGCAGGGCACCGAGGCGCTCGAGGCCTATTGCATCAACCTCAATGAGAAGGCCAAGTCGGGCAAGGTCGATCCGCTGATCGGGCGCGCGGCGGAAGTCGAGCGCACCATCCAGATCCTCTGCCGCCGCCAGAAGAACAATCCGCTCTTCGTGGGCGATCCCGGCGTGGGCAAGACGGCCATCGCCGAAGGCCTGGCGCGCAAGATCATCCGCGGCGAGGTGCCCGAGGTGCTGCGCGGCTGCACCATCTATTCGCTGGACATGGGCTCGCTGATCGCGGGCACCCGCTATCGCGGCGACTTCGAGGAACGGCTCAAAACGGTCGTCAAGGAGCTGGAGAATCTCAAGGGCGCCATCCTGTTCATCGATGAGATCCATACCGTGATCGGCGCCGGCGCCACCAGCGGCGGGGCGATGGATGCCTCCAACCTGCTCAAGCCAGCGCTGGCGGCGGGCACGCTGCGCTGCATCGGCTCGACCACCTACAAGGAATATCGCCAGTATTTCGAGAAGGACCGCGCCCTGGTGCGCCGTTTCCAGAAAATCGATGTGGTGGAGCCCACGGTCGAGGATTCCGTCAAGATCCTGATGGGCATCAAGAGCTATTTCGAGAGCTATCACAAGCTGCGCTATACCGCCGATGCCATCAAGGCGGCGGTGGAACTGTCGGCAAAATACATCAATGACCGCAAGTTGCCCGACAAGGCGATCGATGTGATCGACGAGCTGGGCGCCTCCCAGATGCTCTTGCCGGAAAGCCGCCGCAAGAAGGTCGTCGGTGTGAAGGATGTGGAAGAGGTGATCGCCAAGATTGCGCGTATTCCCTCCAAGTCGGTCAGCAAGAACGATGCGGAAGCGCTCAAGACGCTTGAAGCGGATCTGGGCCGCGTCGTTTATGGCCAGGACCAGGCGATCCATGCCCTGGCCTCGGCCATCAAGCTGGCGCGTGCCGGCCTGCGCCAGCCGGAAAAGCCCATCGGCTCCTATCTGTTCTCGGGCCCGACCGGCGTGGGCAAGACCGAGGTGGCCAAGCAGCTCGCCGCCATCCTGGGCGTGGAATTCCTGCGCTTCGACATGAGCGAGTATATGGAGCGCCATACCGTGTCGCGCCTGATCGGCGCGCCGCCGGGCTATGTCGGCTTCGACCAGGGCGGCCTGCTCACCGATGGCGTCGATCAGCATCCGCATTGCGTGCTGCTGCTCGACGAAATCGAAAAGGCCCATGGCGACCTGTTCAACATCCTGTTGCAGGTGATGGACCATGGCAAGCTGACCGACCACAACGGCAAGAAGATCGACTTCCGCAATGTGGTGCTGATCATGACCACGAATGCGGGCGCCTCCGACGCCGCCAAGGAAGCCATCGGCTTCGGCCGCGGCAAGCGCGAGGGCGAGGACGAGGAAGCCATCAAGAAGCTGTTCACGCCGGAATTCCGCAACCGGCTGGACGCGATCATTCCATTTGCTCCGCTCAGCCGCGCCACCATCGACAAGGTGGTGGAGAAGTTCGTGCTGGAGCTGGAAACCCAGCTGGCCGATCGCGACGTCACCTTCGACCTGACCGCCGAAGCCACGCGCTGGCTGGGCGAGAAGGGCTATGACGATGCCTTCGGCGCCCGTCCGCTGGCGCGCGTCATCCAGGACAATATCAAGAAGCCCCTGGCGGACGAGATATTGTTCGGCGCGCTCAAGGATGGCGGCACGGTGCGCGTGTTGCTGGACCGGGAGAAGGACAAGCTGGCCTTTGAATTCATTCCGGCCAGGGACGCCAAGCCCCGCGCGCCCAAGGCTGATGCCAACAAGGGCGGCAATAAAAAGCCGGCGACGCAGGAAGACGTCTAGCGCCTTTGCGGCCTGTCCAGCAGCAGGCCGGAAGCCAGCCCCGCCAGGGACAGCAATGCCGTGACAGCGGCAAAGGTCATGTCCGCCTGATGCGGGCTGGTCACCTGGCCCAGCAGGGCGATGCCGATGACCGGTACCGCCAGGCCCAGATTGCCGCAGACGAACAGCATGGAGATCAGTTCGGCGCGCTTGTCTTCCGGCGCGATCTGGTTGCCCACTTCCACCGCGCCCCGATAACCGGCGCCCAGCGCCATGCCCCCGAAAGCGGTGCCGGCGATCAGCAGGACCAGGGACGCCCGCGTCTCGGCCGCCATCATCAGACCCAACGCCGGCAACATCAGCACAAAGCCCAGCAGCATCGCGGTGCGGCTGGAGAGGCGCCCGCTGGCATAAACCATGACCGCGCCCATTACGAACAGTTCCGCCACCAGCGCGCCGGAGACGGCATGGCTGGCGATGTGCAGGGTCTTGGCCATCAGGCTCGGCGCCAGCGCCGAATAGAAGCCGACCATGGAATAAAGCACCAGGTTGGCGATGCCCGGCGCCAGGAATAGCGCGCGCAGGCCGCGCGGCACCCCGATCCGCACCTTGAGCGTGACGTCCGCCAGCGCCCTGGACTGGTCCACCGTATCATGCGCGAAAGCAATCCCCGCCATCAGCGCCAGCAGAAGCGCGATATAGACCAGATAGGGCGTGACCAACGGCAGGGGTGCATATTCCGCCAACATGCCGCACAACAGCGGGCCCAAGCCCAGCCCCAGCACATTGATCGCGACCGTGCGCAGCGAGGCCGTCTTGGCCTCGTCGTTGCCATGCAGCTGTTTCAGCCATGCGACCATGGTGCCGGACGACAGGCCCGCGGCGATGCCCGTGGCCAGCCGCGCCGCGAACAGCATGAAGGTGGTTTGCGCCATGGCGAAGAGGATCGCGGCGACGATGGCGCAGACGATGGCCATGAGCGCCACGGGCTTGCGTCCGATCTGGTCGGACAGCCGGCCCAGCACGAACAACATGCTCAGCGTGCCGGCGACATAGGTTGCGTAGATCAGCGTCAGGACAAGGGGCGAGAAGCCGAACTGGCGCTCATAATCGCCATAGAGCGGCGTGGGCAAAGTCGTGAAGCCGAACATCAGCAAGGTCTGCGCCAGGGCCATGGCGATGGAACCCGCGCGTGTCAGGGAATAGGGTGAACTGTGCTGGGCGGCGGCGCGGGCCATCCGCAGGAAACGTATGGCCCGGCACGGGGTTGCTGGCGCTTTAGCGTCCGATCTCGATGATCTTGAAGCTGTCCGGCAGCATCGGACCGCGCTGGATGCGGCCGGGCACCGGCGGCGGCGCATCCGCCGGCACTGGACCATAATCGACGGTCATCACGAAGATGTGGCCGGTCTTTTGGTCCAGCGCGATGGTTTTCGCGCCGGGCAGGGTGTCGAGCGTCTGTTCCACGGAAAAGTGGCCGGAACTGTCCTGTTTGATCACCGTCAGATGGCCGTCGCCGGTCGCCGCCAGCGCCTCGCCGGTGGCGGGGTTGAACAACACGCCGTCATTCTGCTGTCCGATGGGAAGGGTGGCCAGGATGGCGCCGGTATCGGCATTCATCATCACCATCACCGCGGGATTGCGACAGCCCACGAACAGCAAGCGGGTTTTGGGGTCCAGCGCCAGGCCGGCCGGCGCGCTGCCAGCGCCCGACAGGGGATAGGTCGCCGTCGCCGTCAAGGCTTTGGCATCCACCACGCCTACCGCATCCTTGTTCTCCAGCGCGACATAAAGATGGCCCCGGCCGTCGGACACGGTTTCCTCGACCGCGGCATCCAGATTGACGGTGCCGATGATGGCGCCATCGGCGGTGTTGATGGCGGTGATGTTCGGCGCGCTGTGGCTCAAGACATAAACACGATGCGCCGCCGCATCCAGGGTGAGCCCGTCGGGATTGCCGTCGACCGTGATGCTTTTCAGGGTGGTCGTGCTGGTGCTGTCGAACATGGTCAGCGGCTTGCTGGAAGCAAAGCCGTGATGGTTGGACGCATCGACCACCGCGCCATGGGCATTGATGCCGTCGATCTCGCCCACCTGTTTCAGGCTGTCGAGGTCGTAGGCCAGGAGGCGCGGATTGGTCCTGCCGCTGCGCGCGATATAGAGGCGGCGGTCCTGGCTGTCGGCGACGATATAGTCGAAGCCGCCATCGCCCCCGACCGTGACGGTGCGCAGGATCTTGTAGGGGCCATCGGCCAGGGCGGGATGCGGCAAAGCCAGAAGCAGTGCGGCGAAAAATATTTTACGCATGCGGGCCTCCCTTTGGACGCGGGAAGGCTAGCACCGGGGCCGCGTCATCGCCGCCCGGCAGGGCCATTATATTTCCCCAACCTGAACGCCTCAGAGCGGCTCGTGGTGATGCACCACCTGCGGCGGCGCGGCGAACAGCGGGCCCAGGATGGCGCGCCATTCCTGAAAGGCGGGGCTTTCGCGGAAACCGACATTGTGATCTTCCAGCGTCTCCCACCACACCAGCAGCAGGAAATCCTCCGGATGCTCGATGCCCTGGCGCATCTCGCATTTGTGGAAGCCCTTGGCGCCGGCGATATGCGGGCGCGCCTTGGGGAAGGCGGCCTTGAAGGCTTCGGCCTGGCCGGGTTTCACGGTGATGAGGGCGCGTTCGAGGATCACAATGCACTCCGTATCTTTGCGGCGATAGGTTCAAGCTTTGCCGCATCTACCATGACTTTGCCATGCGGCGCCAATCCCACGCCTTGCCGGATGGGCAGGATGTGGAAGTGGACATGGAAGATGCTCTGCCCGGCGGGGGCACGGTTGTACTGTTTTAAAAGGATGCCATCGGGGGAGAGCGCCTTGTCCACGGCTTTCGCGACTTTCTGGGTGGTCGCCATCATTGCGGCCATGCCTTCGGCCGACAGATCGAGAATGTTCTCGGCATCCTCCTTGGGCACCACCAGCACATGGCCTTCGGCCTCGGGCATCACATCCATGAAGGCCAGCGTCTTTTCGTCTTCAAAGACTTTCACGCAGGGAATCTCGCCGCGCAGGATGCGGGCGAAGATATTCTGATCGTCATAGGCCATCTAATTTCCTTTCCTGAACGGCGCATGCCGCGCCAGTTCCGCCATGTTTTCCGTCATCACCGCGCGTTCGGCTTCCAGGAAATCGTCCACCGCCCGCGCCAGCCCTTTATGCGCGATCATATGGGCGCTGTAAGTCTCGACCGGTAGATAGCCACGCAGCAATTTGTGTTCTCCCTGGGCGCCGGCCTCAACCCTTTTCAACCCGCGCGCGATGGCGAAATCGATCGCCTGATAATAGCAGGTCTCGAAATGCAGGAAGGGGATGTATTCGGTCGCGCCCCAGTTGCGCCCGAACAGCACGCCTTCGCCGAACAGATTGAGCGCGCCCGCAATGTAGCGGCCGTTCGTTTTGGCCATCACCAGCAGGGTCTGCCGCGCCAGGCTTTCGCCCAGGCGGGAGAAGAATTCGCGGGTGAGATAGGGCGTGCCCCATTTGCGCCCGCCGGTGTCCATGTAGAAAGCGAAGAACTGATCCCAATGAGCCTCGGTGATGTCGGTTCCCGTCAGCCAGTCGAATTCCACGCCGGCCTCGCGCACGCTGGCGCGTTCCTTGCGCAGATTCTTGCGCTTGGCCGATGCCAGTTCGCCCAGGAATTCATCGAAACTTCCATAGCCGCGATTTTCCCAATGGAATTGCTGGCCGGTGCGCTGCAGATAGCCGGCATCGCCCGCGGCGCCCCATTCCTCTCGCGTCAGGAAGGTGATGTGCAGCGACGAGGCGCCAATCTGCTTTACCGCCGAGGCCGCGGTCCTGAGCAGGATCTCGCGCGCCTTGTCCGACGCCGCCAGCAGCCGGCGCCCAGTGACCGGCGTGAAGGGCACCGCGCATTGCAGCTTGGGATAATAGTCGCCGCCGACCCGTTCCAGCGCCTCGGCCCAGGCATGGTCGAAGACATACTCGCCATAGGAATGGCTTTTCAGGTAAAGCGGCATAAGGCCATCAGATGTCACCAGATGCGCCGGCTGCCAGCCGGTCTGGCGGGTGGCCGAGCCGGATTCTTCCAGCGCCGCGAAAAATTCGTAGCTCGTGAAGGGATGCGGATCGGCCAGGCCATGCGGATTGGCGAATGCATTCCAGCGCGCCCGGCCGACCTCCGCGGCGCTGGTGATCAATCTGGCGGAAGCCTCACGCGTCACTGGATTTCGAACGTCGCGTCCACTTCCACGGCCACGCCGCGCGGCAGCGAACCCATGCCGACCGCGGCGCGGGCATGGCGGCCTGCCTCACCGAACACCGCCACGAACAGATCGGAGGCGCCATTGGCCACTTCCGGCTGCTTGTCATAATCGGGCGTGGCGTTGACGAAGACATTCACCTTCAGGCAGCGCACCACCTTGTCCAGATCGCCTTCGCAGGCGACGCTCAGCACCGACAGGATGTTGATGGCGCAAAGCTGCGCCGCCGCCTGGCCCATTTCGATGCTGAAATCCGCGCCCAGTTTGCCGACATATTTCAGCGCCCCGTCCGCGATCGGCACCTGGCCGGAAATGTAAACCTGATTGCCGCTGATGGTGTAGGGCACATAGGAAGCGACAGGCTTGGGCGGTGTGGAAAGCGTGATGCCAAGCTCTTTCAGGCGGGCTTCGATGATGGTCATGGTGGCCTCTGTTGAGATGCGGAATGCTAGCGCAGACCCGCGGCTTTTTGAAAGCGCGGCCCGCCGCGCTTGCGCGGCTATTTTTTCATCGGCCGTTCGTTGCGAAACGAACGGCCGGTTCCAACCGCTTCACCGCCGAATTTGGCGCGGATCTTGTCCATGGCGCGCTCCGCCGCTGCCCGCTTGTCGGATTGGGTGTCGATCAGGCTCAACGGATCGGCGCCCTCGGCCGCCGACAGGTTCGACAATCCCACACCCAGAAGCCGGAAACGCGTGCCGTTGGCTTCGCGTTTCAGGGCCGCCTGGGCGGTGCGGAAAATGCGGTCGGCCAGCTGGGTCGGCGCATCCAGCGAAGCCGAGCGGGTACGAAGGCGGAAATCGGCCGTCTTCAGTTTCAGCACCACGGTCTTGCCGGCCAGGCCCTTGGCCTTGGCGCGGGCGCTCACCCGCTCGGCCTGGCGCCACAGCACGCTTTCCAATTCCGCATAAACCGAGCGATCCTTGTCGAAGGTGGTTTCGGAGGAGATGGTCTTCATCTCGCCCTCCGGGTCGACGGGCCGGGAATCCTGAGCGTTGGCCATGCGGTGCAGCCACAGGCCGGTGGCGCCATAGCGCTCCGCAAGCCGTTTGGGATCGGCGTCCTGCAGCTGACCGATTGTCGTGATGCCGTCACGCTCCAGCCTGGCCTGCAGCACCTTGCCGGCGCCACGCATGATCCCGACCTTCTTGTCGCGCAGGAAGGAGCGGGCCTCCGCCATGCCGATCACGGCGAAACCGCGCGGCTTGTCCAGCTCGCTGGCCAGCTTGGCCAGGAACTTGTTGCCCGACAGGCCGATGGAGACGGTGATCTGGATCTCGCGTTCGATCCTGGCCGCCAGGGCCGCCATGGTCTTGGCAGGGCTCTGGTGATGGATACGCGCGGTGCCCGACAGGTCGAGATAGGCCTCATCCAGTGACAGGGGTTCGACCAGCGGCGTCAACTCTTCCATGAAGCCACGGATCTGCCGCGCCACCTGGCTGTAATAGGCGTGGCGGGGCTTGAGCACCACCGCATGGGGGCAGAGCTTGCGCGCCTGGAACATGGGCATGGCAGAGCGCACGCCATAGGTGCGGGCGATATAACAGGCGGTGGAAACCACGCCGCGCACTTCTCCGCCCACGATCAAGGGCTTGTCGTTCAGCGAAGGATCGTCGCGTTTCTCGATCGCGGCATAAAAGGCATCGCAGTCCATATGCGCGATAGAAAGCGTATTCAATTCGGGATGGCTGATGATGCGGGTCGAGCCGCAACTGGGGCAGGGCGCTTCGGCCGTATCAGCCAGGCAGTCGCGGCAAAAGCCCGGCCATGATTTTAGCCCTGTCGCTTCGCTACCTGCGGGCGTGTCTACTCCGGCCACAGCCATGCCGCGCCTCTGACGCCGCTGGAGTCGCCATGCATGTTTTTCACGATGCGCGGCGGCCCGCCCAGGTTGAAGCCGTATTTCTCCACCGAGGGCGGCAGGTCGCGATAGAGCCGCGCCACATTCGACAGGCCGCCCCCCATCACGATCACGTCCGGGTCCAGGATGTTGACCATGGTGGCCATGGCGCGGGCCAACCGGTCGACAAGCCGGTCCATGGCCGCGCGCTCTTCGGCGCCATCGGAGGCGGCGATCACCGCCGCCGTCGCCTCACGGCCCGTGACCCGTTTGAAATCGGCGGCAAGGCCCGGGCCGCTGCACCACACCTCCAGGCAGCCGCGCTTGCCGCAGTAACAAAGTGGAGCGGTGTTGATCTCATCGATCGAAGGCGCGGGCAGGGGAATATGGCCCCATTCTCCGGCAATGCCATGGGCGCCACCCAGGACCTTGCCATCCACCACCACGCCGCCGCCCACCCCGGTGCCGGCGATGACGCCGAATACGGTGCCAGTACCCGCCGCGGCGCCATCATGGGCTTCGGACAGGGCAAAACAATTGGCGTCATTGGCCAGGCGGACGTCCCGCCCCAGCGCCCGCCGCAGGTCATGCCGCAGCGGCTTTCCGATCAGATAGGTGGTGTTGGCGTTCTTGATCAGATTGGTGCCGAAGCTTTCGCTGCCCGGAATCGCCATGCCCAGGCTGCCGCGCGTGCCGAGTTCCGATTCCGCGCCCGCCACCAGTTCGGCCAAGAGCTCCAGCAGGCCGTTATAAGTCTTGGGCGTCTCGGCCCTGCGGCGCAGCGCCACCGTGCCCCCCGGAGCCAGGGCGATGATCTCAGTCTTGGTGCCGCCCAGATCGATTCCGAACCGCATCAGCCTTCCCCGCCCAGCCGATGGCGCGCCAGATGCAGGTCCTTGGCCGCAACGCCGGCGGTTTCACAGAATCGCGTCAGCAGGTCTTCCTGGCCCAGAAGGAAGTCGAGCACCGCGACATTCATGTCGGACGTCCCCGCCTGGGCCCGCAAAACCTTTACATCCAGACCGGACAGGTTCAGGAACCTTTGCAGCCCGTCTTCATCCCCGGCCAGCCAGCCAAGGCCTTGCAGGGCCAGAATTTCCGCGTTTTCCGTATTCATGTCCGGGGCATCGTCAAGCAAGCGTTAAGAGATAATCCCTAATACTGAGCAAAACAGCCAGAGCCCCTTTTGGGCCCTGGATATTGGCGCAGGGCGCGCGGCGCCGGAAAGACCGAAAGCCATGGATGCGAAAACCAAGACGGTCCTGATTGTCGAGGACAATGAACTTAACATGAAGCTCTTCCACGACCTTCTGGATGCCCATGGCTACAACATTCTGCAGACCAAGGACGGGATGGAAGCGCTGGACATCGCCCGCGAGCACCATCCCGACCTGATCCTGATGGACATTCAGCTGCCGGAAGTCAGCGGCCTGGAAGTCACCAAATGGCTCAAGGAAGATGATTCGCTCAAGGCCATTCCGGTCGTCGCCGTCACCGCCTTCGCCATGAAGGGCGACGAGGAAGTCATCCGCCAGGGCGGATGCGAAGCCTATATCTCCAAGCCGATTTCGGTCACCAGCTTTCTGGATACCGTGCGCCGCTTCATCGGGTAACACGCCATGACGGCCCGGGTCCTCGTCGTCGATGATATCCTCTCCAACGTCAAGCTTCTGGAAGCGAAGCTGACGGCGGAGTATTTCGAGGTCATCACCGCCTTCAACGGCCTGGAATGCCTGGCCAAGATGGACGAAGGCGCCCCAGACATCGTCCTTCTGGATGTGATGATGCCCGGCATGGACGGCTTTGAGGTCTGCCGCCGCATCAAGTCCAATCCCAAGACCGCGCATGTGCCGGTGGTGATGGTCACCGCGCTGGACCAGCCCTCCGATCGTGTCGCGGGCCTGGATGCCGGCGCCGACGATTTCCTCACCAAACCGGTGGACGATGCCGCGCTCTTCGCTCGCGTCCGTTCGCTGGTCCGCCTGAAGATGATGACCGACGAGCTTCGCATGCGCGAATCCACCGGTCAGGGCATGGGCCTGATCGATCCGGCCGAGACCTTGGTGGATAGCAACCAGTCCGGCCGCATCCTGGTGATCGAGGACCGTCCCGAAAGCGTCGCCTGGTTCATTGGCGCGCTGTCCCCCAAACATGAGGTCGCCTCGGCCGACACCTTCGAGGAAGCCCTGGTGCGGGTGAAGGGCGGCGATTTCGATCTGATCGTGGTCTCGCTGGGCATGCGCGGCTTTGATGGCCTGCGCTTGTGCTCGCAGCTTCGCTCCCTGCCGGAAGGGCGTCACGTGCCGATCCTGGTGGTGGTGTCGGACGGCGACCGCCGCAAGCTCACCCAGGCCCTGGAAATGGGCGTCAACGACTATCTCACCCGACCGGTGGACAAGAACGAGATGGTCGCCCGGGTGCGCACCCAGCTGCGCAAGAAGCGCTATGCCGACCGGCTGCGCCACAATGTCCAGCTCAGCCTGGAGATGGCCATCACCGACCAGCTCACTGGCCTGCACAATCGCCGCTACATGGCGCGGCATCTGGATGCCTTGCTGGAAAGTGCCAAGAAGAACGGCCGGCCGCTGGCCTTCGTCATCATGGACATCGACTTCTTCAAGCACGTCAACGACACCTATGGCCATGACATCGGCGATGAGGTGCTGAAGGAATTCGCGGCCCGTATCGCCGCCAATGTGCGCGGCATCGACCTGGCCTGCCGCTATGGTGGCGAGGAATTCGTGGTCGCCATGCCGGATACCGACATGGCCTTTGCCTGCAACATCGCCGAGCGGCTGCGCCAGTCGATCGAGACCACGCCGGTCAAGATCAGCCGCACGCCCAACCAGCTCAATATCACCATCTCCATCGGCATCGCCCAGTGTGAAGGCGAGGGCGATACCGCCGACAAGTTGTTGCACCGCGCCGACCAGGCGCTGTA
>DASZVQ010000087.1:0-32489 GCA_035547275.1 Rhizomicrobium sp.
TGGCTCCTGAAGCGCAGCCCGGTGATGTTGCCCATTCCCGGCACCTCCAAGGTCAGGCACCTGGAAGAGAATGTGGCCGCCGCCGCCATCGCCCTCACGGATGCGGAATTCGCCAGCCTGGACCACAGGCGACGCTGACGGGCGAAGACCAGGCGGCTATGCTTGCCCCAAAACGAAGGGGGAGAGATGAAGCCCAGGATTTCGTTGAGAGCGCTTTTGCTGGCGTGTCTGTTTGCAACGCCGGTCGAGGCCGCGGTCACCAGCCTGACGGTGGAAAAGACCACGCCGATTCCCGGGGGGTATGAACTGCTGGAAGGCCATTTCCGCGGAGCCCTGGACCCTGGCGACAAGCACAATGCCGGGGTGAACGATATCGGCATTGCCCCGCGCAATGGGGCCGGCAAGGTCGAATATTCGGCCACCTTCGCCATTGCGCGGCCCGTTGGCCAGATGTCGGGCGTGCTGGTCTATGACGTGCCCAATCGCGGGCGGGGCGCCGCGCAGGCCATCGGCGGCGGCCATGTGGATGTGGTCAGCGGCTGGCAAGGCGATCTGACGGATGGGCCCGGTGTGCAGTCGATCGACGTGCCGTCGGCGCCGGTAACGGGGCCGGCCTATGTGCGCTTCATGAACATGCCATCCGGAACCACCACCATGCCGGTGAAGGGCGGACCGCAGGGCAATCAGGACGGCCGCGGCTTTGATGTCGCCACGGCCGACGGTTCCCGGCTCTATACCGGTGCATCCGACGACCGGCCTGGCGAGCAGGTCGAAGTGCCCAGAAGCGACTGGGCCTTTGCCGATTGCAGCGCAACCCCTTTCCCGGGAAAACCCGACCTGACCAAGCTGTGCGTCAAGGGCGGCTTCAATCCGGCGCGGGCCTATACGCTCGCCTTCACCGCCAAGAATCCGAAAGTCTTTGGCATCGGTTTCGCCGCCACCCGCGATCTGGTGAGCTTCCTGCGCTACGACACCTCATCCGCCAATCCGCTGGCGGGCAAGATGCGCTGGGCGATCGGACGCGGCGTGTCGCAGTCGGGCAATTTCCTGCGCGCTTTCGTCAATCTGGGTTTCAACACCGCCGAAAACGGCAAGATCGTTTTCGATGGCATCAATCCCATTGTGGCGATGCGGATGAATTCCATGAGCTACCGCTTCGCCGCGCCGGGCGGACTGGTCGGGCTTTATGAGATCGGCAATGACGGCATCAACTGGTGGAGCGATTATGACGACACGGTGCGCGGGCAGGGGCGTCATGGCCTGCTCGACCGCTGCCGCGCGGACGACCGCTGCCCCAAGGTCGCCGAGATCATGGGTTCGGCGGAATTCTGGGACTTGCGCGCCAGCACCAATTATGTCGGCACCGATCTGAAGGCCGACATCCCGCTGCCCGCCAATGTGCGGCGCTATTACAATGCCGGGGTCAGTCACAATGGCGGCCGCGGCGGTTTCGATTTGATCACGCCGCCGGTCCAGGCCTGCATGCTGATGTCCAATCCCAATCCCGCGTCGGATACCAACCGCGCCATCTTTGCCGCCCTGGTGGACTGGGTGACCAAGGGGCGCGAGCCGCCAGCCAGCAAATATCCGACCCTGGCCGATGGTGACCTGATCACGCCCGAGGCTTATGAAAAGGCTTTCCCGCAGATTCCGGGCAGCCCGCGTCCGGCCTATGACCCGCTTTATCAGTATGATCTGGGTTCAAGCTTCAACTATCCCGACATGACCGGCGCCATCAGCGTGACGCCGCCCCGGATCGTAAAGACCATTCCACAGCTGGTGCCGCGCATCGATGCCGATGGCAATGAGCTGGACGGCATCCGTTCGCCGCTGATCACCGCGCCCCTGGGCAGCTATGTCGGCTGGAACATCGCGGCCGGCGGCTTCGAGAAAGGGCGCTATTGCGGCAATGTCGGGGGATATATTCCCTTTGCCGCCACCAAGGCCGAGCGCCTGGCCAGGGGTGATCCCCGGCCCTCGCTGGAAGAGCGTTATCCCAGCCACGCGGTCTATGTGGCGAAGGTAAAGGCCCAGGCCGATGCGCTGGTGGCGGCGCGCTATATGCTGCCGGCCGATGCGGCGCGGATTGTGGCGGAAGCCGAAGCCGCGAAGATTCCATAGAAAAAGCCCGCCGGCATAACCGGCGGGCTTTTCATTTGTGTGTCTTGCGCCTGACCGGCTAAAGCCGGTCGTGCCTCTCACTTCACGCCCACGCGGACATCTTCCAGGATGCGCTTGGCTCTGGAGGGATTGAAGATACCGCAGGAGCAGAAGCGCGCCATCGCCTGGGCGGCCTCTTCCGGCGTGCGGCGGTTTTCCTTCACAAAGCTCATCATCTTCTGGGCGAAGTTGATGGACAGCATGCCATGGCCGCACATGGTCGACAGCATGACCGCCTGCTTGGAGGGGACATTGTCGCCGACATTTTCGAAGCCCAGCGAATAGGCGATGGAGTGGCGCGGGATGCCGGCGAACTTGCAGGCATTCTTGGCATTCTCGATCGAGGAGGAGATGTTGACCGACAGGCCCAGATCCTCTTCCTTGATGCGCTTGACGAAGGCCTCGGCATTTTCGCGTTTGTCGAACACCGCCGCCATGGTGCCGGCTTTGCTCATGCCTTCCAGCACCTTCTTGAAGTTCGGCTTGTTGCGCTTGCCCCAATGGCCGAAGATGCTTTTGCTCTTGGTCGGCCGCAAGCTGCCGCCATGCAGGGCGTCGCCCAGGCTGATCGGGTGATATTCCGCCGCGATCTGCATGAAGCGTTTCTGCGCGGCCAGCGCGTCGCCGGTCTGGCCGGCGGCCTTGGACTTGGCTGGCAGCGAGAAGACGATGTAGTCGTCGAAGAAGCTTTCGGACTTGCCGTAACGGTGCAGGGTATTGGTCATGCGTTCACCATTTCCTTGGGCGCCGCGATCGGCGCGGCATTGGTCAGATCGCGGATCACCTTGCGGCCCAGCCCGATATTGGTCTTGGCGCGCTGCGGGTTGTAGCCGAGCTTTTCCAGGATCGGCAGGACGATGCGTTCCTCGCCATCGGCATCGCAACGCACGCCCACGCCGATCACGACCTGGGTGTTGATGCGCTTTTCCACGTCCCAGATGATGTGAATGATCTCTTCGGTGCGTTCCACGGGCACCTTGATCTCGATGATGGCGCTCATCACCTTTTCGTTCAGTATGTCGGTGCGGATGTCGCCGGTGGTGACGTCGGTCATCAGGGTGGTGATGGGATTGTTCTTCTCGAACGACACGCCGGCCTTGGCCAGGGCGCGGCTCATTTCCTGGAAGTCGCGGAAGCGGGCGCCGATGCCGGGGCGGCCCAGCTCGATGGTGAAGCCGACCTGGCCGATGCCGACGCGGTCGGTGACGTCATTGGTCTTCACTTCCTCGGTGCCGCGGCCCGACACGCCGGTCGACTCATGGGGCACGCGCGGGTCGGAGAAGGCGCGGCGCACCACGCGCGGCCATTCCAGCTGGTCGGGCTCAAACGCGGTGGTGGGGCAGACATCGGGTTCCGGCTCGAAGCGGACGCGGAAGTTGGCGAGCGTGCGGCGCACGAAGCGCACGGTGGCGGGCGGCAGCACTTCTTTGCTTAGCCCGTTGTAGCAGGCATAGCATTCCACGCATTCGTCGCGGTTGATGGTGGCGCGCTTCAGCTCGGGGTCGATGTAAATCGCGCCCATCGGGCAGACATAGGTGCAGTTGCCACAGGCGACGCACTTCTTGGGATTGATCTTCATTGTTTTCCTCGTCCGGAAAAAACATAGCCAGAATAAGGCCCTAGCGATTGGCGCGGATTAGAAGGATTATGCCTTGCAAGCGCAAGTCTTTTTCCTGTTTTGGCTTTAAACAGTTTGGTAGTTGCGAGCCAGTCTCATCTGTCGAGCCAAATCATCCATAATTTTGTATCTATGGAGATAATAATACTAAAATGCGGCCTGACCGGAAAAGGCGGCGGCTGCTATCGTCCTCGCAAAAACTCGGAGGGGATATGAAACTTCGCATCCTGTTTGCGGTCTTCGCGGCCACGCCGCTCGTTGCCCTGGCCCAGCCGGCCGATCAGCCGCATGCCCAGCCGAATCCCGCGACCAACCGCTATGTGCCGGTGCCCGGCTTCTTCAAGCTGCCGCCGGGCCGGACCATGGGCTCGTCCAGCGCGGTGGCCGGCGATTCCCACGGCCATCTCTGGGTGGTGGACCGTTGCGGCGCCAACAGCTGTGTGGACAGCAAGCTCGACCCCATCATGGAGTTCGACGCCAAAGGTCGCTTCATCA
Source organism: Rhizomicrobium sp. (assembly GCA_035547275.1). Taxonomy (GTDB): domain Bacteria; phylum Pseudomonadota; class Alphaproteobacteria; order Micropepsales; family Micropepsaceae; genus Rhizomicrobium. The sequence continues at coordinate 4,274 of DASZVQ010000087.1, forward strand.
AGGCATTCGGCGCGGGCCTGCTGCAGTTCGCGCACGGCTTCACCATCGACAGCAAGGACCATCTGTGGATCACCGATGGCGTGCCCCCCGATGGCAAAAAAGGCAGCAGGGGGCAGACGGTGATGGAGTTCGACACCAACGGCAAATTGCTGCGCACCCTGGGCAAGCCTGGCGTCGCCGCCAGCGCCCCCGATGGCTTCACGGAGCCCAATGCGGTGTTGATCGCGCCCGATGGCAGCATCTTTGTCGCCCAGGGTCATACCCGCGATTACAAAGGCCAGCCGCGCATCATCAAATTCGACGCCAATGGCAGGTTCATCAGGCAATGGGGTTCCTCGGGCACAGGCCCCGGCCAGTTCGGTATGCCGCACTGCCTGGCAATGGATTCCAAAGGCAATCTCTATGTCGGTGATCGCGACAACAACCGCATCCAGGTCTTCACCCAGGATGGCAAGCTGCTTGGCCAGCTCACCCAATTCGGGCGTCCCAGCGGTATCGCGATCGACCGCAATGACGTGATGTATGTCACCGACTCCGAATCCAAGAACAGGGACGGCTACGGTCACCATCCCGGCTGGAAGCGCGGCATCCGCATCGGCAGCCTGAAGGACGGCGAGGTGACGGATTTCATCCCCGACACCTATCCCGATCCGGAAGGCAGCGGCACCAGCGGCGGCGAGGGCATCTGGGCGGACGGCAAGGGCGCGGTCTACAGCGCCCAGGTCGAGCAGAAAGCGGTCGTCAAATATATCCGGCGCTAGTCGCGCGGAATGATCGCGCCCGGCTGGGCCACGACCTTCGCCGCCATCACCAGCCCATCCCGGGCCGCATCCGCCGGGTCCTTGCCATGCAGCCGGGCCGCCAGATAGGCGCCGTTGAAGGAATCGCCCGCGCCCGACGTGTCCACCACCTTTACCGCCTGGGTAGGCAGGGCGACGGTTTTGCCATGGGCCCTGAGGCGCACGCCGTCTTCGTCACAGGTCAGCGCGATCTCGCCATCGGTCAGGCCCGCGGTGAAATGGATCTGCTCGTCCGGATCGTCCAGCCCGTACATCAGCTGATAGTCCTGGCGGCTGGGCAGCACGATGGCCGAGCGCTTCACCATCTCTTCAAATGTGTGCCTGGCCTCGTCCATCGACTTCCACAAGGCAGGACGGATGTTGGGATCGAAAGCCACGCGGGTCTGTAGCGCGCCCAGAAGCTCGATCGCCGCCTGGCGGTCGGCATAACTGAGGATCGCCAGCGAGATGCCGGAGATATAGACCAGCCGCGCCTCGTTCAGCACCTTGGCGCCGCCCGCGGCCAACAGCAGCCGCAGCCATTCCTTGGCCGGGGTCTCGCTGCGCCAGTAATGGAATTTGCGGTCGCCTTTTTCGTTGGTCTCGATCAGATAGAGGGCAGGGCGCTGGCCGGGAATGCGATAAACCAGCCGGTCGCTGATGCCTTCGCCGCGCCAGGTATCGATCATGGCCTGGCTCAGGCTTTCATCGCCGGTGGCGGTCAGGAAGGCAACGTCGATATCGGGCGCGCTGCGCTTGAGATAGACGGCGGTGTTGTAGGCATCGCCGGCGAAGCCGCGCTTCAGATGGCCGTCGGCGACCGGGCGCAGCTCCACCATGCATTCGCCGATGCAGATCGCCCCGGTCATGCGCCGGCCAATGTGCTGGCAAGGGCGCGAGCTTCGCGCGCCATTTCGCTGGCGCGGGCAAAGGCATCGGCTTCATGCAGGTTGGACGGCACCATCCAGGAACCGCCGGCCGCGATCACATTGGGCAGCGACAGATAAGATTGCAGGTTCTTGGGGCCGACGCCGCCTGTCGGGCAGAAGGAGACCTGCGGAAAGGGCCCGCCCAGCGCCTTGATCGCGGAAGTGCCACCGACATTTTCCGCCGGAAAGAATTTGAAGGCTTTCAGGCCCAGCGAAAGACCGCGCATGATCTCCGACGCGGTGGCCACGCCTGGCAGAAGCGGCAGAAGGTGATCGCGGCTGGCGCGGAACACCTCCTCGGTGAGGCCGGGACTGACCACGAATTTGGCGCCGGCCTCGGCAGCGTCGACAAATTGTTCCGCATTTATGACGGTTCCCGCCCCGACAATGGCGTCCTTGACCTCGCCCGAAATCGTACGGATCGCCTCCAGAGCCACCGGGCTGCGTAGGGTTATTTCCAGGATGTTCAGGCCCCCCTCTACCAGCGCTTTGGCCAGGGGCACGGCATGGCCCAAATCCTTGATGACAATGACCGGGACGACCCGCACGGCCTTGAGATTTTCGATAAATTCCATGCGCCTTCCCGCAATTTTGTGACGCTCTTATAGCCAGAGTTTCCGTGTACGGATAGCACTGAAAAAACCAGTAAAATAAAGGCTTTTTGGCTGCCGCGACGCCCCGTCGCGTCTCCCTTCCGGGGGGCGGATAGGCTATGGTTCGGGCCTATCCCGCGAGCTTCCCATGCCTGGCCTGACCCTCACTCCCGAAATGCTCGAAGGCGCGTATGAATATCTGCGCGTCAGTCCGCCCTTCAGCCGTTGGGGCCTGCCCCATGCCGATCATGTGATGTTTCGCGTGCTGGGCGCCAAGGACCGTTTCGGTCACTTCCGCGGACGTCACAGGAAGGCGCGCGGCGATGACGGTTTCAGCGAAATCGCGATTTCCGCCGGACTGGTGCGCTCCACCGATCTTCTGATCTCCACCATGGCGCATGAGATGATCCATCTCTATCAGGACGAGACCGGCACGGCGCGTGGCCACCACAATCCCAAATTCCGCAAGCTGGCCAAGCGGGTCTGCGCCATTCACGGCTTCGATCCGGAAACCTTCTAAAGCGGCTTTTCGAAAATCCGATAGGTCTTGTAGGGCACGCCGCCCACCATCTCGATCACATGGCGCACGCGGGTGTTGCGCTCCAGAATCCAGGACAGTTCGCTGTCCACCACCCCGCGCGAGAAGTTGAATTCCCGGACCGAGCGGATCACCGACAAAGCCAGAGCGGCACCGACCGGCGAGGACTGCAGCGCCTTGCGCACGCCCATCATCGGCATGCGCGCCGTCTTGGTGCGCGCCACCTTCAGCCGCCAGAGCAGCTTGATCCAGTTGAAGGGAAACAGCCGTCCGTTCATGTCGCGGATGGCTTCGTTCAGATTGGGAAAGATGGCGGCAAAGGCGGCGGGCTGGCCTTTATATTCGGCGATGGCGACATCGCCCGGCCGCAAGAGCACCTTGAGGATGCCGGCTAGATCTTCGATCTCCGCCTTGGTCATGGGCACATAGCCCCAATTGTCCGACCAGGCATCGTTGATGATGTCGAGCAGCATGGCGACTTCGGATTCGAAATGCGCCTTATCCATGCGGATATTGCGCAAGGTGACATCGCCGCTGCGCATCGCGCGCGCCAGCAGCTTTTCCAGCGTATCGGTGGGCGCGTCCGGGCCGTAGCGATAGGCGATCAGATCTTCGGCTTTCTGATAACCTTGCGCCGTGATGCGGCCTTCATAATAGGGCAGGTGGTGGTTCATCATCACCGAGGGTGGGGTATCGAAGCCCTTGACCAGAAGGCCCGGCTGGTCCCACAGCGAAAAGCTGACCGGCCCCACGGCACGCTTCATGCCCTGCTGGCGCAGCCAGTCTTCCGCCGTCTTGAGCAGCGCGCCGAACACCTCGGCATCGTCAAAGGCTTCGATGAAACCGAAATGGCCGGTGCCGTCCTGATAACGATCCTGCACCAGCTGATCGACCTGGGCGGTGATGCGGCCGACAGGCTTGCCGCCGCGATAGGCCAGGAAGAAGGCAGCCTTGGCATGTTTGAAATAGGGATTATGGGCGGCTTGAAAATGGAAGCTCCGTTCCAGCAGCAGCGGGGCCACCCAGTTGGGATCGTCGCGATAAATGGAAAAGGGCAGATGATGGAAGTGGCGCCACTGCGCTTTGGTCTGTACGGGGACGATTTCCAGGGGCGCGCTCACGGAGTGGGGGATTCCCTTTTGAAAAGGCGCGGCACCATAGCCTCCGCCGCCCTGATTTGATAGTAACAAACACCGCATTCCTGGCGGTGTCATGCGGGGTTCATGTCGACGCGAATCATCCTGATCACCGGCGCTTCCGGCGGCATTGGTTCAGCCCTGGCCCGCTTTTATGCGGCGCCGGGCGTGATGCTTCTGTTGTGGGGGCGCGACACCACGCGCCTGGAAGAGACCGCGGCTGCGTGCCGGGCGCGGGGCGCGCGCTGCCAGGTCGAAAGTTTCGATCTGCGTGACGCGGGGGCGCAGGCGGCGCGTCTGGCCGCCGCCGATGCGGCGACGCCGATCGATCTCGCCATCTTCAACGCCGGGCTGGGCGGCACCGCGCCCGAAGGCGCGGCCGCGGAAACACCGGAAGCGTCGCGCGCGGTCGCGGAAGTGAATTTCGTGGCGCCGGTCACCGGCGCCAATGCCATGGCCGATGCCATGGCCAGGCGCGGCCGTGGCCAGATCGTGCTGATCGGTTCGATCGCGGAATCCTTTCCGCTGCCCATGGCGCCGACCTATGCCGCTACCAAGGCGGGGCTTCGCATGTTCGCGGAGGCTCTGGGCATTCGCCTGGCCAGGCACGGCGTGGGTGTGACGCTGGTCTCGCCCGGCTTTATCGATACGGCGATGAGCCGGCAGGTCACCGAGCCGAAGCCGTTTCTGATGACCGCGGACAAGGCCGCGGCCATCATCGCCCGCGGCATCGCGCGCGGCGCGCGCACCATCGTTCTGCCCTGGCAATTCGCGCTGATCCGCGCCGCGGCCGGTCTTCTGCCCCGCGCCCTGCTGCGGGCCGTGCTGTCGCGCGCATGACAGCGGGTCCCGATCCCAAGCTCGACCTCGGTCCGGAATCCGGCCTATTGGCGCGGATAAAGGCGCATCCGCTGGCCCGGCGCGGGAGCCTATTTCTGCGCTGGGCCATTCCGATTCTCCTCCTGGCAATCATCGGCCGCCGCCTGACCGAGCTGGGCTGGCATGACATATGGGTGGCACGTCCCGGCAATGCTGTTTTCTATCTGCTGCTGGTGCTGCAGTTCCTGATCCAGCCCTTCGGCGATTATTTCGTCTATCGCAATTTGTGGGGCGCCGGCCAGACGCCGCCCATGTCCGTGATCCTGCGCAAGCGGGTGATGAACACCTTCATGCTGGATTATTCGGGTGAAGTGTTTTTCTTTCTCTGGGCACAGCAGCATCTGACACTCAAGCCCGGCATGCTGATCCATGGCATCAAGGATTCCAATGTTCTGTCGGCGGGCGCGGGCCTTGCCATGCTCTATCTGATGACGCTGGTGCTGCTGGCCTGCGGCGGCCTGCATATTCCGGCGGGTATCAGCGCGCATGGCTGGCTGTATGTGCTGATCGGTTCGGTGCCGCTGATCCTGTGCAGTGTGCTGGTCTTGGGACGGCGCAAGCTGACAGCGCTGAGCACCGGCCAGATCGCGGGCACCTTTCTGATCCATTTTTCGCGCGCGCTGCTGGTGCTGGGAGTGGAATTTCTGTTGTGGCAATTGTCGGGCGCCTTGCCGTCCGCGGTGGCCTGTCTGCAGTTCGTGGCGTTGCGCCTGGTGGTGACGCGGCTGCCCCTGGTACCGAACAAGGATCTGGTGTTCGTCGGCGCGGGCATTGCCGCCGCCGGCATGACCAAGCTCTCGGTCACCCCTGTCGCCACGGTGCTGGTGATCCTGGCGGCGGCCGATCTGATGCTGGCCTTGAGCTTTGCCGGCCTGCCCTGGCTCGCGGAACAGCTGCGCGGAAAGGGTGCGCGATGAACCGGCTGCTGCGCGCGCCGCTATTCTGGGTGCTGCTGGTGGCGGCGGGCCTCAGACTGGCCGGCCTGTTCTGGGGCCTGCCATCAGCCGATGGCTGGGATGATGATGGTTTCGCGCCGCGCAATTTCCTCACCGCGCTGGCGCTGACCTGGAAGCCGGGCGCCTATTTCACTTATCCGCCACTGCATGCGCTGTTGCTGGCGCTGCCGGCGCTGCCCGTGGCGGGATGGGCGCTGGCGCACGCGCCGTCGCTTTCCCAGCATGACGTGATCACGACCATCACCCAGCCGGTCTACATGACTTACTTTTCGGTGCTGGGGCGGCTGGTCAGTCTGTTGATGTCGCTGGGCATTATTTGGTGCGTGGGCGAGATGGCGCGTGTGGTGGCCGGCGCGCGCGCGGGATTGCTCGCGGCTATCGCCTGTGTGCTGAACTTCGGTCTTACTTACTATGGGCAGGTCAGCAATCTGGACGTGCCTTACCTGTTCTGGGCTTGCTTGGCGCTCGTCTGGTGCATGCGCGCGGTGACAGAGCGGGAACCGCGGCGCTTCTGGTGGGCCGCGCTGTTCGCAGCCGCCGCCGTCGCCACCAAGGACCAGGCTTATGCCCTGTTTCTTCTCTGCCTGCCGCTGTTTCTCATGCTCTGGTTCATCGCTGATGCCTGGCCGCGAGCCCATGGCCGTCGCATCGCATTGACCCTGTTGCCCGCCGCTTTGGTGTCGCTGTTCCTGTTGTTGCTGGTGGATGGCGCCATCACCAATCCGTCCGGCTTTCTGCGCCGCATCGCTTTCCTGACCGGTCCGGCCAGCCAGGATTATGCCGAATATTTGCGCGGGCCCATCGGCTGGCTGGCGCTGCTGGGCGATATGGGGCGCGCCTACGCGCAAGGCTATGGCGTGGCGGCAATGGTGCTTGCCCTTCTGGGTGTCATCGTACACATCCGCCAAAGCCGGAACGGTCCACGGGTGGCGGGACTTTTGCCGCTGCTGGCGATGATCTCCTTCACCATCTGCTTCAACTTTGCCGCCCTGCGCAGCGACGACCGTTTCCTGCTGCCGCAATCGGTATTGGCTTGCGTCTATATCGGCATTGCGGCCGAGATGCTGGCTTTTCCCGCGCGCGAAGGGATGCGGCTGGCCGGCCGTGGCGTGCTGCTGCTGGTGGCGCTGGCGGCTTTGCATCAGGTGATCGCCATCGATGCCGCCATGCTGTTCGATCCGCGCTATGATGCCGAACGCTGGATGACGGCGCATGTCAAAGCGGGCGATGTGATCGAGACCTATGGCCAGAACTGCTTCCAGTCACGTTTTCCGAAAAATGCACATGTGATCCGGATCGGGCCGGGCAGTCTCAAGCTACGCAATCCCTTGCCCGGTGTCACCGAGTTGCGCCAGCCTTTCATCCTGCCGCGTCAGTCCCGTTTCATCGTGTTGAGCCTGGCCTGGGCGCGGCGTTATTTGCGGCCAGCCATGCCGCTTCCGGCCGGGCACATTTATTCCCGGCTGCAGCAGCTCGATTTCGCCAATACCGACGCAACCTTGCATTTCCAGAGCCTGTTGAATGGCACGGCGGGCTACCGGCTGGCCTATGCGGCACGCCCATCCAGCCTTTGGCCCATCGTCCATATCCACGACAGCTTGGACGAACCGGTCTGGATTTTCGAGCGCGCGCCATGACGGCTGGGCGCATCCTGATCGCCTTGCACGACTTCGCCCGTGGCGGCACCGAGCGTATCGCCATCGGGCTGGCAGGGGATTGGGCAGCCGCCGGACGTGACGTCACCATCCTGTGCGGCAGCACCGAAGGCGGTTTGCGCGATACGGTCGGTGGCAATGTGAATGTTGTGGCGCTTGATCCGCCCGTGCGCCGGGGCCTTCTGTCCCGGCTTCGCCTGGCGCACGCGATGGGAGAGCATCTGGGCACGCTTCAACCCGACGTGATCTTCCTGCCGGGAAATTTTCATGCGCTTCTGGCCGGCGGCCTGCGGGTTGCCGATCCACGGGCCAAAATCGCGTTGAAGATTTCCAATCCACCGGTGCCGGGGCATGTGCCGCTTGCCCGCATGGTGTTCCGGCGCATCACCAATGCCGTGGATGGCTTTGCGGCGATGAATTCCGGCCTGGCGCTCGAGTTGAAAGCGATGCTGCCGGGGCGCAATGTCGTGACCCTGCACGATCCGGTCTATGTCAAGCCTGTCCCGCGAATCGAAAGGCGCGATGGCCGGCGCATTGTCTGGATCGGCCGCCTGGAACCGCAGAAGGACCCCGAACTGGCGTTGCGGGTCATCGCCGCGATGGATGGACCCACGCACCTCGTCATGCTGGGCGATGGCGCCCTGCACGACAGTCTCAGGCAGCGGATTTCCGCGATGGGGCTTGAGAAGAAGGTCACACTGGCCGGCTATGTGCCAGAGATTGGGCCGCATCTGGCCAATGCCGATGTGCTGCTGGTCACCTCGCGGTACGAAGGCGGCCCGGCGGTGGCGGTCGAGGCCTTGGCGCAGGGCGTGCCGATTGTCAGCACCGACTGTTCGTTCCTGCTGCATGACATCATGACCAGGCCGGAGGCCGGGCGCATTGTGCCTTCGCGCACACCCGACGCGCTGGCGGCGGCGGCGGGGGACGTCTGCGCCATGCCGCCCCCGCCGGAAATACTGCGGGCGCTGGCGGCGCCGTTCGAACCGCGAGCCTGCGCGCGTGCCTATCTGGATTGGCTGGATGGCCTGGTCCGCCATGGGTAGCGAACTGCGCCGCAGTCTTGTGATTCTGGCCGCCGTCATCGTGGTGACGGCCTGGTTCAGCGTGCTGTTCTATTTCCCGGACGAGCATTATCAGATCCTGGAATTCATGTCCTACAGACTGGGCATCACGCCCGCTTCGGATCTGCCCTGGGAATTTCACGCCCGCATCCGGCCCTGGTTCCAGCCGCTGGTCTATTTCGTGATCGCCAAGCCGCTGATGGCGCTGGGCCTGACAGACATGTTCGCCATCGCCTTTGTGCTGCGGCTGACGACGGGCTTGTTTTCGCTCCTGGCGCTGGGCCTGTTCGCCCGGGCCGTGCTGCCCACCATTGCGGGCGAGGAGGAACAGCGCGCTTTTGTGCGCCATCTGCCCTGGTTCGGCTTCCTGCCCTATCTGTTTGTCCGCACCGCGTCTGAAACCTTCTCGGCCGCCTTCTTTGCCTTGGGCCTGGCGATGGCGCTGGGCGAGAAGTCCGCGCGCCGGCTGGCGCTTTCTGGCCTGTTGTGCGGACTGGCTTTTGAAAGCCGTTATCAGACGGGCCTGTTGGGAATGGGACTGTTGGCCTGGCTGGCCATTGTTGCGCGCGTGCGTCTGCCGGCGCTATCGGCCTTCATCGGCGGCGGCATCGCCGCGCTCGTGATCGGTGCTCTTGCCGATCGCTGGGGCTATGGCCAGTTCGTGTTTCCGCCGCTGGGCTATGTCGATGTCAATCTGGTCCAGGGCGTGGCGGCGCATCAGTTCGGGCGCGAGCCGATCTTTGCCTATCTTTATCTTCTGCCGGCCCAGATCTTTTTCGCCATCACCCTGGTGCTGATGGCAGGTATGGTGGCGATGTGGCTGCGCAACCCGCGCCACGCCGTGACCTGGGCCACGCTGCCCTTCGTGCTGGCCCATGTCCTCATCGCGCACAAGGAAGCGCGTTTTTTGTTTCCATTGGCGATTTTGGCGACCGCTTTCCCGGTGCTGGGTTTTTCGCCGCGCCTGCCGCTGTGGCGCGACGCCTTTACGCCTGTCTGGCAATGGCGCCGGTCCTGGGCGGCGAAGACCGTCACCGGCATATCGGTGCTGGCGATGGTCTATTTCGCGCTTTATCCCTTTGGCGTGCGGCCCCACATGCCGATGGCGCAATATCTCTATCGCCATGATCCGGGCCCGATCACCAGCTTCGCGGCGCCGTTCCAGTCCTATCCCATGTATCGGCCGGCCGGCTTTCGTAGCGAGCGGCTGAAAGACGAAGCCCAGCTGGACACATTGCTGAAGAAGGGTCCGGTCTTCCTGATGAGCGAGACCCCGGTGCCTCCGGCGTTGCCTTCCGGCGCAAACGCGACGCTGCTCTATTCGGAATTCCCGCTCGCGCCTTTTGGCTATGGTCAGGCCGGCGCCGATTATATCCGGGACTATACAGCTTTTGCGGCACGCCACCGCTTTCTGAAACTGTTGCCGCTTTACTGGTACACGCTCTATCGCGTGGAGCGTCCCGCGACGATGCGGCCATAGATTTCGAACAGCTTTTCAAAATGCTGCTCGACATTGAAGACTTGCGCATCCGCAGCCGCCAGCGCGGCGCGGGATTGCGCTTTCCTGTCCCCGGAAAGCAGGCGCAGTATCGCTCCCGCCCCGTCCTGGGCATCCCCGGCGCGATAGGTCTCGGCATAACCGGGTCCGGCAAACGTCGCACTGGCGCCGGCATCGGGCACCACCAGCGGGGTTCCCGAACACAGCGCCTCGGCCAGCACCAGGCCGAAGGTCTCCGCCGCCGAACCATGGATCAGCGCATCGGCACTGGCCATCACAGTGGCCAATTGCTCGGGATCGTTGATCTGGCCGGCGACATAGACATTGCGGGCATTGAGCGCCCAGCGCTCCACCGAGGCGCGCAGGAAGCCATCGCCGGCGATATAGAGACCGATCTTGCGCCTGGCCTGCGCCTGGCTCACCGCCTGGATGAGGGTGCGCAGCCGCTTTTCGGGATGATGGCGGCCCACCGCGATCAGGAGACTGGCATCCTCGTCCAGGCCGCAGGTCGCCAGCATTTCGCGCCGCGCCGTGGCGTCATAGAAATCCGGCGAGAATTTGCTGCGTTCCACGCCGAAGGGCGCGACCTGGATATTCTCCAGACCGAAGCCGGCGAAACGCTGGGCCAGCGCCGGATTGGTGACAATGGCGGCGTCATACTTGCTGTTGAGGCGATTGAGGTAGTTCCAGAAAAAGCCGAACAGCCGGTCGACCCGCTCGGGCCCCAGAAGCCCGCCCAGGAAGGTCTGGGGATAGACCGCCACAGGATCGGCATGCATGAAGAAGACCTTCACCGCCTTGCCCGGCCAGCGCGCGGCCAGCCAGCCGCCACGCCAGGGCGAGGAGCCTTCCACCAGGTCGGGTTGCAGTGCGTCCAGCGCGGCCCATACCGGCTTGGCGCCCCAGAACATGCGATAGTTGCGGTCGAACGGCAGATGCGGGCTCCTGATCCAGGCGATGGTGCCGCCATGGGCCTTTTCCATGCGGGTTTCGGCGCCGGGCGCGATGATGGTCAGCTGATGACCGAAACGATCCGCCAGCTCGAGCTTTTGATTGATGTAGCGGCGCACGCCGCCACCGGTCGGCGAATAGAACTCGCAAACGTCGACGATCTTCAAGCAGGAGCCCTCAACAGCGCGCGATAATAGCCCAGCAGCCGCGCCATCGTCTCCTCCCAGGAAAAGGTGAGGGCGCGGGCACGGGCGGCTCCGCCCATCCGCCGGCGTAAGCCGGCGTCCTGGGCAAGCGTCGTGATATGGGCGGCGAAGGCGCCGGCGTCATCGGCAGGCGCAAGGAAGCCGGTCTCTCCCGCCACCACCAGCGAGCGGCTGCCGGTGGCATTGGCCGCAACGCAGGGCAGGCCCGACGCCATCGCTTCCAGCGTGACATTGCCGAAGCTTTCGCTGTCGCTGGGAAAGACGAAGATGTCGCAAGAGGCATAGGCCGTGGCCAATGCTTCGCCGCCCAGAAAGCCGGTGAAGAGGGCGTGCGGCAGTTCGCGTTCGGCAAAGCCGCGGTCGGGCCCGTCGCCCACGATCACAACGCGATGCGGCACGCGAAGGCGGTTCAGCGCGGCGGTCAGGGTATCCAGCCGTTTCTCCCGCACCAGGCGCGAGACATGCAGCACCACCAGCTCGTCCGGGCCGATGCCATGGCGGGTGCGCCATTCCGCGCTGCGCTTTGCGGGCGAGAAGCGTTCGGTATCGATGCCGCGTGGCCAGGGCTTGAAATTGTCTTTCAGTCCGTCCGCCAGCAGGGCCTCGCGCACCGATTCCGAGGGTACATAGACCTCGCGGCAACGGCCATAGAAACGGCGCAGGATGCCTTTGAGCGCGCCTTCCAGCCCCGTCAGGTACCAATAGTGCTTGAGGTAGGTCTCGTAGCGGGTGTGATAGCTCGCCACCGCGGGAATGTTATGGCGTCCGGCCAATGACAGGGCGGCATGACCCAGAAGATCGGGAACGGCGATGTGGATCAGGTCGGGCCTGAAATCCAGCAACTGCTGCTTCAACCGGCCTGGCAGGCCGGGAGCCAGGCGATATTCGGGCCTGCCGGGCAGGGGAATGGAAGGCACCGACACCAGCTGGCCTTGATGAACCAGCGCAGGCCGGTCGGCGGTGGGCGCGAACACCAGCACCGCGACGCCCTGGCGTTCCAGAAATCCCACCAGACGATTGAGCGTCAGTGCGACCCCGTCGGCGATGAAATTGTATGAGCTGGTGACCAGCGCGACCCGCAAGGGACGGCTTTCGCCTTGCGACACGCGTTATTCGACGCCGCGGCGCAGCTTTTCCAGTTCCTGGGCCACCGCCGGAACCGTTTCCAGAATCTGCTCCTCGGTATGGTTGGCGGTGAGGAAGAAGCGCAGACGCGCGGTGGTGGCTGAGACGGCCGGGCGCACGATCGGCTGCACCTCGATGCCTCGCTCCAGCAGATTCTGGGACAAAAGCATGGCGAGCTTGTCGTCGCCCACGATCAGCGAGGCGACGGGGGATTCCTCGTCACCGCCCACGGTCAGGCCGTTTTCACGGGCCACCTGGCGGAAGAACCTGGCACGTTCGCGCAGGCGGCGCGGGCGATGCGGTTCACGCTCCAGAATATCCAGCGCCGCGATGGCCGCGGCGGTGTCGGCGGGCGACAGGCCGACGCTGAAGATCAGGCCGGGACAGAGGAAGCGCAGATATTCGATCAGCCCACGGTCGCCGGCGATGTAGCCGCCGCCCGAAGCCAGCGTCTTGGACAGCGTGCCCATATAGACGTCGATGCTGTCGACCGGCATGCCGGCGGCCTCACAGACGCCACGGCCGGTCTTGCCGACGATACCAAGGCTATGGGCTTCGTCCACCATCAGCATCACATTGTGACGCTTCTTGGTTTCCACCGCGCGCTTGAGATCCAGGATCTGGCCATCCATGGAATAGACGCCTTCGGCAATGATCATGCCGCGGCGGAAGCCGGGCCGTTCCTTGGCCAGAAGCGTGTCCAGCGCATCCCAGTCGCCATTGGGATAGGTATAGGTCTTGGCGCCGGATAGCCGCGCGCCGGTGATGATGCTGTTATGGGCGCCGGAATCGTAAATCGCCGCATCCGGCCGGGCCAGGAGGTGGGAGATCGCGGTCACATTGGTGAGATAGCCGCTGATGAAGACCAGCGCGTCCTCGGTGCCAAGGAAATTGGCGATCTTGCGTTCCAGCTCGCCATGCAGCTCGATCTGGCCGGCGACAATGCGGCTGGCCGAGGCGCTGGTGCCATACTTGTCGATGGCGTTCTTGGCAGCGGCCGTGACGGCGGGATGGCCGTTCAGGCCCAGATAGTTGTAGCCGGAAAAGCTGACCAGGCTCTTGCCGTTGCGGCGGATCACGCTGTGGCTGACGCCATCGCGGGGCTGGAAGAAGGGCACTTCCTGGCCGCTGTTCTGTACATCCTCGATCCGGCGGCGCAGCGCCCGATAGGGCGCGAAGTCGTCGACGACGCTTTTGCGTGCGGGCTGTTCGTTTTCAGCCGCAATGGTCTTTTGCCCGGCGGCCGCAGAATGGGTCGTCATTGCCCCTCAGTATACTCGCTAAAGATGCCCCAAACGGCCGGGCTGGCCGCATTACAGGAGCATAACCGGAAAACTGTATGCCACAACCTTCGCCATCACGGTAAGTCCATATATTTGCCGTCAAAAATGGCGTGGTTCAGGGGGCCCCGTTCTCCCCCTTATTCATCCGACCCAACGGCCAAAATTCGGGCTTTTTCCACGTTTCGCACCCGCGCCGCACGTAATATTCCGTAGCATTTCTTCAAGGGCGGAAGGTATTTTGGGGCGCCGGGCGCGCGCCTGTACAGGCCAAAACCCGCGTCCTAATATCCGTATAGGGCCAAATGCGGGGCCTGGAGCCGACTCACGGGCCAAGGTCGTTCGCGGGCCGCCGCATCTCACAGACTTGAAGAGCAAGGCATGCTTTCAGCGCAGCATCTGGTGAAGTCTTTCGCCGGACGCAGGGTCATCGAAGACGTCACACTCAGGCTCCATCGCGGCGAGGTGGTGGGTCTGCTGGGCCCCAATGGCGCGGGCAAGACCACAACTTTCCAGATGCTGACCGGGATGTTGAAGCCCGATGCCGGCGCCATCGTGCTGGACGGTCATGACGTCACCGCCATGCCATTCTATGACCGCGCCCGTTTCGGCATCGCCTATCTGCCCCAGGCGCCCTTTGTGCCGCGCGGCCTTTCGGTCGGCCAGAATATCCGGCTGGTCCTGGAAGCGCGGCTGCCTGATGCGGCGTCCCGCAAAATCCGCATGGAAGAGCTGATCGAGGAATTTCGCCTGCAGGAGGTACGCAAGAAGCGGGTGGGCGATCTTTCGGGCGGCCAGCGCCGCCGTTGCGAGATCGCCATCACACTCGCCTGCGAGCCCAGCTTCGCCATGCTGGACGAGCCTTTTGCCGGGGTGGACCCGCACGCCACCGACGAGATCGGCCAGATGATCGATCACCTGGCGGACCGGGGGATTGGCGTCTTGATCACCGACCACAAGGCGCGCGAACTTCTGGGAATCGTGGACCGCGCCTATGTGATACAGGCAGGCCGCGTGCTGGCGGAAGGCGATGTGGGGCAGATTGTGGCGGACCAGGAAGTCCGCCGTGTCTATCTGGGCGAGGAATTCAGGCTTTGACCCTTTTCACCCTGGCCGAGACGCCGGCGATTGGCGGCCTTCGCGCCACGCTCTCGGCATTTCTGCGCGGCGATTATGTCCGCGGCTTCTTCCAGCGCGTTTTCGCCCAGGCGCTGGCGGTGGTCATCCTGATCGAGGCGATCTTCCTGGCCGAGCATTTCACCTGGGTGTTCCGTGACGCGGTACGCCACGAAGCCGACCTGTCGGGCATCGCGCTGGTGCTGGCCTGCACCTCGACCGAGATCTTCGATCTGGCGCTGGCCATCGCCATCCTGATGGCGGTCTATGTCACCCTGCTGCGCATGCGCGAGAACCGCGAGATGCTGGTGCTGTTCGCCTCGGGTCTGGGGCCCTATCAGCTCGGCGCGCTGGTCCTGATCGTGGCGCTGGCCGGGCAGATGATCAGCATGACCGGCTCCGGCCTGGTCGATCCGCTGTCGCGCTATGCCCAGCGCTCCATCCTGTTCAGTTCCGAGCTGCGCTCGCTGAAGAAGGGCGTGGCCAAGAATGAATTCTATTATTTCCCGACCTATGTCGCCTATGCCATGGACAGGGTGCGGGATGGGGCGCCGCCGCCCACCGCGCCCGGTCAGGTGCAGGTGATCGACGCCAGCACCAACGCCAAGCCGGCGCCTGCTCCCGGCAAGGACCGCACCTTGTTCGTCTATCAGCAGATCGGTCCGCATACCTCGCGCATCGTCACGGCCGCCCAGGCGCGGCTGGATGGCCCCGATCTGAGCGGACGGGTCGTGCTCAATCTCAGCGATTTCACCTCGCATACATTTGCCGACGCGCACCCGCTCTCGAGCGAAGACGGCAAGCCGCATCCGGTCCCGAAGAAATGTTTCAACTGCCCGGACACTTTCAGCGATACGCCGCCGATCAGCATGAAGGTGCGCGACATGAGCCAGCTGATGATGGTGGATCAGCTGCTGCCTTTCACCGCGCGCGCCAGCAATGTCGACGAGCAGACGGTTTTCGAGCAGATGTTCGTGCCTGACTATGAAACCAAGGATTCGCGGGCGGCCCAGATGCGCCTGCTGGCCGAGCGCTTTTCCCGCAGTCTTTTGTCGTTTCTGGCGCCCCTGATCGCGCTTCTGGGCGTGTCGCTGACCAACCGCATGACCAACTGGTTCGCGCTTCCCTTGTCCTGCCTGTTGCTGATGGCGGTGAACCTGCTTTGCGAATGGGTGATCACCAGTGTCGCGCCACTCAGCGTGGCCGGCGCGCTGCTGCCGCCGCTGCTGCTCTATGGCGGGTGTTCCTATGCCGTCTTCACCCTGATTGTGTGGCGTCACAACGACTTTGTGCGGCCGCAACTGGCGCGGTCATGAGCGGCGATCCTCAAACCGGCACCGGACGCGGCGGCGCCCGGCCCATCTTTCTTACGCCGTTCGGCCTTTATTCCCGCTACATGCTGGGCGCCTATCTGCGCCATACCATGATGGTATGTGCCGCCTTGATGACCATCGCGCTGACCATCGATCTGTGGCCGCAGGTGGCGCTGTTCAGTGGCAGTCCGCTGCATGTGGTCTGGAGCCTGGTATGGCTGGCGGCGTTGCGCCTGTCCGATCTTCTGCCGCCCTTCATCCCCTTCGCCACTTTCCTGGGCGTGGTGTGGAGCGAAAGCGCCTTTACGGAATCGCGCGAGCGGCTTCTGATCTGGAACAGCGGCCGCTCGCCGCTTCTCTGCCTGATGCCGGCGCTGTTCGCCGGCCTGCTGATGGGCCTATTCCTCTTTGTGGTGGACGCCTGGCTGCGGCCCGTCGCCATTCACATCCAGATGGCCGAGGTGCTGGGGCGCGAGGGCATTCGGCTGGACCGTGGCAAGAGCGGCGGCACACATTGGATCGCCTTGCCGGACGGTCTGCTCAAGGCGGAGATCCAGTATGGCCCGCCGCTCGAACTGCACGATGCCACCATCTACAAACTGGATACCGAAGGGCATCTGGCGGAAGTCGATACCGCGGCGATCGCTGTGCCGCAGGCCAATGGCATGTGGCGCCTGACGGGTGGGCATTACTGGCGGGCCGACTTCGCCAATCGGGGCAATGTGCTGACCACCGAGGCACGGGAAGAGAATGAGATTCCCTTCCAGACCCGCACCATTCCCATGAGCCTGAATGAATTGTGGCTCAGCAATCTGGGCCTGTCGCCGCAATATCTGTTCCTGTCGGACCTGCGGCGGCTGGCCCATGCCCAGATCATGTCGCGCGATCTCGATGGCTATAAGACGCGGCTACAAACAGTGTTCGGTGAAACCCTGTTCACCTGTCTGATGGCGTTCCTGGCCGCGGCGCTGGCGATGCTCTATTTCGCCTTCAATACGCGCTGGTTCGCCCTGGTCGGCGTTCTGCTGGCCGGTTACATCGCCCATTTCGCCTCCAAGGCGTTCGCCCTGATGGGCGAGTTCGGTTATATCTCGCCTTTCCTCGCCGGCTGGCTGGCGCCGATGCTGCTGGCCGTGGTGGTGGGTGGTACGCTTTATGTGATCCAGAAGAATCGCGGACTGGGCGTGAAGCTGGACGACACGCCGCACTTCACGGATTCGGCTAGCGCTGAATGAGATGCTCGTGGACCGCCTTGCCGCTGGCGATGTCGGTGCCGAAGATGTCGAGTGACGGCACGCTGGGCAAAAGCCCGCCTTCCACCACCTGCAGATAGACATAAGCCAGCTTCACGGTGCGGTTGCCGATCTGCAGCAGCGCCTCGGGATGATGCTGGGCATCCATTGCCAGGGTCATCTTGCGATCGGGCAGGGCGGCGACGCTGAAGGTGATGGGCCGGCCGGGGTGCGGAGCATCCACACGCACGCCATAGGCCATCATGCGCTCCACGAAATTCAGTGGCTGCTTGCTGCCGTCAATGTTGAACTTGCGCCAGAAGGCTTCCACCGGTGTCCGGGAATCGAAGTTGCCGTTTCGGTCCAGCCTGGCGGCATAGATCACGGTGTTCGAATTGGGGGAGCGCTGGATATAGAAGAGCTGGTTGGGTTCATCGGGGATTTTGAATTCCGGTCTCAGATGCACGATCTCAGGCGTCTCATTGACGCTGCTGGTGAAATCGCGCGCCCAGGCGGGCATCAGCACCGCCAGCGCTAGGAACAGAAACAATGGGCGAAGAATGCGCTTCACGCTCAGGCCAGTGCGCGCAAGGCCCTCGCCACCGGGGCTTCGGCCTTGGCATTGTCTTTCATAATACTGGCCAGGGCGGCCTGGGGATGACGTGGCATGGCGCGACTTTACGGGAAGTGCATGGCCTGTGCTAGGTTGGCCGAAAAGCGCCGGGAGGGCTGGGGTACCCAGTCACATAACAATGATAACGGATTCCGCGCCGCTCCATCGCGGCCGCATTTTTGTCGTCTCTCTTCTGGCCCTGTTCACCGCGGGCGCGGCGGTCAGTTTGCGCGCCGGCACCGCCGTACACATGCGCGCCGATTATCTGGATGCGCTGGACCCCGCCCGCGCCGGCGAGATGATCGGCACGGTGCTGGGTTCGGCCTTCGCCGGCTTTGCCGTCACCCTGTTTCTGGTCAGTGCGGTCCTGGCCAAGATCGGCTTTGGCCGCGCATTGGCCGCGGCCGCGGCGCTGCTAATCGCGGGTTTTCTGCTGGTCGCCTTTGCCGGGTCGCTGGGCGTGTCGCCTTATTCCGGTCTTCTGATCGGCATGGTGGTGCAGGGCTTCGGTTGGGGCCTGGTGGAAACCGTGATCAACCCGCTGACCAGCGCGCTTTATCCGGATGACCGCGTGTCGCGGCTTTCCATCCTGCATGCCTGGTATCCGGCGGGTCTGGTCGCTGGCTCGATGCTGGGCCTTGTGACCGACGGGCTGGGGTTGCCCTGGCGGCTGGATCTGGTGGTGCTGGGCGTGCTCGCGCTGGTGTTCGGTACCCTGGCGCTGAAGGAAAAGCTGCCGGATGTCAGTCTTTCCACCGACGCGCCGGTGACGCCCGGTGAGATGATCAAGGCGACCTTGCAGAACCCCACCATCTTTCTCTGGGTTCTGCTGATGACCTGCACCGCCTCCACCGAATTCGCGCCGGGACAATGGGTGGATGTGGCGCTGTCCCAGATCGTGGGCATGCGCGGCATTCTGCTGCTGGCCTATGTCAGCGGGCTGATGTTCGTGATGCGCCATTTCGCGGGCCCGCTGGTCAAGCGCCTCTCCAATGTCGGGCTGCTGATCTTTTCGTCGGTCTTCGCCACGGTCGGGCTTTATGCGCTCAGCCGGGCACATGATCCGGCCAGCGCCCTGATCGCCGCCACCGGCTGGGGCTTTGGCGTCTGCTATTTCTGGCCGACCATGCTGGCCACCGTCGCGGAGCGCTATCCGCGCAGCGGCACCATGGTGTTCGGCCTGATGGGCTCGGCGGGTGCGCTGGCCACCTATCTGGTGCTGCCCTATCTGGGCGCGATCTATGACAGCGCCAAGCTGGCGGCAGCCCATGGCGATGCCGCCCTGGCGGCCAATGCCCAGGGTGCCCAGCTGCACGATATTCTGACCGCAGCCGCCTCGGCCTCTTTTCGGGCGGTGGCGATTATTCCCCTCTGCCTGATCTTTATCTTTGCCGCCATCGCTGCGGCCGACCGCCTTCGCAAGCAGAAATAGCAATATTTTCATTGGGTTATGGAAGAAATGGCCGTCGATCCGTAGAAGCCCGGATTGGGGACCAGGCATCGGTGCAGTAACCCTAAGCAAAGACGAATCGGGCGAAGCTGGCCGCCGACGTATGCCGGGGACGAGATTGAACAGAAGCCAGGCCGCCACATTGTTTCTGGCGCTGCTGCTTGCCGGCTGCGTGGATGCGCCACCGACCATGCCCGCGCAGACCGAGATCGTGCCTCAGACCCTCGGCCTGGGCGATCAGGCCGCGCCCCAAGCCCAGCCCGACTGGTGGAAAGCCTTCAACGATCCGCAGCTCGACCGGCTGGTGCCGCAGCTCCTGGCCAGCAATCCGTCGCTGCAGGGCGCGCTGGCGCGCATCCGCGCGGCTGAGGCCGTGCTGTCGGGTGAACGCGCGCTCTACTATCCCAACATCAATATCGACGGCACCGAGACCCGGGAGCTGGTCAGCAATGACTATCTCTATCCCAAGCCTTTCGGCGGCTCCTGGCAATGGGTGGGCGATACTGAAGCCCGTTTCCGCTGGTCGCTGGATTTCTGGGGCAAGCAGGCGGCTGAGATCGCGCGCGCGCGCAATGCGCGCCAGGCCGCGGCGCTGGATGCCAGCGCCGCCAAGCTGGCCTTGGCTGGCATGTTCGCCCAGTCCTATGTCGCGCTGCTGCTGGCCTGGCAGAACATCGACATCGCGCATGAAACGGTGGCTGAGCGCCAGACCATTCTGGATCTGACCCAGAGCCGGGTGACAGCGGGACTGGAGAACGAAGCCTCGCTGGAACAGGCCAAGGCGCTTCTGGCCCTGTCGCGGATCGAGATGCGGCGCTGCGAAGCGGCGCGCGATGTGGCGGTGCATGCCATCGCCGCCCTGATCGGGCAAGGCGCCAGGGCCTATCCCGACATCAGCCGTCCCTCGGCTGCGGTGGAAAATGCCCTGCCGCTGCCCGAACACCTTCCCGCCGATCTGCTGGCGCGGCGCCCCGACATATTGGCGGCGCACGCGCGTGTTCTGGCGGCCATGCAGGGCCGCGAGGCCGCCCATGCCGATTTCTACCCCGATATCGATCTGGCAGGATCGGTCGGTTTCCAGTCGATCGGGTTGGACAATATCTTCGCCGGCCGCGCGCTGGTGGCCGGGGTCGGTCCCGCCATCCATCTGCCGGTGTTTGATGCCGGCCGCATCCGCGCCCAATATGCCCGCGCCACCGCCGATCTAGATGCCGCGATCGCCGACTATAACGGCGCGGTGGTCGGCGCGGTGCGCCAGGCTTCGGATGCATTGACCGAAGTCGCCAGCCTGGCCGACCAGCGCCAGCAGCAACAACTGGCGCTGGACAGCGCCAGCCGCGCTTTCGATCTGGCCAAGGAGCGCTATCGCCTGGGCCTGTCCGGCCAGATCCCCATGCTCACCGCGGAGGCGACGCTGCTGACTGCGCGCCAGCAGATGGCGGCCCTGATCGCCCAGTCCACCGTCCAGCGCGTGACCTTGCTGCTGTCCGTGGGCGGCGGCTTTGAACCTCTTCCCAGACAGGATGCCACGCCATGAGCGACAGCACCGACATGCGCGCCGAACGGGCAATGCGCCGCCGCAAGGGATTTCTGCTGTTCGGCGCCGCCATCATCATCGCCGGACTGCTGTATGGCGCCTGGTGGCTGTTTGAAGGCCGCTTCACCGAATCCACCGACGACGCCTATGTCGCCGGCAATATCGTGGCGGTGACCAGCCGCGAGAACGCCACCGTCATCGCGCTGTATGCCGACAATACGCAAAGCGTGCGCCGTGGTCAGCTCCTGATCGAGATGGACCCGTCGACGGCCGAAGTGAACATGCGCGCCGCCGAAGCCAATCTGGCGCGGGCGGCGCGGGCCGTGCGCGGCACCTTCGCCAGCGCGGATTCCTATTCCGCCCAGCTGTCGCAGGCCGAAGTGGCGCTGGCCCAGGCCAAAAGCGACTATCAGCGCCGCCAGGCGGCGCTGGCCGGCGCTGTGTCGGGTGAGGAGCTGGGACATGCCCGTGCCGCGGTCGATGCGGCGCAGGCCGCCGTCAATTCCGCGCGTGGCGGGCTGGCCCAGGCGCAATCCGGTATTGCCGGCGTCGATATCGCGCACAATCCCGACGTGCTGGCGGCGGAAGCGCAGCTGCGTGCCGCGGCGCTGGTTCTGGCGCATATGAAGATCGTGGCGCCGGTGGATGGCGAAATTGCCCAGCGTACCGTGCAGGTGGGCCAGCATGTCAATGCGGGCGCGCCGCTGATGGCGGTGGTGCCCTTGTCGGATGTCTGGGTGGACGCCAATTTCAAGGAAGTGCAACTGGCGCGCATGCGCATCGGCCAGCCGGTGAAGGTCACCACCGATCTTTACGGCAGCAAGGTGGTTTATCACGGTCATGTCGCCGGCCTGGGCGCGGGCTCGGGCTCGGCTTTCGCGGTGCTGCCGGCGCAGAATGCCTCCGGCAACTGGATCAAGATCGTGCAGCGTGTGCCGGTGCGCATCGCGCTGGATGCCGGCGAGCTAAAGGACAATCCCCTGCGCGTGGGCTTGAGCGTCAGCGCCGACGTGGACGTGACAGACCAGTCGGGTCCGCGCGTGGCCGGCGCGGCGGTCTCCGGCGTGATGCGCGGCGACACGGGTGAGGATGTCGGCCCGGAGGTGGACGCGCTGGTGGCCAAGATCCTGGCCGACAATGGCGTGCGCCATCCGTGAGCGGCAAGGCGCATGAGACGCCGCTTCGGGGCGGGGCGCTGGCGGTCACCGCCTTTGCGCTCGCCATGGGCACCTTCACCCAGGTGCTGGACACCACCGTCGCCAATGTCTCGCTGCCCACCATCGCGGGCGATCTGGGCGCCTCGACCGATCAGTCGACCTGGATCATCACCGCCTTTGTCGTCGCCAATGGCATCGGCGTGCCGCTGACCGGCTGGCTGATGAGCCGCTATGGCGTGGTGAAGGTCTTTGTCCTGTCCATGCTGGGTTTCACGCTGGCCTCGTTCCTCTGCGGCATCGCCTGGAGCCTGGAATCGCTGGTTTTCTTCCGCACCCTGCAGGGCGCGCTGTCAGGCCCGATCATTCCGGGCTCGCAGGCGCTGATGCTGTCGATCTTCCCGCACAACCGGCGCACCAGCGCGCTGGCCATCTGGTCCATCACCACCCTGGTGGCGCCGATCTGCGGTCCGATACTGGGCGGTTATATTTCGGATTCTTTCCATTGGGGCTGGATCTTCCTGATCAATGTCCCGGTGGGCCTGTTGGTGGTGGTCTTGTGCTGGGCCAATCTGGCCGCGCGCGAGACCCCGGTAAAGAAACTGCCGATCGACATGGTGGGCATGGGTCTTTTGATCGTGTGGGCCGGCGCGCTGCAGGTGATGCTGGACGAGGGCAAGAATGACGACTGGTTCGCCTCGGGCTGGATCGTCACCCTGGCGATTGTTTCGCTCATCGGCTTTGGCGCCTTCCTTCTGTGGGAGATGACCGAGGAGCATCCGGTTGTGGATCTCTCCCTATTCAAGAGCCGCAATTTCGCGCTGGGCACGCTGGTGTTCTGCCTGGGCAATGGTGTTTTCATCGCCAATATGCTGCTGATCCCGCTCTGGCTGCAGACCCAGCTGGGCTATACCGCGACCTGGGCGGGGCTGGTGTCGGCGCCCACCGGCGCGATCGCGGTTCTGGTGACACCGCTGGCGGCCCGCATGATGGCCAGATACGACGCCCGTTGGGTGGCGACCATCGCCTTTGCCGCGTCCGCCATCTCCTATTGGATGCGCGCGGGCCTGACGGCGGACGCCAGTTTCACGGCCATCGCCGTTCCGCTGATGGTGCAGGGGATCTCGTCCGGTTCCTTCTTCATCGCCACCATTTCCATCCTGCTCGATGGCCTGCCGCCGTCGCGCATTCCAGCGGCATCCGGGCTGTCGAACTTTGCCCGCATCATTGCCGCCGGCTTTTCGGTGTCGCTGGTCACCACCTTCTGGGACCGGCGCGAGGCTTTTCATCAAAGCCGCATGGCGGACATGACCAGCGCCTATGCACCGGCCCTCAACAATGTCCTGTCATCGCTGCATGATCTGGGCCTGTCGGAGCTGGCGGCCAAGAGCGCGGTGACGCGCGGCATGATCGGCCAGGCCTATCTGCTGGCCTCGCTCGACATGTTCACGGTCTCGGTCTGGCTGTGCCTGCTGGCCATTGCCATTGTCTGGCTGTGCCGCAGGTCCGAGCCGCACGGGCCGCCGCCCATCATCGCCGACTGACGATCAGAGATAGCGCGCCGCGATCGCCTTGCGGTCGATCTTCATATTGGGGCGCAACATGCCGTTTTCCACCGTGAAGGGTTCGGTGGTAAAGACCACCTCCACAAAGGGCGCGGCTTTCTTTGCCGCCGGAAGACTGTTGGCGAATCTGGTGACCCGGGTTCTGGCCTCTTCGCCGCCGGGCGGCACCAGATCCACCACGCAAGTGAGATGCGCCGCATCCGGCCGCATGAAAAGCACGGAGTGAGCCACATCGGGGCTGTTGTTCAGCTCCTGCTCGATGCTTTCAGGGTGCAGCTTGACCCCGCCGGGCGTGATCAGCAATTCCTTCTTGCGGCCCAGCAGGAACAGATTGCCGTCGCCATCCAGCCGGCCCATGTCGCCGGTGGCGATCCGGCCGGGCGCGACGAAGGTGCGCGCATTCTCGCCGTCGGCGCATTGGAAATAGCGCAAGGTCATGGGATGGTCGCGGCTGATGATGATTTCGCCATCGGCTTCGATCGAGGCCTTGATGCCGCGCAGCAGCTTGCCGACCGAACCATATTCGCGCGATGTGGCGGGGCGGAATGTGATTGAGCCGGCTTCCACCATGCCATAGGATTCGCACAACGGCAGCTGCAACCGCGCGAAGAACGCGCCGATGTTGCGGCGGACCGGCGCCATGCCGGTGACCAGAAGCCGGATGTTGCCGCCGAACTGTTTGTAGAAGTCGTGAAACAGCCTGCGGGCCAGCGCCTGGCGCGCGCCAGCGGAGGGCAGGAGCGAAATCATACCGGCCAGAATGCTCCAGAGCGATTTCTTCCAGCCAGGATATTTCTCATATTCGGCCTGGATCATCTGGTAGAGCACTGGCGGGGCGATCAGCACGGTGGGACCCAGCGCCGGCATGGCGGCGAACAGCTGGGTATAGTCGGTTATGATGATGTCGAAATCGTACCACAGCGCGGCATAGCACATGTTGCGCTGCTGAAAATTCGACATGGGCAGGAACAGCAGCAGCCGTTCGCCCGGCCTGAGACCAAGGGCTTCCATGACCGGCGGCAAGGTGTCTTCGACGCCCTTGCGGCTGATTACCAGGCCTTTCAGGCCGCCCGCGGAGCCCGATGAGAAGACCAGGCTGTGCTGGTCGGCTTCGTCCGGATCGCCGGATGGCGGCCGCTCCAGGGCGCGAATACCTTCATTGTCGCCATCGATGAAGGCGACATGGGCGGTTTTTTGCGGAAACAGCCGGGCGTGGGTTTTCGAGATCAGCAGCAGGGCGATATTGTATTTGTCCAGCAGGTCCTGATTGACCTTGCCGGCGAAATCGTCGGTGAAGGGCACGGAAATCGCGCCCAGTTCGATCAGCGCCAGGTCATGGACCAGCCAGGCATAGGAATTGGGGGCGTAGATGCCGACACGCGAACCCTGTTTCACGCCCCAGGCGCGCAATTCATCGCGTGTGCGCAGCACGTCGTCATGGAGATCGGCGTGAGAATGACGGGCCGTTTGGCCACGCTGAAAGGTATAGATCGCGCTCTTCTTCCCCGGAAGGGCGGCGACCAGTTGGCGAAACTCCATACAATCCTCAGTGCGACATGGCGGTGCTGCCCGGCAACACACGGACCAACACCCGCTCCCCCGGCTATGCCAGGAAACTACTTTAGGGTGTTGCGCTTGTCATCAGGCAACCGCGGGTATGCACAGCGGTGGTTGGTGCGTCAGGCCTTCTTGACGGACGGACTTGTGGCCGCGCGCGCCGCCGAACGTTCCAGAATGCCGGGCATGTGCCAACGACCTTCCGGGCGGATGATGGCATAGGGATCGGCGCCAATCGCGACCGCGTCCTGGTCCGGCACAAGCTCGGCGACCATCTCCACATAATCAAAGTCCGAAAAGACGAAGCTCTTGCCACCTTCAAATGTGTGGAAACCGAAGCGGCTCCAGAAGTTGACCAGGCGAGTCTGGGAATGACCATAGGCCCGGCGATAACCCTTCTTCTGGCAAAGCTTAAGGCCGGCCTGAACCAGCTGAAAGGCAGCGCGGGTCTTGCGGAATTCCTTGCGCACGGCCAGCCGCTCGACCTTGGCGAAGTCGGCAAAGAAGCGCAGGCGCAGGCACCCCGCGGGCTCGTCGCCGATATAGGCGATCAGGTGGGTAGCGGCCAGATCGTTGCCGTCATATTCCTCTTCATAGGGGCATTCCTGCTCGCCGATATAGACCGCGCTTCGGATGGCAATGACACGGCTGAGATCCTCGAAGCTGCGGGCCACGGTGATGCCGAGTTTGCCCGGGGCCGCACCAGGAACATAGCTATCGTAGGAAGGGGCTTCCGGTCGGCGCTTGAATATCCAGACGTCGGGAGCCTCAATCGAATTGATCGTCGTACCGAGCTTAAAACCTAAGACCTGATGGAATTGCACGCCTTCCTGCGTGCGGGCTCGCGAATACAAATCAACCCCAGCATATTGGGGCGTGTTTACCTTTTCCATGTACAGGGCCACGCCGCCTGCGAGCGACCCTGGAGCAAAAACGCCCCATATGTATATGCCTGCAGGGCGCTCGGAAGGTTTGGCTAAAAGGCGTAGATCGGGGCTGGCGGCATCGAAAGTGCCCAATGCGAGCATCTGAAGTCCCAGCGCATTAAGTGGTAGTGAAGCGATGAACCCCTCGCCGACCGGATTGGCAGGGTCAAATCCACTCCTGCGGGCCAATGCCAGGATGCAAAAAGGATTGTGACGTTGCACCCGGATAGCTTCGGATGCGGGGGCAAGACCGGGAATGCGAAGACGTGCTTCCGCGACCAAATTCTCGAGATCATGCTCGGTAGGCTCGAACATAACCAAATGCTTGGCGACGCGTGCGGGGTCCAATTCATCCAGCATGTGCCGGCCGTGCCGGATGAGCGCGGGTCCGGGGCCGGAAACCAACTTCCTTTGAGACTGTGCCATGCCCACCCGCTGCGCCTTTAATTCTTTTGAAACTATAAAAGCTTCGAGCATCGGAATGAACCATCAATCAAGTATGGGGTTATCGATAATAGTGAACATTTCGCTAACTATGCCAATACGTATGTTTCCCTACAGGCATGGACCTGATTTTGTTGATTAAACTGGGCTTCGCAACGCTAAGCATACGTAAGCCGAATCGGCACGCATATGTTGGAACCGTGCCGCACTTCAACAATAAATTGCAGCGTAAGCAGTCATTCCAGCTTGTGTGCGTCCATGACGGTGCAAAGGCCATTTTACTGGCTGTTCATGTTTTTCCATCAACTATTGGGGTATGGATGTCCTTGCTGCGGCCCGAGCGCTTAACCAGAAATCCGCCCGACAGGGCTGGCACTATTTCTGCGACCCGGGCCTGGCATTCAGCGATGGTTTCTACAGCGGACTTCTTGCGACCTGGCGCTCCAAGGTTGGCGATCGCAAGATGCCTTCGCGATCGCAGATGACCCCGCGCGATCTGAAAGATGTTTTACGCAATATCGTCATCGGCGAACGTGTGGGGGTAAACCCGTCCCACTACATGTTCCGTCTGATTGGCACCGGTCTGACAGACATTGCAGGTCATGTCACTGGCAAAACATTCGAGGAATGCATACCGGCGGAGCTGGTGCCGCGTTGGACCGAATGCAGCGATCTGATTCTCGATTCGGAGCAACCTTTGCGCTTCATAGGCCGTGTCCATCTGCGCGGTCGCGAGTATCTCGATGCCGAGCATCTCTATGTACCGCTGGCAAATGATGACGGCGTTCCAACCTTCATCATGGGCCTGTGCCGTTATACGCCGCGCCATACCGACACAGAAGAAAGCTGGGAAAGCCAAATCGCCTCCATCCCAGGCGCGCTGATCTGATCAGTCCTATTCTTCCCTGAAAATCGCGGCCATGGCATAAACCGGCGGGGCTCCGGGATTTCCATCATGCGCAATTCGCCATTCTACTACGGCTGGTTCGTCCTGGCGGCGTCCGCCGTATGCGAGATGCTGATTCAGGGGGCAACGGTCTACGGCGCTCCTTTGTTCGTGCTCCCCTTGCAGGACGAATTTCATATTTCCCGCGCGGCCGCGGGCAGCGCCACGTCATTGCTTATTGTGGGCGCCCTGGTCATGGCCCCTTTCGTCGGGCGGTTGCTGGATACCCGGCCGGTCCGGCTGATCATGTCCGTCAGCGCCGTGATTCTGGGCCTGTCCCTGGTGGCCATCGCAACGACAAATTCGCTTCTGGCGATGGCGCTCATTCTGCTGGTGCCGATGGCCGCCGTTTTCATGTGCTTGGGTTCGCTGAATACTTCCACTCTCGCCTCGCGCTGGTTTACCCGCAACCGGGGATTGGCGCTTGGCATTGCCGCTGTGGCCACTTCGGGCGGGAGCTTTACCGTCGTACCGCTGCTCAGCATCGCGATCCGGCGCTATGGCTGGCGCGAAGCTCTGTTGTATGAGGGGATCGTGATGGCCGCCATCATCATCTGCCTTGCCCTGTTGATCCTGCGTGACCGCCCCTCCGATCTGGGACTGGAAGATCACCCGGAAAACCAGAACCCGCTTACGGTCCCTGCCGTTGCGACGACGGGCGGGCTGCGATGGAAATCCGTCTTCGCCAGCCGCGCCTTCTGGATTCCCAGTCTGGTGCTTGCGGCGGTCTCAGGAACCAGCCAGGCGATCGTCGTGACGCTTTATCCCTATAGC
>DASZVQ010000088.1:0-31208 GCA_035547275.1 Rhizomicrobium sp.
GGCCCACCGTGTCCACCGTCGTGATCGGCGCGCGCAATGAGGAGCAGCTTCGCGCCAATCTGGGCGCGGTCGGCTGGTCGCTGACACCAGAGCAGATGGCCAGGTTGGACAAGGCCAGCGCCCGGCCGCTGGCCTATCCCTCTTGGCATCAGGCGCAATTCGCCGAGCGCAATCCTTTCCCGGTCTGACGTGCTGCCCGCGATCTTTGTCTCTCATGGCGCGCCGACCCTGCCATTCGACGATGTGCCGGCGCGCGATTTCCTGCGTGGGCTGGGTGCCCAGCTGGGGCGTCCG
This sequence comes from Rhizomicrobium sp., assembly GCA_035547275.1. Lineage (GTDB taxonomy): Bacteria > Pseudomonadota > Alphaproteobacteria > Micropepsales > Micropepsaceae > Rhizomicrobium. The sequence goes on from DASZVQ010000088.1 coordinate 295, forward strand.
CGCGCGGTCCTGGCGGTATCGGCGCATTGGGACACGGACGTGCCCACCACCAATGCGGTGACCATCAACGACACCATCCACGATTTCCATGGCTTCCCCCGGCCGCTCTACGATCTGCGCTATGCCGCGTCCGGCGATGCGCTGCTGGCGCGGGAAGTGGGGGCGCTGCTCAGCGGCTTTGGCGCGCAGACCGACACCATGCGCGGGCTGGATCATGGCGCCTGGGTGCCGCTGATGCTGATGTATCCGGCCGCCGATATCCCGGTGGTGCAGCTTTCGGTGCAGAGCGCCAATGGCGCCGGCCATCATCTGGCGCTGGGCCGGGCGCTGGCGGGATTGCGCCAGGAGGATGTGCTGGTGCTGGGGTCGGGTGGGTTCGTGCACAATCTGCGCCAGATCGCGCCGCCGGGAACGGCGGAAGCCCCATGGTCGATGGATTTCGCCGGCTGGATGCATGAGAAACTGACCGCCGGCGACGAGGCGGCGCTGGCGGATTATCGCGCCCGCGCGCCCCATGCCGCGATGGCGCATCCCAGCGAGGAACATCTGATGCCGCTTCTGGTCGCGTATGGCGCGGGCGGGGAAAACACGAAAGTCACGCGGCTGCACAGCAGCGCGACCTTCGGATCGCTGCGCATGGACGCCTACAGCTTCGCTTGAGACGCCCTTTCTTGTCGGGAGGGCAATGCCGACGTTTGCGCCGAATCTTGTTCCAGGCGGCTTATGTGGTCTGGGCAAATGCTTCAGCCGGCATCAGGCAAAGCAGTGCCAGACAACAAAAATAGCGCATCATGCGCGTATGCCGCGACGGATGAGCCGAAATGCGGGCGTCAGTGTCAGCAAAAGTTGTGTGAGCGACAGTTGCCAATCCTCGATCAGGTCGTGGGCATGGTACAGCCACAGACCGGCGCCGACCCCGACCGATCCGCCCTGATGTCCGGGCGCCGGGAAATGGGCCTGAAACTTCAGATCGACCAGTGCGATCATCAGGATCGCCAGCACGGCCCAGAGCGGGCGCATACGCTGGCGCTGCGCCAACCGGACGAAACCCGCCGCCAGCAAGGGTGGGACAGCAAAATTGCCGAAGGCAAACAGCACTGCCGCCAGCATCCGGAACCAGCCGGTCGCATTGATGCCGCCATGCCCGATCAGCCCGGCGATTTTCGCGCTCAATACCAACGGCGTCACCACGACGAATGCGGTCAGCACGGTGACCAGCGGCGGCAGCAGGCCGAAAAAGGCCCAGGGCGCGCGCGCCGCCCAGGAGCGGAATTCTTTGCGCGCCAGCATGGCCTGGGCCAGTTCGGCGTCATCGCCCAGCCTGGCACGGGCACGGATGGCGGCGTCTTGCGGATCAAAACCGGCGGCGCGCTGCTCTGCCGTCAGGTCGTCGAGATGTTCGGACAGTTCGGCCAGATAACGGCGCACATGGCGGGGCGCGATGCCGCCCGCAAGCAGGATTTCGCCCAAGGCGTCAAACCGCATGCAGCACCTGCTGCACGGCGATGTTCAGCGCCGTCCAGTCGCCGGTCAAAGACGTCAGTTTCTTGGCGCCGCGCGCGGTCAATGTGTAATAGACCCGGCTTCGCCCGTTCACCGTCTTGCGGCGGGATTTCAGCGCCCCGCCTTTTTCCAGCGCATGCAGCAGGGGATAGACCACGCCTTCGCCGGGCGCGACGACACCGCCTGTCCTTGCCGCAATCGCCTGGACGATCTCATAGCCATACATTTCCCGCGCCTTGAGCAGACGCAGCACCATCAGCTCCGGCACGCCAGCCAGAAGGGCGGGGGATTCGATCGGCATTCATACCTCGCTATCCAAGGTATATACCTTGGACAGCGAGGTATGGGAAGGGGATCAGGCCGCCTGGGCCGTCACGCCTTCGCCATGGGCTTCGCCGTCCAGCGTGGCGGCGATGGCATGGACCACCGCGGCGATACGCACCGCGGCCTGGATCTGCTCCGCCGTCAGGCCGGCCTCGCGCAGGATTTTTTCATGGCTGTCGATGCAGACGCCGCAGCCATTGATCGCCGACACCGCCAGGCACCAAAGCTCGAAATCCACCTTGTCGACGCCCGGCTTGCCGATCACGTTCATGCGCAGCCGCGCCGGCAGCGTCTTGTAATCCTCCGCCGAGGCCAGATGGGTGAAGCGGTAATAGATGTTGTTCATCGCCATGATCGCGGCCGCGGCTTTGGCGGCGGCCAGCGCTTCCGGCGACAGCAGGGGAGCAAAATTCGCCAGCACCGCGGTGGTGGTGGTTTCGTTGCGCGCCGCCAGCGCGGTCGCCACGAAGGTGCCGGCGCGTTGCTGCTCGGTGAGCAGGCTTTCCTGCGCCAGTGACGAGAGGTTGAGCTTCAGGTCCTTGGCGTAATCGGGCAGGGATTCTTTCAGGGCTTCGATCGTCATGGGAATTTCCTTGTTGTCATGCCGGCCAAGCGGGGCCGGATTCCAGGAGCGGAAAGCGGTTTCCGGGTCTGCGGACCGCATCGCTTTATGCGGCCCGCGCCCGGAACGGCTGCTTACGCGGCCGTCTTGATGACTTCTTCGCCCTTCTGCCAGTTGCAGGGGCAGAGCTCATCGGTCTGCAGCGCATCCAGCACCCTGAGCACTTCGGCCGGATTGCGGCCCACGCTCATGTCGGTGACATAGACGAAGCGGATGATGCCCTCCGGATCGACCAGGAAGGTGGCGCGCTTGGCCACGCCTTCTTCCGCATCGAGGATGCCCAGCGCCTGGGTGAGCCGGCGATTGGTGTCGGCCAGCATGGCGAAGGGCAGGGTCTTGAGGTCGGCATGGTTCTGCCGCCAGGCCAGGTGCACGAACTCGCTGTCGGTGGAGACGCCATAGATCACGGTGTCGCGATCGTTGAAGTCGCCATTCAGCTTGCCGAAGCCCGCGATCTCGGTGGGGCAGACGAAAGTGAAGTCCTTGGGCCAGAAGAAGATGAGCTTCCATTTGCCCTTGTCGCTTTCCTGGGTGAAGTCCTGGAAGGCGTTGGCGGGATTGGTGGAAACCACGCCCTTGACGGAGAAGTCGGGGAATTTGTCGCCAATGGTCAGCATGTCTGTGTTCCTTGGAATGGTTCTAGATGAGAAACATTCTTAGAAGTATTCCAAAGAATGGTCAAGGCGAAAATCATCGCCTGGCTGCAATGCAGGATTTGCAAGGATTTAGAGCGGCCTAGGCAGCCGGCCGGGCTTTGACCGCCAGCCAGCCCGCCGCCAGGAAGAGGATCAGCACCACGCCTTGCACCGCCCCGAAAATCGGACCGGCCGGGGGGATGCTGGGCGCCAGGGCATGCAGGGCCGGGATCTTGATGAAGGACTGGATCACCAGCACGAAGACGTTGAGATACAGCGCCAGGGTCGCGGTGATCACATAAGCCGTGCGCCAGTGTCCGGCCAGGCGCCTGCCATAGAGCGCAAACAGCGCCACAGCCAGAACCACCAGCGAGATCGCGCCAATGATCATGCCCGGCGTGACGGTGGTGTTGTGGAAGAGAAAGCCGGTGACGCTGGTCAGCACCGTCAGTGCGAGGAATACGCCGGTGAGGGTGACAGGCGTTTTGCCTTGCAGCATGGCGGCCAGCACCGGCAGGCCGGTCAGGATGGCGGCCAGGCTGATGGCCAGATGGACAAGTGTCAGGGGGTCCGTGGCGAGCTGGGTCATGGATGGTTTCCAGGAAATGGGGTTTGGGAAATCACAATGGCGTGAAATGGCGGGCATCCTGCGCTTGCCCGGCAAGGCTTGAAAAGAGGGGGGCGAGCCTAGTATCTCAGCGGCCGCAAAGGAAAACGACCATGGCCGGCCACAGCCAGTTCAAGAACATCATGTTCCGCAAGGGAAAGCAGGACAAGGAGCGTTCCAAGCTCTTTGCCAAGCTGTCCCGCGAAATCACCGTCGCGGCCAAGGCCGGCTTGCCCGATCCGGCGCACAATCCGCGCCTGCGCACCGCCATCATCGCCGCCAAGGCGGAATCCATGCCCAAGGACAATATCGAGCGCGCCATCGCCAAGGCTGTGGGCGGCACGGGCGAGAATTACGATGAGATCCGTTATGAGGGCCGCGGTCCCGGCGGCGTGGCCCTGATCGTCGAGACCATGACCGACAATCGCAACCGCACCAGCGCCGATGTGCGCGCCGCATTCTCGAAGTATGGCGGGACGATGGGCGAGACCGGTTCGGTCAGCTTCATGTTCGACCATGTGGGCGTGATCACCTATCCGGCCGACAAGGGCAGCGAAGACGCCATGCTGGAGGCCGCTCTCGAAGCGGGCGCCAATGAATGCGTGTCGTCGGCCGAAAGCCATGAATTCCTCACCAGCATGGAAGACTTCGCCGCCGTGCGCGATGCGCTGGAAGCCAAGCTGGGCGCGCCGGCCTCCGCCGCCATCGTGTGGCGGCCGCAGAACACGGTGGCGGTGGCTGACGACGCCGGCGAAACGCTGATGAAGCTGGTGGAGGTTCTGGACGATCATGACGATGTGCAGAACGTCTATGGCAATTACGAACTCAGCGACGCGCTGATGGCCAAGCTGGCGGGCTGACGCCACCTGTCCCTATAGTGGGGCATGGAGCATATGTCTCCCCTGATCGGGGTCCTGGTCATCGGCTTGGGCCTAGCTTTTGTGCTGGGAACGGCCGCGCAGCGCGTGAGGCTGCCGCCGCTGGTGGGATATCTGCTGGCCGGCGTGGTGGTGGGGCCCTTCAGTCCCGGCCTGGTGATCGATCAGCATCTCACGCTGCAACTGGCCGATATCGGTGTGGTGCTGCTCATGTTCGGCGTGGGGCTGCATTTCAAGCCCGCCGATCTGCTGCAGGTCAGGGCCACGGTGGTGCCTGGCGCGATTCTGCAAATGGCCGCCATCGCCGCCTTGGGCGTGGGCGCGGCCTTGCTATTCGGCTGGTCGGCGGCCCAGGGCCTGGTGTTCGGCCTGTGCCTGTCGGTGGCCTCGACCGTGGTGGTGATGCGCGCGTTGCAGGATCGCCGCCTGACCGAGACCGGCCGCGGGCGCCTCGCCATCGGCTGGCTGGTGGTTCAAGATCTGCTTACCGTTCTGGTGCTGGTTTTGCTGCCGCCTCTTTCTGACATCCTGAAGGGTGGCGGCATCGCGCTGGCGCCGCTGGCGAAAAGCCTGGGGTTGACCTTCGGCAAGCTGGCGCTGTTTGCGGGCCTGATGCTGGTGATCGGCCGCCGGGCCATTCCGGCGATGCTGCATTATATCGCCCATACCGGCAGCCGCGAACTGTTCCGCCTGGCGGTCTTGTCGGTGGCGCTGGGCGTGGCCTTTGCCGCCTCTGCCTTGTTCGGCGTTTCCATCGCGCTGGGCGCCTTCTTCGCCGGCATGATCCTGGCGGGCTCGCAATTGTCGCAGCGCGCGGCGGAGGAATCCCTGCCGCTGCGTGACGCCTTTGCCGTGCTGTTCTTTGTTTCGGTAGGGATGCTGTTCGATCCCTGGGTGGTGGTGAAGCAGCCCGTCGCGCTGGCGCTGACCTTCGCCATCGTGGTGGCGGGCGGGGGTGCCTGTTACGGGCTGCTGCGGCTGTTCGGAGTCAAAAGCGCCAGCGCCCTGACCATTGCGGTCAGTCTCGCCCAGATCGGGGAATTCTCCTTCATCCTGGCCGATCTGAGCATCGGACTGGGCGTGCTGCCGCAGGAGGCGCGGGGTCTGATCCTGGGCGCTTCCATTCTTTCCATCTTCCTCAATCCGCTGCTGTTCGCGCTGGCGGCCCGTCGCGAAGCCTCGCCCAGGACCGCGCCGGCCCCCGACATGCCCAAGCCCGCGCCGGAAAAGACCAGGCTCACTGGTCACGCCGTGCTGGTGGGCTATGGCCGGGTCGGAAGGCTGATTGCCGCGGGCATCAAGGACACATTGCCCCTGCTGGTGGTGGAGGAGGGGGCGGTGGGCGATCCCGGCATCGAACATATCCGGGGCAATGCGGCCAGGGACGATGTGCTGGCGGCCGCCAATCTGCCGGCCGCCAGACTGTTGTTCGTGGCCATTCCCGAGGCGTTTGAAGCGGGACAGATCGTGCAACAGGCGCGTCGCGCCAATCCTGCGCTGCCGATCGTGGCGCGGGCGCATTTCGATGCCGAGGTGGACCATCTGCGCGCGCTGGGCGCCAGCCGGGTGATCATGGGCGAACGGGAAATCGCGCTGGCGATGCTGGATTTCGCAAAGGCCTTGTGAAGCCATCGCGGGAACGCCCTTTTCAACGTTTTGACCGATCTAGCCATGCCCGGAACATAAAGCGTACAAAGACGCCATGAGCCTTGCGATTCGCATCATGGGTCTTGATCCGGGCCTCTCCGCCATGGGCTGGGGGGTGATCGAGATGACAGGGACACGGCTTTCCCACATCGCCCATGGCGTGATCGCCACCAAGCCGTCGACGGGCCTGGGGGGACGGCTGATGATCCTGCACCGCGAGCTGGGCGCGATCATTCGGCGCCATGGTCCTTCGGCCATTGCGGTCGAACAGGCCTTTGTGGCGCGCGATCCCCAGGCGGCGCTGAAGATCGGCCATGCCCGTGCCGTGGCGCTGCTGGCGGCGGCCGAAGCCGAGCTCGAGATCGCGGAATATGCCCCCAACCATATCAAAAAATGCGTGGTGGGCGCCGGTCACGCCGGCAAGGAGCAGGTGCAGTTCATGGTCAAGCGGCTGTTGCCGGCCTGTGGCGTGACGCAGGCCGATGCCGCCGATGCGCTGGCCGCGGCCATCGCGCACGCCCATCTGTCGTCCAGCCGCGCCTGGGTGATTGCAGAATGATCGGCAAGCTGACCGGCACGGTGGACGCAATCGCCGAGGACACGGTGATCCTGGATGTGCATGGCGTGGGCTATCTGGTGCAATGCCCGGCTTCGACGCTGGTGCGATTGTCAGTGGGCGCGCCCGCCAGCCTGATGATCGAGATGAAAGTCAGCGAAGACGCGATGAAGCTCTACGGCTTCGCCTCGGCCGAGGAACGCGAATGGTTCCGTCTGCTGCAGACGGTGCAGAATGTCGGCGGCAAGGTGGCCTTGTCGGTGCTCTCCACCCTCAATCCGCGCGAGCTGCAGCGGGCGCTGGCGCTGGGCGACAAGGCGATGATCGGGCGCAGTCCGGGCGTGGGCCCCAAGCTGGCGCTGCGCATCGCCACCGAATTGAAAGACAAGGCGCCGTCCATGATGCTGCGGGGCGAGGATGACGCGGCGGCGGTTGCGGTGGCGCATGCGCCACGCGGGCCGGAGGCCGATGCGGTGTCGGCGCTGATCCATCTGGGCTATTCCGACGCCCGCGCCGCCGAAGCTGTGGCGCGCGCCGCGCAGGCGCTGGGCGAGCAGACGGAAGCCGGCGCGCTGATCCGTGAGGCGTTGAAAGGGATGGCAAGATGAGTCCGGATCGGCTTGTCACGCCGGAACGCAGTGAAGACGACACGCTGGAAGCATCCTTGCGGCCCAAGCGGCTGGCCGATTTCGTCGGCCAGCAACAGGCACGCGAAAATCTGTCGATCTTCATCGATGCCGCCAAGGCGCGCGCCGAGGCGCTGGATCATGTGCTGTTCTATGGCCCGCCCGGCCTGGGCAAGACGACGCTCGCCCAGATCGTGGCGCGCGAACTGGGGGTGAATTTCCGCTCCACTTCGGGACCGGTACTGGCCAAGGCCGGCGATCTGGCCGCCATTCTCACCAATCTGGAACCGCGTGACGTTCTTTTCATCGACGAGATCCATCGCCTCAACCCGGCGGTGGAGGAAATCCTTTATCCGGCGATGGAGGATTACGAACTCGATCTGGTGATCGGGGAAGGATCGGCGGCGCGCTCGGTGAAGATCCAGCTCGCGCCCTTCACCCTGGTGGGCGCCACCACCCGTTCCGGCCTGATCACCACGCCCTTGCGCGACCGCTTCGGTATTCCGGTGCGCCTGAATTTTTATACACCTGACGAACTGCTGGCGATCGTGGAGCGCGGCGCGCGCGTTCTGGGTTTCACTCTGACGAGGGACGGAGCGCGCGAGATCGCGGCCCGCTCGCGCGGCACCCCGCGTATCGCCGGTCGTCTGCTCAAGCGGGTGCGCGATTTTGCCTCTGTCGCAAAACATTCGACAGTGGATGCCAGGATCGCCGATGCGGCGCTGACCCGGCTGGAAGTGGATTGCCGGGGACTGGATGCCTTCGACCGGCGTTATCTCTCGCTGATTGCGGAAAATTTCGGCGGCGGGCCGGTGGGAATCGAAACCATCGCCGCGGCCCTGGGCGAGGCGCGCGATGCGATCGAGGAGATTGTGGAGCCTTATCTGATGCAGCAGGCGTTTGTGCAGCGCACCCCGCGCGGCCGTGTGCTGGCGGCCGGGGCCTATGGTCATTTGGGTTTGCCGGCGCCCGCCCAGAATCCGGTGCAGACCGGCCTTTTCCCGGATGACGACGCATGACGGACCTGGAAAACGGAAATCGGGCGCTGAACGGCCTAGGGTATTTCGAGGGCCGGATTCACATCCTGCCCATCAGCCTCTATTACGAGGACACCGATCTTTCCGGCGTGGTCTATCACGCCAATTACCTGCGTTTCATGGAGCGCGGCCGCACCGAGTTCTTCCGCATGGCGGGGATATCGAAAATGGCCGGTCTGGAGGATGAAGAACCGACGGCCTGGGCGATCCGCTCCGTCAAGGTGGAGTATTACCGTCCCGCGCGGCTGGACGACCGAATTCAGGTGCGCACGCGCCTGATCGGCCTGTCGGGCGCGCGCATGCATGCGATCCAGTCCGTTACCTGCGGCGAAAGGCTCCTGGTGGAAGGACGGATCGAAGCCTGTATCACCACGTTAACGGGCAAGCCGCGACGGCTGCCCCGAAACGTACAAGAGACCCTTGCGCCTTTCCTGACCGCAGAAGAAACTTGATTTTGCTTGTCAAATTTCGGCCAAGATCGGCGCGCATGAGCCCCCAACAAGCCGATCGGCGATAAAAGGTTTTTCAATGATCAAATACGCCGCCGCCATTCTTCTGATTGTCCTTGCCGCGATTGTTTCGCCGGCCCCGCTTTCCCCGGCCCGCGCCCAGGCCCCCCAGAGCGGACCCATCGCCGCTCCCACCGGCCCCGCCGCCCAGTCCCAGTCCCTGGCGCCGCCGCCTGGCGCCGGCCCCAGCAACGCTGGCCCGCTGGGCGACAGCGGCGGCTTCTCTATCGTCTCCAGCTTCCTGCGCGCCGACTATGTCGTGAAGGCGGTGATGATCTTCCTGTTGCTCGCCTCGCTCTGGTCCTGGACCATCATCTTCAACAAGCTGGTGGTCCTCTCCAGCCTGAAGCGCAAGGCCCGCAGGTTCGAGAAGCTGTTCTGGTCCGGCCAGTCGCTGGACGAGCTCTACCAGCAGTTCGCCGCCCGCAACGATCACCCCATGGCCGCGATGTTCATCGCGGGGCTTCGCGAATGGCGGCGCGGCTTCGAGGCCCCGGGCGGCCTGCGCGAGGGCCTGCTGGGCGGCATCAAGGAGCGCATCGAAAAGGCGATGAGCGTCACCATCCTGCGCGAGACCGACGGCATCGAAAAGCAGCTGGGCATGCTTGCCACCATCGGCTCGGTGTCGCCCTTTATCGGCCTGTTCGGCACGGTGTGGGGCATCATGAACAGCTTCTCCGCCATCGCGGCGCGCCATGACACCACCTTGGCCGTGGTGGCGCCCGGCATCGCCGAGGCGCTCTTCGCCACCGCCATGGGGCTCCTGGCCGCCATTCCCGCCGTTATCTTCTACAACCGCTTCGTGGCCGAGATCGGGCGCTATGTGAATTCGCTGGACGCCTTCGCGGATGAATTTTCCGCCATCCTGTCGCGGCAGCTGGACGAGAAGGCGCAGCGCTGATGGCAGCCGGAATCCAACATACCAGCGCGCGCGGGCGGGGACGGATGCGCCGCCGCGCCATGGCCGAGATCAACGTCACGCCGCTGGTCGATGTGATGCTGGTGCTTCTCATCGTCTTCATGGTGACGGCGCCGCTTCTGACCGTGGGCGTGCCGGTCGACCTGCCCAAGACCCGGGCGCCGGCGCTGGGCCAGGACCGCGAGCCCCTCTCCATCACCATCAAGCGCGATGGCACCATCTTCCTGCAGAAGGAACCGATCCTCGAGGATCAGCTGGTGGACCGGCTGAAGGCGATCGCCGCCAACGGCTATGACCAGCGCATCTTCGTGCGCGGCGATACGGCTGCCAATTACGGCAAGGTGATGGAAGTCATGGGCCTGCTCGCCGCGGCAGGCTTCACCCATATCGGGCTCGTAACCGATGTCGTCAAGCCAAAGTCCGACGCGCAATAAGGTGGCGGCGCAAACCGCTTTCCGGCGCACGCGTCCCACCACCGAACGCGGTCCGCGTTTCGGGGTGGTGGGGTCGGTGCTGTTTCACGGCATGGTCTTCGCCGCCGTACTGTTCACCTTCCATCGCAATTTCGAGACCCCGCAAGACAGCCATGTCGTGCCGGTGGATCTGGTGACGATCGCCAATCAGACCAATGTCACGGCCCAATCGCCGCCGGCGCCACCCCAGCCGGAAAAGATCGATATTCCGCCATCGCCGCCCGAGCCCGAGATGCAGGATGTCGAGCCGGCGCCGGAGCCGCCAATCCCCGATTTCAAGGTCGCCAAGGAAAAGCCGCCGCCGGAAGACACCAAGCCGGTGCAGACCAAGAAGCAGCAGCAGGAAGATTTCAACGCCCTGCTCAACAAGCTGACCGCCCCCGAAAAGCCGGTGAAGACGGCCAAGGCGGGCCCGCGCGCGATTCAGGGCATCGGAGCGGGCAACATGATGACCGCCGACCTCGCCGATGCGCTGCGGGGGCAGATCCGGCGCTGCTGGAGCCCCAATGTCGCCGCGCCCAATCCGCAGGACATGATCGTGGATTACGATCTCGCGCTTAATCCCGATGGCACCGTGGCCAGGCTGCAGATGACGCCGGGGACCGCCGCGACCGCGGCAACCAACGGCTATACCCGCGCGGCCGCGGAGGCTGCCAGCCGCGCCATCTATGAATGCCAGCCCTACCGCCTGCCACAGGACCGTTACAGTCTTTGGCGGGAAATCAATCCCTTGCGCTTTGACCCGCGTCAGATGATGGAACAATAAAGCGGCTGCCATGTTGGAGCCTTGTTGATGACCTTCAATATTCGCTGGAGACCCGGCATGAAGAAATTTTTGATCCTGTTTGCCGCATTGGCGGCTCTTGCGGCGGCGCCGCTGCCGGCCAGCGCCGCCCTGCAGGTGGACGTGAACCAGGGCAATATCCAGCCCCTGCCGATCGCCATTCCCGATTTCGTCCCCGGCGGCCCCAACGACGCCCAGACCGGCGCCAATATCGCCGGCGTGGTGCGCGCCGATCTGGAGCGCTCGGGTCTTTTCCGTCCGCTGGACCAGAAAGGTTTTGCCGAACACATCACCAACATCAACACCGTGCCAAACTTCCCCAGCTGGCGCAGCATCAATGCGCAGGGCCTGGTGACTGGCCAGGCGACCCAGCAGCCTGACGGGCGGCTCAGGGTCGATTTCCGCCTGTGGGACGTCTATGGCGAAAGCCAGATGCTGGGCCTGCAATTCTTCACCACGCCCGAGAACTGGCGGCGCATCGCCCATATGGTGTCGGACGCCATCTATGAGCGCATCACCGGCGAGAAAGGCTATTTCGACACCCGCATCGTCTTCATTTCCGAAAGCGGGCCGGCGACCAAGCGAGTCAAGCGGCTGGCGATCATGGACGAGGACGGCGCCAATCCGATCTTCCTGACGCGCGGCGATTACATGGTCCTGACACCGCGTTTCAATCCAACCGCCCAGATGATCGCCTACATGTCATACATCGGTGCTAAGCCACGCATCTATCTGTTCGACATCGAAACCGGCAAGCAGGAAATGCTGGGCAACTTCCCGAACATGACATTTTCACCACGCTTCTCGCCCGATGGTAATCAGGTGGCGCTGACCCTGGAGACGGCGGGCAATTCCGATATCTATCTGATGGATCTTCGCACCCGCGCCATCAAGCGGCTGACCACCGATCCGGCGATCGACACCGCCCCCAGTTTCTCGCCGGACGGACGCCAGATCGCCTTTGAATCGGATCGTGGCGGCTCCAAGCAGATCTATGTGATGAATGTCGACGGTTCGGGCCAGCACCGCATCAGCTTCGGCGCGGGCGAGAATGGCACGCCGGTCTGGAGCCCCCGCGGCGATCTGCTCGCCTTTACCAAGCAGCAGGGCGCCCATTTCACCATTGGCGTGATGCACCCCGACGGCTCGGGCGAGCGCATGATCACCGACGGATTCCATGACGAAGGGCCCACCTGGGCCCCCAATGGACGTGTCCTGATGTACACCCGCGAGTCACCTGGGGGGCGCAGCGCACAGATATGGTCGGTCGATGTTACCGGTCGCAATGCCCGCCGTGTCATGACCCCTGGAGACGCGTCGGACCCTGCCTGGTCGCCCTTGATCCAGTAGGCCAGTTTTTCTAGAATCAGTCTAATTTCGACCGCAATGTTTGGTTCTTTTTTACGCTTAGTGCGTTTGTTGGTTTTAGGTGCGTAATGACATTCATAAAGCGTGGGCGCCGCCGCACCGCGGTCTTCGCTGCCAGGAGATTCCAGCCATGACCCGATTTCCACATTCCCTGAAATTTGCGTGCCTGTCGGCAGCCCTGATGTTGGGCGCCTGCACGCACAAGCAGGAAGCCGTCAATACCGCGCCTCCCCCGGTCCCGCCGCCGCAGCAGTCGGCGCCCGCTCCCGTCACCTCCAGCATCATTCCGGGCAGCGCCGAAGACTTCCGGGTCAATGTGGGCGACACCGTCCATTTCGCCCTGAACCAGTACAATATCGAAGACAGCGACAAGGCCGTCTTGGGCCGCCAGGCCGCCTGGCTGTCCAAATACCCGGCCGTGCGCGTTACCATCGAAGGTCATTGCGACGAGCGTGGCACGCGCGAATACAACCTCGCGCTGGGTGCCCGTCGCGCCAACGCCGTGAAGGAGTATCTGGTCAGCCAGGGCGTCTCCACCGCCCGCGTCGAGACCATTTCCTACGGCAAGGAGCGTCCGATCTGCACCGAGTCCAATGAGGCCTGCTGGGCGCAGAACCGCCGTGGCGTGACCACCATCACTGGCGGCGCCAATTCGTAACTTGCGTTAGTCGCAAAAAGGGGCGCGGGATAAAACCCGCGCCCCTTTTTTGCTTAGAAGGCTTTGTAGAAGGTCGATCATGATCAAGCAGCGGCTTCTGATTTCGGTTCTGGTGTGCGCGACCGCGTTGTCGCCTCTCTCGGCCGGCGCCCAGATCTTTGGTCCCAGCGACGAGGAGAAGGCTCGGGAAGCTGCGCAAGACCAGGGCATCAAGGACCTGCAGAACACCACCCAGCAGCAGGACGCCCGTATACGGAGCCTGGAAGACAAGGTGCAGGGCCTGACCGATGCCCTAAGCCATGTCACCGGCACCAATGAGGAGCTCTCGCACCAGATCCAGCAGCAGAACGACAAGATCGATCGGATGCAGAAGGATTTCGCCTACCGGCTGTGCCAGCTATCGGCGCAGCAGCTGGGTGCCGGCGATTCCATGAACTGCGCGGCCGCGGGCACGCCGTCGGCCGGCCAGGTCGCCCCCCAATCTTATTCCCAAGGCGGTCTGACGCCGGGCCAGTCGCTGCCCCCCATCAATGCCACCGGCAATGGACAGCCGGGCTTTGTTCCACCGCCGGCGGCGGATAACGGCGCGGTGCCGCGCGGGCGCGCGCCCGGTATCCTGGGCACCTTGCCGATGGGGTCGGGACCGGCGGGAGGCATGGGCAACAATGGCGGGGCTGCGCCCGGCAATTCCGCCCAGTATGACCAGGCGATGAACCTGATGCGCCGCGCCCAGTATGACGAGGCTTCCGCTGCCTTCCGTGCTTATGCCGACGCCAATCCCGATGACACCAGCCTGTCGCCACAGGCGATTTATTGGGTCGCCAATATCGCCTTCATCCGTCAGGACTATGCCACCTCGGCGCGCACCTTCGCGGAAGTGATCAAGAAATATCCCAAGTCACAGCCGGCATCCGAAGCTATGCTCAAGCTTGCCCAGTCCTTCATGTCGATGGGCCAGAAATCCGAAGGCTGCACCACGCTTGGCCTCATCAAGTCGAAATATCCGGATGCCAGCCCGCAAATCCTCAGCCAGGCGGCCAACCTCCGCAAAACCGCCTGCAGATAGGCTGGCGGAAAAATTCGCGGGCGCGATGGCGGGACATGACGCCCCTGTCGCCGCCCCTTGGGCCATCGCGGTATCGGGCGGCGGCGATTCTCTTGCGTTGATGCATCTGCTGGCGGCGTTCGCGCGGGCCAGGAAATGGCCTCTGCCGGTGGTGCTGACGGTGGACCATGGCCTGCGCAAGACATCGGCCGCTGATGCGCGCCAGGTCGTGCGCTGGGCCAGGGCGGCTGGATTGAAGGCGCATGTGCTGACGTGGCGCGGGCCAAAGCCCAAATCCGGCATCGAAGCCGCGGGCCGCGAGGCCCGCTACCGGCTGATGGGAGCATGGATGCGCAAGAGGGGCATCGCCACCCTGTTTGTCGGCCACACCGAAGATGACCAGGCCGAGACATTTCTCCTGCGGCTGGCGCGGGGCAGCGGACTGGACGGACTGGCGGGTATGCGCGCCTATGCGCCCTGGCCGGTCGCGGGCTTCGAGGGGCTCAGCGTGGCGCGGCCGCTGCTGGACTTCAGTCGCGAAGAGATGCGGGCCTATCTCAAGGCGCGCAGTCAAGCCTGGCTGGATGACCCCATGAACGAAGACGGCAGCTTTGACCGGGTCAAGCTGCGCAAGGCGCGCGCCGCGCTGGAGGCGGCCGGCCTCTCTGCCGCCCGCATCGCCCAGGCGGCAAGCCATCTGGCGCGCGCGCGCGAAAGCCTGGAGATGGTGACCGAAGCGGTTCTCGCCCGCGCCATGCAGGTGGGTGAAAAAGGCATCCTGCTCGATCCCCAGGCGCTGGCGGCGGCGCCACGCGAGCTGGGCCTTCGGGCGCTGGCCTGGGTGTTGATGGCGGTTTCCGGCCGGACCTACCGGCCGCGATTTGACTCCCTGGAGCGGCTGTTCGACGCGCTGGCGAAAGCCGGGTCCGACGCCCGCGCCACCCTGCATGGCTGTCAGATTGGCCGGGCGCCCGCGAATTTCGCCCCTTTTTCCCTGCTGGTGCGGCGGGAGGGTCCCCGGAAAGCCTGAGCAAAACCGGGCATTTTCCGGGAATTTTGGAAGACGGGCGCGCAACCCTGTGCGGTTGCGGCGGGGCCGCAAAACTCTTAACGTTTTGATGTCTGGCAATACGCTAGAACCGTCCTATCTATTAAGGGCGGGAGAGCCTGCCCGTGGCGACGAGTCTTGCCCCCGGCACGAAAGAGGACGGCCTTGAATAATCTGAGAAATCTGGCGCTTTGGATTGTCATCGCGCTTCTGCTGGTTTTCCTGTTCAACCTGTTTCAGGGCACGGGCCAGCACACGCCCGCCTCTTCCATCACCTATTCGCGCTTCAATGAGCTGGTGGTGCAGAACCAGGTCAAGAAGGTCACCTTCCAGGGCGATCAGGTGAAAGGCGAGATGAGTTCGGGCCAGCCGTTCGTCACCACCGTGCCCAACAATGACTCGACCCTGTGGCCGACCCTGAAGGCCCACAATGTCGACACCACCGTGTCGCCGGCCGATGACGGCATGCCGTCTCTGCTCGCCATCTTCATCAACTGGTTCCCCATGCTGCTGATCTTCGGCGTCTGGGTGTTCTTCCTGCGCCAGATGCAGTCGGGCGGCGGCAAGGCGATGGGGTTCGGCAAGTCGCGTGCCAAGCTTTTGACCGAGCGCCAGGGCCGGGTGACCTTCGAGGACGTGGCCGGTGTGGACGAGGCCAAGGACGACCTGAAGGAAATTGTCGACTTCCTGCGCGATCCGCAGAAATTCCAGCGCCTGGGCGGGCGCATCCCCAAGGGCGTGCTGCTGGTCGGCCCGCCGGGCACCGGCAAGACCTTGCTGGCGCGCGCCATCGCGGGCGAAGCCAATGTGCCCTTCTTCACCATTTCGGGTTCCGACTTTGTCGAGATGTTCGTGGGTGTCGGCGCCAGCCGTGTCCGCGACATGTTCGAACAGGCCAAGAAGAATTCGCCCTGCATCGTGTTCATTGACGAAATCGACGCGGTCGGCCGCCATCGCGGCGCGGGCCTGGGCGGCGGCAATGACGAACGCGAACAGACCCTCAATCAGCTCCTGGTCGAGATGGACGGCTTCGAGGCCAACGAAAGCGTGATCCTGATCGCGGCGACCAACCGGCCCGATGTGCTGGACCCGGCGCTGTTGCGCCCCGGCCGTTTCGACCGCCATGTCGTGGTGCCCAATCCCGACCTTGCGGGACGCGAAAAGATCCTGCGCGTGCATCTGCGCAAGGTGCCCCTGGCGCCCGATGTCGATCCGCGCACCATCGCGCGCGGCACGCCCGGTTTCTCCGGCGCCGATCTGGCCAATCTGGTCAATGAAGGCGCGCTGATGGCGGCCAGGCGCGGCAAGCGTGTCGTCACCATGAGCGAACTGGAAGACGCCAAGGACAAGGTGATGATGGGCGCGGAACGGCGCTCCATGGCGATGAGCGACGAGGAAAAGAAACTCACCGCCTATCACGAGGGCGGCCATGCCATCGTGGCGCTGCATGTCATCGGCTCCGATCCAATCCACAAGGCGACCATCATTCCGCGCGGCCGCGCGCTCGGCATGGTGATGCGCCTGCCGGAACGCGACCAGCTGTCGCTCACCCGCCAGAAGATGCTGGCCGACCTATGTGTCGCCTTTGGCGGCCGCCTGGCCGAGGAACTGGTGTTCGGCCATGAGAAGGTCACCACCGGCGCCCAGAGCGACATCGAACAGGCGACCCGCATGGCCCGCGCCATGGTCACCCGCTTCGGCATGTCCGACAGCCTGGGTCCGATCGCCTATGCCGAGAATCAGGAAGAGGTCTTTCTGGGACATAGCGTATCGCGCACCCAGAATGTCTCGGAAGCCACGGCGCAGAAGATCGATGCGGAAATCCATCGCATCATCGATGAGTGCTATTCCAAGGCCAAGCAGATCCTCACCGATCACCAGAGCGACCTGAATGTCCTGGCGCGCGGCCTGCTGGAATACGAAACCCTGACTGGCGACGAGATCGTGGCGCTGCTGAAGGGCATTCCGCCGGTCCGCACCCCCTATGAAGATCCGGTGGTGCCTGGCCGTGGCGAAGGCACCAGCGTGCCGGTGGCCGGCAAGCCGCGGCCGGCGGCGCCGGGGCCGATCATCACCCCGGAACCGCAGCCGAGATAGTAACAAAAGATATGATTACAAAAGGGCGGCTTTGGCCGCCCTTTTCTTTTTGCCGCGCCTGTGGCCCTTACGCGATGCGCGAAGCGAGCCCGCATGAAAATCCTCGGCATCCTCAACATCACCGCAGACAGTTTCTCCGACGGCGGCAGATATCTGGAGCCGGGCGCGGCGATCTTTCATGCCCGCGCCATGGCCGAAAGCGGCGCCGACATCATCGACATCGGAGCGGCATCCTCCAATCCGGATGCGCAGGCCGTGGCGCCGGATGTCGAGATCGCGCGCCTGGCCGCCGTCATCCCGGCCTTGAAGGGAAATGGCCTGTCGCTCTCCATCGACACATTCTCGCCCGAGGTGCAGCGCTGGGCGCTCGCGCAAGGGGTGGATTATCTGAACGACATTCATGGCTTTCCCGAGCCCGCGCTCTATCCCGCGCTGGCCGCATCAGATGCCAGGCTGATCGTGATGCATATGGTGCAGGAACGCGGGGTCGCGGTGCGCACCGATGTGCCGTCCGCCGAAATCTTTGACCGCGTCACCCATTTCTTCGATGCGCGCGTGAAGGCGCTGACCGAAGCCGGCATCGCCCGCGCGCGGCTGATCCTGGACCCAGGCATGGGCCAGTTCGTGGGCGCCGACATGGAGAATTCCCTGATCCTGCTGCGGCGCCTGCCGGAGCTGAAAGCCCGTTATGGCCTGCCGCTGCTGGTCTCGCTGTCGCGCAAGGGCTTTCTGCGCAAGCTGGTCAACCGGCCGGCGCTGGAGGCCGGTGCGGCCAGCCTGGCGGCGGAATTGTTCGCCGAGGCCAATGGGGCCGACTATATCCGCACCCATGCGCCTGGCGCGCTGAAGGACGGCCTGAAGGTTCTCAAGGCCATCGGCCAGGATGCCTGATTGGGCCCGCCAGGTGCTATCCTTTGGGCCGATGAAGGCAAAAAGCGGTGGGGGATGGCCTTAAGCTCCTGAAAGCGATAGGAAAAGGGCGGCATTAACGCCTTTCAGGGCTGGAATATGCTAGAAATTGCCAATCCCGGGACCCCATCCATGACCCGCAAATATTTCGGCACCGACGGCATCCGCGGCCGCACCAACACCGCCAAGCTCACGCCCGAGGTGGCGATGAAGGCGGGCATGGCGGCGGGCCGCATCTTCACCCGCGGCGAGCATCGTCATCGGGTGGTGATCGGCAAGGACACCCGCCTATCGGGCTATATGCTCGAAAGCGCCCTGGTCTCCGGCTTCACGGCCGTGGGCATGGATGTATTCCAGTTCGGTCCCTTGCCCACACCCGCCGTCGCCATGCTGACGCGTTCCCTGCGCGCTGACCTTGGCGTGATGATCACCGCCTCGCACAATCCGTTCGAGGACAATGGCATCAAATTCTTCGGCCCCGACGGCCAGAAGCTCTCCGACGAGGTGGAGAATGAGATCGAGGCGCTCATGGCCGCGGGCCTGGAGCAGGGGCTGGCCCCCTCCGCCCAGATCGGCCGTGCCAAGCGCGTCGATGACAGCCAGGCCCGCTATATCGAATTCGCCAAGCGCACCTTCCCGCGCAATCTGCGGCTGGATGGCCTGCGCATCGTCATCGACTGCGCCAATGGCGCCGCTTACAAGGTGGCGCCCGAAGTGTTGTGGGAGCTGGGCGCCGACATCGTTTCCATGGGTGTCACGCCCAACGGCACCAACATCAATCTGGACTGCGGATCGACCGCGCCTCAGGCTATGTGCAGCAAGGTGCGCGAAGTGCGCGCCGATTTCGGCATCGCGCTGGACGGCGATGCCGACCGGGTGGTGATGGCCGACGAGCATGGCCGCATCATCGATGGCGACCAGATCCTGGCGCTGATCGCCAAAAGCTGGTCGAAGTCCGACAGTCTCAAGGGCGGCGGCGTGGTCGGCACGGTGATGTCCAATGCCGGGCTCGACCGTTATCTCAAGACCTTGAATCTGTCCTTGGCGCGCTCCGCGGTGGGCGACCGCTATGTGTTGGAGGAAATGGCCAAGGGCGGCTTCAATGTCGGTGGCGAGCAGTCCGGCCATATCATCCTGTCGGATTTCTCCACCACCGGCGATGGGCTGGTGGCGGCGCTGCAGGTGCTGGCGGTGCTGGCGCAGGAGGGGAGGCCCACCTCCGAGGCCGCGCATCTGTTTGAACCTCTGCCCCAGGTTTTGGAGAATGTGCGCTTCAAGAAGGGCTCGCCCCTGGATGACGAAAAAGTCAAGTCCAGTATCGAATCCGCCAATGCCAGGCTGGGCGCTTCGGGCCGGGTGCTGGTGCGCAAGTCGGGCACCGAACCCCTGATCCGCGTGATGGCGGAAGGCGAGGACGAGAAGGTGGTGCGCGCCGTGGTGCGCCAGATTGCGTCCGCCATTGAAGAGGTTGCAGCCTGATCCCACGGATTCTGGTTATCGCGGGTTCGGACTCTTCGGGCGGCGCCGGCATCCAGGCCGACCTCAAGACCGCCCAGGCGTTTGGTGTCTATGCCCAGACGGCGGTGACCGCCGTTACCGTGCAGGACACACGAGGCGTCAGCCATGTGCATCCCGTGCCGGCCGCCATCGTGGCAGGGCAGATCAAGGCGGCACTGGGCGATATCGGCGCCGATGTGATCAAGATCGGCATGTTGGGTACCGCCGAGATCGCCGCTACCGTGGCCGACATATTGGAGGCCAGCGAAATCCCGCTTGTGCTGGATACGGTGCTGCTGTCCTCCAGCGGCGCGCCCCTGCTGGAGGAATCCGGCATCACGGTGCTGAAGAAGCGGCTGATCCGTAGGAGCCGGCTGGTGACGCCCAACCTGCCGGAAGCCGAAGCGTTGACTGGCATCTATCCCAAAAGCGAGCATCGGATGCGCAATGCCGCCATGGTGTTCAAGATGCTGGGCAGCGACGCGGTGCTGTTCAAGGGCGGCCATGGTGATGGCGGCGAAGTTCGCGACGTGCTGTGGGCGGAAGGCGCGTTCATTCCTTTTGAGGCGCCGCGCCAGGACACGCGCCATACCCATGGCACCGGCTGCACGCTGGCCACCGCCATCGCCTGCGGCCTGGCGCAGAACCGGACCTTGCAGGATGCGGTGGCCCGCGGGCAGGCCTATGTCCAGCAGGCGATCAGGACCGCGCCCGGACTGGGGCAGGGAAGCGGGCCGTTGAACCATTCCTGATGCTTGAATAGCCATGTTTGGAGCCGCCAGATCCAGGTCATGTCAAAGGCAACAAAGAGGGGAAAGCAGATGTTTTACAGGATTGCCATTTCGTTTTTCGCCGCCGCCTTGCTGGCGCCAGCCGCTTTCGCACAGACCGCGCCGCACGCCTTGCCGCCGGAAGGTTTCAAATATCTCTCGGCCGGGGATGTCGAAGCCCTGACCGACAAGCCAGGACCGGGCGCCAAGACGGTTTTCCCGGTCGATCATGAGAATTACTTTGTCGAATATGCCCAGCGCAGCGATCAGGGCAATGAGCCGGAAGTCCATACCCACTGGACGCACTATATTCACGTGCTGTCGGGCGAGGCGACGCTGATCTATGGCGGCACGGTCTCCAAGCCGCGCGAAACCTCACCGGGACAGATTCGTGGCGAGGCTATTGTGGGCGGCAAGAGCATGACCGTGCATGCCGGCGACTTTCTGCAGATTCCAGCCGGCATGCCGCATGAATTCAGCGGCATCGCCCCGGGCACCAAATTCCGCTATGTGGTGTTCAATACCCGCGCGTGAAAAGCCTTAGCGTCCGACGAACGGGTCCTGCACCATGATGGTGTCGTCGCGGTCGGGGCTGGTGGACAAAAGCGCCACCGGCGCGCCGATCAACTCTTCCACCCGGCGCACATATTTGATGGCGTTGGCGGGAAGGTCGGCCCAGCTCTTCGCGCCATGGGTGGTTTCCTTCCAGCCTTCCAGCGTCTCATAGACCGGCGTCAGCCGCGCCTGCAGATTGGCGTCGGCCGGCAGATGGTCCAGCCGCTTTCCGTCCAGTTCATAGGCGACACAGACCTTGATCTGGTCGAAGCCGTCCAGCACGTCGAGCTTGGTCAGGGTGATGCCGTCCACGCCGCCGGTGACACAGGTCTGGCGCACCAGCACGGCGTCGAACCAGCCGCAGCGGCGCTTCCTGCCCGTCACGGTGCCGAATTCATGGCCGCGTTCGCCCAGCTTTTCGCCGGTGGCGTCTTTCAGCTCGGTCGGGAAGGGGCCTTCGCCCACGCGGGTGGTGTAGCTCTTGACGATGCCCAGCACCGTGCCGATGGCGCGCGGAGAAACGCCCGCGCCGGCCGCCGCCTGGCCCGCCACCGTGTTGGACGAGGTGACGAAGGGATAGGTACCGTGATCGATGTCCAGCAGCACGGCTTGCGCGCCTTCGAACAGCACGCGCTTGCCGGCCTGCCGCGCGGCTTCCAGTTCGCGCCAGGACGAGCCCAGGAAGGGCGCGATTTTGGGCGCGATCTCGTTCAGCGATGCCAGCAGCACGCCCGCATCTACTTCCGGCGCGCCAAAGCCCTTGCGCAGGACATTGTGGTGGGCGAGCAACCGCTCGATCTTGGCGGGCAGCGTCGCCGGATCTTTCAGGTCGATGGCGCGAATCGCGCGGCGGCCGACCTTGTCTTCATAGGCCGGGCCGATGCCGCGCTTGGTGGTGCCGATCTTCTGGGCCGCGGCTTCCTCGCGCAATTCGTCCAGCTCGCGGTGCAGCGGCAGAACCAGCACGGCATTTTCCGCCAGCACCAGAATGTCCGGCGTCACGGCCAGGCCGGCGGCGCCCACCTTGGCGATTTCCTCCAGCAGGGCCCAGGGATTGACCACCACGCCATTGCCGATGATGGAACGCTTGCCCTGCACCACGCCCGACGGCAGCAGCGACAGCTTGTAGGTCTTATCGCCCACCACGATGGTGTGGCCGGCATTGTTGCCGCCCTGGAACCGCACGACCATATCGGCACGGTTCGACAGCCAGTCGATGATCTTGCCTTTGCCTTCGTCGCCCCATTGGGCGCCGATCACCGTGACGTTGGACATGTCTTATTACCGTACCTTTGAATATGCCGCGCAAAAGAACGCGTGCGCGGGTCCGCTCATGGGACCCCGCTCGGTCCGGTGGCCGCTTATAGCAGGTGTAGACCCCAGCGTAAGGGGCCATCCGCCGCAGCCTGGGGATTAGTAAAACACCCCATATTCCACGGTGATGATCTCGCCCGTGTCCTGGTCGATCAGGAGCGCATCATCGCCCACCCGGACCCAGATCGCGCCATATGGCGGCGGCGGCAGGCCGTAATCCATAAAATCCACCAGCCAGTAATCACGCGCCCAGAAGGGCGCGGGCAGGTATTCGCCAAATACCCAGTGGTGCGGATACCAGCCCTGCGGGCGGCGATAGGCGCCGGCATGGAAGTGGCGGGGTGCATTGAAGTTCTGGTGGTAATCCCCGAAGCCGTGGAAATCGTGATGGCCGCCGCCGGGGCCGCCATGATTGAAGCCGCCGCCGGGACGTCCCGCCATGTTGGGGCCACCCGGATTGAAACCATTGTGTTGGCCACCATGGAAATCGTGATGGACATCGCCGCCGCCATTGGGTCCGCGGCTATAGGCGGGGTTGGCCTGCGGCGCATGATGTTCGAAGCCGCCGCCATTGGGGCCGCGGCTGTAAGACGGATTGGGACCACCCTGCGCATGGTCGAAATGGCCGCCGCCGGGCGGGCCGCCATGTTGTGCCTGGGGGGCAGGTCCGCCGCCATGCGGGGCGCCTCCGCCATGCTCGCCGCCACCACCGCCATGGCCATGATCGTCATGGCCCGGCTGGGCCAGCGCGGGAAGGGCAAAAAGGGAAATGGCAGCAACGGAAATCAGCAATTTTCGCATATCTCATGTCCTGAAAATGGCCGGGAGGTAACCGGCGCGCACAGTTTAAGTTCCCTTTGTTGCGGCGCAATCCTATGGTTGCAGGCATGAGCGATTTTTTCATCCGTGCCGCGACGCAAAGCGATTCGCAGACCATCGTCTCGCTGTTGCGGGAACTGGCTGAATATGAAGAGCTGCTGGACCGCTTCTCGCTCACGGAAGATCAGGTGACGCGCGACATGCTGGGCGCGGCCTGTCATTGCGAGCTGGTTTTCGTTGATGGCACGGCGGTGGGAATCGCCGCTTGGTTCTGGATCTACAAAAGCTTTGGCGCTGCGTGCGGCGTCTATGTCGAGGACCTGTATGTGCAGCCCCAATTCCGAGGGCAGGGTCTCGGCCGGGCACTGCTGGCGCATCTGGCGGGCAAAGCGCACGCGGTCGGCGGTTTCATGGAATGGCAGGTGCTGGACTGGAACGCACCTTCGATTGAGTTCTACAAAAGCCTGGGCGCGTGTCCGCGCGACAACTGGATCAACTATCGTCTGATGGGCGAAGCGCTGAAGAGGCTGGCATCATGAGCGAGATCGTGTTGGTGCTGGCGCTGGCCGAGAATGGCGTCATCGGCAAGGATGGCGGCATTCCCTGGCATATCTCCGACGATATGAAGCGCTTCAAGGCGCTGACCATGGGCCATACCGTGGTGATGGGCCGCAAGACCTGGGACAGCCTGCCCAAGAAGCCGCTGCCGGGCCGGGTCAATGTGGTGGTGACGCGCCAGAAGGACTGGCGGGCGGAGGGCGCGACTGCGGCCGCGTCGCTGGGCCAGGCCACGGCCGGCACATCGGGCGTGGTGATGGTCATTGGCGGCGCGGAAATCTATGAGCGCGCGCTGCCGCTGGCCTCGCGTATCGAACTGACGGAAGTGCACCGCGCCTTTGATGGCGATGCGCGTTTCGCCTTTGACCGCAAGGGCTGGCATGAGACCGCGCGCGAGGACCATGTCACGCCGGATGGTCTGCGCTACAGTTACGTCACGCTGACGCGATAACGAACCTACTCAATGACGATCTTCGGCGCCGGCTTGGACGCGGTTTCCAGCGCGGCCGCGACCTGCTTGGCCACGTCCATGAAGGCCTTGGCCTCCGGTCCGTCGGGCACCGAGACAGTGATCGGCTGACCGGCGTCGGATGTCTCGCGGATGCGCGGCACCAGCGGAATCTCGCCCAGGAAGGGCGCGCCCAGCTTTTCCGCCGTCTCGCGCGCGCCGCCATGGCCGAAGATGGCGTGGGACGAGCCGCAATCGGGGCAGGTGAACATGGACATGTTCTCGACCACGCCCAGGATCGGCACCTGGGTCTTGTTGAACATGGCGATGCCCTTCCTGGCATCGATCAATGCGATATCCTGCGGGGTGGAAACGATCACCGCGCCTTTCAGCGGCACGCGCTGGGCAATCGTGAGCTGTGCGTCGCCGGTGCCGGGCGGCATGTCCAGCACCAGCACGTCCAGCGGCGCCCAGGCGACATCGCTCAGCATCTGCGACAGCGCGCTCTGCACCATCGGACCGCGCCAGATCATGGCTTCGTCTTCCTTGACCAGGAAGCCGATGCTCATCGTCTTGATGCCATAGCGTTCGATGGGAAGAAGTGTGTGGCCGTCGCTACCCGGCTTCTCGGTGATGGCCAGCAGGCGCGGCACCGACGGGCCGTAGATGTCGGCGTCCAGCAACCCCACCTTCAGGCCCAGCCGCGCCAGCGACAGCGCCAGATTGACCGCGACAGTGGATTTGCCCACGCCGCCCTTGCCGCTGGCCACCGCCACAATGTTCTTCACACCGGGAATCCCGGCGGGCGCGGGCGGTGGCTGGCGGTTGACCGCGGGTCTGAGCGGTTCCCGATGATGGTGATGCTCGTGCCCGGGCTCGGGATGATCGTCATGCGCGGTCAGCACGGCGGTGACGGATTTGACACCCTTCACGCCCAGCACCATCGCTTCGCAGATCTTGCGCAAGGGTTCGGATTTCGGGCCCTGTTCCGGCGCCACTTCCAGCACAAAGCCGACATGGCCGTCCTTGACCACCAGGCCCTGGATCATGTCCTGCTGAACCACGGTGCGCCCGCTTACGGGATCGATCACCTGATCGAGGGCCTTCAACACATCATCGCGTAATGTCGTCATGGGCGAAGGATATAGCCCCCGCACCCCGCAAATCCTAGTAGGCGGGCTCAGGGCCGGTGATGCGCGAGAAAACCTTGTGCACCACGCGGCCATTCATCACCAGAAGGGTCACATAAGCCGACCGGCGGGGTTCGCTGCGAAAGTTCAGAAAGCCGGCTGCTACCGCGTCCGGCTGGCCGCCTGATGCATG
This sequence comes from Rhizomicrobium sp., assembly GCA_035547275.1. Lineage (GTDB taxonomy): Bacteria > Pseudomonadota > Alphaproteobacteria > Micropepsales > Micropepsaceae > Rhizomicrobium. The sequence goes on from DASZVQ010000088.1 coordinate 25,824, forward strand.
GCCGGGATGAAAGACGAAACCCGTGCAATAGGGGGCGGCCCGGATGCAATCCCGCACCGCCGGATTCGGATACGGAACGCCGGGCGCGCGCAGAAAACGCGCTGCAATATCCCCCGGGGACAGCACCGCGACATTGGCGGACCTGGTGTCGAAGCCCAGATTGGGCAGATCCTGGGCATTGGTCATGCCGGGAACGATCTCGTTGTAGGATTCCACCAGCTGGTCATAACTCTGGAAGGCGGCATTTTGGCCCTGCCGGTCCGGCAGCAGGCCGCCGCACCCCGCAAGCACCATCAGGCCGGCGCTGAAGGCCAGCGCCAGACAGAGCAGGCCCAGCAATTTCCCATGGGCATTAAGCGTTTCCATGGGCGAATCTTTTCAAGTCCCGTGCCTTGGAACCCCTGTGCGGCACAGGCTGCCGCACATGAAAAAACCGCGAGCGTCGCGGCTTTTGCCTGTTTACCGGGGCAGTCCCTGCCTAAACTGCCCCCGATTCCAGCCCCCAACGTTCCCAGGAACGAACAGATGCGTGCCTTTTTAGTCCCCGGTGCTTTTTTTGGATGTGCCATTCTGGCGCTGGCCAGCCTCTCGCCGCTCCCCGCCGCGGCGCGTCCCGCGCCGGATTCCTTTGCCGATCTGGCCGACAAGCTGCTGCCCACCGTGGTCAACATCTCCACCAGCCAGACCCTGAAGGCGCCGCCGCAGAACGCCATGCCCAACCTGCCGCCGGGCTCGCCGCTGGAAGACCTGTTCAAGAATTTCCTGGGCCCCAAATCCAACGCGCCGCGCCATGTCACCTCACTAGGGTCTGGTTTCATCATCGACCCGTCCGGCTACATCGTCACCAACAACCATGTGATCGAGGACAGCGACCAGATCACCGTCTCCCTGCAGGACGGCACCCAGATGCCGGCCAGGGTGGTGGGGCGCGACACCAAGACCGATCTGGCGCTGCTGAAAGTGACGTCGAAGAAGCCCTTGCCGGCCACCCATTTCGGCGACAGCGACAAGGCCCGCATCGGGGATTGGGTGATCGCGATCGGCGATCCTTTCGGCATCGGCTCGACGGTGACGGCGGGCATTGTCTCGGCGCGCAACCGCAACATCAATGCCGGGCCCTATGATGATTTCATCCAGACCGATGCGCCGATCAATCGCGGCAATTCCGGCGGTCCGCTGTTCGACATGGAAGGCAATGTCATCGGCATCAATTCGCAAATCTATACGCCGTCGGGCGGCAGCGTTGGCATCGGTTTTTCCATTCCCGCAAATCTGGCGCGGGACGTGATCGGCCAGCTGCGCCAGTTCGGCGTGGCGCGGCGCGGCTGGATCGGCGTGCGCATCCAGCAGGTGACGCCGGAGATCGCGGAGGGCCTGGGCCTTCCCACCACCCAGGGCGCGCTGGTGGCGGATGTGACCAAGGGTGGTCCCGCCGCGCAGGCCGGGCTGGTGAATGGCGATCTGATTGTCGGTTTTGATGGCAAGCCGGTGGCCGATGACCGCGCCCTGCCGCGCATCGTGGCCGACACCCCGATCGGCAAGACGGCAAGCATCGATGTGCTGCGCAAGGGACGCAAGCAGACCCTGCGCATCACCGTGCAGAAGCTGGCCGACGACAACAAGCCGGACAGACCGGTAAAGGCGCCACCGCCGCCCAAAAATCAGTCCAAGCTGTCGCAATTGGGTCTGACCCTGGGCGTCCTGGATCAGGGCGCGCGCGGCAAGTTCAAGATCGGCGGCGGCGTGCAGGGCGTGGTGGTGGCGTCGGTGGACCCGGGCAGTTCGGCGGCGGAAAAGAATCTGCGACCGGGTGACGTGATCGTGGAAGTGGCGGGCCAGACGGTGAAAACGCCGGACGATGTCTCCAAGCGGATCGACGCGGATGTGAAGGCGGGCAAGAAGTCCGAGCTTCTGCTGATCAACCGCGACGGCGACATGACGTATGTTGGGTTGCGGTTGAACTAGCCGCAATCCTAATCCAGCCTGACGATCTCGTCATCGCTATAGCCCTGCAGATAGAGCAGGGCGGTGAGATCGTTGTGGTTGATGGCGGCGCCGGCCGCGGCCGCGACCACCGGCTTGGCGTGATAGGCCACACCCAAGCCACCATGTTGGCCCGCTTTCTGGATCATGGCCAGATCGTTGGCGCCGTCGCCCACCGCCAGGCTCTCGGCGAAATCAAGCTTCAGCCGCGTCACGGCTTCTTCCAGCGCTTCCAGCTTGGCGGCGCGGCCCAGGATCGGTGTGCCCACTTCGCCGGTCAGTGTCTCGCCGTCATCGATCAGGGTGTTGCCGCGCTCGACATGAAAGCCCGCGGCCTGCGCCACGCGCCGGGTGAAATAGCCGAAGCCGCCCGACACCAGCATGGTATGGGCGCCTTGCGCGCGCATGGTGGCGAGCAGCGATTTGGCGCCGGGATTGAGGCGCACGCGTTCGGCATAGGTCTTTTCCAGCGCGTCCAGTTTCAGGCCCTTTAACATGCCCACGCGCTCGCGCAGTGCGGCCTCGAATTCCAGTTCGCCGCGCATGGCGCGCTCGGTGATGGCGGCGATCTGGGGTTTCAGTCCCGCCATGTCCGCCAGCTCGTCCAGACATTCGACATTGATGATGGTGGAATCCATATCGGCGACCAGCAGCTTCTTGCGGCGCTTACTGGTAGAGATCAGATTGATGTCCAGCGCCAAACCGCTGGCGCGGGCGCGGGCTTCGGCCAGCGCATCGCCTGCCGCCACCGGAAGGTCGAAGGCAAAGCCCGGCGCCAGGATTTTCACGGGCCCGTTGTCCAGACCCTGGAACAGGGCGGGCTCGGCGCCCTTGCCGATGACATTCAGAACAAACATTGTAAGGCCCAGGAAAGGCAAAATGAAATTCGACGCGGTGCTTATTGCAGGCCCCACCGCCAGCGGCAAGTCGGCCGCCGCGCTGGAACTGGCCGAAAACATCGGCGGCGTGGTGATCAATGCCGATTCCATGCAGGTCTATCGCGAGGCGCCGATCCTCACGGCTCAGCCTTCCGCGCAGGACCAGGCGCGTGTGCCTCATCTGCTTTACGGCCATGTCGGCGTGCGCGAGGTCTATTCCGTCGGGCGCTGGCGCGATGACGTGGTGAAGGCGCTGGTACAGGCGCGCGCCATGGGCCGTGTGCCCATCTTTGTCGGCGGCACCGGCCTCTATTTCATGGCCCTGACCGATGGCCTGGCCCCTGTCCCCCCCACGCCGGATGAAGTGCGCGATGCCGCGCGCGCGCTGCTGGACGATATCGGCGTGGAAGCGTTGCATGCCCGGCTGGCCGAGCGTGATCCGCTGACCGCCTCCAAGCTTCGCCCCAGCGATCCGCAGCGCGTGCTGCGCGCCTATGAAGTGTTTGAATCCACCGGCCGGCCATTGGCCGAATGGCAGGAAACGCCAGCCGCGCCGGTGCTGAAGGATGCGCGGCTCGCTGCCTTTGTGCTGGACCCGCCGCGCGATGTGCGCCGGGCCCGCATTGGCCAGCGCTTCGTGGCGATGCTGGATGCCGGCGGGCTGGAGGAAGCCCGTGCATTGGAGGGGCTGGACCCCGGTCTTCCGGCTGCCAAACTGCTGGGATTGCGTCCACTTCAGGCCCTGGCCCAAGGAACCTTGACCCGGGGTGAAGCGCTGGATGGCGCCATCACCGCCACGCGGCAATTCGCCAAGCGCCAGATGACGTGGTTTCGTCATCGTATGGCACATTATATCTGGTATGACCCATGCGGGAGCAATTTAGTTACACAATTTGAAAGAATTTCTGCGTGAAATTGCTTGACGCCGCGCTGCAGCATCTTTAGGTTCCGGCGCCATGTTGAGTTCGCTCGTACGTCTCAGGCCGCTGGTTCTCCGAAGCTGACGCTTTCGGGGACATAGCGGCCATGCGGACAAGGGGCGGAAACGCCCCTTTATCTTTGGTGCGATTGCGAGCATTGGAAATTCGAGGGACGGACGATGGACAAGGACGATACATTGACGCTGGAGGCTGCTCAGGCGGCCGCGGAAACCATGACCGGCGCGCAGATGGTGGTCCGTGCCCTCAAGGACCAGGGCGTCACCCATATCTTCGGTTATCCTGGCGGCGCGGTGCTGCCGATCTATGACGCCCTCTTCAAGGTCGAAGGCATCACCCATGTTCTGGTGCGCCATGAACAGGGTGCCGCCCATGCCGCCGAAGGCTACGCCCGTTCCACCGGCAAGCCTGGCGTGGTGCTGGTTACCTCCGGCCCCGGGGCGACCAATGCCGTCACCGGCCTGACCGATGCGCTGATGGATTCCATTCCGCTGGTCGTTTTGACCGGCCAGGTGCCCACGCATCTGATCGGCACGGACGCCTTTCAGGAATGCGATACGGTCGGCATCACCCGCCCCTGTACCAAGCACAACTGGCTGGTGAAGGACGTCAACACCCTGTCGCGCGTGCTGCATGAGGCGTTCGACATCGCGACCCATGGCCGTCCCGGCCCGGTGGTCATCGACATCCCCAAGGATGTCCAGTTCCAGACCGGCAGCTATACCGGGCCGCACGCCGTTCATCACCGCACCTATCGGCCCAAGACCGATCCCGACACGGCCTCCATCGTGAAGCTGGTGGAGATGATGGCCGAGGCGAAGCGGCCGGTGATCTATAGCGGTGGCGGCATCATCAACGCCGGTCCGGAAGCGTCCAGGCTGCTGCGCGAACTGGTCGATTTGACCGGCTTTCCCATCACCTCGACCCTGATGGGGCTGGGCGCTTTCCCGGCGTCGCGCCCCGAATGGCTGGGCATGCTGGGCATGCACGGCACCTGGGAAGCCAATCATGCGATGCATGACTGCGACCTGATGATCAATCTGGGCGCGCGCTTCGACGATCGCTGCACCGGCCGGGTCAGCGCCTTCTCGCCGGATTCCAAAAAGGTCCATATCGATATCGACGCCTCGCAGATCAACAAGATCGTGCGTGTCGATCTGGGGATCGTGTCCGACGCCGCCAAGGCGCTGCGCGAAATCATCCGCGTCTGGAAGGCCGGCAAGCATCAGGTCCAGACCGAGGCGTTGAAGGCCTGGTGGGCCAGGATCGATCAGTGGCGGTCCAAGAAGTCGCTGTCCTTCCGCAACTCCGACACGATCATCAAGCCGCAATATGCCATCGACCGGCTCTATGCGCTGACGAGGGATCATAAGGACGTCTTCATCACCACTGAGGTCGGCCAGCATCAGATGTGGGCGGCCCAGCGTTTCAAGTTTGAGCAGCCCAATCGCTGGATGACCTCGGGCGGGCTGGGCACCATGGGCTATGGCCTGCCCGCGGCGGTGGGCGTGCAGATGGCCCATCCCGATGCGCTGGTGGTCGATATCGCCGGCGAGGCCAGCATCCAGATGTGCATGCAGGAGATG
>DASZVQ010000089.1:0-10461 GCA_035547275.1 Rhizomicrobium sp.
CAAAGGTGTTGCGCCCGCCACCCAGCATGGCACCGCTGTTGCGTCCTTGCTGGTTGGCAAGGACGGTTCGTTCAGCGGCTATCTGCCAGGCGCCAGGCTTTTTGCCGCCGATGTGTTCGGCGGTGCCCCCGATGGCGGTAGCGCGCTGGGCATCGCGCGTGCGCTCGACTGGCTGGCGCAGAACCATGTTCCGGTCACCAATATCAGCCTGGCAGGTCCAGCCAATGCGCTGCTGGCGGCGGCGGTCAGGTCCTTTGTCACAAGCGGACATGTGCTGGTTGCCGCTGTCGGCAATGACGGGCCCGCGGCGCCGGCGCGGTTTCCAGCGGCATATGAAGGCGTCTTTGGCGTCACCTCCGTGGATGCCGCCGGTCATCTGGAGATCGACGCCAACCGCAATGCCGTGCGGTTCGCGGCCAGGGGCATCGATGTCAGGGCGGCGGCCTTGCCGCGCGGCTATGCTGGCGTGACGGGAACCTCCTACGCTGCTCCGGCCGTTGCGGCGGAATTCGCGCGGCTGCTTGACCGGCCCGATGCGAAGCTGGCGCGGGATGCCGCCAGTCTGCTTACACAGCGCGCCACCCGGAATGCCGAAGCCGGCGTACCCTATCTGACGCCGCCGGCCGCCGCGCTTGCCGCGCGTTGATCCGTTTCGCCGGAGAGGGCAGGGAGTTGGGCGGACCTTGCTGGCCGAAGACAAGGCCCGCCCAATAACGGCGTCCCAGGGGAGAACGCCGAACCCTTCTGCGTCAAACGCAAAGCGCGCCTTCCGCGCGGTCGAGCTCCTTGGCGATGCTGAAGTAAAGCGGGCGCGGTTTGAAGTGTGGTGCCTGAAATCATTCTCACTAAGTGAGATCGCGGCGCAGCGAGCGCGGGAGGCTGGGCGGCGCGGAAAAATTCGTTTGGAAGAACGACATTGCCGCTTACAAAGGAAAGCGCGGCTGGTCATCGCAACCGTTGCCGCCGAGCCTGGGGGATTTCGTGAAAAAGACAGTCATTGCGGCATTGGTCATCGGTGGCATCGGCGCAGGGCTGTTGGTGCATGGTTTCGCGCAAAATGCTCCGGCCTCGCCGAGCGTTGCAGAAACCACGCAGGCACGGCGTGATTTCAACGGCACATGTGCGGGCTGCCATGGCGATGACGCGGGGGGAGGCGACAGGGCGCCGGCGCTGATCGACAATCCGAATCTGCGCATGCTCGATGCCGCCGGCATCGCGCACATCATTCGCGCCGGTCAACGCGGTATGCCGCCCTTTCCCAATCTGCCGCAGCCCGAAGTCAACCGGCTGGCAGCCTGGCTGCATGGGATGAATATTTCCGGGCTTCAATCGGCGCCGCCGGAGCAGGTGGCGGCCGGCGAGGCCTGGTTCTATGGCGCGGGTGGATGTTCGGGCTGTCATATGGTGCGCGGCAAAGGTGGTTCCACGGGACCGGATTTGTCCGCGATCGCGGCGCGCAGCACCAAGGCCGAGCTGGAGCGCTGGCTCGACAATCCCACATCCATGATGGGCACCAAATCCCTGGCCATTTGTCCGGGATGGGCCTTTTGCGCCGATATGCAATGGGCCATTCAGGATGTCGTGTTGAAGTCCGGCGAAAAGCTGCGCGGTTTCGCCCGCCGCCAGACTGAACGCGAAGTCGCGCTGCAGACCCTGGACGGCAAGTTCCGGATGATCCCGGTGGAGCAGATCGCATCCATTGTGCGGGGAAAGCGGTCCTTCATGCCGGATTTCCATGGGTCCGCTATGGAGCGTGCCAATCTGCTTGCCTATCTGGGCACGCTGGGCGGCATCACGGCCGGACCGTTGACCAGGGGAGTGAAGCCTGTTTCCCCGGCCGATATCGATGCGGTCATGCATCCGCATCCCGGCGACTGGACGACCTATAACGGCCGGCGGGACGGCAACCATTACAGTCCGCTGGCACAGATCAACAGGGCGAATGTGATCAAGCTTCAGCCGCAATGGGCATTCGTGCCAGGCGGCATCGGGCTTGAGGGCGAGCCTATCGTGGTGAACGGGATCATGTATGTCACAGGCGGCCCGCAGGTCTGCGCGTTGGACGCAAGGACCGGCTTGAGTATCTGGTGCACGCCGCGAACAAATGGGTTGGGCGTGCAACGCGCCGCCAGCAGGCAAGACGAAGACAGTCAGAACACGGCGGAAGCCGCGCCCGCCGGCCCCAACCGTGGCGTCGCCATTCTGGGAGACCGGCTCTTTTACACATCCGATGATGCGTATCTGGTCTGCCTGAACCGGTTGACGGGCGCCGTGATGTGGAGCCAGCCACTGGCTGAAGCTTCGGAGAAAGGCAAGATTTACACCTCGGCCTCGGTGCTGATCGTGAACGATCTTGTCATCACCGGCATCGCGGGCGGCGACAGCCCCATGCGCGGCTTCATTGTCGCGTTTCATGCCGATACCGGAAAAGAGGCCTGGCGCTTCTATACAATTCCAAAGCCGGGCGAGCCGCTGTCGGAAACCTGGATCGGCCGCGCCTTGACGACAGGCGGCGGCGCGACATGGGAAACCGGTTCCTACGACCCGCAAACCGGAACGCTGTATTGGGCGGTGGGAAATCCCTATCCCGATACCGATCCATCCGAGCGGGGCGGCACCAACCTCTACACCAATTCGGTCGTGGCGCTGGACGCCATGACCGGAAAATTCAAATGGTCCTATCAGTTCACGCCTTATGACACCCATGACTGGGATGCCACCGAGCCGATGGTTCTGGCCGATGCGGTCTGGAAGGGCAAACTGCGCAAGCTGCTGCTTTCGGCGCAGCGCAGCGGCGTCTTCTATGTGCTGGATCGGACCAGCGGAGAATTCCTGCTGGCAAAGCCTTTTGTGCACATCACCTGGGCCGACCGGTTCGATCCCAAGACCGGCGCGCCGCATCTGATCCCCGGGAGTGTCCCCACCGAAGCCGGCACCAAGACGTGTCCTGGCGTTCGTGGAGCGACAAACTGGTATCCGACGGCTTTCGATCCGCAGACCCGGCTTTTCTATGTGATGGCGGCGGAGGATTGCGGCATTTATCGCAGCAAAGGAAAGATCTTCGGCAACAATCCCGATCCGTCGGAACCGGGCCTGCGCCTGGTGCGGGCCTTGAATATCGAAACCGGCGATGTGGTGTGGGAGAAACCCATGCCGGGGCCGCAGGAGACCGATTATAGCGGCGTGCTGGCCACCGGCGGCGGGTTGGTGTTCCATGGCGAGGTCGGGGGCGACTTGGCCGCGCTGGATGCCAGGACCGGCAAGACACTGTACCGTTTCCGCACCAACGACAGCTGGCGCGCGACACCCATGACCTACATGGTCGATGGCCGCCAGTATATCGCCGGCATGGATGGTCAGGTGCTGTGGGCGTTTGCGCTGGGCGCCAAATAATCGCTGCTTTTGGAGCGGTGCGAATGCCGCGTCTCACAATGCGAGAGGTGTGTTCAACATCTGCTTGACAGATTTTGGCGTCGTCGCAGCATGGCGGGACCAGGGCGGATTTTCCGTCGATCTGCCGCCAAGGCAGGGTTGCCCCGCTGGTCGTTGAAATTTCTTGCCTGAAATAAGAGGTCGGCTTGTCAGATCATATCGATACAAATATGCGTCACGCATCGGTGCGGCGCGCGACATCCCACGCCAATGCGCCGCGGGAGCAGAAAGGCAATGGTCTGTTTGCCGGACGGTTTGCGGGACGTTGCGCCGTGGTCACGGGCGGCGCGTCCGGATTGGGCTTTCTCACCGCCAAGCGCATCCGTGAAGAAGGTGGGCGAGTCTGCCTGTGGGATTTTAATACGGACGGCCTGGAAAAAGCCGCTCGCGCGCTTGAGAGCGCCCATGCGGTCCGCGTCGATGTCGGCAGCTATCAGGACGTCGCCCAGGCGGCGCGGCACAGCAGGAGCCTGCTCGGCAAGATCGACATCCTCGTCAATTGCGCGGGCATCACCGGCGCAACCGTTGCCGTGCAGGAATTTCCGGTCGACAGCTGGCTGCAGGTCATCAACGTCAATCTGAACGGCATTTTCTATTGTTGCCGCGAGATGGTGCCGATGATGCTGGAGCAGGGGTATGGCCGGATCGTCAATATCGCCTCGGTGGCAGGCAAGGAGGGCAATCCCAAGGCTTCGGCCTATTCCGCGTCCAAGGCGGGCGTGATCGGCTTCACCAAATCCCTCGGCAAGGAGCTGGCGACCAGTGGTGTTCTGGTGAACGCCATCACGCCCGCCACGTTTGAAAGCCCCATTCTGGACCAGCTGCCGCAAAGTCAGATCGACTATATGCGCTCGCGCATTCCGATGGGGCGGCTGGGACATGCCGAGGAATGCGCGGCCCTGGTGTGCTGGCTGGCCAGCGAGGAATGCAGTTTTTCCACCGCGGCCACATTCGATATCTCCGGCGGCCGGACCACCTATTAGCGGGACTTCGCGTCCAGGGCATCGAAGTCCAAGCATGTGCTGCGATGCACAATGCGCCGGCTGGCGCATGGATCTTGTCCAATGTCACATATCATGCTAGCGTATTACATAGTGAGATAACAATATCGCCACAAGGCGATCGGGGACTGGTCCAGCCGCGGCCCCGACAAACAGGGGAAAGCGCCGGGCACAGATGGCCACGCCAAAAAACCAGTCCGTTCAGAAAGCGTTTGCGCTGCTGCGTTCATTTCATGGACCCCAGGAATGGGTGTCGAACGCCGAGTTGAGCCGGCGCACCGGCCTATCCCAGGCCTGCGCGCACCGCCTGATGCTGACCCTTGAAGAGATCGGCGCGGTGGTGCGCGACAAGCGCGGTTGCTACCGGCCAGGCATGGTGCTGGCGCATCTGTCGGAGGATGTCGCCATCGGCGACCTTATCCGCGGTACCTCGGGCGATCTGCTGGAGGATCTTGGCGCGCGTCTCAAAGGCGTGGTTCACATCGGGGTGCTGGAAGGCGGCATGGTCAATTATGCCGCCAAGGTTGGCGAAGCGGCCCGCGTTCCCATCCCCAGCCGCGTGGGCGCCAAGCAGGAGGCCTATTGCAGCGCGCTGGGCAAGGTTCTGCTCTCCGGCCTGTCCAGCCAGGACTTCGACGATTTTCTCTACGATGGCGAGTTTGTGGCGCTGACGCCTGGGACGATCACCACCATCGGCAGTCTTCGGTCCGAGATATCCATGGTGCGCGAGCGCGGTTATGCGGTCGACAACCGGGAAGTGATCCAGAATATCTGCTGCGTCGGCGCCCCGATCCGCGATCCCGGCGGCCGCACGGTCGCGGCGATCTCCTTTGCCGATTGCGCGGAAAATCTTTGCCGCACCTGGGAAGAGGAGATCTCCGGGCACCTGCTTTCGGCGGCAAAGGCCATCAGCCGCAAGATATTTCCAGCCTGTGAAAGCGTCGCCCATTGACCGAAATGTTGGCGATGATCGCGCGTGTTTGTCTGTTTCCGCTTCGTCTCACGCACTGAGAAAGCGCTTGCGGGAAGGCGAACCCGAGGGACGATGGATATGCTAAGCAGGTCCCGAAAAATACCCCACGCGCAGGTGGCGGAGAGGATGAAGTCATGGCCAAAGATCGCCGGAATTTTTTGAGGCATGCGGGCGCCGCCCTTGGCCTTCTTCCTTTTCAGGGCATGGCGGCGTCCGCCGCCGGTGCGATCGCGAAATCGCCCAATGGGCGGTCCTTGGCGGGGGTATTTCCCATCGGCTGGACCCCGTGCAAGCCGGACAACAGCCTTGATGCCGATGCGATGGTCCGTCAGCAGCAATTTCTCAATCGCGGCAAGGTTGCCGGCATGGCGTGGCCGCAGAATGCCAGCGGATGGCAAAGCCTGAGCCCGGCGGAATGGCATGCGGGCGCCGAGGCGCTGGCATCGGTGAAAGGCGATACCGCCCTCGTTCTGGGGGTGCAGACACAGGGCTTCAATATCGCCAAATCCCAGGCCTATGCCCGCAAGGCCAGGAGCCTGGACGCCGATGCCATCATTTCACTTGTTCCCGCGCCAGGCAGCGATGCCGACATTGTCGCCTATTTCAAGGCGCTCTCCGATGCTTGCGGATTGCCCATGATGGTGCAGGCGGTCGGCGATGTCAGCGTCGATACCTTGATTGCCCTGGCCAAGGCCGTACCGGCGATCGTGGCGGTGAAGGACGAAGCGGGCGATCCGCTGGAACGCGCGCCGGCGCTGTTGCAGGCAATGGGCGGAAAGCTCGAAGACTTTTCCGGCGGTGGTGGCCTGACCTTCTTTGCCGAGCTGGAACTGGGCTTCCTGGGCACCTGTCCCTATACCGGCCTGGCAGATGTGCTGCAGAGCTGTTTCAACGCCTATCGGGCCGGGCGCAGGCGCGAAGCCTATGATATTTTCGGCCGCTTCCTCGCGTTCAACTCTCTGCCACATGCCAATGAATATGTGATGAAGGCGCGCGGGGTCTTTGCCGAAGACGCGGTCATGCGCGTCAATCCCGGCGTGGCCGTGGGTGGCGGCAATCGCCGGCAGGGGCCGATCACCGATGCCCAGAAGGCCGAAATCCGCAACGTCCTGGATACTTATCTGAAGCCGTATCTTGTGGCTTGAACAGTGGGCGCCTTAGACGCGCGGGGATGCTGATGAAGAACAGGTTCTTGAAACTTGCTGCCATACTGATGACCACCGGCGGTGCCGCGCTCGCCCAGACGCCAGGACCGGGCGCCGCGCCGCAGCAGATGAATGGCGGGCCGCTGTCGCCAAATGCCAATGTGGTTGGCAGCGGGCCGATCGTCCAACCGCCCGAACCGCCGCCCGCGGGCAAGCCGGCGCGGGCGCGGGGCGATTTCACCGTCCATACCCGTCACCTGATCTATGTCGCCCTGCCGGGCTCGCTGGAGCGACCGATCTATCCCAATGGGGATGGGATCGTGGTTCTGGACGCCGACAACAATTATGCCTTCGTCAAAAGAATCCATGTCTGGGATTATGCCGGCAGCATGAGCCCGGAAGACATATCCGGCGTCGCCGCCAGTCCGGCCACGAACATGCTTTATCTGGCGGCGCGGGGCCGGCTGGGGGCGATTGATCTTGCAACCGACAAGATGGTGTGGACCACCACGCTGGATGGAAAATGCTGCGAGCGGCCGCAGGTCGATGCCGATGGCAAGACCCTGGTGGTCGGGTCCAACCTGCAGGATTACTGGTACAAGCTGGATGCGCGGACCGGAAAGCTTCTTGCCGTCATCCATGCGCCGGGCAGCATGAGCGCGCACAACCTGAACCTCAGCGCCGACGGCAAACGTGCTTTCATGTCGCCCAATGGCAAGCTGCTTCAGATTGCCGACGTCGCCACCGCCAAGGTCATCCGCACCATCGAATTTCCCGACAATGTCCGTGTCCAGGTCCTGAACAAGGATTCGTCGAAAATCTATGTCAACCAGAACAATTTCCTGGGCTTCATCATCGCCGACACCAACACCGGCAAGATCCTGAAGACGGTCGAAGTCACCAGCGAGGATTGGCGCTCGGTCTGGAACAGATCGCCCCGTCCGCGCATCCCCCATGGCTGTCCCAGCCACGGCATCGCCATCACCCAGGACGGCAAGGAGATCTGGCTGGCCGATGGCCTCTTCAAGAAGATTCACATCTTCAGCAATTCCGCCGATCCGAAGGAGATCGCGACCATCGATACGCCGGATGGCGTTTATTGGATGACATTCGGGCTCGATGGCAAGCTCGTCTATGCATCGTCCGGCGACATTATCGATGTGGCGACCCGCAAGATCATCGGGACCACGAAAAGCGAATACGGCACAAGAATGTTCAGCGAGAAAGAACTGGACATGCAGTTCCTGGACGGTCATCTGCTGCGCGTTTCAAACCAGTTCGGCAACGAATATGGGGATTTCGTGACCGCGGAGCGGATGGGCGTGGGCCCTCATATGCCGGTTCTTCCCGGCAAGGCGCCGACGCTTGCGACCTCCACCGGCAAAGATCCCAATGACGGCATCAAGCAGGCATCGGCGCAATAGCGGCCGGTCCGCGGCCCTGGCCTTGCGGCGCGGGCTCGCCATGGTCCTGGGATGCGGCCTTCTTCTGTCGCTAACGCATCTGCCAGCCGCCGGGCAGCCGAAGGCAGAGACGCCGCAAGGCGCCACCGCCAAAATCTGTTCTGGTTGCCATGCCTTGCAGATCGTGACCGACACGCCCAAGGACTATGACGTCTGGCATGACACGGTTCAGGCGATGATCGACCGTGGCGCCCAGGGCACGCCCGAGGAATTCGAGCTGGTCATGCAATATCTGTTTGAGAATATGACAACGGTCGACATCAATCACGCCGACCAGGAAGCCCTGGCCACGGTGCTGCACACCTCGACAGCTACCGCCAATGCGATCATCGCGCGCCGGGGCATCCGGCCGTTCAAAAACCTGAACGAGCTGGAGGGCGCCATTCCTGGTTTGGACCACGCGCTGCTGGATTCCAAGAGGAGAATGATATTCTTTCAGTGAGGAAAGCAGGTTTCATATCGGAATGCGCGGCCGTTTTCTCTCACAAAGTGAGATGGCATCCGGCGGCAGGCGCGTCCGGAAAGGTCCGGCTTGCGACCAATTGAGGAATCCCGTCCGGCGGTCCATGTCATTTGTTGAGATGGCGTATGGAAGCTGCTATTGGAAATTGCCGATTGCGATGGCGCGGCCATGGCACATGGGGGTGTGCTTTATTCCGTATGAAATCAGCTCTTGGGAAGGCACGTGTTTCGCCGGCCGCCCGCCCCGATGCGATGGCAAGGGGCGGCGCGCGCAAGCGGCTTGGCAGCCAGACGCTTTTGCGCGGGCTCGATGTTCTTGAAGCCGTCGCGGCCGGTACGAACAGTCTGTCGGCATTGGCGGCGACGCTGAAGCTCAATCGCAGCACCACCCACAGGCTGGCCTCCACACTGGTCGAGCGGCGCTATCTGTCCTTTGCGCCCCGATACGGTTATGGCCTCGGCCCCAAGGCGCTGGAGATCGGTTATCAGGCACGGGTGCAGCTGGATATTTCGCGCCTGGCGCGGGATCATCTGGAGGCGCTGGCGGCAAAAACGGGCGATACCGTGCATTTGGGCGTTCTGGACGGAACCCGCGCCTTGTATCTGGACAAGATACCGGGTCGCCGCCGGGTGGAGATCAGCTCGCGCGTTGGTGAGCTTCAGCCGCTGCGGTCCACCGGTCTGGGCAAGGCTTTGCTGCTGGACCAAAGCGAAGCGGGCCTGCGGGAATTCTATCGCTGCGAAAATGGCAGCGGCCAGCGTTATCCGGTTTCGGAAGCCGCCTGGATGCGCCGCATGCGCGACTATGTGAAGAGCGGCTATGCCTTCGACCTGGAAGAGAATGAAGATCGCATCCGTTGCGTAGCCGCGCCGGTTCGCGATTCCACCGGCAAGATCAAGGCGGCCATCAGTGTTTCAAGCGCGGCGCAATATATGGACGATCGCCGGATGCAGAAGCTGATAGACGATGTGCGCGGCGCGGCACTGTCGATCAGCCGCGAACTGGGCTGGGACGAGCGGAAAGCTCCGGAAAACAAGAAAAGCGGCAAATCCGCGGGCCGCTGACGTCCGGCGACTGCCGTGCCCGGCTTTGCCCCGATTGGTGAACGCCGACCAATTCATGAAATGCTGCGCCCTCCCGCAACTGCATGCTTGGCAAAGGGGAAACAGATGGCGCTGATCCGCGCCATCAGGACGATGCCGGTTGTTGCAGCCAGAGAAGGCACGCCGGATCGGCTGACGGACCGACAAACACCGTGCGGGCCGTGTTGGAAGCGGGCAGGGGAATGCTGAGTGTGCCGCGCGCGGCAGGCGCCAGGCGGATGCGGGCAAAGCCCTGCAGCTCCAACACGGGACGCGTCATGGTCCGGCTCAATTGGCGCGTAAACAGGAAGAATGTTTCCTCTGCTTCCGTGGTGCCATTGTTGACGACATCCACGGTGGCACCTTCGGTTGTCAGGCGCAGGTTCGAGATTTTGAATGCGCCATAGCTCAGGCCGTGGCCGAACGGAAATTGTGGCGTGTTATCCACATCGCTGTAATGGCTGGTGTAATGATCGGCCGGATTGAACGGCCGCCCGCCCGGACGCTGGCCAAAGAATATCGGAATTTGACCAATGGCACGGGGCCAGCTGACCGGGGTCTTGCCGCTGGGCGATACCCTGCCGGTCAGGACATCGGCGATGGCGTTGCCGGCTTCGCTTCCGGGAAACCAGGCCGCCAGCAAGGCGTGGGCGCGCGCCACCAGATCGGGAATGACCAGCGGCCGGCCGGAAAACAGCAGCACGATGACCGGTTTGTCTTGCGCGCGCGCGAAGATCGTATCCGCCAGTTGCTGCTGCAGGCCGGGTAACCCCAGATGCGCGCGGCTGGCAGCCTCACCGCTCATGGTCGCGGCTTCGCCCAGGCATAGCAGCACGGCATCGGCATCATCGCACAAGGCGGCAGCCGCATCGATGCCCGATGCATCGCCGCCGGTAATTGCC
>DASZVQ010000090.1:0-9754 GCA_035547275.1 Rhizomicrobium sp.
TGCTGAAATCGAGGCGCGCGACTTGTAGAGAAAACCGATCGCCGCCGCCGTCATCAGAAAGGTCTGCGAACCCTTGCGGCTCGGACTTGCGGTGAAGACCTCATAGTATTTGAGCACCGCGGGCAGGATACCGGCGGCGCCATTGGTGGGCGCGGTGACAACCCGTCCACCGGCGGCATTCTCTTCATTCACGCTGAGGGCATAGAGGCTGACCCATTCGAAAATAGTCGATGGGTCGGTGCGCGGCCCACGGGCCAGAAGCTTTTCATGCAGCGACCTGGCGCGGCGCCGGACATTGAGGCCGCCGGGCAGGGTGCCTTCCTGGGTCAGGCCTCGGGCGATGCAAGCCAGCATGGCCGCGCGCACATCCTCGATGAAGGCGATGGTTTCGCTGCGCGGGCGCCACGCCTCTTCATTTATCCAGCCGATGGTGGCGATGGAGATATTGGCGGCGCGGCCGATCGCCAGAAGCTCCGCCGCCGATGAAAAGGGGTGGCGGACAGTGACATTGGGGCGCTCCAAATCCTGGCCTTCGGTCAGGATGGCGCCGCCGCCGATGGAATAAAAGATCTGGCTGATCTCCCGCCCGTCCTTGTAGGTGGCCCAGAACCGCATGGCATTGGCATGGCCGGGCAGGAATTCGCCCATGCGAAAGACGATATCGTGTTCGCGGAATTCAATCGGCTTTGTCCCGCGCAGCAGCAGGGTCTCGGACTTGCGGATATTCTCCACGATCTGCGGCACCCGCGCCGGATCGATATCTTCGGGCAGCCAGCCCGACAGGCCCAGCATGACGGCGGTGTCGGTGCCATGGCCCTTGCCGGTCAGGGCCAGCGAGCCAAACAGTTCGCAATTTAGCCGCGACGGCGTGCCGTGCAGCAGCGCCAGCACCGCGAAGCTGGCGGCGGCGCGCATGGGACCCACGGTATGGGAACTGGATGGGCCGATGCCGATGGTGAAAAGGTCCTTGACGCTCAATTGCGGCGCGGCCGGCTCCAGGGCTTCGTTTGGAGCGAAAGACGGTTGCGCAAGCATCAGGACACCTGAATGCCGTAGCGCGGCGGCCGGGCATGCCTGACGCTGTAAAGCCGGTAGATCGCAAGACCGATCAGCGTCCAGGCCGCCAGTCGGAGCCAGGTGTCCAGCGGCAGGAACACCATCATGAACAGGCACATGGCGATGCCCAACGGCGCGGTGATCCAGACCAGCGGCGTGCGGAAAGGCCGCTCGGCGTTCGGCGCCTTGATTCTCAGCACCATCACGCCGGCACACACGATGACAAAAGCCGCCAGGGTACCGATGCTGACCAGTTCGCCCAGTATGTCCAGTGGCAGCAAGCCTGCCATCGCCGCGCAGGCCGCCCCCGTGATCAGCGTGCCCTTCCAGGGCGTGGCGAAGCGGGGATGGATTTCGGCAAAGGCGTCGGGGATCAGGCCGTCGCGGCTCATGGCATAGAAGATGCGCGTCTGTCCCAGCAGCAGCACCAGCACCACGGATGACAGGCCGACAATGGCGCCAATATTGACGTAAGGCGCCAGCCATTTGGTATCCGGCAAGGCTTCCAGCGCCGCGCTGACCGGATGCGCCACATTGAGGGTGGCATAGGGCGCGATGCCGGTCAGGACATAGGACATCAGCATATAAAGCGCGGTGCACAGGATCAGCGATCCCAATATGCCGATGGGCACGTCACGCTGGGGATTTTTGGCCTCCTGCGCCGCCACGCTGACGGCGTCGAAGCCGATATAGGCGAAGAAGATGATTCCGGTGGCGCGGAACACGCCGGTCCAGCCGAACTGGCCGAAGGCGCCGGTGTTGGGCGGAATAAAAGGCGTTTGGTTGTGCGGCACGATATGGCCGAAGCCGATAAAGATCACTGCCAATACGATCGCCAGCTTGATGGCGACCATCACATTGTTGAAATTGGCGGAGGTGCGCACGCCCAGGACCAGGAAGATGGTGACGCACAGAACCAGCAGAACCGCGGGCAGATTGAACAGCGCGCCCGTCAGCGCCATCTTTCCCGCGGCCGTCGCGGCGATGGGCGCGGACGCCAGGGCGCGCGGCACGCCAAGACCCAGGCTTGCCAGGAAATTTCCGAAATAGCCCGACCAGCCGACCGCCACGGTCGCCGCTGTCGCCAGATATTCCAGCACCAGGTTCCAGCCGATGATCCAGGCCAGAAGTCGACCCAAGGTGGCATATGTATATGTATAGGCGCTGCCGGCCACCGGAATCATGCTGGCATACTCGCTATAACAGAGACCGGCGAAAAGGCAGCCCAGGCCAGCGATGGCAAAGCTGATCACAACGCCAGGGCCGGCAAACTCGGCCGCGGCATGACCGGTCAATACAAAGATGCCGGCGCCGATGATGGCGCCGATCCCCAATGTGACCAGATGGAAGGGGCCGAGCGCGCGCTTCAGGCCGGTTTCGGAACGATCAGGAATCTGCATGTTGCGTGGATGCTAGCAGATACCGGATTGTGCGTTTCGCCGATTTCAACACCGATCGGCGCATGTCTTGAAGGATTTTCTCCTGACCGGCTTTGTGCGCGCACAATTCCGGCAACCGCGCAGCGATCCGCCTTGACCTATTTGCGGCCTTCGAACACCACGGGTGGGGTCACTCGCCGCGCCACTTCCCGCAGCACGAAGCTTGAGCGAATCTTGGCGACATGGGGAAGACTGGACAGTTCGCGGCGATAGATGCGGTCGTAATCGTCGAATGAATTCACATGGATCATGATGAAGAAGTCGGTATCGCCGGAAACGAAGCCGCAATAGGAGATGGAGGGGCATTTGACGACCTCGCGCTCGAACTCCACCAGGACATGTTCGGCCTGGGAACTCAACTCGATCGCGACCATGACCACGCCGGTAAAGCCCAGTGACAGCATGTCGATGCGGGCGTTGTAGCCGGTTATGACCCCGCACTCTTCCAGGATCTTGCGCCGGCGCGCCACCGCGGTGCTGGAAAGATTGATGCGTTCGGCCAGAAGCACGTCGGCGACGCGGCCATCGGTGCTCAGCTCCCGGAGTATCCGATAATCCGTCGCATCGAGTGTCGTTGTGCTGGAACTCGGCAAAAAAACCTCCAACGCTGATGAAAAGCAAACTTGCTGGAGAAAATGCTGCCCGAAATAACTGAGAACCACAATGACGTTTCAGTTACGGTTCAAATGTTGATCGATGACTGTGCGGTTTGTCCGACGCAAAAAAGCCAGAAGGAAATTGGCGTTTCTTTGAGCGGACAGACGAGCGGAAAATCTGTCGAGGCATCGTGCGACGAAACGTCGTGCACAGGCGAGTGGAGGTGTTGCCGATAAAGCAGGCGTGTTGATCGCGAAACGATCAGGCTCCTGCACAAAAAGAATTCAACGACAAAAACCCCGGGGAGGAAGCGCTGCAGCTGTCGCAGTTCTTTTTAAAAAGGGGAAATCAAATGGGTCGTGTTTGCGTAAGGGGATCTCACCCGGCTTTTGTTGCCAGCCGTGTTCGTAAATATGCTTTGGCAACCGTCAGCGCCGGCGCGATGCTCTGGGGTGCGCAAGCCGCAAGCGCCCAGGATGTGGCCCAGGCCGATTCCTCCACGGTGGAATCCGTGCAGGTCACCGGCACCCGTATCGTGCGTGACGGCTATAATGCGCCGACGCCCGTCACCGTCATCGGCACCGATGCAATCAATGCGGAAGCGCCCGCCAATATCGCCGACTATCTGAACAGTTCGATCCCGGCGATCGTGAACAGCGAAACCTCCAACAACTCGTCTGGCAGCTTGAGCAATGGCCTGGCCGGCATCAACGCCATCAATCTCCGCTCGCTTGGGGTCAATCGTACCCTGATCCTGCTCGACGGCCACCGCACGCCTGCTTCCGCCGTCACCGGCGACGTGGACATCAACACCATTCCCCAGCAGCTTGTGAAGCGCGTCGATGTGGTTACCGGCGGCGCCTCCGCCGACTATGGTTCGGACGCCGTCGGCGGCGTGGTCAATTTCATTCTCGACAAGGAATATACCGGCTTCAAGGCGTCCGCCGATTATGGCGAAACCGATCAAGGCTTTCAGCCGAGCTATAAGATCGACGCCACTTATGGCGGCGATTTCGATGGCGGCAATCTGCATGTCCTGCTGAGCGGCGAGTATGTCACCACCCAGGCGATCAATGATTACGATCCCAGTTGGAACAAAACCGGCTATTTCCAGATGCAGAATCCCGCCTATGCGGCGGGCAACGGCAAGCCCTATTATTTGATTTCGTCGGGCATCGGCGCCAGCGAGGTGACGCCGGGCGGCCTGATCCTCAGCGCCACCACCACTGCCAAGACGACATCCTCGGCGCTCACGGGTACCTATTTCGGCACCAACACCTCTCTCAACCAGCTCGCTTTCGGCCAGGTCAGCGGTCCCTGGATGCTGGGTGGTGACACCGCCATCACCCAGTCCAATTATGAAGGCACCAATTCGCTGGCGGCGGGTGAAAACCGTGAAAGCGTTTTTGGCCGGGTCAGCTACAATCTTACCCCCGATATCGAGGCATGGGTGGACGCCTCGGTAAGCCGCGACAAGACCCAGAGCTTCTATCAGCAGGACCCAAGTGTCGGCGGCGTCACCATTCAGGCCGACAATGCCTACCTGCCCACCGCTCTCAGGAATCAGATGACGGCGCTGGGTCTTACCTCCTTCACCGAAGGCACCACCAATTCCGGCTTCCCGTTGGCGGGGTCGCTGAACGGCCGCGAAGCCTATCGCTTCCTGGGCGGTTTCGACGGCACCACCAATGTCCTGGACACGGATTGGAAGTGGGATCTGACGGGTCAGGTCAGCTGGGTCGATGACCATGAAGAGATCACCAATGCCTGGAACAATGCCAGGCTGGCGCTGGCCCAGGATGCGGTGGTCGCGCCGGCCGGCAATGCCGCGGGCATCGCAGCCGGGACCATCGTCTGCCGCTCGACCTTGACCAATCCCAGTAACGGATGCATGCCCATCTCGCGCGTCGGTGTGGATGGCGGACTGCAGAGCGCGACCGCCTTCCAGCAGGGCCTGAATTATGTGCTGGGCAATCCGTTCCGCAACGAACGCCTCAGCGAGCAAGACTATAGCTTCAACGTATCCGGCTCGCCCATAAGCGACTGGGCCGGTCCGATCTCCATCGCGACGGGCGCGGAATGGCGGCTTGAATCCGTCAATGGCTTTGTTCCCACCCAGTACAATTCCGGCTGGCTCTACGGCAACTATCTGGTCAACCGCGGTCACTATTCGGTGGCGGAAACCTATCTGGAAACCGTAGTTCCGATCATCGAGGGCATGGATTTCAATGGCGCCATTCGCTATGCCGCATACAGCACGTCGGGCGGCGTCAATACCTGGAAGATGGGCCTGACCTATCAGCCGGTCGACGACATCAAGCTGCGCGCCATCTATTCGCACGATATTCGCGCACCCGATCTGGCGGAATTGTTCGCCGCCGGCACCGCGCGTACCAATACGGTGAATATCAACAGCGTCACCGCCGCGCCCATATCGCAAAGCTTCGTCCAGGATCAGACCGGCAACGTCAATCTGAATCCGGAAGCCGCCAACAACCTGGAAGCCGGCGCCGTGTTCACGCCATCCTTCATCCCGGGCCTTACGGCGTCGGTGGATTATTTCAACATCACCATCGCGCATGAGATCGGTTCGATCACGGCGCAGCAGACCGCCGACCTTTGCTATCTCCAAGGCCAGCAGCCTTATTGCAACAACATCACCTATCTCGATGGAACGGCCGCGACGCCGGTCTATAACGGAAAGGGGATCAACACCATTCTGTTGGTGCCCTTCAACTTCTCCAAGCAGAAGAATGAGGGCATCGATTTCGACATCACCTATCAGGTGCCGTTGGAGGACATGGATTGGTTCGGCAAGATTCCCGGCGATCTGACGATCCACGCCCTGGCCACCGACTATATGCGCGACTACACCAATGACGGCATCGACCCGCCGGCGGATGTCGCGGGCGTCAATGCCTCAGGCGGCGTGCCGAGCTGGATCTTCCGGGTCAGCGCCACCTATCACACCGATCCCTGGACCTTCTTCATCATGGCGCGGGGGCTGAGCTCGGGCACCTATTCCAACAACTATATCGTCTGCCAGACCAACTGCCCGGCCTATAGTCTGGCGCACCCCACCGCCAACATGAACTACATTCCCGGCGCTTTCTATATGGACTGGTCCACGACTTATGACTTCAAGGTCGATAACGTGGCGGCTTCGGCCTATCTGTCGATCAAGAATATCTTCGATACCAATCCGGTTCTGGTCGGCAATGGTCCAAGCGGCAACAACGTCCCCGCTTACGTCCAGACCAATCGCAATCTCTATGATTATCTCGGCCGCGTATACCGGATCGGATTCCGGTTCGAATTGTAGGCCTGCTCCGGCCCGTTCCGCAGATGTCGCGGAACGGGCCGCTTTCCGCATCGCCAGCGTCGCCAGGAAGGCGCTGACAAGAAAAAAAAGGAGATCCAATGCCTCTGTTCAAGAAATTCGTTTCACTGCTCTTGGGTGCTTCAATTCTCGCGCCGCTGCCGGCATTGGCCGTTGCCCCGCCCGAATACAAGCAGGAAGCGATCGCCAATGTGGATTCCCATGCCAAGCTGGTCCAGGTGATGGTGGATACGGTGTTCAGCTTCGGTGAACCCGGCTTCCAGGAATTCCGCACCAGCGACTATCTCACTTCCATCCTGGCCAAGAATGGCTTCAAGATCACCAAGGGTGTGGCCGGCATTCCCACCGCCTGGACCGCGACCTGGGGCGAGGGTGGACCGTTGATCGCGCTGGGCAGCGATGAAGACGACCTGCGCGGCGTTTCCCAGATTCCGGGTGATCCCAAGGTCGAGCCGATTGTGGCCGGCGCGCCCGGTCATGGCGAAGGCCATAATTCCGGCATGCCGCTGCAGATCGCTGCCGCGCTGGCGATCAAGGATGTGATGGAAAAGCATCACATCAAGGGCCGGCTGATGCTGTGGCCGGGCATCGCTGAAGAACTCCTGGGCAGCAAGGCCTTCTATGTCCGCGACGGCCTGTTCAAGGGTGTTGATGCATGCATCTTCACCCATGTCTCCAACGATTTCTCGACCTCCTATGGTCCGTCCAGCAACGGCATGGTGTCGGTGGAATATACCTTTCATGGCAAGACGGCACATGCCGCCGGCGATCCCTGGGATGGTCACAGCGCGCTGGATGCGGTCGAGATCATGGACGTGGCGATGAATTTCCGCCGCGAACATCTGCCGCTATCCCAGCGCACCCATTATGTGATCAGCGATGGCGGCGGCCAGCCCAATATCGTGCCGGGCATCGCCAAGGTCTGGTATTATTTCCGCGAACACACCTTCGATACCGTCAAATCGCTCTATGACATCGGCAACAAGACCGCCGATGCGGCCGCGATGGCAACCGATACCACGGTGGAACACAAGCTGCTGGGCACCGCGGCGCCCAATTTCGGCAACAAGCCGATGGCCGAGCTGGCCCAGGCCAATATCGAAGCCGTGGGTATGCCGCAATGGACGGCCGACGATCAGGCATTTGCCAAGCTGGTGCAAGAAACCCAGCAGCGCAAGGTCGAGCCCCTGCGTGACAAGGTCAGCCCCTTGCGGGCCGATCGCGAAGAACGCGTGCCCACTGGCGGCGGCTCCGACGATATCGGCGATATCATGTGGACGGTACCGACCATCACCATCCGCTTCCCGTCCAACATTCCCAATATGATCGGGCACAATGTGACTTCGGCCATGGCGATGGCGACGCCCATTGCCCATAAGGGTGCGGTGGCCGGCGCCAAGGCCGTGGCCATGACGGTGCTGGACCTGATGACATCGCCAGACGAACTGGCCAAGGCCAAGACCTATTTCGACACCGACCAGCAGAAGTATGACCACTACAAGCCGTTCGTCACCGCCGCGGATGTGCCCGCCATCCACGTCAATGACGATTATATGCGGACCTATCGCCCCTTGATGGAGCCCTACTATTACGACTCCACCAAATATCCGTCCTATCTGGACCAACTGGGCATCAAATTCCCCAACCCGCCGACGGCGCCGATCCGCAAGATCACGCCGCCCAAACAGTTCACCGGACCGATGGATAGCACCGGCACGGGCGGCTGAGGAACATGTCCATGGCCGGTCCAGTCCGGGCCGGCCATTTCAAGGGGGAAACGATGTTTCGTTCTGTTCTGCGCACCGGTCTCAGTCTGCTGCTGTGCGGCTCCATGCTGACCCCGGCCTTTGCCGTGGCGCCGGACGCCATGAAGAAGGCGGCGGCCGCCAATATCGATGACCATGCCAAGCTGGTGCAGGAGATGGTGGATACCGTCTTCAGTTACGGCGAGCCGGGGTTTCAGGAATTTCGTACTTCTGCCTATCTGACCGGCATCCTGGAGAAGAACGGCTTCAAGATCACCCGCGGCATTGCCGGCATCCCCACCGCCTGGACCGCGACCTGGGGCGATGGCGGTCCACTGATCGCATTGGGCAGCGATGAGGACAGCCTGAGGGGTCTTTCACAGACGCCCGGAATTGCCACGCTCAAGCCGCTGGTGCCCGGTGCGCCGGGTCATGGCGAAGGGCATAATTCCGGTATGCCATTGCAGATCGCCGCGGCCCTGGCAGTGAAGGCGGTAATGGAGAAGAACCATCTCAAGGGCCGGCTTCTGCTATGGCCGGGCATCGCCGAGGAACTGCTGGGCGGCAAGGCCTTTTATGTGCGTGCCGGGGTATTCAACGGTGTGGATGCCTGCCTCTATGTCCATGTCGGCTCGTCGTTCGGTACATTATGGGGCCAGGCCGGCAATGGCATGGTCTCGGTGGAATATACCTTCCATGGCAGGACGGCACATGCCGCGGCCGACCCCTGGGATGGACGCAGCGCGCTGGCCGGCGTGGAAACCATGGACTCATCCTGGAATGCGCGCCGCCAATATCTACCAGTCTCGCAGCGCTCGCATTATGTCATCACCAACGGCGGCGACCAGCCCAACATTGTGCCCGACGTCGCGTCAGTCTGGTATTATTTCCGCGATCACGATTTCGCTTCGGTGCAACAGCTTTACCGGACCGGTAACGAGATCGCGGAATCCGCCGCATTGGCGACGGGAACCACGGTGACGCATCAGTTGCTGGGTGAGGCCGCGCCGATCTACAGCAACAAGCCGCTGGCCGAAGCCGCTTATGAAAACATCAAGACAGTGGGCATGCCGAACTGGACCGCCGGCGACCAGACTTTCGCGAGAGCAGTGCAGACGGAGAACCACCTGAAGATCGAGCCGCTGATGAACACGGTCATGCCCTTGATGGCGCCGAGCGGCGATGGCGGCGCGGCCGGCGGCGCCTCCGATGATATCGGTGACATCACCTGGACGGTACCAACCGCCATGATCCTGTTTCCCGCCAACATTCCCAGTGTCACCATTCACAACAAGCTGGCGGCAATGGCCATGGCAACCCCCATCGCCCACAAGGGCGTGGTCGCCGGGGCCAAGGCCGTGGCCATGACGGTGCTGGACATGATAACCACGCCGCAGCTGTTGGCCGACGCCAGGGATTTCTTCAAGAATGTTCAGAACAAGGATCAGCATTACGTGTCCATGCTGTCTCCCGGCGACCAGCCGGCGATCCATCGCAATGACGAGGTGATGGAGAAATACCGGCCGCTGATGGCGCCTTATTACTATGACGCCAAGAAATATCCCTCCTATCTCGAT
>DASZVQ010000091.1:0-28940 GCA_035547275.1 Rhizomicrobium sp.
GCGCAGCTTGACGCCTTCCATCTCGAACATGCGCATATACTGCTTGGCCAGCGCGTTCTTCGGACGGGTCAGGATCTCGATCAGCGCCACTTCCGACAGATCGCCCAGGGTGGCGAGCACCGGCAGACGGCCGATGAATTCCGGGATCAGGCCGAATTTCAGCAGGTCTTCCGGCTCGATCTCGCGCAGCAGCTCACCGGTGCCGCGTTCATCGGGACCGCGCACATTGGCGCCAAAGCCCATGGAGGAACCGGCGGTGCGCGCCGCGATGATCTTGTCCAGGCCGGCAAAGGCGCCGCCGCAGATGAAAAGGATGTTGGTCGTGTCCACCTGCAGGAATTCCTGCTGGGGATGCTTGCGGCCGCCCTGGGGCGGAACGGAAGCGACCGTGCCTTCCATGATCTTGAGCAGGGCCTGTTGCACGCCCTCGCCTGAGACGTCGCGGGTGATGGAGGGGTTGTCGGACTTGCGCGAGATCTTGTCGACCTCGTCGATATAGACGATGCCGCGCTGGGCCCGCTCGACATTATAGTCGGCCGCCTGCAGCAGCTTGAGGATGATGTTCTCGACATCTTCACCGACATAACCGGCTTCGGTCAGGGTGGTGGCGTCGGCCATGGTGAAGGGCACGTCCAGGATGCGGGCCAGGGTCTGGGCCAGCAAGGTCTTGCCGCAGCCGGTGGGGCCGATCAGCATGATGTTGGACTTGGCCAGCTCCACGTCGCCGTTCTTGCCGGAGGAATTGATCCGCTTGTAATGATTGTGGACCGCGACCGAGAGCACCTTCTTGGCATGGGCCTGGCCGACCACATAGTCGTCCAGCACCTTGAAGATCTCCTGTGGCGTGGGCACGCCTTCCTTGGACTTCATGAAGGAGGTCTTGTTCTCCTCCCGAATGATTTCCATGCAGAGTTCGACGCACTCATCGCAGATGAACACGGTTGGGCCCGCGATCAGTTTGCGGACCTCATGCTGGCTCTTGCCGCAAAAAGAGCAGTAGAGCGTGTTCTTGGACTCGCCGCCGCTGGCCTTGCTCATCGTCTTCCACCGGGCCCTTTCCGACCCTTTGCCCCTTCAGGGGCAACTTCTCGCCCCTTGCGGGGCCTTGGCAGCCTTCAGCCTAGACGGCATATGCTGCTTTGCACAATGCGGGGTCGTGCCGAAGCACCCCACTTCCCAACATTCGACCATGCTAGGGCCGCTGGGATCAAGATTTGTTTAATCCGGGCGGTTGCGGAATTCGCCATAGATTCCGGAACTTTAGCCCAAAACCGCCTAGCTGGCCGGCGTTTCCGGTTCCGGACGACGTTCCATGACCTGGTCGATCAGGCCGAAAGCCTTGGCCTCATCCGCCGTCATGTAGGTATCCCGGTCGAGCATTTTTTCAATGGCTTCCACGGTCTGGCCCGTATGCCTGGCATAAATCTCGTTCAGCCGCTTCTTCAGCTTGACGATCTCCTGGGCATGGCGGGCGATGTCCGCCGCC
The DNA here is from genome assembly GCA_035547275.1 of Rhizomicrobium sp. Classification (GTDB taxonomy): domain Bacteria; phylum Pseudomonadota; class Alphaproteobacteria; order Micropepsales; family Micropepsaceae; genus Rhizomicrobium. Next base: position 1,487 of record DASZVQ010000091.1, read on the forward strand.
TGGCCGTAAAAGGAGGCCGAAGGCTGATGCACCATCACGCGGCCATTGGGCAGGCAATAGCGCTCGCCTTTCTTGCCGGCGCAGAGCAGCAGCGAGCCCATCGAGGCCGCTTGACCGATGCAATAGGTGTGAATAGTCGGGCGCACATACTGCATGGTGTCATAGATGGCGAGACCCGCCGTCACCAGCCCGCCCGGCGAGTTGATATACATGTGGATCTCCTTCTTGGGGTTTTCGGCCTCCAAGAACAGAAGCTGGGCGGTCAGAAGGCTGGCGCCATAATCCTCGATCGGACCGGTGATGAAGATCAGGCGTTCCTTGAGCAGGCGCGAATAGATGTCGAAGGCGCGTTCGCCGCGGGCGGTCTGCTCGACCACCATCGGCACCAGGGTGTTGTTATGGAATTCGGTCGGATCGGCCATCGGGCGCCTCTTGATTCGTCGAAAGACAATAGCCGGAAACTCTCCCGGTCACGCTTAATATAGCGTTCCCGGCCGGGATTACGACACCCGCACACCATACCTGTCATGGCCGGGCTTGACCCGGCCATCCATGACGCAACCGCAAAGATGGATGGCCGGCTCGGGAGCCGGCCATGACATGAAGGTCAACCCTTGGCAGGCTCATCCTCGGGATCGGCGAACAGGGTTTCCTTGTCCACCTTGCGGTCATTGACCGTGGCCAGCTCGGCGATGAAGTCCACCACCTTGTCCTCGAACAGGGGGGCGCGGATCTCGGCCTGGGCCTGGGGATTGTTGGCGTAGAACTGGAACACCTGCTGTTCCTGACCCGGGAACTGGCGGGCGCGGGCCAGAATGGCGCGCTGCACTTCGTCGCCGGCGACCGTGATGCCGTTCTGCTCGCCCAGCTTGCCCAGCACCAGACCCAGGCGCACCCGGCGTTCGGCGATCTTGCGGTATTCGGCCTTCAACTCGTCTTCGGTCTTACCTTCGTCGGCGGCGGTCTTGCCCTCGCGCTTCAACTCTTCCTGAACCTGGGCCCAGATATTGCCGAACTCATGCTCGACCATGGCGGGCGGCAGCGGGAAATCGTGGGTGTTGTCCAGCGCGTCCAGCACGCGGCGCTTCAGATGCAAACGGCTGGCGGCCTTGTAATCGCTCTCCAGCTGTTCGCGCACCCGGGCCTTGAGGGCGGAAAGATCGTCCAGTCCCAGCTTCTTGGCCAGCTCGTCATCGATCCTGGCCTCTTCCGGCGCCTTCACCTCCTTGATGGCGACCTTGAACACCGCGGCTTTGCCGGCCATTTCGGGCGCGTGATATTCGGATGGGAAGGTCACACTGATATCGCGGGTTTCGCCCGCCTTGGCGCCGATCACGCCATCCTCGAATCCTGGAATGAAGGTGCCCGAACCCAGTGTCAGGCTGAAATCGCTGCCCTTGCCGCCGTCGAAAGGCACGCCGTCAATGCTGCCTTCGTAATCGATCACGGCGATGTCGTCCTTCTCGGCCGCGCCGTCCTTGGTGACGTAATTGCGCACATTCTTGGCCAGACGCTCCAGCGCCTCGTCCACATCCGCATCGGTGATATCGGCGGTCAGCCGCTCGATCGTCAGCTTGGAGACATCGGTGGTGGTAAAGTCGGGCATCAGATCCACAATCACCTTGAAGGTGAGGTCGGCCTTGCCTTCGACGACGTCTTCCACACTGCCCACCGGCTCGACGCGGGGCTGCAGGGCGGGCTTGAGCTTGTTGTCGGCGATCGCCTTCTGGCTGCCTTCATTAACGGCGGCCTCGACCACCTCGCCCATGATGGACTTGCCGAACTGCTTCTTGAGGAAGGAGACCGGCGCCTTGCCGGGGCGGAACCCCTTGAGGTTGACGCGGGGCTTCATCTCTTCCAGCCGCGCATTGACCCGCCCCTCCAGCTCGCTGGCCGCAACGGTCACCGTGAACTGCTTGTGCAGGTCCTGGGAAAGGGTCTCGCTGATCTGCATGTCGATGCGTCCTATTCTATAGTCTTGGGAACCCCCAGCGCCTGATGGGCGGCCGGTTTTGCCGGGGTTTCTCTTTGCGGATTCGGCCCGCCGCTTTACCTGTTTCCCCTTAAGCCCGCAACACTGGGAATAATGCTGCAGAAACATCAGGCTTTGCCTATACAGGCTCTGGGCGGCCGTGGCGAAACTGGTAGACGCAGCAGATTTAGGTTCTGCCGGGCAACCGTGGGGGTTCAAGTCCCTCCGGCCGCACCAGCCTTCGCTCGCGAAGCGGCGAAGGTGCCGCGCCGGACCCCGTCAGGGCGAGGGCGGGCATCCGCTCCGCGAGCTACGGCTCGGCAAGCCAGCTATCCCAACGGCTTCAGATAGGCCGCCACATCCCAGAACCGGCCGAATTTCCGGCCAACTTCCCGATAAATCCCGACTTCTTCGAACCCGAAGGACCGATGCAAGCCGACAGACGCTTCGTTGGGCACGGTGATGCCGCCGAAGATGCGGTGAATGTCCTCGCCCGCCAGCGCCTCAAACAAGGTGGCGTAAAGCTGCCGCCCCAGCCCCTGCCCGCAGGCGTCGGGCGCCAGATAGATGCTGGAGGAAACCGTGGTCGCGTAGGCGGCGCGGTCGTTGTAGCGGTGTGAACTGGCCCACCCCAGCACGCGCCCGCCCCGCACCGCGACAAAGCACTGATAGCGCCCCGCCGGCGCGAAGCCGTCGAACCAGGCCTGGCGCTGTTCCAGGGTGCGCGGCTCGATATCAAAGGTGACGGGCGTTTCGCGGACATAATGATTGTAGATGTCCAGCAGCGCCGGCAGGTCGCCCCGCTCCACCCGGCGAACACCCGCATTGCTCATGGCATGGTCCTTTCCAGAAAGGCGCTGGCGGCGATGCGATGCGGCGGCAGCGAGGCATAGGGTTCAAAGGCCGGCCGATCCCGAAAGCCGCTTCTGCGATAGAAGCGGAGGGCGGCAAAAGACTTGATGCCCGTCTCCAGCCGCAGAACCGGGAGGCCGGCATCGCGCGTTTGCGCCACCAGATGCGCCATGATGGCGTCGGCCACGCCCTGTCCGAGCGCCTCAGGGCGCGCACATACATGCGCTTCACTTCGGCAAAATCCGCGAACAGCGCCACGCCGCCGCATCCCAGGGCGCGGCCATCCTTTCGCGCCACGAAGAAACGGATGTGGGGCTCGAACAGCGCCGCCAGCGCCAGGCCATGGCGCTGTTGCGGCTCATAAAGCGCGCCCAGCTCGCCATTGAACTCTTCCACCAGCAGGCGAATCTCGTCGGTCGGACCGGCGACCGCGGTGATTTCAATCCCGACAGTGACGTGCGAGATCATCCTTCAGCTCCGCGCAAGGGCGACGATGTAATGGCAAGGCCGCTTGCCGTCATTGGCGAATGTCACTTCCGAGGGTGGACCAAAGCCCAGACAGTCACCCGCTTCCAGCACATGCCGTTCCCCGCCTTCGGTCAGGGTCAGTGTTCCACTTTGCACCCACAGGATCTGGCGGATGCGCGCATAGGAGGAGACCGGCATGGTGACGCGCTTTCCCGCCGGCAGTTCGACCTGCACCATTTCCAGCGGATGGTCGGAACGGCTGAATATCTGCTTGCGCAGATAGCCGGTGGCCGGATCGCGCCAGACCGGCTGATCGGCGGCGCGCGACAAGCGCGGCTTCTCGCCTTCCGCCCGCAGCAACAGGCCGGCAAGGGTAAGGTCGAAGGCCGTGGCAAGCCGCAGCAGAATGACGGCAGACGGGCTCACCTCGCCCCGCTCGATCTTGCTGATGCTGGCCTTGGCGACACCGGATTTTTCCGCCAACTCCGCGAGAGACCAGTTGCGCGCATCGCGTTCGAGCCGGATCTGCTGGGCGATCCGGGCCTCGGTGTTGTCTACTATAGAATCCATTTGTCTCTTATAATGGACAAATGGCCTGGGCGCAATCTAGAAGGCGGCGCAACTGGAGCTGGTCACGATCCCGACCGACTGCTGGTGGAAAATCTCGCGGTAGCGGCGGGCGATGTCGGTTATCGCGGTGCGGACAGCCAGGCTGTCGGGCGCGGCGATCTCCACCACCTTGCTGCGCTCGTGGCTTGGCTTTGGCTTTTTCGCATCCATCCACTGGCCATAGGTGTCATAGACCGTGAAGCCGTCGGGAAAGCGCGGCGTGACGGCCGTCGACAGAAAACGTGCCCAGTCACGCGGTTGAACCGTATGCCCGCCCGGCAGGCTTTGGCCGAAATACAGTTTCACCAGCAGCATGTCCTTCTGGCCGGGCAGCGGACAGCGCTCGGCGGCCAAGCCCGGCTCGACCATCAAGATCGCCAGAAGCGATGCACCGGCCAGGATGCACCGCACCTGACCGCAGCCGTCAAACCCTTGATTCACTTGGTCCCACCCATGCCGACTGCCCAACCACGGAACAGTTTCCCGCTCCGATAAAGCCCTGATAGGCGCCCAGATCCGGTCAAGCGGACGGCCGTACAATCCATTGCAGGGCATCATTGCGGGATTTCAGCTTCCCGTGCAAAATTTATGGCGTAAACTTCACCACGCACCACTCTGGACGGCGCAAGGACATGAGCATGCGATCTGGAAAAGTCATCGCTCTCTTGGCAATAGGCCTCGCAATGACGGGTATGGCGGAGGCCAGGCCATCATTCCGGCTGGCACAGGCCAACCCGACCAACGATCCCGACGTTCAGCGCGGCATCAACGAGCGCAATGAGCAGGAGCGCCAGCGCAAAATTCAGGAGTGCTACGACCAAAGCACCGCGCAGATGAACCCCAAGCCAACCGGCGCGGACGCGGCCGATATCCGGAGGCGATGCGAGTTCGGCCCCATGTACGGCGGGATACGGGGCTGAATGATTTTGGGGTATTCCCGGTGAATTGAGGGCATGAATCGATGAAGAGCATCATCCGCGGTCTGACATCGCGTTGGCGCCCACTTCTCTGCCTCCCGGTTTCCATGAGCCTGGGTGTCGCCTTTTTGCTGTCATTTGTTGATCCGGCTTTGTCGGAGACCGTAAGCCTGTCCTGTGCCGGCAACGAATATGTCCGGCTGGTCTGGCTGAACCTGGACCGCGGCGAAGTGCAATACGCCATCGGGACCGTTCACAGTGCGCACGCCGCCACCGCCGGCGGGGATTCCACATCGGACGCGCTCTACAATGCCAAGAACGGTGCATTGTCGACTTATCCACTGGCTGTCACGGGTGACACCTACAAATGGACGATGTTGGCCAGCGGGATTTCATCCCCGGTGACGATCAACCGGATCACGGGAAAACTTCAGTGGGCTGGCCAGGAGGAACAATGTTCGCGGGCGTCGATCGACCCGCCGGCGACAAAGTTCTAGCGCAGTCCGGCCAGAACCTGGGGCAGCATTTCCGGCAGGTCTTCCGCGATCAGGCCGGGACCGAAACGCCTGGCGGCATCGCCATGCAGCCAGGCGCCGGCGCAGGCCGCTTCAAAGGCATTCATCTGCTGTGCCAGCAGGCCCGCGATAAGTCCGGCCAGCACATCGCCCGATCCCGCCGTCGCCAGTGTTGGTGGCGCATTGGCGTTGATCGCGGCCTTGCCGCTGCCTTCCGCGATCACCGTATCGCCACCCTTGAGCAGCACCACACAGCCGGCGCGTTTGGCGGCGGCACGCGCCGCCTCGACCTTGCTGGCGCCTTGATCCAAGAGGCCGGGAAAAAGGCGTTCGAACTCCCCATCATGCGGCGTCAGCACGCACCGCTCATGCAACCGGTTGAACAGCGCCTCGGGATCGTCCTTGAAGGAGGTGATGGCGTCGGCATCGATAAGCACGCAAGCACCACTCTTCAGCGCCACGTCCACCAGCTCGCGCGTTTCCCCGCCCACGCCCAGGCCGGGTCCCAGCGCCACGGCATTCAGGCGTTTGTCGGACAGAAGCCTGGCCAATCCGTCAGCGCCATCGAACGGCTTGATCATGATGGCGGTCAGGTGCGCGGCATTGATCGCGATCGCCTCGGGCGGCGACGCCACACTGACCAGCCCTGCTCCCACGCGCAGGCAGCTGCGGGCCGCGAGCCTTGCCGCGCCCGTGGCATGGGCGGGACCGCAGAGCACGACACAATGGCCGCGGGTGTATTTATGGCCCTCGGCTTTCGGCCTGGGATAGCGCCACAGCGAAGGCGTGTTCTCATGCAGTTGCGTGCTGGCGGCCCCGGGCGGAATGCCGATATCGGCCACGCGTGTTTCACCGCAGAGCTCACGTCCCGGCAACAGCAAATGCCCCGGCTTCTTGCGGAAGAAGGTCACCGTCAGAGCAGCCTTCACATAAGCCGCGCCCAGCGGCTGGCCGGTATCGCCGGAAACCCCGCTCGGCATATCGATCGCCACCACCGGCAGATCATTCAGCGCCTCGACCACCTGGGAATAGGCGCCGCCCAGCGGCCGCGCCAGACCGGCCCCGAACAAGCCGTCCACCACCAGCCGGGCGCCATCCAGCGCTTCCGGCGCCAGCGCCACGCGCGCGCCCTTCCATTTTTCCGACATGGCCGCGGCATCGCCTTTGTGCCCGCCATTCTCAGCCACCCGCACGGTGAAGCCGTATTCGTCCAGCAGCCGCGCCACGACAAAGCCGTCGCCGCCATTATTGCCCGGCCCGCACAATAGCGTGACCGGACAAGGCTTGAAGCGCGCCGTGATTGTCTCGGCCACCGCCCTGCCCGCATTCTCCATCAGCACCAGCGACGGCACGCCATGGGCGACGGCGAAGGCATCGGCCTTGCCCATTTCCGCGGTGGTGAGGACTTCATGGGTCATTTTCTTGCGAGATATTTTTCCAGCCGTTCCAGCGCCTGCTCGATCAGCGACTGCTGCTTGCAGAAACCGAAACGTACAAAAGTGTCGGGCATGCCGCTCTTGAAAAAAGCCGATAGCGGGATCAGCGCCACGCCGGCTTCGCGGATCAACCGCTCGCAGAAGGCAAAATCCTTCTCATTGGTCAGCTTGGAAATGCCGGCCGTCAGAAAGTAGGTGCCCTCGCAAGGCTGTACCTCAAAGCCCAGGCGCGACAAGCCCGCCGCCAGTATGTCGCGGTTCTTCTGCAGCCGCTGCGTCAGCGCCAGCGGAAAGGCCATTTCATGGGTCAGGCCATGCGCAACGCCCGCCTGCAGCGCCGGGGCGGTGGTGAAGGTGATGAACTGATGTGCCTTGGTCACCACGCTGACCAGTTCGCGCGGCCCCGTCACCCAGCCCACCTTCCAGCCCGTCAGCGAGAAGATCTTGCCGGCCGAGCCGATACGGAGCGCGCGCGCGCGCATGCCTGGCAAGGTCGCCAATGGAATGTGCGGCTTGCCGTCATAGACCAGATGCTCATAGACCTCGTCGCAGATCACCACGGCCTCGGTCTCCAGCACCACCCGGGCCAGCATCTCGAGTTCCTCGCGGGAAAAGGCGCGTCCGGCCGGATTATGCGGTGAATTGATCAGGATGGCGCGCGTCCGAGGTCCGATGACGGCGCGCAGATCCGCTTCCTCCAACCGCCACCCGGGAGCCTTGAGCTGGATCGCCTTCACCACCCCGCCGGCGGCCTCGGCCATGGGACGGTAGGAATCATAGGTGGGTTCGATCATCACCACTTCGTCGCCCACGCCCGCCATCGCCATCAGCGCGCCGGTCACCGCCTCCGTGCCGCCGGAGGTGATCAACACTTCATCCTCGGGATCGAAGTCCAGGCCATAGAAGCTGGCGGCGTGCGCCGACACCGCCTGGCGCAGGCTGGCCAGCCCCTTGGAGGGGGGATACTGGTTGGGCCCATCGATCAGGGCCTTGGCGGCGATCTCACGCAAGGAGATCGGCCCGTCCTGGTCCGGAAACCCCTGCCCCAGGTTCAGGGCGTCATGTTCCAGCGCCAGCGCCGTCATATGCTGGAAAATACTGGTGGGCAGGCGGGAGAAGACGGGATTGGGCATTTGGAAAGACGTTGCGGATGCGGGAGTCCGGCTTAAGGCTTTTCGACGGACCATGCCACGGCCCCTGTGGCAATCCGGCGCTCGCAAAAACTGCATATAAAATATGCAATATGACTGTTTATTAGGCTAATTTTCGGCCTGCTTTTTGGGCCTTTCGACAAGCCATTGAATTTAATGTGATTTTTTCCAGCCAAAACCGGCACAAGTCCTGCTAACTCGTTAACGGAGCGTCGCGCCCCGGGACCAGCGCGCGCGGAGGAGAGCATGAAGAAAATCGAAGCCATCATTAAGCCGTTCAAACTCGACGAAGTGAAAGAAGCCCTGCAGGAAGTGGGCGTTCAAGGCATCACGGTCACGGAAGCCAAGGGTTTCGGCCGTCAGAAGGGCCATACCGAACTCTATCGGGGCGCCGAATATGTCGTGGATTTCCTGCCCAAGGTGAAGATCGAGATCGTCATCAACGAAGACCGTCAGGAGGCCTCGATCGAGGCCATCCAGAAGGCTGCGCGCACGGGCCGCATCGGCGATGGAAAGATTTTCGTCCTCAATGTAGAGGAAGCCATCCGTATCCGCACCGGCGAAACCGGCGCGGACGCCATCTAAAACCAAATTCAGCCGCCCGCGGGCGGTAGGGGCACCCGGCATGGGCCGGAGACCACTGAATAAAGCTTAACGTTGAAGGGAAGACCGAAATCATGGCCGACAAGAAAGCAACCGCTTCCGACATCCTGAAGCTGATCAAGGACAAGGAAGTCAAATATGTGGACATCCGCTTTACCGACCCGCGCGGCAAGTGGCAGCACGTCACCTTCGACCTGATGATGGTCGATGAGGATTTCCTGGACAACGGCACCATGTTCGACGGTTCGTCGATCGCCGGCTGGAAGGCCATCAATGAATCCGACATGCTGCTGAAGCCGGATCTGGACACCGCGGTGATCGATCCCTTCTTCGCCCAGACCACGCTGATCCTGATCTGCGACGTGCTGGAGCCCACCACCAACCAGCATTATGCGCGCTGCCCGCGCTCCATCGCCAAGGCCGCCGAGGCTTTCGTCAATTCTTCCGGGGTCGGCGACACCACCTATTTCGGCCCGGAAGCCGAATTCTTCATCTTTGATGACGTGCGCTTCGATGTCGGCATGGGCAAGGCTTTCTATTATGTCGACTCCAAGGAAAGCTCGACCAACACCGGCACCGAATATCCGGAAGGCAATCTGGGCCATCGTCCCAAGGTGAAGGGCGGCTACTTCCCCGTCCCGCCGGTTGACAGCGAGCAGGACATGCGCGGCGAAATGCTGGCGGTGATGCGCGACATGGGCATCAATCCGGAAAAGCACCATCATGAAGTGGCCAGCGCCCAGCACGAACTTGGCTTCAAGTTCAACACGCTGACCAAGTGCGGCGACTATATGCAGATCTACAAGTATGTGATCCATCAGGTCGCCCAGGCTTACGGCAAGACCGCGACCTTCATGCCCAAGCCGATCTATGGCGACAATGGCTCGGGCATGCATGTGCATCAGTCGATCTGGAAGGGCGGCAAGCCGCTGTTCGCCGGCTCGGGCTATGCCGACCTGTCGGACACCTGCCTGTATTACATCGGCGGCATCATCAAGCACGCCAAGGCGCTGAATGCCTTCACCAACCCGCTGACCAACAGCTACAAGCGCCTGATTCCCGGCTTTGAAGCCCCGGTTCTGCTGGCCTATTCGTCCCGCAACCGCTCGGCCTCCTGCCGCATCCCCTTCTCGCCCTCGCCCAAGGGCAAGCGCGTCGAGGTCCGCTTCCCCGATCCGGGCGCGAACCCCTACCTCGCCTATGCCGCCATGCTGATGGCCGGCCTGGACGGCATCGAGAACAAGATCCATCCGGGCGGCCCGATGGACAAGGACCTCTACGCCCTGCCGCCGGAAGAGCTGGCCAAGGTTCCGCAGGTCTGCGGCTCGCTGCGCGAGGCGCTGGACAGCCTGAAGGCCGATCACGAGTTCCTGAAGAAGGGCAATGTGTTCAGCCAGGATTTCATCGACAGCTATATCGAGCTCAAGATGGAAGAGGTGTATGCGTTCGAGCACACGCCGCACCCGGTTGAGTTCAAGATGTACTATTCGGTCTGATCGAAAAACGAATGGACAGCGAAAAGGCCGGGCTCACGCCCGGCCTTTTTGTTTTGCTCTTTCCGACGGATTAGCGGGTGTCGGAAGAATCCCGAACTCGATCTCGATCTCGATCCCGGTCCCGGTCCTGATAGGCATCGCTATCGGCATGGCGGTCGGCCCTGGCGTCATTGTCCCGCGCGCCATAGCGATCATCGGCATCGCGATCCCCATTCCGAGCCTGAGCCTGGCTGTGCTCCAGGCCCTGTTGGTTCATCCGATCACGCGCCCGGTCCCGGCCCTCATCCCGATCCGGGGACGATGGGCCGTTGCTGTTGGCCACGCTTCGGGAGCTGTCATCGGCATCGCGGTCGGTCGTGGAAGGCGCCGCCATGGCTAGGTCATTATCATGGGGACCCGCAAACGCGCTTTCCCCCAATGCCGTTGCCCCCAATGCCGTTGTCAGGGCCACGCCAAACAGCAGACCGGGGTATAGATAATGTCTTGTCATGGTTCCTCCACGCTTTTGCAGCCCCGTCAAAAGTGAACGGCGGGCGAGCCGATTGGTTCTGACGGGAACAGCGGAAACCGCCACCACGGATTTTTCTTGTATCTAGTGTGTATATAAACTATATACACCTGTATGACACCTCGCGGTCCCCTGCGCTTCGGTCCGATTTCTCCCGCGGCTCCCGGTCCGCTCTATGAGCAGATCGTCACCGCGGTGAAGCGCGAGATCGCATCGGGGCGGCTTTCGCCGGGCGACGCGCTGCCTTCCGTGCGCGCGCTCGCCGCCGAGCTTCTGGTCAGCCTGATCACCACCAAGCGCGCCTACGAAGAATTGGAGCGCGACGGAATCATCTTTTCGCGCCAGGGCCTGGGCACCTTCGTCGCCGAAACAGGCGCAAGGGAGATCGCCCGCGCCCGCCGCGAACAGGCCCGCGCCAGCATGGCCCAAGCCGTGCGCGACGGTCGTGCCGCCGGCCTTTCCGACAAAGACCTGATCGACTGGCTCAAGAAGGAACTGTGATCATGACAGAAGCCCTGGCTTTGAACGGCGTGACGCGGCGGCTGGGCAAGTTCGCGCTGGGGCCGCTGAACCTTCGGGTGCCGCGCGGCTCGGTCACCGCCCTGATCGGGCCCAATGGCGCCGGCAAGACCACGACGCTCGACCTCGCGCTGGGGCTGGGCGCACCCGATGACGGCCGCATCGAGGTGGTGGGATTGGCCATGCCCGCCGATGAAGTCGCGATCAAGCAGAAGGTCGCCTATGTCAATCCCGACCTGAATTATCAGCCCTGGGGACGGGTGGGCCGGGCCCTGAACTTCCTGCGCAAATTCTATCCCGACTGGGACGACGCGGCATGCGAGCGGCTTCTGGCCGATTTCGGATTGGACCGCAGCCAGAAAATCACCGCCCTTTCCTTTGGCGCCCGCATCAAGCTGTCGCTGGTCGCCGCCTTCTCGCGCGATGCCGAGCTTTTGCTGCTGGATGAACCCACCACGGGGCTGGACGTCAACGCCAAGCGCGTGCTGTTCGGCCTGATCCTGGATTTCGTCAAGCGCGAGGATCGGGCGGTGGTGATCTCGTCCCACCAGCTGGCGGATTTGGAGCGGGTCGCCGATCAGATCGCGATCATCGACAAGGGACGCCTGGTGCTGTTCGAGCGCATGGACCGACTGGTATCGCGCTTTGTTCAGATCGATGCCCGCCTGGCCGCAGACAGCGCCATGCCCAGATTGGATGGGGTGCGTCCTCTGGCGCGCGATGGCGAACGCCTGCGGCTGCTGCTGGACCGCGACGTCGCGGTCCGCGACCAGTTCGCCGCCCTTGGCCTGGTTGTTCTGTCGGAGACGCCGCTGACCCTGGAAGAGATCTTCCTGGCGCTGGTGGGGCCCGAGGCGCGGTGATGACCAGCAGCGTCCGCAAGCTCGCCTTCGATCTTGGCTTTCGCTGGCTTCTGCCTGTCCAGATCTTGTTCGCACTGGTGGCGGACATGATCTTTCTAAGAGGGCCGGACCTGAGTGGCGCCTTCGCCACCGGCATAGTCCTGTCTCTGCAGGCGACGGCGACCTATAACAAGGTCGGGTTGTGGCGCACTTTGCCGGTGACCAATCGGGAGATCGGACGCGCCCGCTGGTGGCAGATGACCGGCCTTCCCGGCATCGGCATCTTTGGGACGATGGGCCTGGCTCTGGCATTGCACACGCTGATGATGGCGCTGGGCTGGGACTGGCGGCCGGTGCAAGCCGATGCGATGGCAACCGTGCGATGTCTTCTGCTGCAGTTTTTCTATCCTGCCTTCCTGACCTTGTTTTCGCTGGCCATGACCTTTGCGCGCATCACCCGTTCGCCATTGGCTTGGGTGGCCGTGATTGCAACGGGGCTGCCTTGGCTGTTGCTGCTGCCGCATGCGATACCCGGCACGACGGTGGACATGCGCATCCTGGCCCTGGGGCTGATCGGTCTGGCGGCGGCAGCCGTCCTTTATGTCACCGCGCCCCATTGGCCGCTGCCGGTCACCCAGCCTCTACATCTGGAACTCAACGGCAACCGCAGCGCAATCTCCGGCCACGCCGGGCAGCGCGGCTGGTTGACATTGTGCGCCATGGCCTCGCTGCGCTCCGTTTCGCCCGCGGCGATCGTCCTGGCCCTTTATATCGCCGCGATCCTGGCTCTGCGGCTGGACAGCATCCTGGTCATGCAGATGGAGTTCTTCACGGTCGTCATCCTGTTGTTGCAGGTCACCGTCTTCAACGCCACGGCCCTGCGCGCGTTACGCATCCTGCCGGGATCGACGCTGACGCTCACCGCCTATCTGTTCCTGCTGCCGTTGGCGCTGGTGGCGGCCTGGATTTGCCTCTTTTCCCTGGCCCTGGTGCCATGGCTGACGGGCGATCCCGCGATCATCGATCTCGTGGCGCTGTCGGCGGCGCTGTTCGCCAGTGCTTTGGCGCTCCCCGCGGCGCTGGCCGTACGGCAGACCGCCGTGAGCCTGATCATCATATCATCGGTGGCGCTGATGGGCCTGGTGCAGTTCGCCTGGGTGCATTTGCCGACGCCCTGGCATGACGAGCGGCTGCTGGCGGCACTGACGGCGCTGGCAGTCTTCGTCGGATTCGTGTGGGTGTACCGGCAGATCGGCCGCGGCAGTCGAATATATCGCCACCAGCCTTTTATTCCCGCCCGCTGGCGCGGACAGGGCTGACCCGATCAGGCGACCTGGCTGACAAAGCCCGAGGCCGAGCCGCGCTTTTCCAGCGGCAGGGTAACGAACACCGAGCAGCCGCGGCCCAATTCGCTTTCCAGCCAGGCGCGGCCGCCATGCAGTTCGGCCAGCCCGCGCACCAGCGCCAGGCCAAGGCCGGTGCCGCCGGCCTGACGGTCGAAGCGATTGTCCACCTGATTGAAGGGCTGGAAGATGTTGTCGATCTTTTCGCGTGGGATTCCGGGACCGTTGTCGCGCACCATGATCTGGAAATCGCCGTTTGCCGCGCGGCTGCCGATCACCTCGATCTTGCCGCCCAGCGGCGTGAACTTCACCGCATTGGAGACCAGATTAATCAGAATCTGCTTGAGCGCGCGCTCGTCGGCATAAAGACCGGGCGCGTTCTCTTCCACCGCGATCACCAGTGCTTGGTCCTTTTCGCGGGCCTTGGTGCCGATCAGCTTCAGCGCAATGTCGAAGGTGCGCGCCGCATCCAGCGGATAGGGTGCGATATCCATGCGGCCCGCCTCGATCTTGGCCACATCCAGCAGGTCATTGATCAGCGACAGAAGATGGGCGCCCGAGGCATGAATGTCGCCGGCATAGTCGCGGTAGCGTTCCGATCCGACGGGACCGAAACATTCCTGGGCGATGATTTCCGAAAAACCCAGAATGGCGTTCAAGGGCGTGCGCAGTTCATGGCTCATATTGGCCAGGAAGGCGGTCTTGGAGGCATTGGCGGTTTCCGCCTCGAAACGCTTCCTCAGCGCCTCGTCCCGGGTTTCCTCCAATTCGCGCGCCAGATCCTCGACCTTGAACCGCAGGCGGGCGTCCTCGGCCATGCGCAGCACCAGTGGGCGGCCGGTATACCAGAGCTGGAAGGCGACAAAGGGCGCCAGGCAGCCGATCACGATATCGGTAACGTTATCGCCGAACAGGAAGCGGCCCGACAGCATCAGCGACAACGGCATCAGATTGGAGATGTACATGCGCATGTTGCTGCCGCGCGCCACCACCAGGCCCGCGATCACCGCCATCGCGCTGGCGGCGATGAACATATGGTTCAAGGCGTTGCCGGGCTCCCAGCACAGCCAGGGCATCAGCCCCCAGGCGGCGCTGCCAAAGGCCTGGATCATCACAAAGCATTGCAGCCAGGATTCCACATCGCCTTCGCTGTCGTCATAATATTGATAGGCGGTCGCCATCAGCGCGCTCGCCCCCATCGTGGCGGTCACCGCCAGGGGCAGCCAGAGCGTATGGGCGAAGCTGACATGGCCAAAAATGCCCATGGAACACAGGATGGCGCAGGCTGCCGCCCAGATCGGCGAGGTCAGGCGGGTGTTGCGCGCGGTCGTGGCGGCGAGCGCCAGCTGCGCCTTCAAGACGCGCGGCTCGCTTCCCTGGTCATCCGTGAGGGCGGTGAAGATGGACACGCCGGAACCTGCTTTCCCAACGACCCATTATCGCTGCCGGCCCTTAATAATTACTGATGTCTTGGAATTTTCGTTTGGCTGATTTTGGCTCGCTTTTCAGGCTTAAGGAAAAGTAAAAGGAGGTGGCAAAGGAGCGATTCGCCCCTTTTCCCGACTCGTCCTTCACCAAGATCAGATCGCCAGATGCCCAAGAACAATCCCGACCTTTTTGAATCCGGCTCTTCCGCTTCCAAGGGCTATACCGCCAAGGACATCGAGGTCCTGGAAGGGCTGGAGCCTGTGCGCCGGCGTCCCGGCATGTATATCGGCGGCACCGACGCCAACGCCCTGCATCACCTGGCGGCGGAAATCATCGACAATTCGATGGATGAAGCGGTGGCCGGTCATGCCACCCGCATCGAGCTGGAATTGAAACCGGACAATGTCCTGGTCGTGCGCGACAATGGCCGCGGCATTCCGGTCGATCCGCATCCCAAATTCAAGAACAAGTCGGCGCTGGAAGTGATCATGACCACGCTGCATGCCGGCGGCAAATTCGACGGCAAGGCCTATGAGACCTCCGGCGGCCTGCATGGCGTGGGCGCCTCGGTGGTGAATGCGCTGTCGGAATGGATGGAAGTGGAAGTGGCGCGCGACAAGCATGCCTGGAAACTGAGATTCGAGCGCGGCCATGTCATGGGCAAGCTGAAGGATCTGGGCGCGGTCAATCGGCGCGGCACCATCACCAGCTTCAGGCCCGACGAGAAGATCTTCGGCGACATCCACTTCTCCCCGGCCCGGCTGCACCGCATGGCCAAGTCCAAGGCCTATCTGTTCCGCGGCGTGGAAATCCGCTGGGTCTGCGATCCTTCCCTTATCAAGGACGAGACCCCGGCCGAGGACGTGCTGAAATTCCCCGGCGGCCTGCTCGACTTCCTGAAAAGCGAGATCGGCAAGGCCCAGACCGTGACGCCGCGCGATTTTTCGGGGCGCACCGAGAACAAGGATGGACGTGGCGCGGTGGAATGGGCCGTAACCTGGGCGCCGTCTCGCGATCCCTTTACCCGCTCCTACTGCAACACCATTCCCACGCCCGCGGGCGGCACCCATGAACAGGGCTTGCGCAATGCCCTGACCAAGGCGTTGCGCGCCCATGGCGAACGCACCAACAACCGCAAGACCGCGCTGATCACCGCCGACGATGTGATGGACGCCGCCTGTGCGGTGCTGTCGGTTTTCATCCGCGAGCCGGAATTCCAGGGCCAGACCAAGGACAAGCTGTCCTCACCCGACGCCCAGCGCCTGGTGGAAAATGTGGTACGCGATCATTTCGACCATTGGCTGGCGGAAAGCCCCAACGAGGCCAGCAAACTGCTGGATTTCGTCATCGACTGCGCCGAGGACCGGCTGAAGAAGCGGCAGGAAAAGGAAACCAAGCGCCAGTCTGCGACGCGCAAGCTGCGCCTGCCCGGCAAGCTGGCGGATTGCTCCAAGGGCGCGGCGGAGGATACCGAAATCTTCCTGGTGGAAGGCGATTCGGCCGGCGGCAGCGCCAAGCAGGCGCGCGACCGCGCCACCCAGGCGATCCTGCCGCTGCGCGGCAAGATCCTCAATGTGGCGTCCGCCGCGGCGGGCAAGCTGCAAATGAATCAGGAATTGAATGACCTGGTTCAGGCGCTGGGCTGCGGCACGGGCGCCAAATACAGCGCCAACGACCTGCGCTATGACCGCATCATCATCATGACCGATGCGGACGTGGACGGCGCCCATATCGCGTCCCTGTTGCTGACCTTCTTCTATCGCGAAATGCCGGGCCTGATCGCGGACGGCAAGCTGTATCTCGCCATGCCGCCGCTCTATCGCCTCAGCCAGGGCGGCAAGACGGTTTATGCGCGCGACGATGCCGACCGCGAGCGCATTCTGAAAACCGAATTCCGCGGCAATGCCAAGGTGGAAGTCTCGCGCTTCAAGGGCCTGGGCGAAATGATGCCGGCGCAGCTGAAGGAAACCACCATGCGGCCGGGTCACCGCACCCTGCTGCAGGTTCACATCCCCAGCGAGGACAGCAAGACGACCGAAAACCTGTTCGAGCGCCTGATGGGCAAGAAGCCGGAACTGCGCTTCCAGTTCATCCAGGAGAACGCAGAGTTTGCCCGCGAGGCGGTTGATGTCTGATGCTTCCGGTTATGTGCGCATCGCCCAGACGTCGCTGATCATGCGCGGACCCGGATTGGCGTAAGGATTGGGAAGCGCCTGCAGGCTCTTCTGATCCAGGATGATCACATTCGTCTTGTCGTCCGTGCTGGCCGATGCGGCCGGACCGGCCGCGGTGTTGTCGTCCTTGTGGATGGCCATCTTGCCCGCATCCTGATCAGACGGGTTGGCCGCATAGGCCGAAGTCAGGGCAGCCAGCAATGCCGCTGTCGTCAGAAACGAGAAAGATCCGCGCATGGAAACCTCCGTGGTTTCCAGCCTAACGCCTCAGCCATGACGCCGGAGCCATCGCGCAAGCCGTCATTCGGCACTCCCGGCGATATTTCGCGCGGCCGGGATCGAGCGCGCCGCGCGAACGTTATGCGCCCTGTCCCGCCGGAATGGCGATCGTGCGGATCAACAGAGTGCTATCGCCGCCCTGCGAAGGCACCGCTTCCGGCGGCCGCGCCTTCACAATCGCCGCGCCTTGCTGTGGCAGGCCATGGCGCACGGAGCGCAGCACGATCTGAAACGGGGCGGTCGTTGAAAGATGCAAAGTCATCCGCATTTTGCCGCAGTCGGGCGTGTCGCAGTTGATGGTATCGACCCTGCCCTCCGCATCCGCTTCGATGCCGCCGATGCTGATGGATTTGAGTCCGGCTTCCCTGGGAAGCAGCAGCGCCAGCGCGTCGCCGGGCGCATCCAGCTGCAACGTCACGTCATGGCCCTGGCGCGACACCTGCGCATCCGGCGCGGGAAAGCGCGCGGCGCCGTCCGCCGCGACATAACCGGTCATGGGTTGATGTTCGATCCCGGTTGAAAAATGCGCCGTGGCGCGCAAGCCATCCGGCAGATGCGCCACCGGATCGGCGACCCACCAGGCTTTGCCGTCGCGTTCGACATAGTGCAGGTTCAAGCGCTGTGGCGCGCCACGGCTATAGGCCGGCTGAAATCCGGCGACAATGGCCAGCACCAGCGCCAACACCAGCGACACCGCGCAGGAAAGCCCCAAGCCCCACGCCTTACGCAGCAATGGTAGGACCGAGACCAGGCCAAAGGCCAGGCTGGCCGTGAACATCTCATGCAGCCCAAGCCCCATCAGCTGTTCGCCAATGGCGGCAAAGCCGATCCAGATCAGCAGCGCCGGCAGCGCCGCAACCAGAAGCGCCGGCTCGCGCCCGCCCCGCACGGTCGCCAGCAGCAAGGGCGCGGCGACGAGCGATGGAAACAGGAAGTACGGTACTGCGCCCGGCAGCCAGATGGCGCAGGCAATGGCCAGCGCCGCCAGCCACAGCCAGCAGGCGGTCGCATTGGAAAGTCTTGCCGTCAGAAGTGCCACCGTCCACACGCCGAAAGCCAGCGACAGGCGCAACCAGACCGGAAAGGCGTAAGACGGATCGCCATGACCAGAGATCCAGGCCGCCAGGCCATGCAGCACAAAGCCCAAGCCCACCGCGCCCGCCACCAGCAGCACCGGCATCAGCGCGGCCAGCCATGGCCGACGCAAGGCATGGCGCTCGCGCGGTGTCAGAAAGCCCGCAACCGCGATGACGGCAAAGGCCAGCAGCGACAGCGGCAAGGCCCAGGGCGACGGCAGGCGCGGCAGCCAGTGCCCAAGCACGTCAAGATAGACCAGCCCACCGCTTTTCAGCTGTTCGGGCGGGGCGCGGCGCAGGCCATCGGCCATCGCCAGCATATTGTCGCCCTGCTCCTGCAAACTCCGCGCATCGATATTTTCGCGGCGGTCCAGCGGGGTGTGATAGGCCGCGACATCGCCGATGAAGGCGAAATTCATGCCCGGCAACCCCGCGGCCAGCGCCGGCGTCAGATCGGTATCATTGGGCAGATATTTGTAGATCTCACCCGAGATCGACGATGTCGCGTAATGCGACACGCCCCTGGCATAGAGATCGATCAACCCGGCATCGCCCGGGCTGGTCTGGAACAGAAAGCTGGCGCCGCTGTCGCCGCGCACATCCGCATTCACCACCGCCGCGACATCGTCCCGCGCTTTGCGGATATAGGCGCTGGCGCCGATCAGCCCCGGTTCCTCGCCGTCACTGAACAGGGCAATCACGGGCCGGCCTGCCGCCCCGCGCACCTTCAAGGCCCGGATCGTTTCCAGCAGCACCGCGACGCCGGACCCGTCATCGCCGCCACCCGGCCCCGCCGCGACGCTGTCACTATGGGCCATCAGCAGCACCGCCTTGCCGCGGCCCGGCCATACATCGGCAATGATGTTGGTGATCGTGGCGCAATTGACCTGATGCCAGCGCGCCTCGCTGACGCAGCTCGTTTCACTGTCCGGATGGGCGACGACGCCCATGGTCGCCAGCTCTTGGAGGATGCGGCCGCGCACGGCAGCCGCCTCGGCGCTGCCGACCGGATGGGGACGCTCGGGTCCCAGCACCCGGGCCAGGACCGCATCGGCCCTGCCTTGCGAAAATGCCGTGGCGGGCGCATCGGCCGGGAGCGGACCCGGCATGGACTGGCCATAAACCGACAGCAGCCAGATGCCCACCGCCAGCACCGCCAAACCCCAGATCCGTCCCATAGGTATTCGCCCCAGTTCCCTGATCTTCGGTCTTACCTTGATTTTTTGGCGAATACCCCTATTTTGCGGTGCGAAAAGAGCTGGCCGCCATTCGGGCCGCCGGCCATGGGCGCCACGTGTCGCGCCCCTTTCTCAGGAGCGTGCTACGACCAGTGTGACGACCTCCGGCGCGGAAGCCGGAATTAGCGAAGTTATTGAAATAACTGAAACTTCCCCCCAGGAAACTTCGGCAGAGACCCCCGCCAGCCCGGCGAATGGCTTTGATGGGCTGGGGCTTTCCTCCGATATCCTTAAGGCGGTGGCCGACAGTGGCTACACCACCCCCACGCCCATCCAGGCGCGGACGATCCCCGAGGTGATCAAGCGCCGCGACGTGATCGGCATTGCCCAGACCGGCACTGGCAAGACCGCCAGCTTCACCCTGCCCATGATCGAGATGCTGTCCCGTGGCCGCGCCAAGGCCCGCATGCCGCGCGCCCTGGTGCTGGAGCCCACCCGCGAGCTGGCCGACCAGGTGTCGGAAAGCTTCGACCGCTACAGCAAATATTCCAAGCTGTCCCATGCGCTTCTGATCGGCGGCGTCTCGATGGACGAACAGGTCAAGAAGCTCGATCGCGGCGTCGATGTGCTGATCGCCACCCCCGGCCGGCTGATGGACCATTTCGAGCGCGGCCGCATCCTGCTCTCCCAGGTCAACATCCTGGTGATCGACGAAGCCGACCGCATGCTGGATATGGGCTTCATTCCCGACGTGGAGAAGATCTGCAAGCTTTTGCCCTTCACCCGCCAGACCCTGTTCTATTCCGCCACCATGCCGCCGGAGATCCAGCGGCTGACCGACCAGTTCCTGCACAATCCGGTGCGCATCGAGGTCTCGCGTCCCGCCACCACCGCCACCAACATCGCCCAGGAACTGGTGGACGTGCCCGCCAATGATTGGGCCAAGCGCGAGGCGTTGCGCCGCCTGATCCGCGAGGTCGAGCCCACCCTCAACAACGCCATCATCTTCTGCAACCGGAAGCGCGATGTGGATGTGGTGGCCAAGTCCCTCACCAAGCACGGCTTCGACGCCGCCCCCATTCATGGCGATCTGGACCAGTCGGTGCGCATGAAGACGCTGGAGAAATTCCGCGGCGGCGAACTGAAGATCCTGGTGGCGTCGGACGTGGCCGCGCGCGGCCTGGATGTGCCCAGCGTCAGCCATGTCTTCAACTTCGACGTGCCGATCCATGCCGATGACTATGTCCATCGCATCGGCCGCACCGGCCGCGCGGGGCGCAGCGGCCATGCCTATATGCTGGCCACGCCGCGCGATGCCAAATATGTCGAGATCATTGAAAGGCTGACGGGCAAGCCGCTGGCCCGCCGCTCCATGATGGACATCGAGGTGCGCGAGGACAATCGCCCGCGCCGCGATCATGATCGCGATGGACGCGGCCGGGGGCGTGATCGTGGCGGCCGTGGCGGCAAGGATCGTCACCGCGACCGCAAGCCGCCTGGCGGCAAGTATCACGACCAGGTCGCCAGCATGGAGCCGGCCGAGGCCACCCCCGAGGCCGCGCCGGTGGAAGCTCCCCGCGCCGCCGAACAGCCCCGGCAGGAGCGTCCCCGCCAGGAGCACAGGCCCCGTGCGGAGAAACGCCAGGAGCGGAGCCAGGAACGCAATCAGGGCCAGCGCGACCGCAACCAGCCCCAGCGCCCCTCGCCGGTGGACCATAGCGAACTGCCGGCCTTCCTTTTCCGTCCCGTGCCGGTGCGAAAGCCCGAACCCCAGGCCGATTAGGCCGCCGCATCTGCAAAAAGCGCGGATTTTCAGCGTTTTCCTGCCCGGGCCGATCCGCCGTTTACGCTTTCTACATAGCGGCGGGGCGAGACTGCGCCGCGGACGGGGACGTGTGTGACAGTGTTCAAGCAGGATCGCGAACAGGCCTTTGCCAAGACGGCGCTTGCCCTGATGGGTGGCGCCGGCGTGGTCGCCACGCCCGACAATTTCGAGCTGTTCTATGCCTATGCCTCGGGCGAGAACCCGGCCGTCACCCAGGTGATGGGCGCGATCATCGAATCCAAGCGGCCTTTCACCCCCGAACTTCTGGCCGATCTGCGCCTGCGCTGCCTGTCGGGCGCGCGCGCCGCCCTGGCGATGGATTCGCTGGGCGGCGATATGGGCGCGCTGATCGACGACATCATGGGCAAGCTGGAAAGCTCGGCCCGCGATACCGCCAGCTACAAGGACGCGCTGTCGGCCGCCACCGGTGAGCTGGGCGGCGGCGAACGCAGCCCGGCGGATCTGCGCAAGCTGGTGGATGGCCTGATCGCGGCCACCCGCGCCATGGAAATCCGCGCCAAGAGCCTGGAAGGCGAGCTGCAGGCCTCCTCGCAGCAGGTCAGCGAGCTTCGCACCAAGCTGGCCGATGTGCGCAAGGAAAGCATGACCGATCCCCTGACCGGCATTTCCAACCGCAAGGCCTTTGACGAGGCGTTGATGGCCGCGGCCGAGGCGGCGACGCGGGACAATGAAGCGGTCACCTTGCTGCTGTGCGACATCGACCACTTCAAGCAGTTCAACGACACCTGGGGCCATCAGACCGGCGACCAGGTGCTGCGCCTGGTGGCGTCGTGCCTCAGCGAGAACATCAAGGGCCGTGACACCGCGGCGCGTTATGGCGGCGAGGAATTCGCTGTTCTGCTGCGCGGCACCAGCCTGGAAGTCGCCACCCATGTGGCCAACCAGATCCGCGGCACGGTGGAGACCAAGAAGCTGGTGAAGAAATCCACCGGCGATATTCTGGGCGCCATCACCATTTCCATCGGCGTCGCCCAGTTCGCCCCCGGCGACAATGGCGATGGCGTGATCCGCCGCGCCGATGCCTGCCTTTATGGCGCCAAACGGAATGGCCGCAATCTGGTGATCAACCAGGACGATCCGCGCATGTCCGCGCTGGAAACCAGCGCCGCCTGATATTTTCCATTTGATGCCATGCTCGCTGGCCGTCGGCTGGGAGCCCGCATGCGTCAGACATTCGATCGCGCTATTCTGGAAGCGCATGGCAAGGTCGCTGTCATCACCCTGAACCACGACGCCACCATTAACGCGCTTTCCACCGCCATGGTCGAAAGCCTGAACGCGGCGCTGGATGCGGCGCAGGGGGGCGGTTTTCGCGCTCTGGTCCTGGCCGGCGCGGGCCGCGGCTTCTGCTCCGGCGCCGGCATGAAAGAACTGCCCGCCCGCCGCAAGGAAGGCGCCGGCCTGGTGCTGGAGCGGCTGTTTCATCCCCTTTTCGCCGGTTGCGCGACTGGCCCGCGCCGGTGGTCACGGCCATCAACGGTCCGGCGGTGGGCATCGGCATGAGTCTGGCCTTGATGGGAGACCTGACGGTCGCGGCGCGATCCTCCTATTTTCTTCTGTCTTTCACCCGCATCGGCCTGGCGCCGGATGGCGGGGCCACCTTTCTGCTCCCGCGCCTGATCGGGCTGGCGCGGGCGCGTGAACTGGCGCTGCTGGCCGAAAAACTGCCGGCGGAACGCGCATTGGACTGGGGCCTGATCAACCGGGTGGTGGACGACGCCAGGGTGATGGACGAAGCCCTGAACCTGGCGAACCGCCTGGCCGCCGGGCCGGCCGCGCTGCTGTTGACCCGGCAGCTCTTCTGGGACGAAGAGGCTTATGAGGCCCAGCTGTCCCGCGAGGCGGCGGCACAACAGCAAGCCGGCGCGACCGACGACTTTGCCGAAGGGCTGGCAGCTTTCCTGGAAAAGCGCGAGCCGAAATTCAAGGGCGCATGATCAATCCGGCCGGGTCTTCTCGCGCGCCAGCGCCGCGATAACTTTCGCCATCAACATCTGGGCGCGCTCCATTTCCGCCACGGTGAAATCGGCGCCCAGCGCATCGGCCCATTTGGCCTGGCGCGCCTCGATCTCCGAAAGCCGCGCCGCGCCATCCTGCGTCAACGCCACCAGCTTGGCGCGGCGATGCCGGGGATTGTCGGCATATGCGATCAGTCCTTCTTTCTCCAGCACATCGGCCAGGCGCTGAACCCCCTGGCGCGACACGCCCAGGATGCGGGCGATCTCCGCCACCGAATGCGCGCCGGAACGTGCGCTAGCCAGCACCTGCCAGCGCGCGCTGCTCTGGCCCGCGGGTTCGGCCAGCGCGTCACCCGCCAGGGTAAGGTGGCCTGCCAATCGCAGCGCGGTGATAGCCAGCAGCGAAAAGGCATCGCCTTGGGGGGTGCGTGCCGCGCGTTTGACAATATGTTGTCGTTTTGCTAAGACTCGAACCATGACAACATATTGTCATATTGCCCAACGAATGCAAGGAGGACAGTCATGAAGAAGACCTATCGCGGCGCCTGCCATTGCGGCGCGGTCCGCTTCGAGGCCGAGCTGGACCTGGAGGCCGGTACCGGCCGCTGCAACTGCAGTATTTGTGCGAAGCGGCGCTTCTGGGGCGCCCAGACCAAGCCGGCCGGATTTCGCCTGCTGACCGACCCGGCGGCGATGGCCGACTATCAGTTCAATAGCCACAGCGTGCATCACCGCTTCTGCAAGACCTGCGGCGTGGCGGCGTTCGGCGATGGCGATATTCCCGAAGCCGGCGGCGCCTATGTGTCGGTCAATGTCGCCTGCCTTGACGATGTCGCGCCGGAAACGCTGGCGGCCCTGCCGGTGCGCTATTTCGACGGCGCCAACAACAATTGGTGGAATGCGCCGAACGTGACGAGCTATCTCTGATGTGGCGGCAAAGATCGAATTTTCGTATAGGACAAGGAGGCCGAAATTATCAGGCAAATGCCGATGCGTATTGTCTACCTGCTTGCACTGATCGGATTGTTCGCGTCCGATCCCGCCTGGGCGACATTCTCAATCATTGCCTGTGAACCGTCCGGCTCATGCGGCGCGGCGGTTGCAACAAACAATCTCGCGGTCGGCGCTACCGTGATTTACGCCCAGGCCGGCATAGGGGCTGTGGCGTCTCAATTCGAAACCAATCCGTCCTACGGGCCGAAGGGCTTGGCTTTATTAAAGAGCGGATTGTCCGCGCAAGATGCGGTCGCCGAATTGATACGGACCGATAACGGTTTTGAAGGACAGGATGCATCCTTCCGTCAGGTCGGTGTTGTCGGCCTGGCCAATTCCGGCGCAGCCTATACGGGCAAGGAGGCCATGGCTTCGCCCTGGGCTGGATCGCTCACCGGGCCGGGATACGCCATTCAGGGCAATGGCCTGCGCAGCGGCGCAGTTCTTGAGGATATGCGCGACGCCTTTTTGAAAACCAAGGGATTGCTCGCGGATCGCCTGGTTGCCGCTTTGGAGGCCGGCCAGGCGGCGGGAGGCCAAACCACCGGCAAACTATCCGCCGCATTGCTTGTTCGCACACCGGCGGGCGGATTTCAGGATACCGATCTGCGCGTGGATGCCAGCGACGCGCCTGTGCCCGAACTTCGCCGGCTTCTCGGCATGTATGAAGCAAACGGCGCGATGTCGAGGGCCGAACGCGCGGCGCGAAGCGGCCAGACCGCGGCGGCGCGCGCGGCTCTGGCGGAAGCGGTATATCTGGGTTCCGGCTGGGATCGGATCTGGCGGCGGGCGGCGCGTCTGCAGATGACACTCGGCAGTAGCGATGGCGCGATTCAAGCACTGGCCGCCTTCGCACACCTCAATCCAAGTTGGGCCAAAAGCGAGATGAAAGATCCGGTGTTCGCGCCCTTGAGATCGAATTCCGCCTTTACAGCCTTGCAGTCTCAACCCTGACCGGAGAAACGATCAGCCCGTAGCCGGTGTTATCGAGACGCTCTCCCCGCAGCCGCAGGCCGACGTTTGGTTCGGATTGTTGAACACGAACCGCGCGCCCAGTTTTTCCTTCACGAAATCCAGCTCGGTGCCGATCAGGAACAGGATGGCCTTGGGATCGATGAAGACCTTCACGCCCTTGTCTTCCATCACTTCCTCGAAGGGCTTGGCCTCCGAGGCGTAATCCATCGTATAGCTCATGCCGGCGCAGCCGCCATTGGTCACGCCTACCCTGACGCCCAGATACTGACCCGGCGCATTGGCCATGATTTCCTGGATGCGCGTGGCCGCCGCCTCGGTCAGCCGGACAGGCTTGGGACGTTCGCGGCGGGGCTTGGCGGGCGTGTTCACGGAGGTTTCCACCGGCGTTTCCATCAGAACATGTTCAGTTCGAGCTTGGCTTCTTCGCTCATGCGTTCCGGCGTCCAGGGCGGATCGAAGGTCATGTTCACCGTCACCTCGCCGATGCCTTCCACCGTTTCCAGCGCCGCCTTGACATTGCCCGGCATTTCACCGGCCACCGGACAGTTGGGCGCGGTCAAGGTCATGTCCACCGTCACGTCCTTGCGGTCGGAAACATCGACCTTATAGATAAGCCCCAGTTCATAGATATCAACCGGGATCTCCGGGTCGTAGACGGTCTTGAGCGCGTTCACGAGCTTGGAAGTGAAATCGTCCAGCTCCTGCTGGCTCAGCGCCGATGTCTGTTGGGCCGCTTCGCTCATGTCGCGCCCTCCTCCAGTGCATTCTTATAAGTATGCCAGGCCAGGGTCGCGCATTTCACCCGCATGGGGAACTCGCTGATCCCGCTCATCACATCCAGGGTCTCGCGATCGTCATCCGACAATCCCTGCGCGTCCTCGCCCTTGACCAGATGCAGGAAGCCTTCCATCAGCCTTTCGGCGTCTTCCTGGGTGCGGCCCTTGAGCATGTCGGTCATCATCGAGGCGGATGCCTGGCTGATGGCGCAGCCCTTGCCTTCGAACCGGATGTCGGCGACGCGGCCGTCCTCGCCCAGCTTCAGATAGACAGTGACGCGGTCGCCACAGAGCGGGTTGTAGCCTTCCGCCTTATGGCTGGCGCCCTCAAGCGCGCCGTAATGGCGCGGATGGCGCGAATGGTCGAGGATGACCTCCTGATACAGTTCCCGAAGCGCGTTATCCATGACCGAATATCCCGCGAGCCTTGGCCAGGCCCGCTATCAGCGCGTCGACATCGGCGCGCATGTTGTAAAGCGCGAAGCTGGCCCGGGTGGTGGACGTCACGCCGAACCGCTCCATCAGGGGCTGGGCGCAATGGTGCCCGGCGCGGACCGCCACGCCTTCCCTGTCCAATATGGTGGCCAGATCGTGGGCGTGCATCCCATCGGCCTCGAATGACAGGATTGCGCCCTTATTGGGGGCATCGCCCAGCACCTTCAGCCAGTTGAACTGACGCACCTGGTCGCGCGCATAGGTCAGCAGGTCATGCTCATGGGCGGCGACCGCGGTGCGGTCGAAGCCCATCATGTAATCCAGCGCCGCGGCCAGACCGACGCTTTCGATGATCGGCGGGGTGCCGGCCTCGAAGCGGGCCGGCGGGTCGGCATAGCTGATGCGGTCGCGGGCAACCTCGCGGATCATCTCGCCACCGCCATTGAAGGGGCGCATGGCTTTGAGATGCGCCCGCTTGGCATAGAGCGCGCCGATGCCGGTGGGGCCATAAAGCTTGTGGCCGGTAATGGCGTAGAAATCGATGTCCAGCGCCCGCACATCCACGATCTCATGCACGGCGCCCTGGCAGCCATCGGCCAGCACCGGCGCGCCCTTGGCATGGGCGCGAGCGATGATCTCCCTCAGCGGCGTTACCGTGCCCAGCACATTGGACATATGGGTGACGGCGACCAATTTCGTTTTGCCGGTAATGGCGACGTCCAGCGCCTCGATATCGAGGGAGCCGTCATCGCGCACATCGACCCAGCGCAGCACCGCGCCCTGCCGCTCGCGCAGGAAATGCCAAGGCACGATGTTGGAATGATGCTCCATCACCGTCAGCACAATCTCATCGCCCGGCTGGATCTTCGGCGCCAGATAGGAATAGGAGACCAGATTGATCGCCTCTGTGCCGCCCTTGGTGAAGACGATTTCGTCTTCCCGCGCGGCATTGAGGAATTTCTGCACCGTGCGCCGCGCCGCCTCATAGCGGTCGGTGGCGGCGGCGGAGAGGAAATGCACGCCGCGATGGACATTGGCGTAATCGCTCTCGGCAAAGCGCGTCATCGCCGCCAGCACGGCGCGCGGCTTCTGGGCGGAGGCGCCG
>DASZVQ010000092.1:0-1731 GCA_035547275.1 Rhizomicrobium sp.
CTGGTGATCGGCCGCTCGCTTCTGTTCGGCAAGCCCGCCGCGCAATTGCTGCTCGCCGCCAACGCCACCGTCACCATGGCGCATTCGCGCTCGCGCGACCTTCCCGCCATCGCGCGGCGCGCCGACATCCTGGTCGCGGCCATCGGCAAGCCCGAACTGGTGAAAGCCGACTGGATCAAGCCCGGCGCGGTGGTGATCGATGTCGGCATCAACCGGATCGATGCGGGC
This sequence comes from Rhizomicrobium sp., assembly GCA_035547275.1. Classification (GTDB taxonomy): domain Bacteria; phylum Pseudomonadota; class Alphaproteobacteria; order Micropepsales; family Micropepsaceae; genus Rhizomicrobium. The sequence goes on from DASZVQ010000092.1 coordinate 229, forward strand.
AATGGCAAGACCAGGCTGGTCGGCGATGTGGATTACGATGCGGCCAAGGAAATCGCGGGCGCGATCACGCCCGTGCCCGGCGGCGTTGGCGCCATGACCATCGTTTGTCTGATGCAGAATACGCTCATTGCCGCCTGTGCGCAGAACGGTTTGCCGCTGCCACGACTATAAAGGCGCGGGCCTTTTGCGTCCTGAGTGTGTCGCGCGTGCTCACGTGCCAAGCGCACGCTCCGCGCGACGCTCCTGCTCAGGCCACAAAATGCCCTGCGCCGTACCTGGATCTAAAGCTTCGCCTTTATTTTCTGCGCCAGGTCTTCCGGCGTGGTGGCTTCGTCGTAGAAGCTCGCCAGCTTGCCGTCCGGCCCCATCAGATAGATCACGCTGGAATGATCCATGGCATAAGTGCCGTTTTCCACCGGCCCCTTCTTGGCATAGACGCGATATTCCTTTTCCACCTTCGCGATCTCGTCCGGCGTGCCGGTGAGGCCGACAAAGCGCGGCCCGAAGGCGGCGACGTATTTCTTCAAGACCTCCGGCGTGTCGCGCTCCGGATCGATGGTGATGAAGACCGGCACGATGCGGTCTTGGGTTGGGCCCAGCCGGTCTAGGGCCGCGCCCATCAGCGCCAAGGTTGTGGGACAGACGTCCGGACAGAAGGTATAGCCGAAATAGATCAGCTGATATTTGCCGGCGAAGTCGGTGCTGGCGCGGGGTTTGCCGTCCTGGTCGGTCAGCGCGTAAGGCCCGCCCACGGCGATCTGGCCGCTGACCAGGGTCTGGCCCATGCGCGGCACCCGATCGCCTTCGAACCACAGGAACGCGCCCAATCCCGCCGCCACCAGCAGCAGAAACACCAGCAAGGCTTCCTTGGTCTTGAACATAGGTTGATTAAACCCCCTCCGGCCTTCGCATCGCAAGCGCTGCTACGTCGGGTACGCTGTCGCTACCCGACCCTCCCCCACCAGCATGCTACGCATGCGCGGGGGAGGCGGGCCTGTGACTGCTTCAAAAAAGATTTTAGGATGGCTCTGTGTCGGAGATAGCTGCGCAACCGCCCAAGCCAAGACTTTATGTCGCATCGCGCACGGGCGCGGAGCGCGGACGGGTGCGGCTTCGCACCCTGTCGAACCTGCGCTGGCTGGCGATCTCGGGCCAGTCGGCGGCGCTGTTCCTGGTCTATTTCGCGTTCGGCTACAGCCTGCCCTTGGGCTACAGCGTCATCGCCATCGCGGTCAGCGCGGCGCTGAATATCGTGCTGGCGCTGCGCTATCCGGCCAGCCATCGCCTCGCCAACCGCGAAGCCAGCTACTATCTCGCTTTCGACGTGCTGCAACTGGCGGCGCTGCTGTATCTGACCGGCGGGATCATGAATCCCTTCGCCTTGATGTTCGTGGCGCCGGTGGTGATCGGGGCGGCGACGCTCAATCTCGGCAACACGCTCATTCTGGCCGGCATCGCTTTCGCGTCGGTGAGCCTGATCGGCATTTTCCACCGGCCATTGCC
>DASZVQ010000093.1:0-8784 GCA_035547275.1 Rhizomicrobium sp.
AAGGCGAGCCGTGCGCTTATATCGTGACTGATTATCACGACGTTGTTCCGCTTCTTTCTGACGACGAATAGGTCTCGGGCGAGCGAGATCACTCTCTAGGTTCCTATCAATCGCACAGCTGTGGAGCAATTCATGTGGCCAAGAAACATGTCTACGGGGCCAAGGCGGCGGCAGATCGACCGGACCTGGAGGTGGTCTATCAACAGGCCCGGGAGGGGGAGCATCGACCGGACCCGGTGGCGGTATGTCCACCGGTCCTGGCGGCGGGCTGAGCACCGGGCCCGGGGGCGGCCTCAGTACGGGTCCTGGTGGCGGGTTGAGCACAGGTCCCCGAGGGGGCCTATCGACCGGGCCGGGAGGGGGGCTGTCTACCGGGCCCGGGGGCGGGCTTTCCACTGGCCCCGGCGGTGGTCTGAGCAACGTCGGTGGGGACGATTCGTATAGGAGTAACCATCCGCCTTACGAATTTTTCGTACCTTGGTTGGAGAACCATGGCTACCAGTGGGCTGCGGCTCGCCTGAAGGTAAAGCTCAGGTAGAGCTCGAAGCGGTTCGGACATGCCCGTAAATGGCTGCGCAGCCGCATTTGTTGAGGAGAGCAGTGGGTTCCGTCGCCTAATGCTTATCTCATTGATGGCTAGAGCAGATAATTGCTCGAAGCTCGTTGCGGATGTGGCGCGTCGAAAGCGGCGGACGCACAATGACCAGCGCACAAAAATGCTTCTGGAGAGCGCCTGCATCACACGCAGACGCTCTCAGGATGGAAATCTGACAAGCGCGGGAAAATTACAAATTCGACCAGGATGTTGTGGAGGAAGAATTTGGTGTCGCTGTAAAAAGGCACGCAAAAGGCACGCAGAAAGGCACGCAATTCTGGTCAAAGCGACGTCCAGAACGTCTGACGACAGTCATCCCATGAGGCGGCGCCACTCGTGCCCCAAAAAAATGGCGGAAAGCCTGGATTTTTTGCGCGAGGCTTTCATTTTCTTGAAAGTGCTGCTGGTGACCACGCAAATCACATGCAGGCGCTCTCCAGATCGGTTTTTGATTTTGGACGAAAAAAACCGCCAAAAAATGGCGGTTTTGCTGACTTTTTTTGAGGTTGGTGGAGCCAAGCGGGATCGAACCGCTGACCTCCTGCATGCCATGCAGGCGCTCTCCCAGCTGAGCTATGGCCCCATACCAATTCAAGGGACCGGTCTGGTACACGGTCCCATCACAAAACTAAAGAGAAAGTTCAGCTCTCGTCCTTGGAAATACCAGGATCGATGATGCCACTCACATCCTCTTCCTCGTCTTCCACTTCGCCGAGCAGGTCGTCGTCTTCCTCGTCCTCGTCGTCCTCGACCTCGATGTCCTCGATGCCGTCGGCTTCGTCGGCATCCACCACCGACATGCCCGATTCCGCCTCGGCTTCTTCTTCCTCGGCTTCCTCGTCTTCGTCCTCGCCGGTCGCCGCCACGTTCAGCGGCGCTTCCTGGACGGTTTCGACCTCTTCATCCTCGTCCTCGGATTCGGACTCATTGTCCTCATCCTCATCGTCTTCCTCTTCATCCTCGGTGTCGGCGGCATTGACCACGCCGGCGTCGGCGGTCTCGGCGGCGCGGCTCCTGCGCTGCTTGAACAGCGCTTCCGGCTCATAGCTGAAACCGCATTTGGGGCATTCGATCGGCCGCTTGGCGAGGTCGTAAAACCGCGCATTGCAGCTGGGACATGCCCGTTTGGTTCCAAGATCTGCCTTGACCAAGATGTGCTTCCCGTGAAGAAGGGGTTGTCGGAGGGGCGCGTTTGCCACGGGTTGCCCCGCCTGTAAAGGTCTTTTGAAGCCCCTGATGGATAACGCCAATCCGCTCCCCCTGACGGCCCGCCGGGCCGGCCCCCTGAAGGGCCTCGCCCAGATGCCCGGCGACAAATCCATTTCCCAGCGCGCCCTGATCCTGGGCGCCCTGGCCATTGGCGAAACCCGCATTTCCGGGCTTTTGGAGTCCGGCGATGTCCACTCCACCGCCGGGGCCCTGCGCGGTTTCGGCGCCGAGCTGACTGCCGAAGGCCCTGGCCGCTGGCGGGTGGTGGGAACCGGGGTAGGCAATTGGAAAAGCCCCGGGTCGGAACTGGATTTCGGCAATTCCGGCACCGGCTCGCGCCTGGTGATGGGGGCGATGGCGACTACGCCGATTACCGCGGTGTTCACCGGCGATGCTTCGCTGCGGTCGCGGCCCATGGCGCGGGTGGTGGACCCGCTCAAGGCTTTCGGCGTCACCTATGAAGGGCAGGGCCCCAAGGCGTTGATGCCGCTGACCCTGCACGGCGCAAAGGATGCCAAGGCCGTGACCGCCCATGTCGCCACGGCCAGCGCCCAGGTGAAGTCGGCCCTGCTGCTGGCGGCGCTGAATGCGCAAGGAACCAGCCGCATTTCGCAAGCATCGCTCACCCGCGATCACAGCGAAAAGATGCTGGCGGCGTTCGGCGCGAAGATCACGGTCACACCGCGGCCGGAAGGCGGCGAGGTCATCACGGTCGAGGGGCCCGCCAGGCTGACCGGCTGCGCGGTGGAAGTGCCGCGCGATCCCTCATCGGCCGCCTTCGCCATTGTCGCGGCCCTGATCGTGCCGGGCTCCGAGATCGAGTTGCCGGCCATTCTGCTCAATCCCCGCCGTATCGGCCTGATCGAGACCCTGCTGGAGATGGGCGCCCATATCGACGTGAAGAACCGGCGCTCGAGCGGCGGCGAGGAGATCGGCGACCTTGTGGTGCACCATTCGCGCCTGCACGGCGTGGAAGTGCCGGCTTCGCGCGCGCCATCCATGATCGACGAATATCCCATCCTGTCGGTGGCGGCCGCCTTTGCCCATGGCGCGACCGCGATGCGCGGGCTGGAAGAATTGCGGGTCAAGGAAAGCGACCGCCTGGCGGCGGTGGCGCAGGGTCTCAAGATCAATGGTGTGCGCCACGCCATCGAAGGCGATGACCTGATCGTGGAAGGCGGCGCGGTCCCCGGCGGCGGCACGGTGGCGACCCACATGGATCACCGCATCGCCATGAGCTTCCTCACCATGGGGCTGGCCAGCGAAAAACCCGTCACGGTGGATGACATCACCATGATCGCCACGTCCTTTCCGGAATATCGGGATTTGATGACCGGCCTGGGCGCGGTTATGGAACAGCCATGAGCATTGTGATTGCCGTCGATGGCACCGCGGCAAGCGGCAAGGGCACCCTGGCCAAAAGGCTGGCGGCGCATTTCGGTTTCGCCCATCTGGATTCCGGGGCGCTTTATCGCCTGACCGCGCTGGCGGTGCTGGAGGCCAAGGGCGATCCGGCCAACGAGGCCGACGCCGTGAAGGGCGCCCAGACCATGGACCTGAATCGCGCCGGCGATCCCGCCATCCGCACCGACATTGTGGGCAAGGCCGCGTCCCATGTCGCCGCCATCCCGGCGGTGCGCGCCGCCCTGCTGGACTTCCAGCGGAACTTTCTGAGCCATCCGCCCGGCGGCAGCCCGGGCGCGGTGATGGACGGCCGCGACATTGGCACCGTCATCTGCCCCACCGCCACCGCCAAGCTTTATGTCGACGCCCGCCCGGAAATCCGGGCGCGCCGCCGCTGGAGCGAGCTCAAGAGCATGAATATCCGCCGGGCCGAGCAGGACGTGCTTCAGGAACTCAATGCCCGGGACGCGGCCGACAAGTCCCGCCCCATAGCCCCCCTGAAACAGGCCCCCGACGCCGACTTGCTGGATACCTCCGATTTGGGTATAGACGCCGCGTTCGCGGCAGCCCTCGCTTTGGTCACCCCAAAGATTGAAGGCGCGCTCAAGGACCGCCACAGGGGCTAAAGGAGGCCCGGCGGCTTTCGGGCATCCCGCTTACCTTTTCCAAAACCCAACCGCCCAGGGGCATCACCCTTGGGAAGTCCAGCAGCGAACGCTGCTTGGCACGAACGCATGTATAGGAATCTGAATGGCGCGCGCCGCTACCAAGGAACGTACCGAAAGCTCCATCGCCACCCCCTCCCGCGAGGATTTCGCGGCGATGCTGGAGCAGAGTTTTGAAACCCAGAGCCCCCAGGAAGGCTCGGTCATCAAGGGCACCATCGTCTCGATCGAGAATGATTTCGCCATGGTGGATGTCGGCCTGAAGACCGAGGGCCGCATTTCCCTGAAGGAATTCGCCATGCCGGGCGTGCCCGCCGACATCAAGGTGGGCGACACGGTGGAAGTCTATCTGGAGCGCGTCGAGAACGCGCTGGGTGAAGCCGTCCTCAGCCGTGACAAGGCGCGGCGCGAGGAAAGCTGGATCAAGCTGGAAAAGGCCTTCAACGACCAGACCCGCGTTACCGGCGTGATCTTCGGCCGCGTCAAGGGCGGCTTCACCGTCGATCTGGACGGCGCCGTTGCCTTCCTGCCCGGTTCGCAGGTCGATGTGCGCCCGATGCGCGATGTCGGCCCGCTGATGAACCAGGCCCAGCTGTTCCAGATCCTGAAGATGGACCGCCGCCGCGGCAATATCGTGGTGTCGCGCCGCGCCGTTCTGGAAGAGCGCCGCGCCGAGGAGCGCACCTCGCTGGTCGCGTCCTTGCAGGAAAAGCAGATCGTCGAGGGCGTGGTGAAGAACATCACCGACTATGGCGCCTTTGTGGACCTGGGCGGCGTGGACGGCCTGTTGCACGTCACTGACATTGCCTGGCGCCGCGTCTCCCACCCGACCGAAGTCCTGTCGGTGGGCCAGACCGTCACCGTGCAGATCATCAAGATCAATCACGAGACCCAGCGCATCAGCCTGGGCATGAAGCAGCTGCAGACCGATCCCTGGGAAGGCGTCGCCGTCAAGTATCCGGTGGGCGTGCAGTTCAAGGGCAAGGTCACCAACGTCACCGACTATGGCGCCTTTGTGGAGCTGGAGCCGGGCGTGGAAGGCCTGGTCCATGTCAGCGAGATGTCCTGGGTCAAGAAGAACATGGCCCCCTCCAAGCTGGTCACCCCCGGCACGGAAGTGGACGTGGCGGTGCTGGAAGTCGATTCCAACAAGCGCCGCATCAGCCTGGGCCTGAAGCAGACCCAGGAGAACCCCTGGAATGCCTTCACCGCCAGCCACCCGGCCGGCACCGTCATCGAGGGCGAGATCAAGTCGATCACCGAATTCGGCCTGTTCATCGGCCTGGATTCCGACATCGACGGCATGGTCCATCTCTCCGACCTCAGCTGGTCCAAGCCGGGCGAGGAGGCCATCAAGGACTATCAGAAGGGCCAGGTGGTCAAGGCCAAGGTGCTGGATATCGACGTGGAGAAGGAACGCGTCAGCCTGGGCATCAAGCAGCTCGAGAATGACCCGATCGACAAGGCCGGTCCCTCGGGCGGCGCGCTGCGCAAGAACCAGGTTGTCACCGGCACGGTCACGGAAGTGAACGACGGCGGCATCGAGGTGGAGCTGGACGGGGGCGTGCGCTCCTTCATCCGTCGCGCCGACCTGGCGCGCGACCGCAATGACCAGCGTCCGGAACGCTTCGGCAAGGGCGACAAGGTGGACGCGCTGGTTACCAGCGTGGACAAGGCGACCCGCAAGGTTTCGTTGTCCATCAAGGCCCGCGAAGTGGCCGAGGAGAAGGAAGCCGTCGAGCAGTATGGCTCCTCCGACAGCGGCGCCAGCCTGGGCGACATCCTGGGCGCGGCCCTCAAGAAGAAGGCCCCGGCCAAGAAGAAGGGTGAGGAGTAAGGCCCACAGCCGGACCAGGCCAAGCGCGGCCTGGCGCGGCAGCTCGCATGAAATGACGAAAAGGGCGCGGTTTGCACCGCGCCCTTTTTGTTTCCCGCCAGAATCGACTAGCTTGAATTTATCAACAGACTGAGGAGTCGAAGACATGGCGAAGAAAGGTGCGTTGGCCGAAAAAGCTGCTGAACTGGAGGCCGCCGTTGCGGGCCTGTTCACCGGCACCCCTGCGGCCCCTGTGAAGAAGGTCAAGCGGAAGGCCAAGAAGGCGAAGAAGGCGGCCAAGCCGGCTGCCAAGAAGGCCAAAAAATCTGCGAAGAAAGCTGCCAAGAAGGCCAAGCCCGCCAAAAAGGCGAAGAAGGCCAAGAAGAAAGCTAGGCGCTGAGCTTTTTCGCATCCGCGACAGGCCAGAGGCGTCTTCCGCATTGGAAGGCGCCTTTTTCTTTTGCGCGGCCTGACGCTAAGGTTTTCGAAACAAGGGAGAAAGCCGATGCGATATGCGATGCTCCTGGTGGGCGCCATGCTGGCGGCGCTGTGCCTGACGGCCTCAGCCCAGACCGCGACGCCCGCGCCGCACGCCACCCCGCCGGACGCCTTTGTCTATCAGCCGGCGGCGGAGGTTGCCGCGCTCACCCACCGCGCCGACGGCAAGCCCCAGTCCAAGATCGTGATCGATCATGAGAATTACTTCATCGAATATGTCACCCGGACCATCAACACCCAGTCCGAGGCCCATGGTCATTGGTACGACTATATCCATGTGCTGGATGGCGAGGGCACCATCACCTATGGCGGCACACAGGCCGGCGCGCATGACGTGGGCGATCTGGAAATGCGGGGCGGGGCGCTGATGGGCGGCAAGACCATCACCTTGCATCCGGGCGACCGCCTGGTGATCCCGCCGGGGCTGGTGCATCTTTTCACCGCCACGCCCGGCCACACCTTCACCTATCTGATCTTCAAGCAGCGCGCCTGAGAGGCCGCGCGTCATGGGCGCGGGGTCAGCTGGGCTCTCCACCGATGGCGGCCCTGCGGGGTCGCCATAATATGTTCACCGCCAGCCCGGCCATGATCAGGAGCGTGGCGGCGATCTTCCAGCCGGGCAGGGGCTCGCCCAGGACCAGGGCGCTGGCGCCAAAGCCGAACACCGGCACCAGCAGCGACATGGGCGATACCGTCGATGCCGGATAGCGCGACAGCAGCCAGGCCCAGCAGGCATAGCCGAACATGGTGTTGGCCACTGACTGATAGAGGACACTGGCCCAGGTGACGGCGCTGGCGCGGGCCAGCCCGGCCATGATCGCGGCGGGGCCTTCCAGCAGCAGCGACAGCGCCAGAAGCGATGGCATGGAGAACAGCGCCGCCCACACCACATAGGCCAGCATATTGACCTTGCCGGCTTCGCGGCTGGTCTGATTGCCCAGTGCCCAACCGAAGGCTGACAGAAGGCATAGGCTGAGGCCGGCCAGGGTGGCGCCACGGCCATTATGGGCAGCGATCACGCCCATGCCCGCCAGCGCCAAGGCAAAGGCCAGCAGCTGATGCGCCTTCAGTCTTTCGCCGGTGCGCAGCATGGAAAGCGCGATGGTGAAGAAGACCTGCATCTGCAGCACCAGTGACGCCAGCCCGGGCGAGATGCGGCCGTTCATGGCGATGAACAGGGCGCCGAACTGCAACATGCCGATGCAAAGGCCGTAAATCGCCAGGTTGGCCCATGCGACTTTCGGCCTGGGCAGAAAGAAACAGGCGGGCACCAGCACCAGGAGGAAGCGCAGGCTGGCGAGGAACAGCGGCGGCAACGCATCCAGCGCCAGCCGGATCACCACGAAATTGGTGCCCCAGACAAAAACGATGGCAACCGCCAGAAGCGTGTCGCGCCATGTCAGGTGTGTTGTCATATGCCCCTCGAACTCCCGCCACTATAGAAGCGACGGAACCTGGCGCCGCACGCAAAAGCCGCATGACCGGTTCCCGCAAAATGGGACGAAGCGCCTTTCGCGAAACTTTGAAGGCATTTTCAGGGCAGCGGAAACCGGTGAACGGAAAATGCATTGGATATTTCGATTCAACCGCCTGCCTCACGGTGTTTCATGACACTTGCAGAACAGATCAGCGAGATGCCCGAACAGTACGAACGCGGCGATGAGTCCACCGCCCAGCTGCTGTTGCATACCGGCTATCTCGACGCGCCCCAGGCCTTGACGGTGGGTGATGTGGAAGAGGCGCTCGTCCGCCATCCGGAACTGGTGGACCGCTGGCTCGAGCGCGGTCACGACCAGCTTCTGGCTGGTGGATGGGGCATCGAGTGCGATCACGACGCATACCAGGTGAAAAGCTATTCCAGCGGGCGCACCCTGGTCGAGAAAAAGAAGCTGCATGCCGTGGCGGAATTCATCGTGCGGTATGTGCGCTTTATCGGTGACGTATTAAGCCGTTATCGGGCCCGCGGCTTTCGCACCAGCCGGTCGGTTATGGAGCGGCAGGCCAGGATCGCCCGTAACCCCAACTGGTGGTCTGGCTCGCCAGGTTGTCTGTAAACCGATCCGGCCCTGGCGCTTTCTTTGAGCATGACCGAGGAACACAAACCCATCCCTGCGGGTCCCGAGCCCGCGCCACCTGTGGCGCGGGACTTGAAAGTGCAGACCGATCCGCCGCCCCGCAAGGAAGAAGCGGTGCAGTGCGAAGCGGCCAAGTTGGCGGACAAGCTGAATGCGAATGCCTAATGCGAACGCTTGAAGTCGGCCTGGCGTTGATCCTGGCGGTGGTCGCCTTTATCGTTTTCAAGCTGATCGGGCTGGTCTTCAAATTCGCCCTGATCGCCGCCCTGGTGGGGCTGATCGTGGGGTATGGCATTGGGCTGGCATTGCGCCGCCCATCTGCCTGACTAACGCAGTTCCCATATGCCGCGATCGCCAGCCAACGGCTTTATCAGTTGGTCCGGCTAAACAGCGATCACTTCTTCACCATCCAATTCCTGGACCCTGGTGTGCACGCCTTCGCCTTTACCTTCGGCTGAGGCCATGGCATGGCGCTAGTGTCGTGGTTTCGAAGTTCGCCATTTTATTGATATCGGTCTTTCT
>DASZVQ010000094.1:0-6006 GCA_035547275.1 Rhizomicrobium sp.
CAGCGCTTGAACCCCGCCTCGATGACGATGTCGACAAAGCCCAAGGCCAGCGCCGCGAACAAATAACAGTCGCCGCTGTAGCGGGTCATGCGCGCGGCTTTCGCCACGCGGTCGAAGGCGGCGGCCTGGTTCGGCGTGAAATAGCAGAAGGGGTCGGTGACGCAGAGGATGGCGTCTTTCAGGTCGGCGCATTCGCGCGTTTTCAGCACCGTGCGCGTCTCGCCCTGCACCAGCACGCTGCGGCCGTTGACGCCGATGAAGCGTTCGCCCAGCACCGGCTGGTCGAGAATGCCCAGCACCGGCCGCTGATCTTTTTCCAGCGCGATCAGCGAGCCCCATTCATGGCGGCCGGTGATGAAACCGCGGGTGCCGTCGACGGGGTCCAGCACCCAGCGCCATTTGTTGGCGGCCAGGCCGGCGGGCTTTTCGCCATACTCCTCGCCCAGGATGGCATCCTGCGGCCGGTCGCGTTCGATGATGGCGCGGATGGCGCGCTCGGCGCCGCGATCGGCCTCGGTGACGGGATCGAAGCGGTGGCCTTCCCGCTCCTTGGTATCCACCGCGATGCGCTGGCGGAAATGCGGGCGGATCGCCGCCCCGCCGGCGTCGGCCAGTCGATTGGCGAAGGCAATGGTTTTGTCGTCAACGCTCATGGGGCAGACTTCATAAAAGAGACAACCAGGCCGCCCGCCACGATCATGGCGCCGCCCAAAAGGATTGGCACGGTTGGCACCGTGCGAAAGATCACGAAGTTGATCACCTGCCACATCACGAACAGGGTGGCGATATAAAGGCCGACGACCTGGCCGAATTCCAGCGGCGCCAGGTTGAGGAAGGTGCCATAACCGGTCAGCAGCGCCATGCCGGCCAGGAAAAGGCCTACCCGCCACAGCCCGGCATGGTCATAAAGCCCCTTGCGGATCAGGGCGTCGCCGGTGACTTCCAGCCCCGTGGCGACGATCAGCAGGGCAAAACTCAGCAAGGCAGGTGGCAGTTTCATTTGGAGGCCCGTTGGGACAGGCGCTAGAATAGCCTGAAAATATTCGGGCAAGCGACATGAACCGGATTGCTGGATGGACCGCGGCGGCGCTGCTGTTGGCGCTGCCAGCGATGGGCCAGGAACTGTCGGAAACCCGCTGCGGCAAGGTGCTGACCCATCCGGGCGCCGCCGCCTCGCGCTTCGCCGTGGACAAGGACCTGCATGTGCTGGCCCAGACCAGCGCGGGCGACTTCAATCCCGGCCCGGCGCCCGATGGCGACACGGTGAAATCGATCTTCTGCTATCGCAGCGACATCGTGCCGGCGGCGGGCGATTACAAAGTGGTCAGCGCCGGTTATCCGCTGATGATCTATTCCCAGGACGAACAGCGGCTGCGCATCGCGGTGCTGGAGATGGCGGATGGCCGGCTGCAATATCGGGGCGTGGGCACCACCAGATTCGATCCCGCCTTGCGTGCCCGCATCCAGGCGGTGCTGGACGCCTCGGTGCCAAAATTCGCGCCCCGACCGGTGGTGCGCTGATTCACGGAAATTGTCATGGCCCACTTTACGTGGGTCATGACACACAGAGAAACCGTTTAAGCCTCGGCCGCCTGCTTGGCGCGCTTGCGCAGATGCGGCAGCAACTCACGCTTGCGCAGGCGGATGTTCAGCGGCGTGACCTCGACCAGCTCATCATCCTGGATATAGGCCATGGCCTGTTCCAGGGTCATCGGCACGATCGGGGTCAGGCGCACCGCCTCATCCTTCGAGGTCGTGCGGATGTTGGTCAGCTGCTTGGCCTTGGTCGGGTTGACGTCCAGGTCGTTGTCCTTGGCGTTCTGGCCGATGATCATGCCTTCATAGACCTTGGTGCCGGGGGTCACGAACAGCTTGCCGCGCTCTTCCAGGTACCACAGGCCATAGGCCACCGCCTCGCCATTCTCGGTGGAGATCAGCACGCCATTGACGCGCCCGCCCACCGGACCCTTGTGCGGGGCATATTCCAGGAACATGCGGTTCATCACCCCGGTACCGCGGGTGTCGGTGAGAAATTCGCCGTGATAGCCGATCAGGCCGCGTGCCGGAGCATGGAAGACGATGCGGGTCGTGCCGGCGCCGGTGGGGCGCATGTCGACCATCTCGCCCTTGCGGTTTGAGACCTTCTCGATCACCACCCCGGTATAGGCATCGTCGACATCGACGGTGACTTCCTCGATCGGCTCCAGCTTTTCGCCATTCTCGGTCTTCATCACCACCCGGGGACGGCTGATCGACAGCTCGAAGCCTTCGCGGCGCATGGATTCGATCAGCACGCCCAGCTGCAATTCACCGCGGCCGAACACTTCGAAGGCACCTTCACCGGTTTCCATCACCTTCAACGCGACATTGCCTTCGGCCTCACGCAGCAGACGGTCGCGAATGACGCGGCTCTGCACCTTGTCGCCTTCGCGGCCCGCCAGCGGCGAGTCGTTGACAGCCAGTGTCATGGACAGGGTCGGCGGGTCGATCGGATGGGCGGGGATCGGCTCGTCCACGGTCAGATCACACAGCGTATCGGCGACGGTGGCGGTCTCCAGGCCCGCGATGGCGACGATGTCGCCGGCTTCGGCGCGATCCACCGGCACCCGCGCCAGGCCGCGGAAGGCCAGCAGCTTGGTGATGCGGGCCTTCTCGATCACCTCGCCGGCGCGGTTCAGCACCTTGATATTCTTGTTGGTGGTGACGACGCCGGATTCGATGCGTCCCGTCAGGATGCGGCCCAGGAAATTATCGGCCTCCAGCGTGGTCACCAGCATCTTGAACGGATGTTCTTCGCTGGCCAGCTTCTGGGGTGCCGGCGGCGGCACGTCTTCCACGATGCGGCGGAACAGCGGCGTCAGGTCCTTGCGCTCGTCTTCCAGTTCGTCCACCGCCCAGCCGTTGCGGCCCGAGGCATAGAGGTGATGGAAGTCGAGCTGGTCGTCATTGGCTTCCAGCGACAGGAACAGGTCGAAGATGGATTCCAGCGTCTCTTTCGGCTGGGCGTCCTGGCGGTCGATCTTGTTGATCACCACGATGGGCTTCAATCCAAGTTTCAGCGCCTTGGAGAGCACGAACTTGGTCTGGGGCATCACGCTTTCGGCCGCATCGACCAGCAGCACCACGCCGTCCACCATCGACAGGATACGCTCCACCTCGCCGCCGAAATCGGCGTGGCCGGGGGTATCGACGGTGTTGATGCGCACGCCATTCCATTCGACGGAGGTGCACTTGGCCAGGATAGTGATGCCGCGCTCGCGCTCCTGGTCGTTGGAGTCCATGGCGCGTTCGGCCATTTGCTGGTTCTCGCGCACCGAGCCGGACTGCTTCAGCAGCTGGTCCACCAGCGTGGTCTTGCCATGGTCGACATGGGCGATAATGGCGATGTTGCGAATTTCCATGGAATCGAAGGCTTTCTGGGCGGGCGCGGGGCTTATAGACACTTATATTGTTGCGGAGCAACACACCGTGTCGTGACTGTCATCCAACTGACAGAATTTTCGCGTTTTATAAGCAAAATCAGATGGTTGTAACAATATGTCGCGCAACATATCGGGACATATTTGAGAGATTTTTCATCTATAACCGCCGTCAACACGGTCGAAAAAGTCCTGGGTGGAGGCGTCCTGCCAGGCAATACGGCAAAATCAGCGGTATACAGCCTGCCCCACAGAGGGCCGGATAACGTGTACTGTGGACGAAAATAACAAGTCGAGCCCTAGGTATGAATGTTCAGATCACCCCGCCCAATACTCCGGCCGAAATCCGGCCGGACAGCGCGGATGCGCCAAGCCACACCCGCACCTGGCTGATGGGCGGCGCGGCGCTGGTCCTGGCGCTGGGCGGTTTCTGGTACTTCACCCATGCCGGCGACACGGGCAAGCCCAAGCGCAACCTGGCGGCGCCGGTGCGCGTGGCGGCGGTGGAAACCCGCACCATGGCGGTGATCGAGCGCACCATCGGCACGGTGGTGGCCAATTCCACGGTCCAGGTGAACGCCCGCGTCCAGGGCCAGCTGGTCAAGGCCTTCTTCAAGGAAGGGCAGATGGTCCGGACCGGCGATCCGCTGTTCCAGATCGACCCCCGGCCCTATCAGGCGACCTATGACAACGCGCTGGCCTCCTTGGCCACCGCCAAGGCCAAGGCCGAGCGCTTCACCCGGCTGAAGGCGCAGAATGCCGTCGCCGGCCAGGATTATGACGATGCCCAGGCTTCCTATCTGGAAGCCAAGGCCACGGCCGAGATGGCGCGGCTGAACCTGGAATTCACGATGATCCGCGCCCCGGTGAACGGCAAGACCGGCGCGATGCTGATCCAGCCGGGCAACATGGTGGCGGCCTCCACTGCCTCGACCAGCGCCACGCCGCTGGTCACCATCAACGAAATCCAGCCGGTGAAGATCTCGCTGTCGCTGCCCCAGTCCGACCTGCCGCGCATCCAGGCGATGCAGCACAAGGGCGGGCTGTCGATCATCATGAACATGCACGAGGCCGGCGGCGGCGACGATCTGGTCGTGCCGGTGGATTTCGTCTCCAACGCGGTGACCAACAATACCGGCACCATCGAGCTGCGCGCCACCTATGCCAACAAGGACATGACGCTGGTGCCCGGCCAGCTGGTCGATGTCACCGTGTCGCTGGCGCAGATCCCGCACGCCACCATCGTGCCGCGCGAGGCCGTGAACACAGGCCCGGACGGCCAGTTTGTCTATGTCGCCAAGGATGGCGTGGCCGACCAGCGCATGGTCAAGGTGCTGTTCGACGACGGCACCGACGACGCCATTTCCGGCCCGGTCAAGGCCGGCGAGCAGGTGATTGTCGACGGCCAGCTGCGCGTCATTCCAGGCGCCAAGGTCAGCGTCACCGGCTCGACCGGCCATGCGGCCAGGAACGGCGTGCTGACCACCGGCCGCCGCCGCGTCAAGCACGCGCAGGACAATGAGGGCTGAAAGCCTGAACGGGTGACGTTGTGAATCTGTCCAAGCCTTTCATCGAGCGTCCCGTGATGACCACCCTGGTCATGGCGGCGCTGGTGATCTTCGGCGCCTATGGCTATTCCAGCCTGCCGGTCTCCGACCTGCCCAATATCGACTTTCCCACCATCTCGGTGATGGCCGCGCTGCCGGGTGCCGATCCCGACACCATGGCCTCCTCGGTCGCCTCGCCGCTGGAGAACCAGTTCACCACGATCAACGGCATCGATCAGATGACGTCGTCCAGTACCCAGGGGCAGACCCAGATTCAGCTGCAGTTCAGCCTGGACCGCGACCTCGATGGCGCCGCCCAGGACGTGCAGTCCGCCATCAGCGCCGCCACCCGCAACCTGCCCAAGGCGCTGCCGCAGCCCCCCACCTTCCGCAAGCAGAATCCGGCCGACCTGCCCATCCTGTTCCTGGCAATGCATTCCGCCACCATGAAGCCGTCGGAAGTGGACGAATATGCCGAGACGCTGCTGGCGCGCCAGCTCTCCACCATCGAGGGCGTGGCCCAGGTGGGCATCTTCGGCAGCGCCAAGTTCGCTGTGCGCATCCAGGCCGACCCGGCCGCGCTGGCCACGCGCCAGATCGGCATCGACAAGCTGTCCAACGCGGTCGCCGCCGCCAATGTCAACCTGGCCACCGGCGCATTGAACGGCCCCACCCGCTCCACCGTCATCCATACCGGCGGGCAGCTCTCCACCGCCGCGGAATTCGACAAGCAGATCGTCACCTATGTGAACGGCTCGCCGGTGCGCCTGAAGGACGTGGCGCATTCCATCGACGGGATGGAAAATCCCTATGGCAAGAGCTGGTACAACGGCCACGAAGCCATCCTTCTGGCCATCTTCCGCCAGCCCGGCTCCAACGTGGTGCAGGTGATCGACACTATCAAGAAGGTGCTGCCCCAGTTCCAGGCCAACCTGCCCCCCGCGGTGAAGCTGGACGTGGTGTTCGACCGCAGCCAGATGATCCGCGCCTCGATCGACGATGTGCAGCATACCCTGCTGATCGCGGGCCTTCTGGTGGTC
>DASZVQ010000095.1:0-2455 GCA_035547275.1 Rhizomicrobium sp.
TGGCTTTTCACGGCAAATACAGGGGCCAGAAGCAGAAATGGTTCGCCCTGCGCTTCACCGGCGAAGACGCCGATATCGATCTTACCGCCCATGAGCCGGAATTTTCCAGCTATCAGTGGGTCGAGATGGACAAGCTGGCCAGCCTGATCGTGCCGTTCAAGCGCGACACCTACAAAGCGGTGATCGCCGCCTTCAAAAATCTCGCATGAGCAAACCATCAGTCTTGATGATCCATGGCGCGTTCTGCGGGCCATGGTCCTTGGGTGGCCTGAAGGAGAAATTCGAAGCCGCCGGCTATGCTGTCAGCGCGCCGGCCCTGCGATTCCACAGTGGCGCCCGCCCGCCGGCGGCGCTGGGCACCACCGGCCTGGCCGACTATGCCGCCGACCTGGAAGAGGAAATGAAGGCGCTGGGCACCGCACCCATCCTGGTTGGCCATTCCATGGGCGGACTTTTGGCCCAGATGCTGGCGGCGCGGCGCCAGGCTGCGGCGCTGATCCTGCTGGCGCCATCCGCGCCCTGGGGCACACCGCCCACCACCCTGTTTGAGATCGGCGCCGCCCAGGCGCTGCATCTGCATCCCGGCTATTGGAACATGGTGCTGGAGCCCAGCCGCGATGTGGCGCTGGCCCATTCGCTGGACAAGCTGCCGCGCCACATGCGCGACGAGGTGTTCGGCCGCTTTGTGCCGGAATCGGGCCGCGCCACCTTCGAGATCATGAATTGGGGGCTGGACCTCAACCGCGCCAGCGAGGTCGAAGCCGACAAGGTGACCGCGCCGCTGCTGTTCCTCACCGGCAGCGAGGACCGCATCAATCCGCCATCGACGGTGGCGCGCATTGCCGCGCTCTATAAAGGCCGCGCCACCCATGAAGTGCTGGACGGCATGGGTCACTGGCTGATTGGCGAGCCGGGCTGGGAAAGGCTCGCGCAACGTTCGCTGGCTTGGCTGGAACAGAAACTGCGCTGATGGCGCCCGCCGCTATTTTCCGCCGCCTCATCAAGGAACTCGTTTTCCCTGTCGGACTGGTGTTGCTTGTCGGCTTGGTTTGGTCCTTCGCGCCGGCATTCGGCTTTCTGGTCTTTGTGCTGGCCGGCTTGGCGCTTTTCGTTTGGCTCGCCATTCTTGCGGTGCGCATTCTGGCTGCCTGTTGGGAAAAACAATGGGAAAGTGCGGCCGCCATCGTTGGGGGCGTCGGACTGAGCGTCATTCTGGCTTGGCCGGTGCTACAAGCAGGCCCATATCTCCATCTGGCGGTGATGTATCCCTATTACCAAGCTAAAATCATCCAAGCGCATGGCCAGCGCACGGCCTTTTATTGGGGTGGCGATGGTGCAGCGATATCAACCGACAACGATTATTGGCTGGTCTATGACAGTTCGGGGAAGGTTCGCAGTGAAAATGGCCAGCCCATGATCGGCAAGGAGCCGCCGCACTACCATTATGGGGTGATCACCGTTAGGCCGCTGATCGGTTCTTTCTATCTGCGAACCGAGTCGATCCCAGACTGACGTCAGCTCTTGGCACCAGGTTTGGCGCGCTGGAAGTCCTTCATGAAGGCCTGCAACGTGTCCACTTGGGCGATCTTGGCGGCGGCATCGCGGAAGGCCAGGCCATGCTGGTCGATATCGGCCGACAGCACCACGAACATGTTGGCGTCGGGGGTGCCCTTCATCTTGGGCATGAAATGGGCCCGCAGCCGCGCCAGCGATGCTTCGTCATTGGCCAGGCTGTAGGCCACGGCGGCGCGCATCAGTTCGGCGCGTTCCGGTCCGGTCAGGGGGTTCGCGTCGTTCCAGCGCGCGTCCAGCATTTCCTCGGCCTTCTGGCCGGCGATCGCCCAGTTGCCGGATTCCCAATAGATGTCGGCGCGCAGCCGCTTGGTATCCTCGCTCTGATCCACCGCGATCAGGTCCAGCGCATTGTCCCACTGTTTCAGGGCGGCGAAGGCACGCGCCTCCAGGATCAGGCGGTTGTGCATCTCGTCGTCCGGCAGCCCGGTGATCTGGGAATCGCGGATGGTGGCCACCGCCTTGTCGGCCTTGTGATCCATCAGATAGACGCCGGCGAGGCGGGTCGCGACCTGCGCCTTGGCTATTCCATCCAGGCGCTTGTCCACCTGATAGGCCAACAGATTCTCCGCCGGCCCCAGCAGATCCACCTGCACCAGCCGGTCCGACATGCGGCGAATCATCTCGTCGCCATCCGGGCCGATCGGGGTCAGGTCCAGATTGTCGTAGAACAGCGACAGCGCATCCACCGGCTTCATCTTGTCGGCACCGCCCTTGAGGAACAGGTTCACGAAGGCGCCGCGCATGTCGTCCTGGGCAACGCGGGCGACATCCTCGCCGCTGAAATTCTGGGTCGCCACCCGCAAGGTTTTCAGGCCGTCGCGCCACTGGCCGCGGCCGAAATAAAGCGAGGCTAGCTTGCGCAGGGTTTTCAATTCCAGCG
>DASZVQ010000096.1:0-2497 GCA_035547275.1 Rhizomicrobium sp.
ATCGCGACACGGGCATATTCGTAATAGCCGAGCGGTGCGCCGTTATAGGACCAGCGTGGCCCAGCGTAAGCGTCGCTTTCGGTGCCCAGATATTGGACCAGCGAAAAATCCGGAATCTGGCTGTTGCGGGCGAAGATGTAATGGCCGCCGATCAGCGCGCCATTTTCGCGGGTGGCGTCTTCCAGGCGCAGCGGCCGCCAGTTCTTCAAGCCCCCACCCAGCGCCGCCGGGCTCTGGCCGAACTGCGGCCCGTAAACGCTGCGCGATATGGTGAAGTCGGGATGGGCGTCCATGTAATAGACCCGGCCGGCCGCATCGACGCGATAGACGATGCCGATATGGGCGTTGGTGTCATAGATCACCGTGCCCGGGCGGATGCTGCCGGGACGCAGCACCGGCGAATAAAAGTCCGACGGAATCTCGCCATCCTGGGCCGCATCGACGCGATAGGTGCCGGAATAGACAGTGTTCAGCATGGCGCGGATGGCCGATGGCCCATCGATGCCGCCGCCATGATCGATGATGGTGGCGCGGCTGACGATGCGGTTGGAGGCATGACCGAAGCGCGAACCCGACACGCCATCGGCATAGGAAAAAGGCAGCCCATGCTTCCAGGCGTAATAGGCGCGCAGCAGATAGGGCAGCTTGGCGCAGTCGACATCGATGTCGAGGAAACCACGGTCGCTGCCGCGATAGGGATTGGCGGGATCGCGCAAACAGCTTTGGGACGAGGAACAGCCGGAATCGCCCAGCGCGGTGACAAAGGCGCCAAAGCCCGCCTCGTCGGAGGCATCCCAATGGTCCTTCAGAATGCGCCAAGGCTGCCCATAGGACTGCGCCTGGGCCGTGGCGCAGCCGAGCATCAGGATCAGGGCGGCAAGGAAAAGGCGCATGCCCGCTTGTAGCAGCCAGGGTCGCGAGGCGCGTGACAGAGCCGGCGGGAGGGTTAATCCGCCAGGGCCCATCCGTGCCTGTCAACGACAGGGCGGCGGATTGACCAGGGCGTCCAGTTTCTTGCCGTCCAGGGCGACATAGGCACTATTGCGGCCCGCACCCCGCCCCTGGCCATTGCCGGGTAGTGGAACCATCACCGTACCCGGAACGGGTATATGCTGGGCGTCCACATCGGCTGGCACGACAGGGTTGCCATGAGCGTCCACGCCCGCGGCATAATCCGGGCTGGCGGCGCAGGGTACGGTCGGACCGTCATTCAGCAGGGGATCGGGCTTGGCGGCAAAGGCAGGGGTGAGCGCTACCAAAAGCATTGTGACAGCGAGGCCGTTGGTTCCATGCCACACGAAATTAAATTGCGAATGCTGCATTGCGGTAATACCGGATATTTCGTGACTTGGGCCGCGAAGCACTATATCAAACCAACCCATAAAAGAACGTGACCGCGCTAGAACGGCCAAGTTCGGGGAGAAAATTGAAGGGCCGGAGCGAAAGCTCCGGCCTTTTCGTTTGGGCCCGTCAGTTAATGGGCTGCCAGACCCAATGGCCGTCGGCGATGTATTTGATGACAGCTTTTCCAATGATCGTATCGCGCGGCACAAGACCGATGCTTTCACGGCTATCGTTGGAATTATCCCTGTTGTCGCCCAGCACAAAATAGGAATTCGCTGGGACCGTGAAAACCTCGGTGTCATCTTCGGGGCCATTGGAAACACGATCAAGCACTCGGCCGATCTTGCCGCCGGGATAAATTTCCTCATACGTCGGCACATGGTCAAAAGCGGCAATCCGGCGCGTCGGCACGGCAACGCCGTTCAGGACAAGTCGGCCATGGGCCATCTGCACGCGATCGCCAGGAAGGCCCACGATACGCTTGATGAAATCGGCGCGGAATTGCGTCGCATGGAAAACTATGACGTCGCCGCGCTCCGGAGACGCCGCGCGATAAGCTTGTTCGGAGACAAGCACGAAATCGCCAGGATTGACCGTCGGTTCCATCGAGGCAGCGGGAATGTCGAAAGGCCTATAGAAGAAAAAACGCACACCAAACAGGATCGCCACGATTCCGAGATAGACGCCGGCCAGACAGTACCAAAGCCGCGAATAGCTCTTTAAAGGTTCGGCGGGATCACGGTGCTTGGCAATGCCAATGACTTGAATAACCGCCGAGACGGTGACGGCGAGATTGGCGATCTGGAACCAAGACACCAGCCGGGGCGGCGGATAGGAATGTGGCAGGAAAAATACCGCAGCCATCTGTAAAAATATGAGAATGCCGAGATATCCGAGGGCCAGCTTGCCCCGATTGAGATAGGCCATGCCCACGGCGGGGGTGAGAAAGAAAGTGATGAGTGCCGCAACCCAGGGACGTCTGTTTTTAACCGCTTCAAACACGATTACCCCCGTTTTATTTAGCGTTTCAAATTACAGCTCGAACCAACCGAAACTGATGGCGGCAAAGAAAGCGATCCACAGCACCGCCGCGATGCCGCTGGCGATCAGCGCCTTCTTCTTCAACATGGGATTGAGCGGCGCCCCGGTGTCG
>DASZVQ010000097.1:0-45628 GCA_035547275.1 Rhizomicrobium sp.
GGCATTTTCGCCGGCTCCGGCGTGGGCAAATCCACGCTGTTGTCGATGCTGGCGAGGAATTCCGACGCCGACGCCATCGTGATCGGCTTAATTGGCGAGCGTGGCCGCGAGGTGAAGGAATTCATCGAGGACGATCTGGGCGAAGAAGGCCTGGCGCGTTCTGTCGTCGTCGCCGCAACATCTGACGAGGCGCCGCTGGTGCGCCGCCAGGCCGCCTATGTCGCCATGACGGTGGCCGAGCAGCTGCGCGACAGCGGTCTCAATGTTCTGCTTCTGATGGACTCGGTCACCCGCTTTGCCATGGCCCAGCGCGAAATCGGTCTTTCGGCCGGCGAGCCGCCGGCCAGCAAAGGTTACACCCCCACCGTTTTCGCCGAACTGCCCAGGCTCCTGGAGCGTGCCGGACCGGGACCGGTGGGTGGGGGAACCATTACCGGCTTGTTTACCGTTCTGGTCGAAGGCGATGACCATAATGAACCAGTGGCCGACGCGGTGCGCGGCATCCTGGACGGCCATATCGTTTTGGAACGTGCCATTGCGGAACGCGGGCGCTTTCCCGCCATCAATATTCTTAAGAGTGTCAGCCGCGCCATGCCCGGCTGCAACACCGATGGTGAACAAAAGCTGGTTTTGCAGGCCCGCCGGCCGCTGGCGCTTTACGAAGACATGGCCGAGCTGATCCGGCTTGGCGCCTACAAGGCTGGCACGAATCCTGAAGTAGACGAGGCTGTAAGGCTTAACCCGCAGCTCGAGGCCTTCCTGGCGCAATCCAAGCACGAGCGCGTGACGTTAGGTCAGGGCTATGACGCGCTGTCTGCCATCATGGGCACGGCGCAAGGGAGTGTGCGATGAACCGGACCGACACGCTGCTGCGTCTCAAACGCTTCCGCGTCGATGAGATGAAACGCCGTATCGCCGCGATCGAGGCGATGAAGACGGATCTGGAGCGCAAGCTCTCCGACCTGGATGACAATGTCGCCCGTGAGAAGCAGCGCGCCGGCGATTCCGATATCGGCCGTCTGGCCTTTCCGTCCTTCCTGCGCTCCATCGAGATCCGCCGCGAAAATCTGCGCACCACGCTGAAGGAAATCGAGCGCGAGGCCGCTGCCGCCCAGCTTGATCTGACGGACGCGTTTCAGGATCTCAAGGCCCTGGAGGTGGCCACCGAACAGCAGGCCAAGCGGGCTGCCGAAATCCAGGCCCGTCGCTCGCAGTCACGCCTTGATGAGATGGCGCTGGTGCGTCATCTGCGCAAACACTCCTTGCGCTCGGCCTGAACGCTAGATCAGCACCGCCAGGACCGCCGAAGCCAGAACCGCCACGCCCAGGCCGCGCAGGATCAATGCGCTCCAGGACAGCATCGGTTTTATCCGGCCTTCCCACTCCATGCCCCGAAGCGCCAGCGACTGCTGCCGCTCGAAGAACAGCTGCTCGTGCCGGATGTCCGCATAGGCGGAGATCGCAAATCCCTTGCCGCGATGCGCGGCGGATAATCCAATCGCAGACATCTTTTCAGACCCTCAAAATTCAGGTCCCTCCGTGGCGGATAACGCAGGCGGTGATTTCGCCGTTCCATGCCTTGGGGGTCACGCCCCTGGGCTGTGGCGCAAAAGTCGCGCCGGACAGGTCTTTTTGGCCGGAATGACAGGTTTTCATCCCATGGTTGAATGGGGAAACGGCCGGCCTATGATTCAGGCGGCTGAGTCGGGGGGCCGTTCACGCAATGTCATTTTCGGAAACAATCTCGCCCTTCTTTGGGCGCTGCGCCTTTGTGTGGTTCTACATCACCAGCGCCATGGACATCGTGGCCAACTGGCACGGCATCGCCACCGACATGACCAGCAAGCATGTGCCGGTGCCGCCCCTGGTGCTGCTGGTGGTGTTGGTCTTCATCTTCATGGGCAGCATCTCGCTTCTGTTCGGCTACCATACCCGCCATGGCGCGATCCTGCTGTTCGGCATGACCATCGCCGCGGCGGTTATCATGCATGACTTCTGGCATTATTCCGAAGCCGGGGCGCGCGCCTATCAGTTCGGGATTTTCGCGCGCGATTTCGCCATCTGCGGCGGCCTGCTGCTGATGGTGGGCATGGGGCCGGGGCCGTTTGCGGTCGACA
Organism: Rhizomicrobium sp.; assembly: GCA_035547275.1. GTDB lineage: Bacteria > Pseudomonadota > Alphaproteobacteria > Micropepsales > Micropepsaceae > Rhizomicrobium. The sequence continues at coordinate 2,118 of DASZVQ010000097.1, forward strand.
ATGCCGGCAAGGGCGGCAAGAAGCGCTAGCGCCGAAATCGCCATACCCGCGCAAGCAGGTATCCAGCTTACTTAGTGAGAAGATCTTTCGAGCAACTGGACGGCCAGCGTGCCGGGCTGCAGCATGTCCAGCGCGTCTTCCGGGTGCGGGCCATAGGTGACATGAGCCAGCCGCGCGCCGGACAGGCTTGCGGCCAAGACCGCGCCCAGCCGGCGGGTGCGGTCCAGTCCGGTAACGATCACGCGGCGGAAGCGGAAAGCGCTGACGATATCGGCGATGTCTTCTGCGTCGTTCAGGGCCGAGACCACGCCGATCGTCTCCACGCCGTCAATGTCGCCAAGGGCTGCAAATGCCGATGCCGCACGGGCGTTCAGGGGATTGAAGCCATCGGCTTCCATCACGGTCAGCAGCTCCGCTGGATTCGAATTGGTCCGAAACAGCGCCAGCCCGCCATCGGCACGGGCCAGTTCGACCTTGCGCCCGATCAGGGCCGCCGCGCGGGCAATCTTCGCCGCAACCGCGCTTTTGCCCGAGCCGCAGGGCCCCACCAGCAGGATGCCGCGCGCCTTTTCCAGATCGATGGGCGCGGGAACCAGGCGCCGGGTCAGGGCCGAGGCCAGCGCCGCGTCGGCGGGAAGGTCCGGGAAATTGCCGGCATCACGCACCAAGGCCTGCGCCAGGTCTTCGGGCAGGCGGTGACGCTTCATCGCCGTGCCCAGGATGTGACGCAGATCGGCGCGGGGGAAAGCGACCAGATTGCCGGAGATCTGGGCCAGCGCCATGTCTGCCTCAGACCTGGCCGAGGGTGCGCAACCGCACAGAGGCATGGATTTCATTCTGGCTCATCACCACCGTCTGGGGCCGGAAACGCTCGATGATGGAACGCACGAAGGGGCGGGCTTGTGGCGAGGTCAGCAGGATCGGGACTTCATTTTTTGCACTGGCCTCGTCAAAGGCTTCGCGCACCGCCTGGATGAACTGCTGCAGGCGCGACGGCGCCATGGCGAGCTGGCGCTCTTCGCCCTGGCCGATGATGGATTCGGCAAAGGCCTGTTCCCAGTTGGGCGACAATGCCACCAGCGGCAGATAGCCGGCTGGCGACAGGTTGGCATGGCAGAGCTGGCGGGCCAGGCGGGCGCGCACATGTTCGGTGATATAGAGCGCGTTCTTGGTGTGGCCCACCGCTTCGGCGATGCCTTCCAGAATGGCGGGCAGGTCGCGGATGGAGACGCGCTCGGACAGAAGGGTCTGCAGCACGCGCTGCACACCGGTGACGGAAATCTGCGAGGGGATGAGCTCTTCGACCAGTTTCTTGTTCTCCGGCGGCAGGTCGTCCAGCAGCTTCTTGGTTTCGGCATAGGACAGAAGCTCCGCCATATGGCTCTTGAGCACTTCGGTCAGATGCGTGGTCAGCACGGTGCCGGGATCGACCACGGTGAACCCGCGGAACGAGGCTTCTTCCTTCAGGCTGCCGGTGACCCAGGTGGCGGGCAGGCCGAAGGCCGGCTCGGTGGTATGGGTGCCGGGCAGGTCGATGGGCAGGCCCTTGGGGTCCATGATAAGGAAGCTGCCGGGGAACAGCTCGCCCTTGCCGGAATCGAATTCCTTGATGCGGATGCGGTATTCGTTGGCGCCCAGCTGCATATTGTCCAGGATGCGCACGGCGGGCATCACAAAGCCCATCTCCTGCGCCAGCTGACGGCGCAGCGCCTTGATCTGGTCGGTGATGCGGTGGCCCTGCACATCGTTGATCAGGGGCAAGAGGCCATAGCCCAGCTCGATGCGCAGCAGGTCCAGCGCCAGCGCGGCGGAGATCGGCTCTTCCTTGGGCGGGCCGGCGGCCTTTTCGGTTTCCGCGATGGCCTGCTGGGCGCGGGCGTTCTTGCGCTTGTGGGCATACCAGGCCAGCGTGCCGGTGCCGCCGGAAAGCGCGGCAAAGACCAGGGTCGGCATGCCGGGCAGAAGCGCGACAATGCCCATCACGCCGGCGGCCATGCCCAGCGCCTGGGGATAGAAGGACAGCTGGCCCATCAGCGCCTTGTCGGTGGCGCCTTCGACGCCGGCCTTGGACACCATCAGGCCGGCGGCGGTGGAGATGATCAGCGCCGGCATCTGCGACACCAGGCCGTCACCGACGGTCAGCAGGGTAAAGGTCTGGGTGGCGTCGACAAAGCTCATGCCCTTCTGGGCCACGGCGATGATGATGCCGCCGACAATGTTGATGCCCACGATCATCAGGCCGGCGACGGCGTCGCCGCGCACGAACTTGCTGGCGCCGTCCATGGCGCCGAAGAAATTGGATTCCGCCTCGATGGTCTTGCGGCGAAGCTTGGCTTCCTTTTCGTCGATCAGGCCGGCCGACAGGTCGGCGTCGATCGCCATCTGCTTGCCGGGCATGGCGTCCAGGCTGAAGCGCGCCGCCACTTCGGCGATGCGGCCCGAACCCTTGGTGATGACCACGAAATTCACGATGATCAGGATGGCAAAGACGATCAGCCCGATCACGAAATTGCCCTGCATGATCAGCTTGCCGAAGGCCTGGATGACGTAGCCGGACGCGGCCGTGCCTTCATTGCCATGGCCCAGGATCAGGCGGGTGGAGGCCAGGTTCAGCGCCAGCCGCATCATGGTGGTGATGAGCAGGATGGTGGGGAAAGAGCTGAATTCCAGCGGTTTGCGGATGAACACCGCGGTCATCAGGATCAGGATGGAGAAGCTGAGCGAGAAGGCCAGCGCCACGTCCAGCAGCAATGTCGGCAGTGGCAGGATCAGCACCACCAGGATGGCCATGATGCCGATCGCAAGGCCCAGATCGGACTTGCGGATGAACGCGATGACCTTGGCGGGCGAGAAGTCCAGGCCCGATTTGGCGATGCTGCCGATGTCAGACATTCAGATCAACCCGTGAAAAATCAGCCGGCGGCCATCTTCTGTTCAACCGGACGCTGCTCGCCATGGCCGGGAATGCTCAGGCCCGCATCGGAATATTCCTTCAGCTTGTTGCGCAGGGTGCGGATCGAGATGCCCAGGATATTGGCGGCATGGGTGCGGTTGCCCAGGCAATGATCCAGCGTGTCCAGGATCAGGTCCCGCTCGACATCGCTGACGGTGCGCCCGACCAGCGAGCGGGTGACGGCGGTGGCGGACACCACGGCGCTTTGCACGCTGGGGTTCTGTGCAATGGCGATGGGGGCCGCGCCCACTTGGGTGCCATCGGGCAGGCGGATGGCTTCCGGCGCGATTTCGGCGCCCTGGGCCAGCAGCACGGCGCGATGGATGGTGTTCTCCAGCTCGCGGACATTGCCTTTCCAGGCGTGGCCCAGCAGCACGCGCTCGGTCTGCGACGAGATCGGACGATAGGGCACGCCATTGGCTTCGGCATATTTGCGGGCGAAATGGTGCGACAGGGCGCGGATGTCCTTGGGACGATCGCGCAGGGCTGGCAGGCGCAGGTTCACCACATTCAGGCGATAGAGCAGGTCTTCGCGGAAGGTGCCGTGCTTGACCGCTTCCGCCAGGTCGCGGTTGGAGGTGGCGATGATGCGGATGTCGACCTTGACCGGCTTGGTGCCGCCGACGCGGTCGATCTCGCGTTCCTGGATGGCGCGCAGCAGCTTGGCCTGCAGGCGCGCATCCATCTCGCTGATTTCGTCCAGCAGCAGGGTGCCGCCATTGGCTTCCTCGAACTTGCCGATGCGCCGGGCGATGGCGCCGGTGAAGGCGCCCTTCTCATGGCCGAACAGTTCCGATTCCAGCAGGTTTTCCGGAATGGCGGCGCAGTTGACCGAGATGAAGGGCTTGTCGGCGCGCTGCGATTTGCGGTGGACATACCGGGCCAGCACTTCCTTGCCGGTGCCGCTTTCGCCGGTCACCAGGATGGAGGCTTCGCTGCCGGCGATCTGGTCGGCCAGCGACAGGACCGCGCCCATGGCGTCGTCCTCATAGACCAGCTGGTGGCTTTCGTCGGCCACCGCGGCCAGCACCGCGGCGATCAGTTCCGGATCGGCGGGAAGCGGCAGATATTCCTTGGCGCCGGCGCGGATCGCGTCCACGGCGCGGCGGGTGTCGGTGCCGATGCCGCAGGCCACCACCGGGGTGCAGATGCGTTCGGCGGAAAGACCGCGCACCAGGCTGGCGATGTCCAGCGCCACATCGCAGAACACCAAGTCCGCGCCCACGCCGCCGCGAAGCGAGGCCAGCGCCTGCTCGATGTCCGCCGCATGGGTGACTTTCGCCCCCTTGTCCATGGCGATTTTGGTGGCAAGCCCGATCTGGCCCTGAAGTCCGCCGACGATGAGGAGGCGCATAGCGATTGTCCTTCAAAAAACTGGTTACGAGCCGGAGCCGGCCTTGATGATTTCGGTCATGGTGATGCCCAGCCGGTCTTCGACCAGCACGACTTCGCCGCGCGCCACCAGACGGTCATTCACATAGATGTCGATGGCCTCGCCGACCTTGCGGTCCAGCTCGACGATGGTGCCGCGGCCCAGCTTGAGCAGCTGGCTGACTTCCATCGCGCTCTTGCCCAGGACCGCAGATACCGTGACCGGTACGTCGAACACCGCTTCCAGGTCGGCGGCGGAATGCTTCGGCGCGGCTTCGGCCTGAGAGTCCGAATTCAGCAGGGCGGCCTGGGCGCTGCCAGCGGTATCGTGGCTCAGATCGGGCAGATCGACATTGTCGGTCGCCATGGGACTTATCCTTTCACGGAGGCGGAGAAACGGTTGGTGATGAGGGCGGTGAGCGCGTCCAAGATGGCCTGTTCGCTGCGTTCGGCGCCGCCGCCGCGCCATTCGACGCGGCAATCGCCGGCTTTCAGGACCGGATCGGCAACGATCTGCACGCGGCCGTCATACCCCTCTTCCAGGGCGATGTCGGCCAGGCGCGGTTCCAGAATTTCGGCGACGGCGGGCGCGGCGCGCAGGATGACCCGCGGCTCGCCGATGGCCTGGTGCATGGCCTGGCGCAGCGCCATTTCCACATCGGCGGCGGGCAGGGCGGTCATGGCGAGCGTGGCGATCTTTTTGGCCATGGCCAGCGCCATCTGGGCGGCCTCGGCGCGCAGGGCTTCGATCTCGGCGCGGCTCTGGTCGAGCACGGCGCGCACCGAAATGGTGAGCGCGGCAATGCTGCGCTCCAGGGCTTCGGCACTGCGGGCCTGGGCGTTGTTCTCGCCCTGGGAGCGGGCCTCGGCCTGCATCCGGTCCAGTTCCTCGGTGGTCAGGGTCTGCTTCTGGCGCGCGCGGGCGGCGGGCGTCGGGCGGTCTTCCGCGCCCAGGAACTCGGTGTCGAAGGTGAATTTGCGCTGAGCGGTCATCAGTACACCAGCTCGTCTTCGCCGCTGCCGCCGGCGATCATGATCTCGCCCTTGTTGGCCAGGTCCTTGGCGACATTGACCATGCGCATCTGGGCTTCATCCACGTCCTTCAGGCGCACGGGGCCCATGGCTTCCATGTCGTCGCGCAGGATCTTGCCGGCGCGCTCGCTCATGTTGGAGAAGAAGACGTCGCGCAGGCCGTCGGTGGCGCCCTTGAGCGCCAGGCCCAGCTTGTCCTTCTCGATGTTGCGCAGCAGGGTCTGGATCGAGCCCGGATCGAGCTTGCCCAGATCCTCGAATGTGAACATCAGGGCCTTGATGCGCTCGGCGCTGTCGCGCGAACGCTCTTCCAGGGCGGTGATGAAGCGGCTTTCGGTCTGGCGGTCGAAATTGTTGAAGATTTCGGCCATCTGCTCATGGGCGTCGCGTTTGGCGGTGCGCGCAAGGTTGGACATGAATTCCACGCGCAGGGTCTGCTCGACCTTGTCCAGAATGTCCTTCTGCACGCTTTCCATGCGCAGCATGCGCTGCACCACTTCCAGTGCGAATTCCTCGGGCAGGGCGCCCAGCACGCGCGCGGCATGTTCCGGTTTGATCTTGGACAAGACCACGGAAACGGTCTGCGGATATTCGTTCTTGAGATAGTTGGCCAGAACCGTCTCGTTCACATTGGCCAGCTTGTCCCACATGGTGCGGCCGGCGGGTCCACGGATTTCCTCCATGATGACCGTGACTTTTTCCGACGGCAGGATGCCGGCCAAGAGACGCTCGGTGGATTCATAGGAACCCATCAGCGAGCCGGTGCCCGACATCTGGGAGACGAAATCCACCAGCAGTTTCTCGATCAGGCTGGCGGAGATCGAGCCCAGGTTGGACATGACCTGGGAGACTTCCTTGATCTCTTCCTCGTCCATCATTTCCCAGATGCGCTGGGAATGGTCTTCGCCCAGGGCCAGCATCACGATGGCGGCACGTTCCGCGCCCGAAAGGGAGCGGATGTCTTCTTTGGCGGGGCCCTTGGGTTTCGACATGGATCAGACCGGTTGATGCAGCCAGGTACGGATGATCGCCAGCGCTTCTTCCGGATGCGAGGAGACCACTTCACCGACTTTCTTGATGGAGGAATTGGAGACCTGGCCGTCGATGCGGCTGATATCGATGCTGGGCGCGGGCGCCGGCAAGGCGGCCGGCTGGGCCGCGCCGTCCGGCGCCGTCATGGCGGCCTGGGCGGCGGCAGGCGCCGGCAGGGCGCCCGCGACCGGGGAGGCGTTGGCGATGGCAAACGCGCCGCCGCCGCCGGCCGCGGCCTGGGCGGCGAACATGCGGTTGATCAGCGGCTTGGCTACGAACAGGCCGATCAGAAGCGCGGTCACGCACATGATCGCGGCCTCGATGATCTTGAACCAATCGGCGCTGTCCAGGCCCAGCAGCGGCTTGGGCGCGGGCGTGCCGCTGTTGTCGTCCATGCGGGCGAACTGCATGTTGGTGACCTGCACCTGGTCGCCGCGCGTGGCATCAAAGCCCATGGCCGACTTCACCAGGGCGGTGATCTTGGCCATTTCCTCGGGCGTCCTGGGCTTGTAGGCGGCCGCGGTGTCGCCGGAACCGTCGACCACGACGGCCACCGATAGTTTCTTCACATCGCCGCCGTCCACCGTGGAGGTGGTGACCTTCTTGGAGATTTCGTAGTTGGTGGTCTCTTCGGTGCGGCCCGACGTGTCTTTGCTGGAGTCGCCGCCCGAGGCCTGGCCGCCGGGAAGGGCATTGGCCACCGACACGGCATTGCTGCCGCCGGAGGTGTTGGAGGAATTCTGCTCGATCGTCTGGGTCGAGCGCACCACCTTGCTGTCGGGATTATAGTCTTCGCTGGTGGTCTGGGTGTGGTTGTAGTTGATGTCGGCGGCCACCTGGACCTGGACATGATTGGGGCCGACCACGCTGGCGACGATGGACTCGATGCGGCTACGCAGCCCGTTCTCGTAATTGGTGGTGTCCTCGTCCTGGTTGCGGGCCAGCGCGTCCGGACCGGATTTGTCGTCGCCTCCGGCGAGTAGGTTGCCGCGATCGTCCACAATGGCGACGCGGTCGGGTGACAGCCCGGCCACGGCCGCGGCCACCAGATGCTGGATGGCCAGAACCTGGCCGCGGTCCAGGCGGCCTGCCGTACGCAGCACGACGGAGGCGGAAGGTTGCTGGTCGTCGCGCGAAAAGATCTGGCGTTCCGGAATGACCAGATGCACCCGCGCCGACTGGATGCCCTCGATGGTCTGCATGGAACGCGCCAGCTCGCCTTCCAGGGCGCGCTGGTGATTGATGTTCTGGACGAAGGCGGTGGTGCCGAAAGCATCGGACTTGTCGAAGATTTCATAGCCGACGCCGGCGGCGGGCAGGTTGTCCTGGGCAAGCGCCATGCGCAGCTTGGTCACCTGGTCGGCGGGAACCAGGATGGTGCCGCCGTCCTTGACGTCATACTTGACCGCCATGCCGTCCAGCTTGGCGGTGACAGCGGCGGCGTCGCGCGATTCCAGGCCGGAAAAGAGGATGGTCTTGGGCGGCTCGGTGATGGCGCCCGCGATATAAAGGAAAAAGGCGGTCAGCACGGCGGCCACGCCGGCCATGACGCCGAACCGCGCTGCACCTACCTGTTTGAAGAACTCCGGCACAATGTCCTCCTGGCGAGCGGACGGCGAGACCCCGTCCGTTCCTGCTAGGCAAACATTGCCGCCTGTACGGTAAAATTTGGCTTAAGGCTGAAAACCGCGCGCGATTGTCGCGTGCGTTATTTTGCTAACGTTGCGTTTACGAATTCTCCAGGAGGTCCTGTTGCACGGCCGCTAGGACCTGTGGATGACCGTTGCGGTCAGTTGCGATACTGCTGCACCCGTGTCGCGCGCAAGCCGGCCAGGCCGAAACGGTCGATGGCATGCTGCCAGGCGAGGAATTCTTCCACCGTCAGGGTGTAGCGCTTGCAGGCGTCGTCCAGGCTGAGCAGACCACCACGCACCGCGGCCACGACTTCGGCCTTGCGACGGATCACCCATCGGCGTGTCGAAGGCGGCGGCAGATCGGCGAGCGTCAACGGCGACCCGTCAGGTCCGATGACATAGCTCACGCGTCCCTTGCGCTCTTCCATAATGAAAACTCCTGACATATCCCGCGTGAAAGCTACGTGACCCCGTGTTTAAAAAGGGCCAAGACACGTGGTAAACGAAGCCATAAAAGCTTCACTCAACTCTTCGGCAATTGCACAGAAAAGGCCCGTTTTACGGGCCTTTCCCGCTCACGTTACTGTGTGGGCAACTGTTCCAATTCCTGCAGCATCTGGTCGGCGGTGGTGACGATGCGCGCCGACGCGCTATAGGCGCGCTGGGTGGTGATCAGATTCGTGAATTCCGTCGCCAGATCCACGGTCGAGGCTTCCAGCGAGTTGGAAGCGATCGAGCCGGCCGGGCCGGTGTTGGCCAGATTCACGGCGGCCGCGCCCGAGCTCTTGGTGGCGACATAGGCGTTGCCGGTCACCTGGCCCAGGCCGTCGGGGCTGGCGAAGGTGGCCAGCGGGATCTTGTAGACGTCCTGCGACAGGCCGTTGGAGAACTGCGCTGTCACGGTGCCGTCGGTGGCGATCGTCACGCCGGTAACACTGCCAAAGGGCGAGCCGTTGGGATTGGCGCTGGTAAAGCTGGAGGGCGTGTTGAACTGGGTGAGGCCGGATGTGCTGCCCACCGTACCCAGGCTGACCGAGATGTTCTGGCTGGCCAGGCCGGTGGAAGCGGCCCATGGAATGTTCAGGTTCAGCGTACCCGACGCCGGCGCGGCGCCATTCACATTGGCCAGCGAGCCGTCGGAATTGAAGCTGACGGTGCCGGTACCGATGGGATTGGCGCCGGTGATGTTGGATGCCGTGCCCGCGTAGGAGGCTTCATAAGCCCATTGATTGGCGCCGGTCTTGATGAAGGAGAAAGTGACTGGCTGCACGCCGCCCTGGCTGTCATAGACATTGATGGTGCGCTGGAAGTCCGGCGTCGCCGCACCCGAGGCCATGTCGCCCGCCGCATAGGTGGAATCCACCGTGCTGCTGGAGTCCAGATTGGCCTGGATGGTCATGGTCGAGGTGGCTTGCGCCTTGCCCGCCAGATTGGTGACATTGATCAGGCTGAGCTGGCTGGTGTTGGTGGGGATGTTGCCCGAGGAATCCAGCGCATAACCCAGCAGATAAAGGCCTGCGGAATTCTTCAGATTGCCGCTGGCGTCGGGCGTGAAGCTGCCGGCGCGGGTATATTCCTGCGTGCCGGTGCCGTTGGGGTTGGTGGAAACGACGAAAAAGCCGTTGCCCGAGATCGACATGTCGGTGGGCGACGACGTCTGGGTGGGCAGCCCCTGGGAGGTGACGTCCTGGCCGATCACGGCCCCGACGCCGGCCGAGGCGTTGCCCGCCAGGCCGGGGGCATTGAGGAAGGTCTCGAAATTGGCGGTTTCGTCCTTGTAGCCCACGGTATTGACGTTGGCGATGTTGGACGAGGTGGCGGACAGCGCGGCGCTATTGGCCGCCAGGCCGGCCACGCCGATGTTCAGGGCTCCATACAGACTCATTTTACGTTTCCTTGTCGCGTGCGTTGGTCTTCAGACCGCCTCCGCTCAGGTTTGGCGCCGCTTCTGCGGGCCGGTTTTGGTTTCAAAATTCAAAATCAGTCACTGATCGCAGCGACATCGCTGGGGCTTACTTCCATGTTGCCGATGACGAGCTTGGGTGAGGTGCCGGTCAGATCGATCTGGCTGACGGTGCCAGCGCTGGCGACCGAGGTCGTGACGGTGCCGCCCGAGGAATCCTTGGCGGTGACGGTCAGCTTGTAGGTGCCGTCATTGAGCTGGTTGCCGTTATTGTCCTGGCCGTTCCAGTTGAAGGTGTTGTTGCCGGCGGTGGTCGCGCCGGCGCCGGTATAGACGGTCTGGCCGCTGGAATTGGTGATGGTGAGCTGGGTCGAGGCCGAGGCCGTGCCCAGATTGTAGGTCCAGGCGGCTTTGCCGCCCGAAAGCGACGCATTGCCGTTGGTGACCGAGACATTCTTGCCCAGATAGGTATTGGCCATGGCGGAGGCGTTGCTGGTGCCCTGACTGATCAGGGTCTGCAGATTGGTATTGGTGTCGATCTGCTGTTCGACCTGGCTGTATTCGACCAGCTGCTGGGTGAACTGGTTGGAGTCCATCGGACTGGTGGGGTCCTGGTTCTTCAGCTGGGTGGTGAGCAGCGTCAGGAAGGTCGAGAAGTTGCCCGACAGCTGATTCAGCGCGCTGGCGCCTGAGCTGGTGCCGTTGGTGTTGGTGGTCGGCGTGATGCCGGTCGTAGGCGTGGTGGTTCCGACGGTCATGTTCTTTGTCCTTAAACCCTGATGTCGAGCCGGCCGTCCGTGGGGGCGCGGTAGGTGGCGCTGGCGGAGGTGGCGTCCATGCTGCTGGTGGCGGAAAGCGTGAAAGAGCGGCCATTGCCGCCGCGGTTCTGGCCCGCGCCAGCGCCGGTGTCGCCGGACTGCTGGCGCAGAGAGAAGTTCAACCCGTTCTGCGATACATCCAGGCCGGCATCGCGCAGCGCGCGGGTCAGCGTGGGCGCATCCTTCTGCAGAAGATCCAGCGTCCGGGGCTGGTCGGCGGAAAGATGGGCGCTGGCCTTGCCGGTGGCGTCGATGGACAGGCGCACCTCGACCCGGCCCAGTTCCGGCGGGTCCAGGCGGATGTCGAACTGCTTGGCGCCCGACTGCGACCTGGCGGCGATCTCCACCGCCAGCGCCGGCATGTTGGGCGTGGGCGTGGAAACCTGCACATTCTGGGTGACGGTGGGCGCGCTATTGCCTTGCGTCGTCTGCGTTTGCGGCGCGGTCCCGCCGATGTTGGACGCGGCATTGCTGGACGGGTCGAAGGGTTTGGCCGCGGGCGCGTCATTGGCGGCCATGGTCTGGGGCGCGGGCGTTGCCGCCTGCTTCACATCATCGGCCTTGGCGTTGGCGGTTTGACCGGGATCGGTCTTGGCGCCGCCGGTCTCGGCCTTGGCCTGCCAGGGCTTGGCCAGTGGTGTCCCATCCGGCAGCGTGGCGCTCTGGGCGGCATTCTGGTTTGCGCCGGCATCTTGTGTCGGGGCGCTGTTGGCCTGAGCGGTGGTCGGGCCTGGCGTCTGGTTGGAATCCGCCTGCTTGCCAGCCGTTTGGGTGACGGTCTGACCGGCGGCTTGGCTGCCGACCTGGCTGGCGGCCGGACCAGCGGCTTGGCCGGCCGTCTGGGGCGCGATCTGGGCCTGGCCCGGGGCCTGCGGCGGCGTGGGTTGGCTGGGGGCTTGCGTGTTCTGGCCCGTCTGATTTTGGCCTGTCTGAGCGGTCTTGGCCGGGCCGCTGGTGGCGGCGCCCGCGGCGCCGGCGGCCGTTACAGCCGGTTCGTCGCCGCCCGCATCATCGCCATTGGAAGCCGCGGTGTTCGCGGCATTGGCGGCCATGAGCGCAAGCTGGGCCGCGGACTGCTGCTGTTGCGGCTGGAGTTGTGCATCGGCCTGTTGAAGCGCAGCGGCCGTAGCGCTGCCGGCGGGCGTGCTGTTGCTGTCGCCGTCTTTGTCCTTGTCATTCTTGTCGCCATCCTTGCCGGATTTGGCCGGCTTCACCGTGGCTTGTGATGCCGTCTGGACGGCGGTGCCGGCGCTGCTCGCCTGGCTGGCGCCCGCATTGTTCTGTTTTTCGTTTGAAGCCTGCGCGTTCTTGTCCTGCGTATCCTTCTGCTGGGCGGCCGGCTTGGCCTGTGCCGCGTTGACCAGCAGCGCAAAGGGAGAAGCTTCGTCCGCCTTGTTGGCGTCGCTCTTGGATTGCGTGGACGGAAGTGCCGAAGAAGAGGCAATCCGGGATGTCGCTGATGCTCGCACGAATGCTGATCCGATGATGATCCGGCAAAATCCATCGCAAGGGCCGGGCCAGATGCGGCGCCCAGGATTTTGCTGCGTTTTTCGCGCCCGGGCCGTGCGAGACCAGCACGAAGGAACAGGCATGAACTGCCGGACGGGCAAAGTCTGCCGCCCCGCGCCGGGGTTGCGAACAGTGTGAAAAGCCAGGGATTGCGCGGAAAAATCCGGCGCGCCACATGGCACGGGGCTTGCGACAGCCTTGGCGGAAAACTGCATTCGGACGTCATATCGTGAGCCTGAACGGAATTACCGCCAGTGCCATCAGCGCGCTTCAGACCAATCAGGCCGCGCTGAATGTGGTGTCGAACAATGTCGCGAACCTCAATACGCCCGGCTATGCCCGGCGGGTCGTCAACGAGCAGACCTTGTCTGCCGGCGGCCAGCTCACCGGCGTGGACATCGCCACCGTGCAACGCGTCACCAACCAGTTCCTGCAGCAGGAACAGCTGGCGGCGGGCGGCACGGCCTCGCAGTATGACACCATGGCCAATCTGTTCTCGCAGCTGAACGGGCTTCTTGGGGGGCCCGGCGACAACCAGTCGCTCGCCACCCAGCTCACCAATGTGGCTAGCGCCTTTGCCACCGCGTCCCAGTCACCCAACTCCAGCGCCAGCCAGACTGGGGTGATCAATGCGTTGAACGGGCTGGCGTCCACTTTCTCCAACGTCTCCAGCACCATTTCCTCGCTGCAGAACCAGGTCGATCAGCAGGTGGTCAATTCGGTCGGCTCGACGAATACGCTGATCCAGCAGATCTATCAGCTCAATGCCCAGATCAAGACCGCCAATGCCAGCGGCAATCAGGCCTCCGCCCTGCTCGACCAGCGCGACACCGCCCTGACCAATCTGGCCCAGGTGATCGGCATCAAGACCACCACCAATGCCGATGGCAGCGTCAATGTCTCGACCACCGACGGCGTCAATCTGGTGTCCAACACCTATGCCCAGCTCTCCTATGCCGGCGGGGCGCAGAACGGCTCCTACGGAAACATCATGATCCAGGACGTCAATCCCGCCAGTGGCGCTGTGATTGGCGCGCCCCAGGCGCTTGATCCGCATCTGTCCAGCGGCTCGCTCAAGGGCATGATCGACATGCGCGATCAGGTGCTGGGCGGCCTGGGCCAAAGCCTGGGCAATCTGGCGCAGCAGACGGCCCTGGCCTTCAATGCCCAGTCCAACGCCAATGTCGCCTATCCGCCGCCGACATCATTGACGGGGCGCGATACCGGGCTGCTGTCCTCGGATGCGCTGAACTTCACCGGCAAGACCACCATCGCCGTCACAAACGCCAGCGGCAATCTGGTGTCGCGTATTGATGTGGACTTCGGCGCCGGCACCCTGTCCGTGGATGGCGGCGCGGCCCAGCCCATCGGCACCACCATCGGCAGTTTCACCACCGCGCTGAACAGCGCGCTGGGCGCCAATGGCACGGCCAGCTTCAACAACGGTCAGCTTTCGATCGCCGCCACGGGCACCAATGGCGTGGTGGTGCAGGATAATGCCACCACTCCGTCGCAGCGCGGCGATGCCGGCTTCTCCCAGTTCTTCGGCCTGAACGATGTTTTCAAGTCTCAGATATCGTCTGTCACGGCCACCGGCCTGTCGGCTTCCGATTCCAGCGGCCTGGCCGCGGGCGGCACCATTTCACTGGCGCTCAAGGGTCCCGATGGCGATATCGTCAAGAATGTCAGCATCACCACCACGGCCGGCCAGACCATCGGCAACGTGATTTCGGCGCTGAATACGGCGCTGGGCGGGGCGGCGACGCTGACCTTGAACAGCGACGGCTCGATCTCGACCGCCGACAGCGCGCTCTATCCCGGCTACACGCTGAATGTGACCAGCGACACCACCCAGCGCGGCACCACCGGCATCAGCTTCAGCCAGCTGTTCGGTCTGGGCGCCAACGCCCTGGCCCAGCAGGCACAAGGCTTCAGCGTGACCGCCGCGGACGCCAACAATCCGGCCCTGGTTGGCGCCGGCACGCCCCAGATCACCGCCAGCACGGTCGCGGGCGGCACGGTGGTGTCGGCGGGCGACAATTCCGGCGCCATCGCGCTCGAGAATATCATCAACAAGAGCGAAAGCTTCCAGGCCGCCGGCGGCATCTCCGCCCAGACCGCCTCGCTTTCCGACTATGCGGCGAGCTTCTATCAGAATCTGTCGACCCAATCGAACGCCGTCACCACCAACCAAACCACCCAGGATGACCGGTTGACCGAGGCCAATTCGCGCGTCTCGTCGAATTCGGGCGTCAATCTGGACGAAGAGCTCACCAGCCTGACCTCTTATCAACAGGCCTATGCCGCCGGCGCGCGCATCCTGACGACGGTGGACCAGCTTTATCAGACCCTGCTGCAGATCCAGTAAGGACGAGTGAAGGAATTTCGCCATGAGCGTCGATCGCGTCGCCACCGCCTCCCAGACCGCTTATTTCCTGACCCAGATCGAAAATGCCGGCAGCGCGCTGGATAAGACCCAGCAGCAGATCGCTTCGGGCGTGAACGCCACCACTTATGCCGGCTTCGGCAGTCAGGCCCAGGTTCTGACCGCCACGCTGGCGGCGAACGCGCGCAACAGCGCCTACACCACCGCCACCAATCTGGCCTCCACCCAGGTGTCGCTGCAGGATACCCAGCTCACCACCCTGTCCAGTCTGGCCACCCAGTTGAAGACGGCGATCAGCAACGCGGTCGCCAACAACGACGCCTCGGATCTGATGACCCAGGCGCAGAGCATCTTCTCCCAGGCCAGTTCCATCCTCAATTCCAAGGACGCCAACGGCAACTACATCTTCAGCGGCGGCAATACCAATACCGCGCCGGTTTCCGCGACCTCGCTTTCGGGCCTGGCGTCCCTGCCATCCGTGGCCAGCGCCTTCACCAATGGGTCCTTCAAGACCTCGGTTCAGGTGGCTGACGGCCAGACCGTGACCTATGGTATCACGGCTTCCGATATCGCCACCGGCCTGATGCAGGAATTGCAGTCCCTGGCGCAGTTCGACGCCGGCGCCAACGGCAACCTCAACAGCGCCACCAGCCTGTCCAGCGCCCAGAACAGCTATCTCAGCGGAGCCATTTCCACCGCCGATACGGTGGCCAACAATCTCAACAGCGCCACCGCCGCCAACGGCTATGTCGCCAACCAGTTGACCGATGCTCAGAGCCAGCAGGCCTCGATGACCACGCTCTACAAGGGCTTTGCGTCCAATATCCAGGACACCAACATGGCCCAGGCCGCCACCCAGCTGTCCCTGAACCAGACCCAGTTGCAGGCGGCGTTGCAGGTCACCGCTGGGCTGCACTCTCTGTCGCTGCTGAACTATCTGCCGGCCAGTTCTACCGGCTGATACCGCTTTTTCTTGCTGTTCCAGCATTCCGGTCCTATAGCACCGGCCATTATGGACACCGCCCTGAAGCCCGGGAGCCGCATCGTTGCCGCCATGGCGCGGAGCGTTTACGTCAGTAACGAAACGGTCCAGCGGACCGTTTCGAGCGACGCGCGCCCCGAGCTTGCGCGAGGGGCCGGGAAGTCTGATGACTGATCGTATTTTAAAGCCGGGAAGCCGTGTGGTAGCCGCCATGAGCGGTGGAGTCGACTCCTCTGTCACCGCCGCGCTGCTCAAGAAGCAGGGCTATGACGTGATTGGCATCACCTTGCAGCTTTATCCCGAAGACAAGACGCCGGCGCGCAAGGGCGCCTGCTGCGCCGGGGCCGACATCTATGACGCCAAGCGGGTGGCCGAGACCATCGGCATTCCCCATTATGTGCTGGATTACGAAAGCCGCTTCCGCAAGAACGTCATTCAGGATTTTGCCGACAGCTATGCGCGGGGCGAAACGCCAATCCCCTGCGTGCGCTGCAATGAACGGGTGAAGTTCGCCGATCTTTTGGATACCGCGCGCGAACTGGGCGCCGAGGCGCTGGCCACCGGTCATTATGTGCGCCGGGTGGAAGGCGCGGATGGGGCGCAGCTTCATGCCGCCGCCGACCAGACCCGCGACCAGAGCTATTTCCTTTTCGCCACCACTCAGGCACAGCTCGATTATCTGCGTTTTCCCCTGGGCGACATGGACAAGACGGAGGTGCGCGCCATCGCGGCCGAACTGGGACTGGTCAATGCCAACAAGCCCGACAGCCAGGACATCTGCTTTGTGCCGGCCGGCCGCTACACCCAGATCGTGGGCCGCATCCGTCCCGACACCGCGCGGCCAGGCGACATTGTCGATCAGGCCGGCGCCGTGCTGGGCCGCCATGATGGCATCGCCAATTTCACCGTCGGCCAGCGCAAGGGGCTCGGGCTTTCGGGCCATGAAGAGCCGTTGTTTGTGCTCAAACTCGATCCGGTCAATGCCCGGGTGGTGGTGGGGCCGCGCGCGGCGTTGGCCGCTTCCGTCATCCAGCTCAAGGACGTGAACTGGCTGGACGGTCATACGGCCGCGGCGCGGGCGCCCTTTGAAGCCAGGGTGAAAGTGCGTTCGATGCGTCCGCCGGTGGCCGCCCTGGTGACGCCGATGGCGGATGGCGCGGCGCGGGTGGAACTCGCGGGCCCGGAAGAGGCGATCGCGCCCGGCCAGGCCTGCGTCTTTTATGAAACCGGCGGCAGCCGGGTGCTGGGCGGCGGCTGGATACGGGCGCAAGCGGCCTGATTGGCCGCGGAAAACCGGTTTCTTGCGCCAATCTTGACAGGCTGGGCGCGGCCCCCCTACATCCCCGCCTCCCGCGGCCTTGCTTCTTCTCCGGAAGAGGAAGCCGTCCGGCATGGCACCGTAGCTCAGCGGTAGAGCAGGGGAATCATAATCCCTTGGTCGGCGGTTCAAATCCGTCCGGTGCTACCATTCCTCATCGCCCGCATCCCGCGGGCGATGAGGAATGGTGCCAAGCGCCGTCCAGGCACGCGGCAGTGCTTGCTTATATTATAATTACCGCGTCAGCGTAATGCCTGCGCGTCCGCCGAGTGCCCAGCGCTCCAGTCGTTAATTGCTTAGGCGGCGACTTCCCGTTCCTCTGACAGATCAGAAGACGAAGCGATTAGGACATTATATGCGGGCGGTCTTCTGCGTGGCTTTCCTCAGCGTCAAAACGGTATTTCGTCGTCCATCTCATCTTTAGCGAAAGATGGGGGCGGTGCGGGCGGTGGCGGCGGCGGCCGCTTCAGCGGATGGTCCGGCAGGTCTTCGTCCAGATCTTCGGCGCGGATTTCATTCACCCGCGCCATGAGGGCGATGTACCGCCCTTCGGTAATGCCCGGATACTTCGCATCAAAGTGGCGCCGGATGACATGGTACGGGTTGAGGATAATCGCATAGCTCATTTCGCCGGACGGGCCGGGCTTGAAGTCAATAAAACCATGATCCCGCAACCACAGCATCCGCTCCCTCCAGGTGCGGACACCTCGTTCCCCCTCGAAGCCGGCGGCATGCGCCATGTTGGCTGGCGACTGTATCTGCAGGAACATCTCGTCCATGACACGGCACCACAGGTCCAGGTATGTGCTGGAAACCCGCTTACCTTTATTCATGCCGTCCATGATGGTCAGCAGGTAGGGCATGGCGCGCGGCATCGTGACGAAGCCAGTGCGCTCGTTCCGAAGCCACAGGTCTTTGTCTTCGATCTGAGGCCAGAGCTTTTTGCGGAGGGCGACCTGCTGCTGGACGATGGCCCGGTTTCTTGATCTTGCCATTTCGGCGCCTTTGTAAGATTCTTGCGGGACCCCGGCTTGGACACCGGGGCCCCTAACCTCAGATTTTGCCCTGGCAGGCCGGTCCGGGGGACGTTCAGTGGTGGAAACTGACGTCCCCCGCACCATCAAGGCTCCATAAACTATAGCCGTGCCCGCGCCAGACTCAACGACATAGGTGGCGCAAAACGGCGCGTTTGCCCGGTTTTGGGTGCCGAATTCTATAGCGAGTTCTACATCTGGTATTTCTGAATTGAATAATTCGGCGCGTATGCGCGCGGTCGATCATCCTAAGTTCTTGTTCAGAAAATGATATTGCAACTTCCCATGGTGGTGAGGTAGTGCCGTGGTGTGGTGGCGCGGTGGTGCTGTGCTCGGTGACCTAAGAAGTCCCCTTGCCTCGGGTGTAAGGCGCAATATCGGTTTATTTTCATGATTTCAGGGTTCTGGGTCATTGCGACCTAATAAGGGCCAGAATAAGGGATCATATGACCGCCGCCCCCACCTTCGCCGACATCCAAGCCGCCGCGCGCCGGATCGGGCCCGCGCTGGTGCGCACGCCCACGCGCCATTCCCGCACCCTCTCCAGCATTGCCGGCTGCGAGGTGTGGCTGAAATTCGAGAACCGGCAATTCACCGCCAGCTTCAAGGAACGCGGGGCGCTGAACCGCATCCTGTCGCTCAGCGAGGACGAACGCCGGCGCGGCGTGGCGGCGATGAGCGCGGGCAATCACGCCCAGGGCGTCGCCTATCATGCGGGCCGCCTGGGCATTCCCGCCACCATCGTGATGCCGGTGAACACGCCCTTCAACAAGGTCAAGCATACCCGCGATTTCGGCGCCACCGTGATCTTGCATGGCCACAGCCTGATCGAGGCCGACGCGGAAGCGCGCCGCATCGCCGCGGAAAAGGGTCTTATCTTTATCCATCCTTATGACGATCCGCTGGTGATCGCCGGCCAGGGAACGCTGGCGCTGGAGATGCTGGAAGACGTGCCGCAACTCGATGCCCTGATCGTGCCGGTGGGCGGCGGTGGCCTGATCTCCGGCTGCGCCATTGCCGCCAGGGGCATCAAGCCGTCGATCGAGATCTTCGGCGCCCAGAGCGAGCTTTATCCGGCGATGTTCGACGCGATGAAAGGGCTGGCGCCGCCGCCAACGCCGGCCATCGCCACCATTGCAGAAGGCATCGCGGTCAAGCAGCCGGGAATCCTCACCACCGCCATCTGCAAGGATCTGGTCAGGGATATCTTCGTGGTCGGCGAGGATGCCATCGAGGACGCCCTGATCATGATCCTGGAAATCGAGAAGACGGTGATCGAGGGCGCGGCCGCATCCGGTTTCGCCGCCCTGCTGGCGCGGCGGGCCGAATTCAAGGATCGCCAGGTCGGCATCGTCATGTCGGGCGGCAATATCGACATGCGGCTTCTGTCGAATGTGATCCTGCGCGAGCTGACGCGCGAGGGGCGCATCATCCTTCTGGTGCTGTCGATCGAGGATCGTCCCGGACAGCTCGCCGATATCGCGCGCATCATCGCCGATGCCGGCGGCAATGTGCTGGAAGTTTCGCACAACCGCATGATGGCCGGCATTCCCGCCAAATCCGCCACCCTGGAACTGGTGGTGGAGGCGCGCGATAGCGAGCATGCACAGGAAATCCGCGACCGGCTGACCGCCAAGGGCTTCCGTCAGGCGGGATAGAAGCTTAACATTGCCGCTGGAATATTAACCGTTCCAGCAAGGTCTGTTTCACTTTGGAACATCGGTCTCCTAATACTCCGCCCATGCGGAGTGGACTGCCAATTCCCAAAAGCGTGGCGCAGCTGACCGGCGTGCTGGTGACGGCGATCGTCACCTTCGGCACCGACATCGAAGTCTATTATGCCGTGCCGCTGGGTGTCTTTGCGGGTGCGCTGGCAATGTTCTTTGTTTCGCTGTCGGAGGCGGAAGACGCCTACCGCGCGCGCTGGGCGCCTGAGCGGGACGCTTTTCGCCGGCGCCTGGACCGCTTGAAATAGTTGATTGTCGCGCCGGCTGTCGCCGGCCAGGTCAGCTCAAGCCGTATCGGGCGGGATCGCGTTCAGCGAATTTTCCAGCTCCTGGAAGCTTGGCTGATATTCGCTTGGCACGCTGCCGCGGCCGATTTCCACCGACACCTGCGCCGCATTGCCGTGCAGATGCGCGACCAGAATGTCGCGGATGACGTGATAGAACAGCGCATCCTCGTCGACCACCGCCTTCAGGCGGGCGCCCATCGGGCCGATGATGCCGTAAGCCAGGAACACGCCCATGAAGGTGCCGACCAGCGCCGAGCCGATCATGCCACCCAGCACTTCCGGCGGCTCGCTGATCGCGCCCATGGTCTTGATCACGCCCAGCACGGCCGCGACAATGCCCAGGGCCGGCAGCCCATCGGCCATGGACTGAAGCGCATTGGCGCCGACCAGGGCCTCGTGATGATGCTTTTCCAGCTGCTTTTCCATCGCGGTTTCCACCTGATGGGGATCTTCCAGGCTCATGGTCATCATGCGCAGCGTGTCGCAGATGAAATCCAGGGCGAAATGGTCTTTGCAGATCTTGGGATAGCGCTTGAAGATCGAGGATTCGCTGGGCTTTTCGATATGGGCTTCCAGCGCGATCAGGCCCTTGGACTTCATGGTCTTGGTCAGCAGGAACAGAAGGCAGAGCAGATCGGTGTAATCCTTGGGCTTCCAGCCGGGGCCCGAGATCACCTTGCCCAGCGAGCCCATGATCTTCTTGACGTTGTACATCGAGCCCGCGATCAGCATGGCGGCGATGGCGGCGCCGAAGATGGTGAGCATTTCGTGCGGCAGGGCTTCCATGATCACGCCCAGCGAACCGCCGGTCATCAGATAGCCGCCGAAAACGCAGCCGAAAAGAACAGCAATACCGCCAAGTTGCAGCATGAAGACAAAGCCCGAGAATGCCGGCCTTCAGTATTAACGGCAGGGCTTAAGGAGGGGTGAACCGGCCGGCTTTCCCGGCGCTTTAAAGCGTTAATGCTTGGTGACTGACAAAGGCTTAGCAACGGAAAGGGCGTGTCAGGCTTCGCCCGCGTCCGCCAGGCGCTTGGCCACCAGCGCCGCCAGTTCCGCCGCCACCGCATCGCCCATGGCCATATCCTTGTCCTCGGTGCGGGCGGCGCGCGCGATGGCGGAGACATTCAGCGCCACGATGACCGCATCCGCTGGCTTTTTGATCCGCTCCATATCGTCCATGTAGCGGCACAGGATTTCGGCGATGCGGCCTGTGGTGACAAGCCGCGCGGTTTCCGCGAAGCCGCGGATCTCATGCGCCTTTTCGAATATCAGGGCAGTGTCGCCCTGGGCATTTTCCAGTTCCTCGACATAGCCCAGGATGGCGGCGCGCATCGCCGGAACCTGGGCTTCCATCGCGGCTTGCGCCTTCTCGGCGGTTTCGGCCGCGCGCAGGGTTTTGAGGCTGCGGGCCGCGTTGGGCTTGCTCATCATCTGCGGATAGGAATCCGGCGTGATGATCTGGACTTTTTTCCGGACGGTGTTTTTCATCAGCGCACGTCCACTTCCTGCTGAAAGTCGTCCTGGCGGCGCCAGGGACCGGCATAATCGTCCTGCGCATGGCGGCGCCGGTCGGGGCCGAAGTAATTGTCGCAGCGCACGAAGGCGCGCGGCCGCTCCACGATCTCGGCGATGCGCGTGAACAGATTGTGGGCGGTGATGGGCTTGGCCAGGAATTCGGTGACGCCGGCGTCACGGGCGGCCTCGACCCGGTACTTCTCCGTGTGGCCGGTGATCATGATGATGGGCACAAAGGGGTTGGGACTGTGTTCGTCGTTGCGCACGCGGCGGGTGAATTCCAGACCATCCATCGGCTTCATCGCCAGATCGGTCAGCACCAGGTCGGATCTGTTCTCGCGCAGTTGGACCAGCGCGCTCTGGCCATTGCCGGCTTCCACGATCTGCTTGATGCCGGCCGAATTCAGCAGCGCCCGCAGCAGCGAGCGCATATGCGCATTGTCTTCGACAATCAGCGCCTTGAGCGTTTCAAATCCCGACCCGGTCATCGGCGGTTCTCGCCTCTCGCGCGAAGGCGCCTTCGTACGACACACGGCCGCCGACACGCAAAATCTTCTGGTTGAAGGTACGGTCCAGGCGTTATTGAACTGTTACGAGACTGTGGCGGCTAAATTATTGGGCTTGCTGAAAAACGCGGTATTCCGCCTTTTTATCACCTGCCGGACGCTTTGGGCGCCGACCGCGCTGGGGGTTGCCGCGCTGGTGGAGGATGCCCAGGGCCGCATACTTCTGGTCCGTCACAGCTACAATCCGGGCTGGCGGCTGCCCGGCGGCGGGGTGGGACGTGGCGAGCCCCCCGGCGACACCATCCTGCGCGAGCTCAAGGAGGAAGTGGGGCTTGAGGGCGGCGGCATCCGTTTCGTCTCGCTGCATTCGCGCAAGGCGGGCTGGGCGACCATGGTGGTGGCGCTCTATCATGTCACGGGCGGCAGCGTGCGATTCCAGCCCAATCTGGAAATCCGCGAGATCTGCTTCATCGATCCGCGCCGGCCGCCGGACGGCACCACGCCCGCCACCCGGCGCCGGCTGGCGGAGTTTGCCGATGCCGTCATGCCATCGCCTTATTGGTAAGCTTGCCTTTTGCGGCATGGACGTTTAGCGAGACCTCTCATGAATGTGATGGCCACCGCCTGGGATATCCGCCTGGAAGCGCCGCAAGATGCCGCCAGCATCGAAGCGCTGAACGCGGAGAGCTTTGGCCCCGGCCGGTTCGCCAAATCCGCTTATCGTTTGCGCGAAGGCGTGCATCCGGTTTCCTCCCTGTCTTTTGTCGCCATCGAACAGGGCGTTCTGCGCGGCTCGGTGCGCTTCTGGCCCATCACGGTCGGCGGGCATCAGGAATTGCTGCTGGGACCGCTTGCGGTTCAGAGCGACCAGCGCGGCCGCGGCATCGGCATCGCTTTGATGCAGGCCGGCATCGCGGCGGCGCAGAAAGGTCCCTGGCGCGGCATTCTGCTGGTGGGCGATGAGCCCTATTACACGCGCGTGGGTTTTTCCCGCCTGCCGCCCGGCCGGGTGAAATTTCCCGGTCCGGTCGATCAGAACCGCATTCTGGGCCTGTCGCTCAAGGCGGGCGAGCTGCTGACCCTGTCGGGCGAAGTGCGCCGCGCCCAGATCGACGAGCCGGTCTGTGCGGTTGGCGCGGGGGTGGGGTGAGGAGCGGTTTGCCGCGCATGAGGGCGGCGAACGAGCAGGTCCAGTGGACCTGCGAGAGCGACGAACGCCGCAGCGGCGCGCATCCAGGCGCGCCGCGAGGCCGGGCAGGCCGCTTATCGGCCTTCAAGTCTCCACGCCAGCAAAAGCGCACCCACAATGATCAGCAGCGCCAGCCATTGCGGCATCAGCTTCTGCTGCTCCAGCGCGGTGACGCGATAAGCGCCATTGCTGCGCAACCCGATCCAGCGGTCGCCGCTGGCGGTATCGCCCGGTCCCACGCGGCGGATCTCGGGCAGGCCATCTTCCAGCCAATGCACGCTACCGCCGCTGGCTTCGGCATCGGGCTTGAGCACCGCATCGGTGGCGCGCATGTCGGCCACTTCCTTGGGATTAAGCGGCCCCGCCGCGGTTACAGTGGAAAGAATGCCGTCGGTGGCGCGGTAAAGGCCCAGCTCGCCGGCCTTGGCGTCGGCACGCCAGATGCCGGGCTCGGCTTTGGTCAGGGCGATCGTCTGCGTCTTGCCGGAAGGCGTGGTCAGGGTGACGGGCGGGGTCTGGGGCGCCATGGTGTGGCGGGTGATGCGGATATGGTCGCCGATGATCTGGGCCTCCAGCGATTCCGCTTCCAGCTCGGGCTCCTTCATCAGCCAATGCGCCAGCCGGCGCAGCAGCTCGGCCTGCGGTCCACCGCCTTCAAAGCCGCGCGCCCACAGCCAGGTCTGGTCGCTCATCAGTTCGGCGACACGGCCCTTTCCGACCCGGTCCAGCACCAGAAGCGGATGGCCCGAACCGTCCGCCATCACGGTCTGGCCGGCATTCTTGTTGCCGCCGATGATGCGGAACCAGCGTCCCCAGCTGGGTGGCGTCTTGTCCTGATTGCGGCCCGGAAGCTCGCGGGTCACCGGATGGGCCATGCCTTCGTCGGTAACGATCGGCTTGAAGGGGCCTGTGTAGATCTGGCCCGTGGGCTGCACCGGCAGCACCTGGGACAGCGGCGTGCGATAGACACTTTCGGGACCGGCGAACTCCGGCCCGGACGACAGCAGCAGCGCACCGCCATCCTGCACATAAGACGCAAGGTTCTGAAAATAGGAAAGCGGCAGAATTCCACGCTCGCTATAGCGGTCGAACACCACAAGGTCGAAGGAGCCGAGCTTTTCCTGGAACAGCTCGCGCGCCGGGAAGGCGATCAGCGCCAGCTCGTTCAGGGGTGTGGAGTCCTGCTTATCCGGCGGACGCAGGATGGTGAAGTGCACCAGATCCACCGATGGATCGGCCTTCAGCAGATTGCGCCACACCCGCTCGCCGGCATGGGGTTCCCCCGACACCAGGAGCACCCTGAGCCGGTCGCGCACGCCCGACACGGTGACCACGGCGCGGTTGTTCTCAAGCGTCAGTTCGGCGGGACCAGGCGCGGCCGACAGCTCGACCAGATTTTCGCCCTCGTGATTGATCGGCACCTTGATGTCGGTGTCCTTGCCCACCGGCACCATGCGCGCGCCAAAGGGCTTGCCGTCGATGCGGATCTCCAGCATCGCATTGGTCTCGCCGCTGCCGCCCAGATCGTCGATCCGCAGCCGCATGGGCGCCCATTGCCCGACAATGGCAAAGCGCGCCGCGCTCTGCACCGTCAGCTTGCGGTCGCGTTCGCCGCGCTTGCCCGCGACCAGCACCTGCAGCGGCGCGCGCAGGTTCATCGCTTCCGGCGCGGGTGCGTCATGCACTTCGCCATCGGTGATCAGGATGGCGCCGGCCACCCGGCTCTGCGGCACATCCGCCAGCGCCGCATTCAGGGCGGCGAAGGCCTGGGTGCCGTTATTCTCGCCGGTGGTCGTGGTGGTGACACTGGTCTCGCGCACGATCAGGCCGGGCTGGGCCGCCAGAAGCCGCTTCACCTGTAGGCGCGCGGCTTCGGCCTGGGCGGCGCGGCTGCCCAGCGACATGCTTTGGGAGCGGTCGGTCACGATCACCGCCACATCGGGCAGCGGCGCGTGCTTCTCGCGCACCAGAAGCGGGCCCGAAAGGGCGAACAGCAGCACGGCAAAGGCCAGGCCCCGCGCCCAGGCGCCGCGGGCGCGCATGAAGAAGGCATAGGCCGTGATCAGAATCGCGATCACCGCCAGCGCGGTGAGCAGCTGGATCGGAATGACCGGAGCGAAAGCCAGCCTGGTCATTGCCTGGTCCTCATTGTCCGTTTCCCAGGCGCTGCAGCAGGGCGGGCGCGTGCACCACGTCGGTCTTGTAGTTGCCGGTCAGGGCATACATCACCAGGTTGATGCCGAAGCGGAAGGCCATCTCGCGCTGCAATTCTCCCCCGGGGGAGGGCGTGGCCAGGAAATGGCCGCCCGCGTCCACCGCCCAGGCGCTGGCCCAGTCATTGTTGCCGATGATCACCGGCGACACGCCATCGCCGCCGCGGGCCGGCGGCGCGCCGTTCTTGGGCGCCGGCGGCAGCGCCTCGACCCAGATCTGGCCGCCGGTCCAGCGGCCGGGAAAGTCGCGCAGGATATAGAAGGTCTTGGTCAGCACATGGTCGGCGGGCACCGATTCCAGCGGCGGGAAGTCCAGCCCGCTGGTCAGCCGCCGCAGGGTCTGTTCCCCGGGCGAGGAGGGGCCATGCACCGCGCCAAGCGTCAGGTCGCGGGTGTCGAAGAAGATGGTGCCGCCATTGCGCATGAAGTCGGCGACCTTGGACAGCGCCTTGGGCGACAAGTTCTTCTCGCGCGGGTCCATCGGCCAGTAGAGCAGGGGATAGAGCGAGAGATCGTCATGCTCCGGGTCCACCCCCACCGGCTCCGGCGGTTCGTAGGAGGTGCGCGCCTTCAGCGCCAGGCCCAGTCCGGTCAGGCCCGCCTGACTCATGGCGTCCACGTCCGGCACGCCGGTTTTCACATAGGCCAGCCGCGTGTCCAGCGCCGCCTTCATGTTCATGGCGTCGTCGGCGCGCGCATGCGGGATGAACAAAAGAAACGCCGCCGCGGCGCCCAGCCAACGGATCTTTCGTGGCGTAAAGCCGCGCAGCCATAGCGAGACCAGACAATCCAGCAGCAGCAGGATCATCGCCGCCGCCAGCAGCCAGTGTTCCAGTGGCCTGGCATGGGCGTTGCCATAGGTCTGCATCGTCGTATTGGCCAATGGCGCCAGCCGGTCTTTCGCCTGCATCACATTCAGCGCGCTTTCCACCTCATGGGCGCCATAAAGGCCGGGTGGATGCTGCGGCGACACCCGGGTATGGGGAAAATCCCTGGCCGCGATGGGCGCGGCGTCGCCGGGCGTGGGCTCGGGATGGCCGAAGCCGTCGAGCAGGGATACCGGCGGCAGGCTGGTCATCCCGGCCAGATCATGCGCGGGCGTGCCGGCCGACAAGGCCAGCAGGCGCTTGAGCATGTCGACATAAAGTCCTGACAGGGGCAGCGATGACCAGCCCGGGCTGGCGGTGATGTGGAACAGCACGATCCAGCCCTGGCCCATATTCTCCGCGGTGATCAGCGGCGTGCCGTCGGTCAGCTGCGCCCAGGTGCGGCCCTGCAGCTCGGCGGATGGTTCGGCCAGAACCTGGCGTGTCACGGTCACTTCCGCCGGCACCTCCAGGCCGTTGAACGGGCTCGATGGCCCGAACGGCGCCAGATGCTGGGGCGCGGACCAGGCCATGGCGCTGCCCAGATAGCGGCCGCCCACGCGCAGATGCACCGGCACCAGATCGTCTGAGCCGCCGGTCATGTGATCGCCGGCGAAGCGGATCAGCATCCCGCCCTTGCTGACAAAGTCCTTCACCTTGGAGAGATCGTCGCCGGAGATTTTGGCGACATCGGCCAGGACCAGCACCGAGACATGCTTGTCCAGCAGCTGGGAGATATTGCCCTTGGCGATTTCGGCATAGGGCGACAGCGCCCGGTCCAGATAATAGATGTCGGACAGAAGCGGCTGGCCCTCCGACGCCGCATTCTCCGACACAATGCCGGCGCTGCGCTGGGAAGCACCATGGTCCAGCATCTGTACGGCACCGGCGCTGTCCTCGCCCGCGATGGCCAGCCTGGAGGTGGCGTTCCTCACTTCCATGGGCAGGGCGATATGGCCAGATGCCTTGAGCGCGCCGCGGCGGAAATGGATGCGGGTGGCCGCCAGCGTCTCGCCGCGCGCGCCGATGGCGCCGGCTTCGATCTCCAGCGGCGCGTTCGCCGATGCGCGGATGGCGGTGACGGCAAAGCCGCTGGCATCGCGCGTCACCGGCAACAGGCCCAGGGCCGTGCGGGAGGGGCCAAACACGGTCGCGCCGCCATAGCGGTGGAAGGCATCGCGCAGCAGGCTGCTTTGGCCGTCTTCCAGCCCGTCGGTCAGCCAATAGAGCGAAGGCGCTTGGGTGAACTTGAAACGTCCCAGCGCGCGAGCGGCGCCGGCCCGGTCGCCCGGCCAGGGCATCGGCTTTAATTCCTTGGCGATGCGCGCGGCTTCGCCTTCATTCAACAATCCCTGCGGCGCGGGGCCGGCGGTGGGAATGATGGCCACGGGCCGGCCCTGCGCGCTGTGCAGCAGGTCCGCCATCAGGTCCTGGCGCTGATCCCAGTCCTTCGCCGCGGTCCAGCCATTGTCCACCACCAGTACCAGCGGCCCGCTGGTGGCGAGCTTGGGGCTTCGGCCCAGAAGCGGATCGGCCAGGGCCACGATCAGAAGCGCCGCCGCCAGCAACCGCAGCAGCAAAAGCCACCAGGGCGTTGCCGCGGGGGTCTGTTCCTCGTCTTCCAGGCCGCGCAACAGACGCAGCGGTGGAAACAAAGTCCGGCGCGGCAGGGGCGGCGTCACCCGCAGCAGCCACCAAAGCACCGGCAGGGCCGCCAGCGCCGCCAGGATCAGCGGCGCGCCGAAACTCAGGGGAAGGCCGAACAGATTATCCATGACTGTTCGTTCCTGCGCGCGCGGCCATCCTTCGCATCAAACCCCGCCGATGGCGGCGTGCAGCGCGATCAGCGAACCTTGCGGCGCGTGATCCGTGCGATGGGAGGTCGCGGTCCAGCCCAGTCTGGACGCGGCTTCGGCGATGCGCTCGCCATGGGCGATGAAGCGGGCCCGATAGGGCTCCCGCACCCGCTCGGCCCGGCCGAAAATCTCGTCATCCTGGCCTTTATCGCTTTGACCCAGGGGCGATTCAAACCGCGTGCGGCCGGTATAGGGGAAATCCTCCTCCGCTGGATCGATGATGCGCACCAGATGACCGTTCACGCCCATGCGCGACAACCGCGTCATGGCCTCGAATGCGCCTTCGTCCAAAAAGTCGCTGAACCAGACCAGCTGGTCGCCGCGCTTGAGCGGCGCAGGCGGCGGCAAGGCGCCATTGCCGGGCGCAAACAAGGCGCGGCCGATGCGGGTCAGCGCCAGGCGCGAGGCGCCGGCGCCGCCTTCCATGCCGATGAAACCGACACGCTCGCCGCCGCGCACCAGAAGAGCGGCCAGCGCCAATAACAAAAGGTCGGCGCGGGCGCGCTTGGAGACACCGTCCTTCGGGCCGGACTTGAAGTTCATGTTGGCGGAGGCGTCGCGCCAGAACCATACGGTCTGGGCCGCTTCCCATTCCCGCTCGCGCACAAAGATGTGCTGCGACTTGGCGGACTGGCGCCAGTCGATGGCGGCGGAGGAGTCTTGAGACGCATAGCGGCGGAACTGCCAGAAGCTTTCGCCCATGCCGGCGCGGCGTCTGCCATGCACGCCCAGGCTGACCGAGGCGGCCAGATGATCGGCCTCAACCATCAGGGGCGGCAGGCCGGCGGACAGGCCGTCGGCTTCATGCTGCAGCTTGGAGAACTGGGTCAAACCGGCCTCAAAGTGCGAAGCGGCAGGCCATCAAAAAAGGCCTTTATCAAAAAAGATCATGACAGAGCCGCTCGATCACGCTGGCGGTGGTGGCGCCTTCGGCGCGGGCGGCGAAATTCAGCGCCATGCGATGACGCAGCACCGGCCCCGCCAGCGCCACCACATCGTCGGTGGACGGCGCCAGCCGGCCGTCCAGCAGGGCGCGGGCGCGCACCGCCAGCATCAGCGCCTGGCTGGCGCGGGGACCGGGACCCCAGGCGATCTGCCCGCGCACGCCGCTGTCATGGTCGGAATCGGGCCCACTTCCAATTGGCCTGGCCGCGCGCACCAGCGTGAGGATGGCATCCATCACCTGCTCGCCGACAGGAATGCGGCGCACCAGCGCCTGGGCCTCCAGAATATCGTCCGGCCCACAGACCCGGACCGCGCTCCTCTCTTCGCCCATGGTGGTGGCCAGCAGCATCCGGCGCTCGGCCTCCAGGTCGGGATAGCCGACATCGATCTGCAGCAGGAAGCGATCGAGCTGGGCCTCGGGCAGGGGATAGGTGCCTTCCTGCTCCAGCGGATTTTGTGTCGCCAGCACATGGAACAGGCGCGGCAGGTCGTGGCGCGCGCCCGCCACCGTGACATGCTTTTCCTGCATCGCCTGCAGCAGCGCCGACTGGGTGCGCGGGCTTGCGCGGTTGATTTCATCGGCCATCAGCAGCTGGGTGAAGACCGGGCCGCGGATGAAGCGGAAGGCGCGCTCGCCGTTGATGGATTCCTCCATCACTTCGGAACCGGTGATATCTGCCGGCATTAGGTCGGGCGTGAACTGCACGCGGCTGGTGTCCAGTCCCATCACCACGCCCAGCGTGTCCACCAGCTTGGTCTTGGCCAGGCCCGGCACGCCGATCAGAAGGCCATGGCCGCCGGCCAGAAGCGTGATCAGCGTCTGCTCGATCACATCGTCCTGTCCGAAGATCACGGCGTTCAGCCCGTCGCGCACCCGGGCGAAGGTGGCGGCCGTCGCTTCAAGCCGCTTGGGCGCTTCGTCCAATATGTCCACCTTATTCATGCGAGGTCGCGCTTCCAGAGCTTGCCGGGATAGGCGTTATGTTGCACCGTTGGGCGCAGAGGGTGCAACCCCGGAAATGGCCTTAATATTCGATGGAAATCCGGCAATTGTGGCGTCATGACGGCAAGTGAAAACGCATCCGCCGCAAAGCCCGTGGAACCGCTGGTGTGAACCTTCTGGAAGCATTGCGTGGGCGGCTGTTGCAGGAGCCGCCACAGATCCGAGAGCATGACGATTACGATCTTGCGCCCGAACTGAGGCCGGCCCTCTTTGGCGGCGTGAAGGCTGCCGTGCTTTTGCCCATTGTGGCGCGCCAACAGCCAACCTTGCTCTTTACACGGCGCACCGAAAGCCTGGCGCGGCACAGCGGACAGATCAGTTTTCCCGGTGGCCGCGCCGAAGATGATGACCTGTCGCCGATCGAGACGGCGCTGCGCGAAACCATGGAGGAGACCGGCATTGCCGCGGGCTTCATCACCGTGGCGGGTTATCTCGACCGCTATCTCACCGGCACCGGCTTCGACATTCAGCCGGTTGTCGGCATGTTGACCGAGGGCTTTGCGTTGACGCCGGACCCGCGCGAAGTGGCGAGCGTGTTTGAGGTGCCGCTGGCCTTCCTGCTCGATCCCGCCAACCGGCGGCGCGAGAGCCGCCGGATCGGCGGTCGCGAACGCTGCTTCTACGCCATCACTTATGGGGAGCATGAGATCTGGGGCGCGACGGCGGCGATCATCGTCGATCTGGCGTCGCGTTTAGATGGTATAAGCCTCGACCATGAGGATTGATCCGTCCCTGCATGGCTGGATGCCCCGTCGCGCGGAACGGCCCGGACGGGACGCCGCCGTTCATGCGGCGGTCGTTTCGGCCGTTAGCGCGCGACAAAATGAAAAGAGGGGCGGCTGTGCGGATTGACCCGTCCCTGCATGGCTGGATGACCGCGCCGGAGACGGCGCAGGTCATGGCGGCGCTGGGCGAGGCGCGGTTCGTCGGCGGCGCCGTGCGCAACGCGCTGTTGGGGGCGCAGGTGGTGGATATCGACATCGCCGTCCCCATGCCGCCCAATGAGGCGGTGCAACGCCTGACCGCCAAGGGCATCAAGGTGGTGGAGACGGGGATCGAGCATGGCACCGTCACCGCCATCGCCGGCAGCCGTGCGTTTGAGATCACCTCGCTGCGCCGGGATGTGGAGACCGACGGCCGTCATGCCAAGGTGGCTTTCACCGACGACTGGGCGGAAGACGCGGCGCGGCGCGATTTCACCATCAATGCGCTTTACGCCTCGGCTGATGGCGAGATCTTCGACTATGCCACCGGGGTGGAAGACCTGATCGCGGGCAGGGTGCGCTTCATGGGTGATGCGCGCACCCGCATCGCCGAGGACTATCTGCGCGTGCTGCGCCTGTTCCGATTCCAGGCCTGGTACGGCAAGGGCGAAATGGATGCGGAGGGTCTGCGCGCCGCCGCCCAGGCCCGGGACAAGCTCAAGACCCTGTCGGCGGAACGGGTGGCCAAGGAATTCCTGCGCCTGCTGGAAGCGGGCAATCCCGCGCCGGTTTTGCGGGTGATGGCGGCAACCGGCATTCTGTCCGCGATTTTGCCGGAAGCACTGCAACTGCCGCGGCTGGAGCGGCTGGCGGAAATCGATGCCGACAATCTTTTCCCGCGCGATGCGGTGCTGCGCCTGGCGTCCCTGCTGGATGGCGCGGACACCGCCCATGCCACCAGCGACCGGCTGAAACTGTCGAATGCCGATCGCGTCCGGCTGGAACAGGCGCTTTCCGGGGAAAAGATCACGGCCGGTCTTTCCGCGCCCGATGCCAGGCGGTTATTGTATCGCATCGGTCCGGCGCGCTTCCGCGACAAGGTGATGCTGCAATGGGCCGGCACGCCGCGCGCCGTTGCCTTGCCCTGGCGCATGCTGCTCAAGATGGCGGAGACTTGGCAGCGGCCGCGCTTTCCGTTGACCGGCCGCGATGTGATGCAGGCCGGCGTGCCGGAAGGCCCGGATGTGGGCCGCATTCTCGCCCAGGTGGAAGACTGGTGGGTGGGTGGCGATTTCGCCGCCGATGAGGGGGCATGCCGCGACCGGCTTCATCAAGTGATCGCACAGGACCGGTGATGATATTTGAATGTCTGGATCAGCTCACTCTGCCGGGCGATCCCGCCAAGGCCAATGAGGATTTCCTGGCGCATGGCGCAAAAGCCGCGCTGGTGATGGATGGAGCCACGCCGCTGGGCGACAGCCTGATGCCCGGCAAGAGCGATGCGGCCTGGATCGCGCAATTCGGCAGCCGGCGGCTGATGGCCCATCTGAATGGGGAGAAAAGCGCCCGCAAGGCGCTGCGGGACGCGCTGGCCGATGCCGAGAAGAGCTTCGCGGCACTGCGCCGCCATCCGCCCGAGGACGTATGGCAGACCCCCTGTGCCTCGATGATGCTCGCGGTGCCCGATGCGAACAGTGTCGAGTTTCTTTGGTTTGGCGATTGCGCGGCGCTAGTGAAGCAAGGCGATGCAGCGGTGACGGTAGTGGGGGAGACCTTCGACAAGCGCGCCGCGGAGGCCGAGCGGGCGCGGACGATCGCCAAGGAAAAGAATCTGTCGCCGGCCGCCGGTCTCAGCCGGCCGGAATTCATCGGCGCCCTGCGGACCGCACGCAATCGCATCAACAGCGGCGATTATTGGCTGTTCAGCCCCGATGCGCGGGCGGCGGCGCATGTCTCGCGGCGGATAATAAAGGCCGCGCCAGGCGCGGCGCTGCTGCTGGCCACCGACGGTTTTCTGGCGCTGGCCAGCGATTATGGCGTCTACAGCGCCGACGGCCTGATGGATGCGGCGCTGACGAAAGGATTGGCGGCGATGGGCGAAGAATTGCGCGCCATCGAGGCCGGCGACATGGGCGGCGACAAATTTCCCCGCTTCAAAAAATCGGACGACGCGACCGCGATTTTGGTTCGTCTTGGTTAGCTGCGGCTAGTTGATGGCCTTCAGTACCGCATGGCCCCCATGCCAGATCATCGACAAGGCCACATACAAGACGATGGCCAGGCCCAGATAACTGATCCAGCGGAAGCGCTCCAAAAGCCGGGCGATGACATTGGCGGCAGCCCCCATCAGCCCCACCGACAGGAACAGGCCGATCACCAGCACATCGAGATGATCGCGGGCCGCGCCCGCCACCGCCAGCACATTGTCCAGCGACATGGAGACATCGGCCAGCACGATCTGGGTGACGGCGCGCCTGAGCGATGCATTGGCGGCCAGCGCCGCCCTCTCATGCGGCTTGTGGCCGGAAATATCGCGCCAGAAGCGCCAGCACACCCACAGAAGAAGTATGCCGCCGGCGAGTGTCAGGCCGATCACCTTCATCAGCGAGACCGCGATCACCGCCAGGAAGACGCGCAATACCACCGCCGCGACCAGGCCCCAGAAGATGACCTTCTTGCGCAGGACCGGGGGCACCCGGGCGGCCGCCATGCCGATCACCACGGCATTGTCGCCGGCCAGCACGATGTCGATCATCAGCACCTGGACAAGGGCAACCAGTCCGCCGGGCTGAAACAGAGTCATGTGCAGGGTCATGCCGTCTCCGGGAACCCGCTCGACTTTGAAAAATGGGAAGTCTGGGGGAAAAGTGAAGTCTGGCGCAGGGCCTCGCCCAACACCATCGCGGCGGCCTGGGCGACATTCAAGGATCTGAGGCCCGGCAACAGGGGGATCACCAGCCGGGCATCGGCGCGGGCATGCACGGCCTCCGGCACACCGGCACTCTCGCGGCCCACCATCAGCGTGTCCCCTGCCGCAAAAGCGAAGTCGGTATAGGCGGTCGTGCCGTTCGTGGTCAGCAGGATCAGCCTTCCTGGCGCGTTGGCCCGGAAATTGTCACGGAACCGTGCCCAGGAGTCATGACGGCGGATATCGGCATGGGCGAGATAATCCATTCCGGCGCGGCGGAAATTGCGGTCCGACAGCAGAAATCCACAGGGCTCGATGATATCAACGCCCACCCCCAGACAGGCCCCCAGCCGCATCAGGCTGCCCGCATTTTGCGGGATATCGGGCTCATACAGCGCCAGGCGCACGCCAAACCTCCATTTTTCCCCTGCCGGGCATTAAGTCGCGGCAGAACAAGGCATTTTCTGCGTCATCGTGCCGCAAGACCCTCGAAAATCGACTCTCTATTTTACCGGCCCAACGAACAAGCGGGTGGGGGATGGCGCGTCACCGCGTCAGTACCGCTATTGCGCTTGTTTGTGGCAAGAGTTCGAACACATTCCTTTCGTTTTCCATAAGGGTGGACCCAGTGGCAGCTACGACGAGTGACGCGGGCACGCGACGCGATTTCTTATATGTGGCGTCGGGCGCGATTGGCGGCGTAGGCGTCGCCGCGATGGCCTGGCCCTTCATCGATCAGATGAATCCGTCGGCCGCGGCGCTGGCGGCCGGCACGACCGAAATCGATCTGACCCCCATCCAGATGGGCCAGCAGGTCGTCTTCAAATTCCGCGGCCATCCGCTGTTTGTGCGCCGCCGCACCCCGGCCGAGATCGCCGAGGCCAGGGCGGTGGACGTGAATTCGCTGCCCGATCCCATCGCCCGCAATGCCAACCTGCCGGATTCGGCGCTGGCCACCGACGAGGACCGCGCCACCAAGCCGGAATGGCTGATCCTGATCGGGGTGTGCACCCATCTGGGCTGCACCCCCACCGTCTCCACCCCTCAGATGCCGGAAGGTGACTATGGCGGCTGGCTCTGCCACTGCCATGGCTCGCAGTACGACACGGCCGGCCGCATCCGCAAAGGTCCGGCGCCGCAGAACCTCGCCGTTCCGCAATACACCTTCCTGTCCGCCACCCGCGTCAAGGTCGGCTAAGGAGAACACGAATGTCAGGCCCTTCGACCTACAAGCCCAATTCCGGTTTCGAGCGCTGGCTCGACACGCGTCTGCCGCTTCCGCGTCTGATGCACGATACGATGAACACCTTCCCCACGCCCAGGAACCTGAATATCTGGTACACCTTCGGCGGCATCCTCACCTTCTGCCTGGCGGTGCAGATCGTCACCGGCATCGTGCTGGCGATGCATTATGTCGCCAATGCGGGCCTGGCCTTCGACAGCGTCGAAAGCATCATGCGTGACGTCAACTATGGTTGGCTGATCCGCTACATGCACTCCAACGGCGCCTCGATGTTCTTCCTCGCCGTCTATATCCACATGTTCCGCGGTCTCTATTACGGCTCCTACAAGGCGCCGCGCGAGCTGATCTGGATCATCGGCGTATTGATTTATCTGCTGATGATGGCCACCGCCTTCTTCGGTTATGTGCTGCCCTGGGGCCAGATGTCCTTCTGGGGCGCCACCGTCATCACCAACCTGTTCAGCGCCATTCCGGTGGTGGGCAATCATATCGCCACCTGGCTGTGGGGCGATTTCGCGGTGGGTGACGCGACGCTGAACCGCTTCTTCTCGCTGCACTATCTCCTGCCCTTCATCATCGCCGGCGTGGTCGGCCTGCATATCTGGGCGCTGCATGTGCCGGGCAACAACAATCCGCTGGGCATCGATGTGAAGAGCCCGCAGGACACGGTGCCCTTCCACCCCTATTACACGGTGAAGGACGCTTTTTATCTCACCTGCTTTGCCATCCTGTTCGCGGTTTTTGTCTTCTATGCCCCGAACTTCTTCGGCAACCCGGACAATTACCAGCAGGCCAACCCGCTGGTGACCCCGCCCGACATCGTGCCGGAATGGTATCTCTTGCCCTTCTACGCGATGCTGCGCTCCATCCCCAACAAGCTGATGGGCGTGATCGTGATGGGCGGCGCCATCGTCACCCTGGTGTTCATTCCCTGGCTCGATACCAGCCGGGTGCGCTCCTGCCGCTTCCGCCCGCTGATGAAGCAGTTCTTCTGGGCCTTCGCCGTCTGTTGCGTGCTGCTGGGCTACTGCGGTTCGCAGAGCGTGGATGCGGCGGTGGCTGGCGTGCCGCTGGTCTGGGTGGCGCGTATCGCCTCGCTCTACTACTACGCCTTCTTCTGGCTGATCATGCCGATCGTCGGCCTGATCGAGACTCCGAAGAAGCTGCCTGCATCCATCGCGCAATCCGTGCTCGGCGATACCGCCGCGACCCCTGCCGAGTGAGAACCAACATGCGTCTGACGACTGTTTCGCTCTCCCTGGCCTTCGGGCTCCTGGCCTCGACCTCGGCTTTCGCCGTGGACACGACGCGCCTGCCGCCCAAGGATGTGTCCTTCTCCTTCGAGGGCCCCTTCGGCACCTATGATCGCGGCGCCCTGCAGCGCGGCTATCAGGTCTACAAGGAAGTCTGCTCGGCCTGTCATAGCGCCCAGCATCTGGCCTTCCACAATCTGGATGAGCCCGGCGGCCCGGAATTCAGCGAGGCCCAGGCCCGCGCGCTGGCGGCCGCCGCCAAAGTGCCGGCCGATCCGAACGACAAGGGTGAGACCGTCGACGACAAGGGCTCGCCTCTGATGCGGTCTGCCACCCTGGCCGATCACTTTCCCTCGCCCTTTCCGAACGAACAGGCCGCCCGCGCCAACAATGGCGGCGCTCTGCCGCCCGACCTGTCGATGGTGGTCAAGGCCCGCGAAGGCGGTCCGCAGTATGTCTATTCGATCCTGACCGGCTTCGGTCATCCCGTGCCGGCCGGCTTCAAGGTGACGGACGGCAAGTACTACAACCCCTATTTCGAGGGCTGGAACATCTCTATGCCGCCGCCCTTGAAGGACGGCACGGTCTCCTATTCCGATGGCACCAAGGCCACGGTGGAACAGGAAGCCCATGACGTGGTGACTTTCCTGTCCTGGGCCAGCGAGCCCAAGATGGAAGAGCGCAAGCGCTTCGGCTTTGGCGTCATGGCGTTCCTGGTGCTGCTGGCGGGCGTGCTGTTTGCCGCGTATCGCCGCGTCTGGAAGGACGCGCACTGAGCGTGAAGCACGCCTAGACGTCACGAAAACGTCACCGGCGCACACAACTTGCCCCCGGGGATCACCATGTTAAAAGGGCGCTTTCCTTGCGGAAGGCGCCTTTTTCATTGCGCATCCGCGTGAGCGGGAGCGCATCTTATCATGGCCAAAACGGTTCTCGGCATCATTGGAGGGTCCGGCGTCTATCAGATCGAGGGGCTGGAAAACGCGACCTGGCAGACGGTGAAAAGCCCCTGGGGCGAGCCGTCGGACCAGCTTTTGACCGGCACCTATCATGGCGTGGATCTGGTGTTCCTGCCGCGCCATGGCCGCGGCCATGTCCAGACGCCGACCAGCATCAACTACCGCGCCAATATCGACGCCCTCAAGCGCATCGGCGTCACCGATGTGATCAGCGTCTCGGCCTGCGGCTCGTTGCGCGAAGAGCTGCCGCCGGGCACCTTTGTGATGGCGGATCAGTTCATCGATCGCACCTTCGCGCGCGAGAAAAGCTTCTTCGGACCCGGCTTCGTCGCCCATGTGCCCATGGCCCATCCGGTGTGTCCCAAACTGTCGGGTGCCCTGACGCTCGCCGCGCGGGAACAGAAGATCGACCATAGCGAGGGTGGCACCTATATCTGCATGGAAGGCCCGCAATTCTCCACCCGGGCCGAAAGCTTCCTTTATCGCAGCTGGGATTGCAGCGTGATCGGCATGACCGCGATGCCGGAAGCCAAGCTGGCGCGCGAGGCCGAGCTGCCTTACGCCATCGTCGGCATGGTCACCGATTATGACTGCTGGCACGACGATCACGAGCATGTGACGGTCGAGGCCGTCATCAAGGTGATGCAGCAGAACGCCGCCAACGCCCGCAAGCTGATCCAGGCGGTGGCGCCCAAGCTCGGCCCCGACCGCACGCCGTCGACCTGCCCGGACCGGCCGGAGACGGTGCTGGACTTTGCCTTTATCACCGCGCCGGACAAGCGTGACCCGGCCTTGACGGCGAAACTGGATGCGGTGGCTGGCCGCGTACTCAAGAAGGGCTGAGCGATGAACTACAAAGACGCGATCCGCACCATTCCCAATTATCCCAAGCCGGGCATCATGTTCCGCGACATCACCACCCTTTTGGGCAATCCGCGCGCCTTCCGCCGCGCGGTGGACGAGATGGTGCAGCCTTATGCCGGGCTCAAGATCGACAAGGTTGCGGGCCTGGAAGCGCGCGGCTTCATCCTGGGCGGCGCGGTGGCGCATCAGCTGTCGGTGGGCTTCATCCCGGTGCGCAAGAAGGGCAAGCTGCCGCACACCGTGATCGGCGAAGACTATGATCTGGAATACGGCACCGATCGCATCGAAATCCATATCGACGCCCTGGAAAAGGGCGAACGCGTGCTCCTGGTCGACGACCTGATCGCCACCGGGGGCACCGCCTTTGCCGGCATCAAGCTGCTGGAACGGGCCGGGGCCAATGTGGTGGGCTGTTCCTTTGTGATCGATCTTCCCGAACTTGGCGGCGCCGACAAGCTGCGCGCCATCGGCAAGCCGGTGGCGGCGCTGGTCGCCTTCGAGGGTCATTAGCCTTGAAGCTTTACACCAACCCGGCTTCGCCTTTCGGGCGCAAATGCCGTGTTATTGCGTATGAGCTGGGTCTGAAGCTGGAAGAGATCAATATCTCGCCTTACCAGGACCCTGCGGTGCGCAAGATCAATCCGCTGGGCAAGATCCCGGCGCTGGTGCTGGATGACGGCTCGGTGCTGTTCGATTCACCGGTGATCTGCGAATATCTCAATCATGCCGGCGGCGGAAAGTTTTTTCCCGGCATGAACATCTTCAAGCACAGCAGCGGGCGCTGGAAGGCGCTGGGATTGCAGGCGCTGGGCGACGGGCTGGCAGACGCCACAGTCACCTGGGTGCTTCTGGGCCGCGAGGAACAGACCGCCGAAAAAGCCCGCGCCCGCCAGATGGAGACGATTCTTTCGGCCTTGGCGGCGCTGGAGAAGGTCAAGTTCGCCAAGGACCCAACTATCGGCGAAATCGCCGTTGCCTGTGCCCTGGGTTATATGGAATTGCGCCTGACCGACCTTGATTGGCGCCCTACTCATCCCAATCTGAGCGGCTGGTATGCGCAGTTCTGCGAATATCCGTCGATGAAGGCCACGGTTCCGGCTTGAGGTTTCGGCAATGAAGATCAACGGCACGCATTACCGCTCCATCTGGCCCATCGGCGAGGATGCCTTCGGCATTATCGATCAGGCGAAGCTGCCGCATGAATTTGAAACGCTGACCCTGCGTTCGGCCGATGACGCGGCGCGCGTAATCAATTCCATGCAGACCCGCGGCGCCCCGCTGATCGGCGTGGTGGGTGCTTACGGCCTGGCGCTGGAGATGCGCCGCGATCCGTCGGATGAAAATCTGGCCAAGGTCCATGACATGCTGGCCGAAACCCGGCCCACCGCCATCAATCTGCGCTGGGCGCTGGCGCGGATGCGCGACGCGCTGCGCAATCAATCGCGCGACCGGCGTGCCGCCATCGCCTGGAAGGAAGCCGGCGTCATCGCCGACGAGGATGTGGCGATGAACCAGGCCATCGGCCAGAACGGGCTGAAGATCATCCGCGAACTGGCGGCAAAGAAGAACGGCCAAAAGCTCAACATTCTTACCCATTGCAACGCCGGCTGGCTGGCGACGGTGGATTACGGCACGGCGCTGGCGCCGATCTATCTGGCCAAGGATGAAGGCATCGACCTGCATGTCTGGGTCGATGAAACCCGGCCGCGTAACCAGGGCGCCTCGCTGACGGCGTTCGAGCTGGGCAGCCATGGCGTGCCCCACACCATCCTGGCCGACAATGCCGGCGGTCATTATATGCAGGCGGGGCAAGTCGATATGGTGATCGTGGGCACCGACCGCGTCACCGCCAATGGCGATGTCGCCAACAAGATCGGCACCTATCTGAAGGCGCTGGCGGCCAAGGACAACAATGTGCCCTTCTATGTGGCGCTGCCCAGCGCCACCATCGACTGGACCCTGGAATCGGGCCGCGACATTCCCATCGAGGAACGCAGCCAGGATGAAGTGCTGAAAATGCAGGGGCGGCTTCCTGACGGTTCCGTGACAGTGGTGGAAATCGCCGCGCCCGGCAGCGGCGCCGCCAACCCGGGCTTTGACGTTACCCCCGCGCGTCTTGTGACAGGGCTGATCACCGAACGCGGCACTTGCGCCGCCACCCCCGAAGGCTTACGCAGCCTTTTTCCCAAATAGGGTTACGCCATGCAATCCAAATGGTCTGACGCCGAAGCGCAGGAATTCGTCACCCGCTACGCGCCCAAGGGCGTGAACGCGGATCTGGCGGTGCGCACCTACACCACCCGTCTTCTGGGCAGCGATCCCAGGATGGTGCTGCATGGCGGCGGCAATACCTCGGTCAAGACCACGGTCAAGGACCAGCTGGGCGAGGATGTGGAAGTCATCTGCATCAAGGGCTCCGGCTGGGACATGGGCGTGATCGAGCCGCAAGGATTGCCGGCGGTGCGGCTCGAGCCGCTGCGTAAGCTGCGCAAGCTGGACAAGCTGTCCGACGAGGACATGGTCAACTATCAGCGCATCAATCTGCTGGATTCCTCGGCGCCCAATCCGTCGGTCGAAACCCTGCTGCACGCCTTCCTGCCGCACAAATTCATCGATCATGTCCACTCCACCGCCGTTCTGGCGCTGACCGACCAGCCCGACAACAAGGCGCTGGTGCAGCAAGTCTATGGCGACCGGGTCGCCTATGTGCCCTACACCATTCCCGGCTTCGCCCTGGCCAAGTCGGTCGCCGATGTGTTCGACAAGAATCCGGGCGTGGAAGGCCTGGTGCTGTTGCAGCACGGCATCTTCACCGTGGGCGACACGGCCCAGCAGGCCTATGGCCGCATGATCGAATTCGTCACCATGGCGGAAGAGCGGCTGAAGCTGCAGCGCAAGACCCTGGTTCAGGCCAAGCTGCCGGGCGCGCTGGCCAGCGTGCCGGAAATCGCGCCCATCCTGCGCGGCGCGGTGGCGATCGAGAAGAATCCGATGGCTGGCACCGCCAAGCGCCAACTGCTGGATTTCCGCACCAATGCGCAGATCCTGAATTATGTGAACGGCGCCGAACTGGCGCGTTACAGCCAGGTTGGCGTGGTGACACCCGACCACACCATCCGCACCAAGAACTGGCCGGTGATCGTACCGGCGCCGGAAGCGGGCAAGCTGGACCAGTGGGCCAAGGATGTGCACGAAGCAGTCCAGGCTTACATCGCTCGCTATCACCGCTATTTCGAAGAGAACAACGCCAAGAGCGCGGTGAAGAAAAAGGAACTCGATCCCCTGCCGCGCGTGATCCTGGTGCCGGGCGTGGGCATGTTCGGGGTGGGCGGATCGGCCAAGGACGCGGCGATCGCTGCCGACATCGCGGAAAACGCCATTGCCGTCATCACCGATGCCGAGGCCATGGGCGAATATCGCAGCATCAGCGAGTTCGACATGTTCGAGGTCGAATACTGGTCGTTGGAACAGGCCAAGCTGGGCAAGTCGAACGAAAAGTCTCTGGCCCGCCAGGTCGCGGTGATCACCGGCGGCGGTTCCGGCATTGGCGCGGCCACGGCGAAAGCGATGGCCAAGGAAGGCGCGGAGGTTGCCGTGCTGGACCGCGATCTCGATGCGGCCAAGGCGGTGGCCAAAAAGATCGGCGGCAAGGCACTGGCGGTGGAATGCGACGTCACCAATCCGCAAAGCGTGCGCGCGGCGTTTGACGCCGTGGTTTCGGCCTTTGGCGGCGTGGACATCGTGGTGTCGAATGCCGGCGCGGCCTGGCAGGGCACCATCGGCCAGGTGGATGACGAGACCCTGCGCCGCTCGTTCGAGCTCAATTTCTGGGCCCATCAAGCGGTGGCGCAGCAAGCGACCCGCATCATGCAGGCCCAGGGCACCTTCGGGTGCCTGCTGTTCAACACGTCCAAGCAGGCGGTCAATCCGGGCAAGGATTTTGGGCCCTACGGCCTGCCCAAGGCGGCGACCCTGTTCCTGGTCAAGCAATATGCCCTGGACCATGGCAAGGACGGCATCCGCGCCAATGCGGTCAATGCCGACCGCATCCGTTCGGGCCTGTTGACCGACGAGATGGTGGCGGCGCGGTCCAAGGCGCGTGGCGTGTCGGAGGCCGATTACATGGCCGGCAATCTGCTCAAGCGCGAAGTGACGGCGGAAGATGTGGCCGATGCCTTTGTCTATCTGGCCACGGCGTCCAAGACCACGGCCGCGGTCGTGACCGTCGACGGCGGCAATATCGAAGCGTCTCTCCGATAGGTTCCCCATGTCATGGCCGAGTCAAACCCGGCCATGACATAGCAGAGGTTGCGCGTCAGTTATTAAACCGGAAATGCATCACATCGCCGTCGGCGACGATGTAATCCTTGCCTTCCAGCCGGAACTTGCCGGCCTCGCGCGCCCCCGCCTCGCCCTTGCCCGCCACATAATCGGCATAGGCAATAGTTTCGGCGCGGATGAAGCCCTGTTCAAAATCGGTATGGATCACGCCGGCGGCCTGGGGCGCGCGTGAGCCTTTGGTCACGGTCCAGGCGCGCGCTTCCTTGGGCCCCACGGTGAAGAAGGTCAGCAGGCCCAGCAGGTCGTAGCCGGCGCGGATCAGGCGATTGAGGCCCGGTTCTTCCAAGCCAAGGCTGCCCAGGAAGTCGGGGCGGTCTTGTACCGGCATCTGGGCGATCTCTTCCTCGATCTTGGCGGAGATGATGACGCTTTTGGCGCCCTGTTTCCTGGCCATCTCCTCGGCGCGCGCCGAAATGGCATTGCCGGTGGCGGCCGAACCCTCTTCGACATTCAGCACATACAGCACCGGCTTGGCGGTCATCAGGCCAAGCTGGCTGTAAGGGCCGCGTTCTTCCGGTGTCAGATCGGCCAGGCGCGCCGGTTTGCCGTCGCGCAGCAGGGTGACGGCCTTCATCACCAGGGCAACCGATTCCTTGGCTTCCTTCTCGCCGCCCTTGGCCTTCTTTTCCAGCGCGGGCAGGCGCTTTTCCAGACTGTCCAGGTCGGCCAGCATCAGCTCGGTTTCCACCGTTTCGGCATCGCCGATGGGATCGATCTTGCCTTCGACATGGGTGATGTCGTCATCCTCGAAACAGCGCAGCACATGCACCACCGCATCGACTTCGCGGATATTGGCCAGGAACTGATTGCCCAGGCCTTCGCCCTTCGACGCCCCGCGCACCAGGCCGGCAATGTCCACAAAGGTGATGCGGGTCGGGATGATCTCGGCCGAGTCGGCGATCTTGGCCAGGGTCTCCAGGCGCGGATCGGGCACCGCCACGTCCCCGACATTGGGTTCGATGGTGCAGAAGGGATAGTTGGCCGCCTGCGCCGCCGCGGTCTGCGTCAGGGCGTTGAACAAAGTGGACTTGCCGACATTGGGCAGGCCCACGATTCCGCATTTGAAACCCATTATAACCTCGTCATGGCCGGGCAGCGAGCGAAGCGCGACCCGGCCACCCATTGCGTTGTCGTATACAAGCCTAGCCCGAAGTGCC
>DASZVQ010000098.1:0-13661 GCA_035547275.1 Rhizomicrobium sp.
AGATTTTGCCGCGGGGCGGCAGATTTTGCCGGGCCGGCGGCAAATATTGCCGCATGGCCGGACGCCGGCAGGAAAAAAACGGGGCCGCACAGCGTGCGGCCCCGCCCCATACCCCTTGGAACTGTTATGCTTAGTGGCCGAACAGCGACAGGATGCTCTGCGGCGCCTGGTTGGCGATCGACAGCGCCTGGACACCCAGCTGCTGCTTCACCTGCAAGGCCTGCAGATTGGCGCTTTCCTGCGCCATGTTGGCGTCGACCAGGTTGCCGATGCCCTGAGTCAGGGTGTCGGACAGCTTCTGGGCGAACGTCGACTGGATCGAGAACTTCGCCGCACCGGCCGACAACTTGGCGAGCGCCGCGTTGACGTTGGTGAGCGAGGTCTGGATCGTGGCAACCAGGGTCGAAGCTTTCGCCTGGGTCGAGATCGTGTTGGTGGTCTTCACCGTCACGATGGTGCTCGACAGGCTCATCTTCTGGGCCGAGGTGGTCACGCGACGCGTGCCGTCCGCGCTGGCCAGGGCCGTGATCTGGTTGGTGGAACCATCAACCAGGTTGAAGCCGTTGAACACCGCGTTCTTCACGATCGTGGTGATCTGATCGCGCAGAGCCACGAAGTTGGCGTTCAGGGCCTGACGGCTGGCGGTATCCAGCGAAGAGTCCGCGGCGGACAGCGCCTTGGCCTTCATCTGGATCAGCAGGTCCGAAATCGACTGGCCCGCAGACAGGGCGACATCGACGGCGGAGGTGGCATTGCTGAGCGAGTTCATCACCGACTGATAGCCGGCGACGTTGCCGCGCTGATTCTGGGCGATGGCGAACACCGCACCGTCGTCACGCGCATTGGCGACTTTCAGGCCGCTGTTGATGGCGGACTGGGTCTGGTTCAACTGGGACTGAGTCTGATTCAGGTACTGCAGCGCGATTGCGGCGCCGTTGTTGGTGTTGACGCTAAAGGACATTGGTCTCTCCGTTCTGGTATGTGAGCACTGCTCATTCGGGCTTTTTGCCCGCCTGCGTTCATTTCAAGGGCCGTGCCGGATCGGAGTAAGGTTCAGTCAACCATCGATTTTGCGCCGCATGGGTAAAAGCGGCCGGGACGAAAATTCCACCCGCAAAAACCGCCCGGCAGAATTTGCCGGCAAGGGG
This sequence comes from Rhizomicrobium sp., assembly GCA_035547275.1. Classification (GTDB taxonomy): domain Bacteria; phylum Pseudomonadota; class Alphaproteobacteria; order Micropepsales; family Micropepsaceae; genus Rhizomicrobium. Next base: position 1,149 of record DASZVQ010000098.1, read on the forward strand.
AAATTCTTGCCGGGTGAGGGCGGCAAATATTTCCACTTTTCATAAAAGGGCCGCGCGAAAAGCGCGGAAACGCTGGGAAAAAGGTGGTTCACGGCGACACACGCCAAGGTGAACAAAAGTAAATATCGCCGTCGCGTGCTCCCACCCGTGCAGATGTCGAAGTGACCAGGAATCTCCAGCCGCGCATCCCGCGCGGCGACCTCAGCAGCGAGTATCGCCAGAGGCGACCTGAGCTGTGACGGATGGGGGCAAACAAAAAGAAGGCGGCGCTTGCGCGCCGCCTTCCGAACGCCCCCTGTAAGAGCGATTACTTGAACAAGGACAGGATCGTCTGCGGCGCCTGGTTGGCGATCGACAGAGCCTGCACGCCCAGCTGCTGCTTGACCTGCAGGGACTGCAGCATGGCACTTTCCTGCGCCATGTTGGCATCCACCAGGTTGCCGATGCCCTGGGTCAGGGTATCGGACAGCTTCTGGGTAAAACTCGCCTGGATCGAGAACTTCGCCGAACCGGCCGACAACTTGGCGAGCGCCGCGTTGACGTTGGTGAGCGAGGTCTGGAGCGTGGCGATCAGGCTTGACGCCTTGGCCTGGGTCGAAATCGTGGAGGTGGTCTTCACCGTCACGATCGAGCCCGACAGGGTCATCTTCTGGGCCGACGTGGTAATGCGGCGGGTGCCATCGGACGAGGCCAGGGCCGTGATCTGGTTGGTAGAGCCATCCACCAGATTGAAGCCGTTGAACACCGCATTCTTGACGATCGTGGTGATCTGATCGCGGAGCGCGGTGAAGTTGGCGTTCAACGCCTGCCGGCTCGCCGTGTCGATCGACGGGTCGGCCGCGGCAAGCGCCTTGGCTTTCATCTGGATCAGCAGATCCGAAATCGACTGGCCCGCGGAAAGGGCGACATCGATGGCGGACGAGCCATTGTTCAGGCTGTTGATCACGGACTGATAACCGGCCACCGAGCCGCGCTGGTTCTGGGCAATGGCATAGATCGCGCCATCATCCTTCGCATTCGCAACTTTGAGGCCGCTGTTGATAGCAGACTGGGTCTGGTTCAGCTGACCCTGCGTCTGATTCAGGTACTGCAGCGCGACAGCTGCGCCGTTGTTGGTGTTGACGCTAAAAGACATGGCATTCTCCGTTTTACTGGTGGTGGACCACGCCTTCTGCGGGTCCCTGGGCAATTACCCGCACGGAACTTTGCAACCGCCGTGCCATGCCGTTAACCGGGCAAGTCGCTGTTTTTGTTGGGTTAATTTGCGTTAGGAGCTGTCGCGGGTTAGGCATGAATTGCCGCGACCGGCAGCTTTTGCCGTGCGCCACGGCCTTTCCGGACTCGCGCCGCGCATTTCGCGCGGAACCTGACCGTGACGGATGGGGGAAATAAAAAAGCCGGCGCTGGGCACCGGCTTTTTTCCGATTTCGCTTGTTGCCGTCCCGGCCTCGCGTCGCGCTTGACCGCGCGCCGCTGCGGCGTTCGGACGGGCCGCCCTCACCCGGCCTGCAGGCCCTGCATGATGGTCCGGTTGATCTCGATCAGCGGATCCAGCGGCGCCTTCTCGCGCGTCACGCTGCGGGAATATTTCGACACCCACAGCGACAGCGAGATGATCTTGGCGCGCACGTCCTGGGTCAGGGTATTGCGGTCGTCCATGCAGTCGGCCGCCAGCGTGCGCCACAGCCGGCGGTTCCAGTCCACCGCCTCGACCAGCGGGGTACCGATGGCATTGGATTGCTTGGCGTCAAGCAGGGCACCCGTGACCTGGCCGAACAGACGGTATTCCGTCGCGCGCGGATCCTCGGTGGTGACCTGGGCCTGCTGATAGGCTTTAAGGCTCATAGCTCAAACGCTCCTGTTCATAGTCGAAAAGCTTGCGGCAGGCGATCAGCGCCTTGTAATAGGAGCCTTGCGCGACATCGCGGCTGATATCGACGCAGGACGCCAGAATGGCCGGGGTGGAGATCGCCTGCATGAACTCGGTCATGCGCAGCGCGAATTCGTTATACGGTTCCTCGCTCGCCTCGCCGTCCAGATACATCATCATGATCGCCAGATAGATGCGGCGCGCGGGCGTGTTGGCGCCCTCCGGCTGCATGATGTCCTTCTCGCGCAGCACGCAGGCCTTGTTCTGGATCACCAGGCTGGTGCGCTTGTCGCCATTGGCCAGAACCGCGCCGTTCAGCACGAATTTCTCGCCCGGCTTCAATGACAGTTTCAGCGGCATGATGCCCCTTCCCTCATCTGACAGGACGCGACGATAGCCCGGCTTGGTTAACAAAAAGCTGCGGGATTCAACGCTTTTCGTTCACGACTGGTTAAACATGAATTGCTTTGATGACGGCCGGTTTCTCGCGCGATCGGACACTTCATGGCCCAGGCCCAGCCCCAGCCGCTTCAGAGCATCGACGCCCTAACCGGGGTGGATGCGCGCCTGCAGGCACTGGAAAAGCTGGAGGTTCTGGTCAATGAGGCGGCGCGCGAGAAGGCGCGGTTGCGCTCCAACGTGCTGCTCAAGCGCGCCATCCGCACCTGGCGGCGTGGCGACATCGTCAAGGCCGGCCAGTGGGCGCTGAAGGCGACCGAGGCCGACAGTGAGAATTCGAAGGCCTTCCACGTGCTGGCCATGGCGCTGGAGCGGATGGGCCATCTGCACAAGGCGCTGGTGACCTATGAACGCGCCTTCGAACTGGACCCCACCGATCCGGAGCTGCTGATCAATCTGGGCCTCACCGCCTGGAACATGAAGCTGACCGACGGCGCGGCCAGGATGTTCCAGCTCTATATCGATGCCTGCCCCAACTCGCCGCTGGGCTACAACAATCTAGGCAGCGTGCAGGCCGATCTGGGCAGGCCCGACGTGGCGATCGACACCCTCAAGGCCGCGATCTATCGCATGCCGCACGAAGCCATATTGTGGAATTCGCTGGCAACCGTGCTGGCCGAGGAAGGCCGGGCGGAGGAAAGCCTGGTCTTCTACAATGAGACGGTGCGGCTGGCGCCCGATTTCGCCCGCGGCTATCACAATCTGGGCTATGCCTATCAGCATCTGGGCCGGCTGGAAGAAGCGCTGGCCGCCTATGACACGGCGCTGGCGCGGGTGGTCGATCCCAAGGAGCGCATGGAGACGCGCCATTCGCGCAGCATCTGCCTGATCGGCGCCGGCAAGCTGGAAGAAGGCTGGCGCGAATATGAAATCCGCAACGACCAGCGCTTCCGCGCCTATTTCCATCACCTGATCGACGCGCCGCGGTGGAAGGGCGAGGCGCTGAACGGCCGCAAGATCCTGCTGGTCGGCGAGCAGGGCCTGGGCGATGAATTCATGTTCGCCAACATCCTGCCCGATGTGCAGAAAGCGGTCGGCGAGACGGGCCGCTTGCAGATCTGCGTCGATCCCCGCCTGGTGCCGCTGTTCCAGCGCTCCTTCCCGGCGGCCGAGGTCGGCACCTATGACGACCGCACCCTGGTGGACGCCGATGGCAACAAGGCGCTGCGCCTGGTGCCGTTCGTCGCCAAGGACAACAAGCCGGATTTCTGGGCGCCGATGGGTTCAGCGCTGCAATATTACCGCAACCGGCTGTCGGACTTCCGGCACGAGGCTTTCCTGGTGGCCGATCCGGCGCGGGTCGTGGACTTCCGCGCCCAGCTGGCGCGGCTGCCCGGCAAGAAGGTTGGCATCTGCTGGCGCTCCATGATGCTGGGCGCCAAGCGGGCCAAGTATTTCAGCCCCATCGACATGTGGGGGCCGGTGCTGCAGACGCCGGGCATCAGCTTCGTCAACCTGCAATATGGCGACTGCGCCGAGGAGATCGCGCGCGCCAGCGAAAAGCTGGGTGTCACCATCCATGCCATGGAAGGCCTGGACCTGCGCGATGACATTGACGGCACCGCCGCCCTGTGCACGGCGCTGGACCTGGTGATTTCCGCGCCCACCGCGGCGGCAGCCACGGCGGCGAGCGTGGGCGCTCCCGTGTGGTTCATCGCGGCGGGCCGCACCTGGCCGCAGCTCGGCACCGACGAATATCCCTGGTATGCCGATACCCGGGTGTTGTCGCCGCAGACGTTCGGTGACTGGGCCAGCCTGATGCCGGATGTGGCGGACGAGCTGGAAGTCTGGGCCGCCGGCGCGGAACGCAGGGCTATTGCTTAAGGCAAGTCGCCTTCTTCCAAAACCAGCTCAAACGGGCGGCCGCGCGAATCCGGGCTCCAGCCTGCTTCCATGGCCAGCCGGATCGCCGGCGCCAGGGTTTGGGGATCGACCTTGGGCTTTTCGGGAAAGCGCGAGGCATGGGTTTGCCGCTTCTGGAAAGGGTATTGCAGGATCAGCTCGCGCCAGGCTTTCAGCTCGCCATGGCGGGTCAGGGTTTCGTCATGCTTGACGATGGACAGCCGCAGCCCGATGTCGCCATCGGTGGTACGGCGCATGGGCTCGCTTTTCACCGCCCAGCGCAAGGGTGTGCCGTCCACGGTGACGACGCCGCCGATGTCTCTTTTCTTTCTTCCCGACATTACCAACTTCCCTGGCGCGTCGATTTTGCGACCTGAGCAGGAGCGCCGAGCGATGTGTACGAACAGTACATGAGCGAGTTCAATAGCGACAGCGTATTGAACGCGACGAACGCAGGGCGCAAAAGAACGCGCCCTATTGTTGTTGCTGCTGTTGCTGGTGATACAACCGTTCCGGCATGGACGCGGTCGGCTGCGGCTGGGCCATTGGCCGCGCCACTTTCAAAAAGTCCTCGTGCCGCACCGGCGCCTGGGTCGGCTCCAGCGACACCGCGATCGACAATTCGCTGTCCGCGCCACCCTTGTAGGTGCCGCGCGTCGGCGGCACATCGGCATAATCGCGCCCCACCGCGGCGCGCACATGCCGTTCGCCCGCCATGATATTGTTGGTGGGATCGAACCCCACCCAGCCCAGCGAGGGCAGCCAGGCTTCCACCCAGGCATGGGTGGCATCGGCGGCGGAGCGGTCGCGGCTGCCCTTGTGATAGAGATAGCCACTGACATAGCGGGTGGGGATGCCCCAGGCGCGCGCGATCGCGGTCATGATATGCGCGAAATCCTGGCAGACGCCGCGGCGCTGTTCCAGCGCCACCTCGATGGGGGAATTCACTTCTGTCACACCAGACTGGTATTCGAAGCTGTCATAGATGCCGCGCTGCAGCCGGATCAGGGCGGTCAGCGGATCGCCCTCGGGCTTTTCCAGATCGGCGATCTTCATGAAGCTGGCCAGTTCCGGCGAGCCCCTCGCGAAGCGCGACGGCTCCAGCATGTCGAACTGGTCGTCATGCAGGTTGAGCGCGTTGTAGCGGCCCCATTCCAGGGGATCGAGCTTGTCGGGCCAGGCCCGCATCGGGGCAATTTCCACCGTGGCCTGCGCCTCGATGCGCAGCTCTTCATGCTCGCGCAGCAGGTTGAAGTGATAGACGGCATTGCCCATGTGATCGGTATAGGCATAGAGCTGGGCGCGGGGATTGGTGCTGATCTGGAAGCTGCGCAGGGTCTGCGGCCCTTCCGAGCGCGGCTGCATGCGCAGCTCCATCACGCTTTCACGGACCGGGCCGGAATAACGAAAGCGCGTCACATGGCGGATGGAATAGAACATCAGGCCTCTCCGCGCCGTTGAATCGCGAGCCCGGCATTCCGCCGGGCGACCGGCAGCATCCGACAGCTTCCTTCCCCCTTCGGCGCGAAGCGCCATGAAAGGGGGAAGGTGTCGCAGCGAAGTGTCTGCGAAGCTGACCTGAGCTGCGACGGATGGGGGTTCATTTAAAGAACAGTCTCCGCACCGTAAGTAATATAAGACGCATACAGCTGCTTGTGAATCTGCTCGCACTGCTTGGTGATGTCGGCGATGAAGGCGGCCACGCCGCCGCTCATCAGTTCATCGACCTGGCCGAAATCCACCGCCGCCTTCAGCCGGCCGGCCAGCCGCTCCACCGCCGCGCGCCGCGCCGGCGGCGCCCCCGGCGCCACCCGCGCCAGCGCCTCCGTCATGCGGTCGACCGAGAAGCAGATGGAATGGGGGAATTCGGAATCGAACAGCAGGAATTCGGCGATCTTCTGCGGCCGGATCGAAGCGGTGTACTGCTTGGTGTAAGGCTCGAAGGCGGTGCAGAATTTCAGCAGCACCAGCCAGTCGAAATATTTGGGGCCGGTTTCGCTTTGCGCCGCGCTGAAATGCACATCCAGCAGCCGGCCGATCTGCTGCACCCGCTCGATGTGCCGGCCCAGCTCCAGGAAGTACCAGCCCTCGCCATGGCTCAGAGTGGAATAGGTCACGCCTTCCAGGGCGTGCATTTCCTCCAGCGCCTCGCGGAACAGCCGCGCCGGCGTGTGCACCCAGATCGAATCCATCGTCACCGGCGTCAGCCGCAGATAGAGCCGGTTGAGATTTTCCCAGACCTCGTTGGACAGCGCCTCGCGCACCTGGCGGGCATTGTCGCGCGCCAGGGCGAGCGCGGTGATCAGGGAGGAATCATTGTCGCGATCGAAGGCCAGATGCCGGGTGATGGCGAAGGCATCCTGATGGCCGGTAGAGGACATGCCGGTCAGGGCCTGGATGACGCGCGCCCAACTGGCGGCGGCGTCTTCCGGCGTCTGCTCGATCATGGATTCCAGCTTTACCGCGATCAGACGGGCGGTGTGTTCGGCCCGCTCGATATAGCGGCTCATCCAGTACAGGGAATCTGCGACGCGGCTTAGCATTTACTGGCTCAGCACCCAGGTGTCTTTCGAGCCGCCGCCCTGGCTGGAGTTCACCACCAGGCTGCCGCGTTTCAGCGCCACGCGGGTCAGGGCGCCGGGCACGATCTTGGTTTCGGCGCCATGCAGGATGAAGGGCCGCAGATCGACATGGCGGGCTTCCACGCCATTGCCGACAAAGGTCGGCGCGGTGGAAAGCTGGATGGTGGGCTGGGCGATGTAATTGTCGGGATCGGCCTTGATCTTCTGGGCGAAATCCTCGCGCTCTTTCTGCGAGGCATGCGGCCCCACCAGCATGCCGTAACCGCCGGATTCCCCCACCGCCTTCACCACCAGCTTGTCCAGATTGCCCAGCACATGCTGCAGCGACTTTTCCTCGCGGCAGAGGAAGGTCTCGACATTGTCCAGGATCGGCTCCTCCGCCAGATAGTAGCGGATCAGCCGTGGCACATAGGCATAGACCGCCTTGTCGTCGGCGACGCCGGTGCCCAGCGCATTGGCGATCATCACATTGCCGGCGCGATAGGCGTTGAACAGGCCGGGCACGCCCAGCGCCGAATCCTCGCGGAAGATCAGCGGATCGATGAAATCGTCATCAATGCGGCGATAGATGACGTCGATGCGCTTGAGGCCCGAAGTGGTGCGGGTATAGACCACATTGTCGTTGACCAGCAGGTCCCGGCCTTCCACCAGCTCCACCCCCATCTGGCGCGCCAGGAAGGCATGCTCGAAATAGGCGCTGTTGAACACGCCCGGCGTCAGCACCGCGATGGAAACGTCTTCATTGTAGGGCGTCAGCGAACGCAGGGTCGCCAGCAGTTCCAGCGGATAATGCTCGATCGGCCGCACGCCCATGCTGCGGAACACCGCCGGGAAGGCGCGCCGCGCCACGTCGCGGTTGGCCAGCATGTAGCTGACGCCCGAAGGCACCCGCAGATTGTCTTCCAGCACCACGAAATCGCCGGCCTCGTTGCGGATCAGGTCGCTGCCGCAGATATTGACGTAGGCGCCATGCGGCACCGGCAGCCCGCGCATCTCCCGCCGGTAATGCTTGGAGCCATAAATCATGGAGCGCGGCACCACCCCGTCCTTCAGCACGCGGCTGTCGCCATAGATGTCGCGCAGGAACAGGTTCAGCGCGATGATGCGCTGGGTCAGGCCGCGCTCGATCCGGTCCCATTCCCGCGCGGTGACAATGCGCGGCAGCAGATCGGTGGGAATGATCCGCTCGGTCGCCTGGTTGTCGCTATAGACGGTGAAGGTGATGCCCTGGTGCAGGAAGCTCTGCTCCACCGCCTGCTGGCGCCGCGTCAGTTCTTCCAGCGGCAGGGTGGAAAGCCGGGAATCCAGCGCCGCATAGGGCGGACGCGCCACGCCCTCGCGGGTGAACATCTCGTCATAGGGCTTGCCCAACTCATAGCCGGCATAGGGCGCATCCAGTCCTGGCCGCGATACCCGCCCCGGTCCCGCCACGAGATCGGGGCCGCCAAAATCTTCGGTATTCGCAAAAGCCTCATGCTGCATGCGCGAAGTCTGCACGGGAGACGCGTCACACCGCAAGCACTGATCGCGTACGGAAGAAGACGCGCTGCGGAAGCCGGCCGCAGGCTTGGTGCATCACGATCGCCTGGATCGCGGGACGATGGCCCGCCCATCCGGCCGGCCTCGCCCACGCCTTTCGCAAGATGTTGATTATGTTCGGATTTATGGCCCTATCAGACCAGGTCGAGCAGTGCGGCCTGGTTGGGCCGGGCAGCGACCCGGATTTCCGCGAAATTCTCGCCTTCCAACACCGCCGCGGTGGCAGGACTGATGCACAAGGCCGTCAGATGGCGGGGCACCCTGTCGCGCGCCAGGTCGGCAAAGATTTTCGCGCTGCGCGGAGAAAAGAGCAGCACGGCATCCAGGGTCGGCAAGGCGGCTTCGGCATCGGCCGGCAGATGGGTCGCGGCCATCATGCGATAGAGCACCGCGCGGCGCACATCGAACCCGCGCGCGGTCAGATCGTCCGCCAGCGTGCCCGGCGCTTCCTCGCCGCAGACATGCAGCAACGCGCCGTTCGCCGGGTTCGCCCAGCGCGCGGCGGCTTCGGCCAGCGCCCGGGCATCGCCATCGGCATTTTTCACCGCGCGAAGGCCGGCCTTGCGGGCTTCATCCGTGGTCTGAGGACCCACCGCGAGTACCGGCAGGTCGCGCCGCGCGGTGCGACGGGCGAGCGCGCGAATGCCATTGGCGCTGGAGGCCAGGATCGCCTGCACGCCGATGAAATCAGGCTCCGGCCCGTCGATCGGCTGAAAGCGCAGCAACGGCGCCAGGAATGGCTGATGCCCCATCTCGCGCAGCTTCTGCGCGATCGCGGCTCCGTCTTCCAGCGGCCTTGTCACTAGAATGCGCATGGCAAAAGGGGGTAAACCCCCGCCTCATGACAGGCAAGTCCTTCACAGTCCTGGGCATCGAAACCAGTTGCGATGAAACCGCGGCCGCGGTGGTGCGCGGCGCCGTGCCCGGCCCCGGCGCGATCCTGTCCAATGTGGTGTTCAGCCAGACCGCGGCACATGCGCCCTATGGCGGTGTGGTGCCGGAGATCGCCAGCCGGGCGCATCTGGAAATCCTGGATGGCGTGATCGAAGGCGCGCTGTCAGACGCCAGGCTGGCATTGGCCGATCTGGACGGCATTGCCGTCACCGCCGGCCCCGGCCTGATCGGCGGCGTGATGGTGGGGCTGACCACCGCCAAGGCGCTGGCCTTGGGCGCGCGGAAACCGCTGCTGGCCGTCAATCACCTGATGGGCCATGCCATGACGGCGCGGCTGACCCATGGCGTGGAATTCCCTTTCCTGCTGCTGCTGGTGTCGGGCGGACATTGCCAGCTGCTGGGCGTGGGCGGCGCCGATGACTTCCGCCTGTATGGCAGCACGATCGACGATGCGGTGGGCGAGGCCTTCGACAAGACCGCCAAGATCCTGGGCCTTCCCTATCCTGGCGGGCCAGCGGTGGAAGCCGCCGCCAGGCAGGGCAATGCGCGCGCCCATGACCTGCCGCGGCCGCTGGTGACGGGACACAATATGCGCGCCAATGCGGAGTTTTCCTTCTCCGGGCTGAAAACGGCGGTGCGTCAGCTTCATGACCGCGGCGATGCGCGCATCGCCGATGTCAGCGCTTCCTTCCAGGCGGCGGTGATCGACATCCTAACCGACCGCACGCGAACGGCGATGGCGATGTTCCGAAAGGATTTCCCAACGGGGAATGCGCTGGTGGTGGCTGGCGGCGTCGCCGCCAATCAGGCGATCGGATCGGCGCTGGCGAAACTGGCGAAGGATGAGGGCTTTGTCACCCGCATCCCCCCACCCGCCCTTTGCACCGACAATGCGGCCATGATCGCCTGGGCGGGGGTGGAAAGACTGGCGGCCGGAAGCGCGGGGGACCCTCTGTCAGTGTCGCCTAGAGCACGCTGGCCTTTGGCCAGTGTGCTCTAGCTCACTTTTTGGGGCCTCCGGCCCCGGGGCGCCCGATGGCCGCTGGCCATTTAGATCGCCAGGGCCCAGGTCATCACGCCCAGAACCGCCACCAGGGCGATGGTGGCGCCGTTGAAGGCTTCGGTGATGAATTCATTCACGGCGCTGGGCTGCTCGGTGGGAACGCGGAAAGTGGTCATGTCAATTCTCCTTTTCAAATTGGGCTTGCCAATCAAGCTTGAGTAACTTGTACCGCAAGCTATCGTGTTACGCAAGGTACCTTGCAATGTATTTTCTCGATGGCTGGGTTGCGCCGCCCGAGGAACCATTTGCTGCAATGCAATATATGCCGCCAGCCCCGCGAATCAATGAATGCTGGCTATGCGTTTTTGTGATATAAGCCTTGTTAAGTTTATGATTCAGCTTATGTCTTGGAAACCGGTCATCACCCTCAATCGAAATAGCCGCGAAGGTCACGCCGCGTGAAAATCGCCACCTGGAACGTCAATTCGGTGCGCTTCCGCCAGCAACTGGTCACCCGTTTCCTGGCCCAGGAGCAGCCCGACGTGCTCTGCCTGCAGGAGACGAAAGTGGAAAACGGCCTGTTTCCGGCCCTGCCCTTCCACAAGCTGGGCTATGTCCACCAGGCGATCCACGGCCAGAAGGCCTATCACGGCGTGGCCGTGCTCTCGAAAACCCCGTTCCGCGAAACCGGCGTGCAGGATTTCTGCCGTGAAGGCCATGCGCGCCACATGGGCGTGACCTTCGAGAATGGCGTGGTGCTGCACAATTTCTATGTCCCGGCCGGCGGCGATATTCCCGATCCCAAACTGAATGACAAATTCGACCACAAGCTCGACTTCCTGCAGTGCATGGAAAAATTCTTCGCCGCGCGCGCCCGGCAGAAGAACGACCCGGTCGTTCTGGTTGGCGATCTCAATGTCGCGCCGCTGGAGAATGACGTCTGGAGCCACAAGCAGCTGCTGGGCATCGTCAGCCACACGCCGGTCGAGACCCGGCTGCTGGGCGAAGCGCAGGCCGCCTTCGACTGGACCGATTCCACGCGCCACTTCATTCCGCCGGAAGAGAAGATCTATAGCTGGTGGAGCTACCGCGCCCAGGACTGGGCGGCATCCGATCGCGGCCGCAGGCTGGACCATGTCTGGGTCAGCCCCGGCCTCAAGGGCGCGCTGAAATCTCACAAGATCGTCAGGAAGATGCGCGGCTGGCAGAAGGCATCGGACCATGTGCCTGTGGTTGTCGAACTCGACGTCTAGGCCTCGAACCGGCGCAAGCCGCGCAACGACAGCGCGATGCCTGCCGCCAGCAGCGGCCCCAGCCCCAGCGCCATGATCCCCAGATTGAAACTGCCGGTGGCGTCCTTCACCCAACCCACCAGATAGGGCCCGGCGAAGCTGCCGATATTGGCGACGGCATTGATCAATCCCAGGCCCGCCGCCGCGGCCGGGCCGGTCAGCATGGCGGACGGCACCGCCCAGAACACCGAAACATAGCAGAAGATGCCGCTGACCCCGATGGTCAGCGCTGCCAGAATGGCGACCGGGTCCTTGAGCAAAGTGCAGCCGATCAGCGCCAACCCGGCACAGGCCGCCGGAATCGCGGCATGCCAGAAACGCTCCATGCTGCGGTCGGAATGCGCGCCCCAAGACAGCATCGCCACCGCGGCGATCGCGAAGGGAATGGCATTGACCAGCGGTGTCATCGCGGCCGACACGCCCAGCGCATGGACGATCTGCGGCAGGAACAGGATCAGGCCATAGGCGGCGGCATTGATGCCGGTGCCGGCCACGCCCATCAGCCAGACCGCCGGATTGGCCAGCGCCTGGCCGACACTGAAATGGCGCACCGCTTCACGGCCGGCGCGTTCCGCCGCCAGCTGCGTCACCAGCCAGTCCTTCTCATCCGGCTTCAGCCAGGGCGCCGAAGCCGGCGCATCGGGCAGCAGCAGATGGAAGGCCAGGCCCAGCGCGATGGTGGGCAGCGCCTGCAGGATGAAAAGCCATTGCCAGCCCGCCAGCCCGGCGGCGCCATCCAGCGCCAGGATCGGCTGGGAAATCAGCGATCCCACCATGATCGAGAAAGGCGTGGACAGGATCAGCAGGGTCAGCATCCGCACCCGATAGCGGCCGGGAAACCACTGGGTGCAGATATAGAGCAGCCCGGGATAAAGGCCGGCCTCGCCCACGCCCAGGATGAACCGCACCAGATAGAAAGCGTGCGCGCTGCCGACAAAGGCATTGACGAAGGAGGCAGCGCCCCAGCACGCCATGATGATGGCGATCCACACCCGCGCGCCGATGCGCGCCAGGATCAGGTTCGAAGGCACG
>DASZVQ010000099.1:0-7248 GCA_035547275.1 Rhizomicrobium sp.
CTTGATGGCCGGATGGGGCCGATCCACCACATGGACGTGCCGGCGAGCATGGCCCACCCCTATCATGCCATGTTGGGCGGTGGTGGGGATGACGCCAAGGCGATCAGTCTGCAACTTGCCTCGGCCGTGGTTGCGTTCGCGCGTACCGGCGATCCCAACAACGACAACATTCCCGCCTGGCAACCCTTCGATGGCGATAGCCGGGCAACCATGATTTTCGACACGGAAACCCGGCTGGAGCACGATCCGCGCGGCGAAATCCGGAAATTCTGGCTTGCGCGAAAGCGCACCCAGGGAACCGGGGCAGACAAATGATGACAAGTTTCTTGATGCAGTTCCCGGGCCAACTTCTTAAGGATGTGGGCAAGAACATGCTTCTGTCGGAGGGAGCGCCTTGATGAGAACCGCCACCATTCTTTTTCTGCTCGGCGCAGCGACGATTCCAGCCGCGATCGCGTTGGGGGCGACGGCGCCGACCATGGTCAGCACCGCTGCAAACCCGTCGCCCACCGACCATGCCCGTCTGCTGACCCAATATTGCTCCGGTTGCCACAATGACAAGCTGCATGTCGCCGGCTGGTCGGTCCAGAAGCTGGATCCCAGCGACCTCGGCCGGGACGATGTGATGTGGGAAAAGATCCTCGCCAAGCTCAATCTTGGCGAAATGCCGCCCAAGGGCATGCGGCGTCCGCCACCCGAGCAGCTGGCGGACTTCACCCACTGGCTGGAAAGCGGCCTCGACCAATATGCCGTCGCGCATGTCAATCCCGGCCGCGCCACGCTGCGGCGCATGAACCGCGTTGAATATGCCAATGCGGTGCGCGATCTGCTGAACGTCAATATCGACATCAGCGACCAGCTGCCGCCGGACGATTCCGGTTACGGTTTTGACAATATCGCCGATGTACTGACGGTCTCGCCGACGCTGATGGACCGTTACATCGCGGTGGCCGGAAAGGTCAGCCGCCTGGCGACCGGCATGGGTTCGCAGAAGCCCAGCACCACGATCTACACGATCCCCAAGGATCCCGGGGCCGAACGGCGTGGCGTGCCTTCCTTCAATGAACGGGCCGACGACAAGCTGCCGCTGGATTCCCGCGGCGGCGGTGCTTTCGAATACCAGGCGCCCTATGATGGCACCTACCTGGTGCGGGCGTATCTCAACACCAATGGCCTGACGGACAATGACCTGTTGAAGGACGATTCCGTCGAACTGAAGGTGCCGTTGAAGGCCGGTCCCCGGCTGATCGGCATGTATTTCGAAAAGCCCACCGCGCTGGATGAGACCGTGGTGAAGGTCTATTCGGCGACCAACAACATCCACAATCTGCCGGTGGGCATTGTCGTACCCGATGCGCCACCGGCGCCGCTCAAGCTGACCCTGGCGGTGGACGGCGCGGCGGTAAGGACCATCACGGTGCCGTCCTACGCCAACGACAAGGGCTTTTTCCAGAACAACTATCCCCGTGATCTGCTGCAGATCCAGGTCGACGGCCCCTACGACCTGAAAGGCCAGACCCGCACGCCCAGCCAGCGCAAGATCTTCGTCTGCAAGCCGTCTGCCTCGCTGTCCGACAACGCCTGCGCGCGCACCATCATCACCCGATTGGCCACCCAGGCCTATCGCCGTCCGCTGACAGCCAGTGACATTGCGCCGTTGATGGCGGTCTATGAAAGGGAACGCAAAGCCTCGGACTTTGAACACGGCATCCAGCTTGCCATCCGTGCCATCCTGGTTTCGCCGCAGTTCCTGTTCATGGAGGAGCGTGACCCGGTCGATGCCGCTGCCGGTTCTGTCCATCGCATCAGCGATCTGGAGCTCGCCACCCGCATTTCCTTCTTCCTGTGGAGCAGCCTGCCGGACCAGGAACTGGTGACGCTCGCTTCCCAGGGCAAGCTGCACAATCCCGCGGTGCTGAAGCGGCAGGTGCTGCGCATGCTGGCCGATCCGCGCGCCCATGCGCTGACGACGAATTTCACCGGCCAGTGGCTCTATCTGCGCAACCTGGAGTACTCAAAGCCGAACGTGGATGTTTTCCCGCAGTTCGACACCCCCCTGCGTCAGGCGATGGCGACCGAGACCGAGATGTTCTTCGACTCGGTCATTCGCGACAATCGCCCGGTGCTGGATTTCGTCAATGCCGACTACACCTATCTCAACCAGCGGCTGGCGGAACATTACGGCATCCCCGGTGTCTATGGTTCGACCTTCCGCCGGGTGAAGCTTGATCCGTCTACCCATCGTGGCGGCCTGCTGGGGCAGGGCAGCATCCTGACCGTGACCTCCTATGACAACCGCACCTCGGTGGTGAAGCGCGGCATGTGGATTCTGCACAACCTGCTGGCGGCGCCGCCGCCACCGCCGCCGCCGAATGTGCCGGCGCTGAACGAAACGCCGGGCGGGCGCAAGCTCACGGTGCGGCAGATGATGGACGTTCATCGCTCCAATCCGATTTGCGCCACCTGCCATTCCAAGATGGACCCGCTGGGCTTCTCGCTCGAGAATTTCAACGCCATCGGACAATGGCGTGACAAGGACGCCGGCCAGTTGATCGATGCTTCCGCGGTTCTGCCCGACGGCACCCAGTTCGATGGTCCCAGCGGCCTGCAGAAGATTTTGCTGGCCCGCAAGAACCAGTTCGTCGAAGCCTTTGTCCAGCGGCTCATGACCTATGCCCTGGGCCGCGGCCTGGAAGCCTATGACATGCCCGCCGTACGTATCGTCCGCCGCCAGGCTGCGGCCGACGATTATCGCATCGACACCATCATTCTGGGGATCATCCAGAGTGTGCCGTTCGAGATGCGCGCCACCCCCACAGCCTTGAAGAGGACGGCCCAGAAATGATGATCACACGACAGCCGATTGCGCGACGCACCCTCTTGCGCGGCCTTGGCACGGCCATGGCGCTGCCCCTTCTGGAAGGCATGACCATGACCGCGAAGGCGGCGGATGAGGCGCAGAACATCAAGCGCCTGCAGGTCTTCTACACGCCGAACGGCATGATCATGCAGAATTACGTGCCGGCGGGGACCGGCACGGGTTACGAGATCACGCCGATCCTCAAGCCGCTGGACCCGTTCCGCGACCGCATGACAGTGGTGACCGGCCTGGCCCACAAGAACGCCAATGCCCTGGGCGACGGCGCGGGTGACCATGGCCGCTCCTGCGGGTCCTTCCTGACTGGCGTGCACCCCAAGAAGACCGAAGGTTACGATATCCAGTCCGGCATCTCGATGGATCAGGTCGTGGCCAACCAGTTCGGCAAGGCGACCCAGCTGGCTTCGCTGGAGCTGGGCGTGGACGCGCCCAGCCTGGTCGGCTCCTGCGACAGCGGCTACAGCTGCGCCTATACCAACACGCTGTCCTGGGCGTCGCCGACCCAGCCCCTGCCGGTATCGGTCAATCCGCGCGATGTGTTCGAACGCCTGTTCGGTGATGGCGACAGCCTGGATCCGGCCAGCCGCATGGCCGAGTTGCGGCGCAATTCCAGCATTCTGGACTTCATTAGCGACGACGCCAAGCGCATGGAAAAGCGCCTGGGCGACGCCGACAAGCGCAAGGTCGACGAATATCTGACCTCCATCCGGGACGTCGAAGCCCGTATCCAGAAGGCGGAAAAGAGCGGCGTGGTCTTCGCCAACATGGCGCGGCCAGGCGGTATTCCCGACAATTTCCAGGATCATGCCCGCCTGTTGATCGATCTGCAGGTGGTGGCGATGCAGGCGGATCTGACCCGCGTCGGCACCCTGATGCTGGGCCGCGAAGTGAGCAATCGCAGTTATCCGGAAATCGGCGTTCCCGATGCGCATCACTCGATGAGCCATCACGGCAATGATCCGGAAAAGCTCGCCAAGCTCACCAAGATCTGCACCTATCACATGGAGCAGTTCGCTTATTTCCTGAAGCGGCTGAACGAGACCAGGCACGGCGATGCAAGCCTGCTGGACGGCACCCTGGTGCTGGAAGGGCCAAGCCTGGGCGATCCCAATGTCCACGACCACATGAATCTGCCGCTCATCGTGGCGGGCGGCCTGGTCAAGGGCGGCCGTCACATCGCGGTGGAAAAAGACACCCCGGCCTGCAACCTGCTGCTGTCCATGATCCAGATGCTGGGCATTCCGCAGGACAAGTTCGGGGACAGCACCGGGCCTCTGTCCAGCCTGACCGCCTGATGCAGGACGCGATGAAGAAACTCACCGCCTTCGCCTGTGGCCTGATGGTGCTGGGATATGGCGCTGCCACGGCCGGCCCGCTGGATGACCAGCTGCTGCAAGCCGTGCGCAATGGCGATCATGCGCAAATCCGCACGCTGCTGGCCAGGCACGTCAATGTCAATCACCGGCTTTACGACAAGTCGACGGTGTTGAGCTGGGCCGTGGACCGCCAGGACGAGGACAGCGTCAATCTGCTGCTCTCGGCGCGTGCCGCGGTGAACCTGGCCGACGCCGAAGGCACCGTGCCGATCGTGCTGGCATGCGAAGGCGGCAACCCGGCGATTGTCCAGCGGCTGCTGGGCGCCGGCGCCGACGCCCGACAGCTGCGCCGCGATGGAACCAGCGTGCTGGCTCTGTGCGCCCGATCCTCCACCCCTGATGTGGTCGAAAAGCTGATCGCGGCTGGCGCGGCTGTTGATGGCGCAAATCCGGAAGGTCAGACGCCTCTGATGTTCGCCGCGGCGCAGGGCAAGGTCGAAAACATCCAGGTCCTGGCCAGGCACGGCGCCGACGCCAACAAGGCAACGCCAAAGGGCTTTACCCCGCTGTTCTTCGCGGCCAAGAGTGGTGTGGCGGGCGCTGTCCCGGCGATCGTCGAGGCGGGCGGCAATGTTGCCTATGTCGCGCCCGATGGCACCACCGCCCTGCATATCGCATTGTTCGCGCGTAACGTCGCGGCCGCCAAATATCTCGTTGAACATGGCGCTGACTTGCAACGCTGGGACCTGACGGGGCGCCAGCCTTTGCACGTGGCTGCCCAGTTGGGTGATATCGAACTCGCCAAGCTGCTGCTCGCCAAGGGCGCGGATCCCAACAGCCTGACCAAGACCGCGTTACGCTCCGTGCCGCACGGGGAGAATGTCCTGGAAGCGGGGCGTGGCGGCAGTTTCATTCCGGCGGCCTCCGATGGCGACTGGAAGCCGAAGGTCGTCTATATGAGCCTGGACGGTGGCGTGCCGCCCAAGCCGCCGTCGCCGGCGACGCCGCTTATCCTTGCCGCCAGGGCCGGTTCCGCCGACATGATGAAAGTCCTGGTCGCGGCCGGCGCCAAGCCGACCATCAAGGGGCCTGACGGCATGGGTGTGCTGCTGGCTGCCGCCGGCAGCGGCAATCTGGATGCGGTCAAATATGCGGTGGAAATTGATCCGAACGTGACGCAAAAGGCCGATGGCCTGGATGCCATGCAGATGGCGCTGTTGAACCCGCGCGCGCCCGACGCCGAAGCGATCATGCAATATCTGGCAGATCATGGCGCGCCACTGGACGGCACGAACCCGCGTGGACAGACTACGGCCGCCATGGCCCAGCGCGCCACGCCGGCCATGAAGGCGCTTTATGCCAAGCTGGTGGCGGCGCGCGCCGCGGCAGGTGGCGCGCCGGCGAAGTGACCGGCCGAACCTGGCGGGGATGCGGGCCAGTCGGATTACGAACGACTGGCTGACAAGGGACGCCGCGGAACGATCGCGCGCGCGGCTGGTTAGGTCGAAAGACCAAAGCCGGAGGCCGCCATGCCTGATTATCCCGTCACCCATCAAAAGCTTCTCGCCGCGCTCAAGGCCAGCATCAAGCCCACGGGCGGCCCCAGCAATGGCGGACTAGACAATCATATGTGGGCGGCGGTGGTGGACCGGAATGGCATCGTGCAGGCGGTGTGCCGCAGCGGCGACGATGTCGGCGACCAGTGGCCTGGCAGTCGCGCCATCGCCATATCCAAGGCCAATACCGCCAATGCGCTCAGCCTGCCGGGTTTTGCCTTCTCCACCGCCAATCTCTATTCCGGCGCCCAGCCCGGCGGGTTCCTTTACGGCATTCTGGAGACCAATCCGGTGGACACCGCCAGCATGTATGGCGGCGATGGCGCAGCGTACGGCAGCGAACAGGACCCGATGGTCGGCAAGAAGGCCTCCGGCGTGGTGGTGTTTGGCGGCGGCTTGGCGCTGTACGACGGAATAACAATTGTTGGTGCGCTGGGCGTATCTGGCGATCCCTCGCCTGGGGACCACAACGTCGCCTGGCGGGTGCGGAAGGCATTGGCCCTGGACAAGGTGCCGGCCGGCATCACTGCGGACAACAATGACGCGATCATCTATGACATCGGGCTGATGGGGAAATCCAGCTCCGGATACGGCCATCCGGTCAGCGGTCTGAAGGAAGACGATGTCGCCAAGGAAATCGGCGCCAGCGCCAACGGCAAGTGACCCTTACCGAAATTACACAAACAGCGGCAATTGGTTGCATCTGCAACTTTGTGCGGATCGACGGCCGGGCTGGCGCGTTTGCGTTTCGTTAAGACGGGGAACCAAGTGCGCGCATCGCAAGCGGCCAGCCGGGAACCATGACGCATTTGGCGCCACTGCACTATCTGAGCGGCGCCGGGCAAAAGGCGGCGCCGGTCGTGGCGCTGACCTGGGGCACGCTGCTGATTTCCATCGCCGTCATCGTCATCATCGGCCTGTTGCTGGCCGGAGCGATCTGGCGCCGGCCGGGCGCGGCCTGGAGCAAGGGCGCGCGCGGGCTGCTGCTGCCCCATGCCGGCGGCCTCAACTGGCTTTGGATCGGAGTGGGGCTTTCCACCCTGGCGCTGCTGTTCACCATCGTCTGGACCGTGAAGGTGCTGGCCGATAACAGCCGGCCGCCGCAGCCGCCGGCGGTGGCATTGCAGATCACCGGCCGCCAATGGTGGTGGGAGGTGCGCTATCTCGCTCCCGACACCGACCGGCAGTTCACCACCGCCAATGAGATCCACATTCCCGTCGGTCAGCCGGTGAAGCTGACGCTGATCGGCGGCGATGTGATCCATTCCTTCTGGGTGCCGAAGCTGGCCGGCAAGATGGACGCCAGTCCCGGCCAGCGCAACGAAACCTGGATCGAGGCCGACTCTCCGGGCGTCTTCCGCGGCCAGTGCACCGAATATTGCGGCTTGCAGCATTCGCACATGTCTTTCCTGGTGATCGCCGATTCGCCGGCGCAGTTCCAGCAATGGTGGACACATCAACTGGCAGACCCGCCGGCGCCGGCCGGCGCGGCCGTGGC
>DASZVQ010000100.1:0-2678 GCA_035547275.1 Rhizomicrobium sp.
TTCCGCGCCCAGCAGGAATATCTGCGCCGAATAATAGACCCAGATCAGCAGCACGATGATGCCGCCGGCGGCGCCATAGATGTTGGCGGAGATGAAATTGGCCAGGTAATAGCCGATCAGGGTCTGGCCCGCCTCGAACAGCAGCGCGGTGCCGAAGCTGGCGACCGCCACGTCGCGCCATTGCAGGCGGATATTGGGCAGGACCTTGTAGAAGGCGGCGAACAGCAGTGACACGATCGACAGGCTGAGGCCAATATTGATGATGGTTACCACCGCGCCCGAAATGTCGGTATAGCGGTCCAGCACCTGGCCCAGCAGACGGATGCCGGTGGCGATCACCATCGACACCAGCAGCAGAAAGCCCAGCCCGATCACCAGCGCCAGGCTCACCACGCGCCCGCGCAGCAGCTGGTAGAAATAGGACTCCTGTCGCGGCGCCTTCCAGATCACGTTCAGCGCGTCCTCGATCTCGGTGAAGAAGCCTGAGGCGGTGACCACCAGGGCGGTGATGCCGATCAGGCTGCCGGCCAGGGTGTGATGGCTTCGCCGTACATGCAGGATGGCAAGCTGCACCAGGTCGGCGGATTCGCTGCTCATGATGCGGCTGAGCTGGTAATGCACCGCGCGCGAGGCGGCGTCCTGCCCCAGGCCCAGCGCGGCGATGGCCGTGGCGATGAACAGCACGGGCGCGATGGCGGTAACCGCATAAAAAGCGATGGCCGCTCCACGGGTGAGTGCATTGTCGTCGATAAAGGCGCCAAAGCCTTCGCGCAGCAGGGTCCAGGGCGTCAGGCGGCGCATGCGACTCAACTCGGAAGGTTCCTTCAGTTCCATAAACCTAGCAGAGCAGGGGAAAGTTGCATTTTGTTGGAAGCCCTTGGGGCCTTCGGGCGTTCACGAGGGGGGAAGGCATCACTTAACCAGTTGATTTATCATGTCGGTTACGGAGCAACCGGGAAAGCATACGGTCTGGGAGAACGCCCGCGCGCGAATCGCCGCCGATTTCGGCGGCGTCACGCCCGGCGGCTTCTTCAAATGGGCCGGCATCACGCTCCTGGCCCTGATCGTCACCGCCATCCTGATCCTCTACTTCCTGGACTGGAACCAGATGCGCGGTCCCATCGGCCGTTATCTCAGCCACCGCACTGGGCGCGAGGTGCGGCTGGATGGCAATCTCTCCGTCAAGCTGTTCAGCTGGCAGCCCAGCGTCGATGCACAGCAGGTTTATATCGGCAATCCCAAATGGGTCGGCACCCCGCAGGCGGCGCGGGTCAAGGAATTCCGCATCGAGGCGCGGCTGATCCCGCTGATCTTCGGCGAGCTGGTGCTGCCCCTGGTCAAGATCGACGATGCCGACATCCTGGTGGTGCGCGACGCCGATGGCCGCACCAACTGGGACAGCCATGCCGGCAAGACGCCCAACGATGCCTGGAAACTGCCGCCCATCAAGCGTTTCCTGGTCCATAACGGCCATGTCGTGATCCACGACGCGGTGCGCAAGCTCAACTTCACCGGCACCATCACGTCGGAGGAAAATTCCGGCGGCGGCCGTTCGGCCTTTTCGCTGCTGGGCGACGGCACGCTGAACAAAAGCAAGTTCACCGCCGACGTGAAGGGCGGGCCGCTGCTGAATGTCGATGAAAGCAAGCCCTATCCCTTCACCGCCGACATCCGTGCCGGCGAGACCCGTGCCCAGATCAACGGTTCGGTGACGCAGCCCTTCCATCTCGACCGCTACAATGCCGGCGTCAATGTCAGCGGCCCGACCCTGGCCGATCTTTATTTCATGACCGGCCTGGTGCTGCCGCGCACCCCCGCCTATCACATGACTTTGCAGGTGCAGCGCGACGGCGCCTTCTATCGCCTGAACGACATCAATGCGATCATGGGGGGCACCGATCTCCACGGCAACCTGACCGTCGACGTGTCCAACGATATTCCCGCCCTGGCGGGCAAGGTCGCCTCGCGCGTACTGGTGTTCGAGGATCTGGGCGCTCTGGTCGGCGGCGGTAAACAGGCGCCGACCGCGACCCGCTTCCTGCTGCCGGAAACCCCGCTCCATACCGAGCGGCTGAAACAGACCAATGCCGAAGTCGATTATAGCGCCCGCTCCATCAAGTCGCGGGACTTCCCGCTGACCAGCCTGGATACCCATATCAGCCTGGAGGGCGGGGTGCTGAACCTCAAGCCGCTGGCCTTCGGCTTCACGCAAGGCAAGCTGGCTGGCTCGCTGAAGATCGACGCGCGCAAGGCCGTGCCGGTGACCAGTGTCGATGCGCGGCTGACGGACCTGAAAGCCGAGAATTTCATCAAGGGCAGCGACAAGCCGATCAGTGGCACCCTGGAAGCGCGTGCCGTCCTGACCGGCAGCGGCAATTCGGTCCATGCCGCGGCCTCCAGCGCCAACGGCACTTTCACCGCTGTGGTGCCCAAGGGTGGCATGCGCCACAGCCTGGCGGAATGGACCGGCGTGGATGTGCTGACGGCGTTGAGCCTCAACCTGTCGGGTGACAATTCCAATACCAACCTGCGCTGTGCCGTGGCGCAGTTCGGCGCGAAGGATGGCGTGCTGACGGCGCAGGGCTTCGTGCTGGACACCGATCCCGTCCGGGTGGATGGCCGCGGCGCCATCAACCTGCGCGACGAAACGCTGGACCTGACGCTGCAGGGCAAGCCCA
>DASZVQ010000101.1:0-18069 GCA_035547275.1 Rhizomicrobium sp.
GTCCTGGGCGCTTTATCTTCTGGCCCATGACGGCGCGTGGCAGGACCGGGTCCGCGCGCAAGCCGCGGCGCAGCTCGGCGGCCGTGCCGCCGGCCCGCAGGATCTGGACGCCATGCCGCTGGCCGAACAGGTTCTGGAAGAAGCCATGCGGCTATATCCGCCGGTCGGTCTTCTGGCCCGCACGGTGGTGGCGAAGGACGAATTGTGCGGCCGCACCGTTCAGCCCAATGATATCCTGTTTCTGCCGATCTGGGCCCTGCATCGCCACGATATGTGGTGGGACAGGCCGCAGGAATTCGATCCCGGCCGCTTCGCGCCCGAACGTCGCGTCAAGCTGAACAAGTATCAGTATCTGCCCTTCGGCGCCGGCCCGCGCGTCTGTGTCGGCGCGGACTTCGCCATGATGCAGGCGCGCATCATCCTGGCGACCCTGGTTCAGCGGTTCCGGTTTACACCCGCATCACCCGCGCCCCGCCCGGTGATGATGATGACGGTTAGGCCCGAGCCGGGCGTTTTCCTGAATGTGACGCCGGCCTGAGTTTCGCCGCCACATCAAACCGTCACAAGTCATCACCACTCTGCCGTCGAAACCAATCCGTGTGGCGTTTCGGCCCCGCAGAGAAAGACCTCGTCATGGCGAGCAAATCCGGTTCCCACGGCAATAACGGCGAAAGCCGGCACCGGCCAGTGACGCGCAATCCGGCCCGGCCCGTTTTCGCCCAGCCCGAACCCACGGAAGATCCCACGCATTTCCGCATCAAGCACGCCTCGGACGCGCAAGCCTACAAGGCCATCGACAGGCTCAATGCCGAGCACAAGCTGAAAGCGATGGCCTTTCCGGCGCCGCGCGGCGGCGAGGAGCCCCAGCTGACCCTGGAACAGGTGCTGGGCGGCATCGACAGCGCGCCCGATGACGTCAAGGCCCAGGCGGGAAAAACCTGCGACACCATCCAGAAGAACGGTCAGATCGTGTTTCATGCGCTGGGGGATTGCGGCAGCACGCGCGGGCCGGCCTCGGAAAATCTGGTGGTCGACAAGCTTCTGGGCGATTTCAAGGAAAGCGATCCCATGGAAGTGCCGCAGTTCCATTTCCTGCTGGGTGACATCGTCTACAGCTTCGGCGAGCCACAATATTACTACGATCAATTCTATGAGCCCTATCGCGACTATCCCGCGCCCATTCTGGCGGCGGCCGGCAATCATGATGGCATGATCTCGCCGCTTCATGGCGCCAAGAGCCTGGAAGCCTATCTGCGCAATTTCTGCGCCGAGGATTTCGCCGTCACGCCGGAAGCCGGCGGTCTGTCACGCACCGCCCAGATCCAGCCGGGCGTCTTCTTCACCTTTGAGGCGCCGTTCCTGCGCATCGTCACCCTTTACAGCAACACGCTGGAAGACCCCGGCGTGATCGCCGACGACGATATCGGCGACAGCCAGCTCATCTTCCTGAAAGCGGCGCTGGAGCGCGCAAAGGCGGAAAACTACGAGGGTGCCCTGCTTTTCGTCGATCATCACCCGCCTTATACCGCCGGCGGCCAGCATGGCTGGAGCATCGAGATGTCGAACCAGATCGACAAGATCTGCGAGGAGACCGGCGTGTGGCCGCACGCCTTCCTGTCCGGCCATGCCCACAATTATCAGCGCTTCACCCGCACCCGCAACGCCGACAAGACGCAGATACCCTATATCATCTGCGGCAATGGCGGCCACGCCCACCAGGCCCTGTCGAAATCCGGCGGCCACACCATCCGGGCGCCGCAGGTGATCCAGAAATCCGACACCAGCCACGATCTGGTGGTGCTGGAGAATTACGACGACCAGGATTACGGCTATCTACGCGTGATCGCCTCGGACACCGCGCTGCGTATCGAATATCATCCCGCCAGCGACGGCACCTGGACCAAGGCGCCGGATGATTTTGTGACCGTCGATCTCAAGACCCGCAAGATCGTGCACTACCATGCCAATGATCTGGGCCATCCCAAGGCGCGCGCGGAGGTGGCCAGGCAAGCCGCCCATCACAAGCATTCCTAGTCCGCGCCGATTACAGGTTGAGGCGCGCCTCCACCTGCCCCTTGGCAGAGAAGACAGCCAGGAAACCATCCGCCGTCCAGGTGAAGCTGGGCGCGCCAAAGGACTCGACCTTGGCGGAAACAGACAGATCGCGGCCTTGCGGCCGGGCCAGAAGCTGGGTGACCTGCTTCTCCAGCCGGTCGATCTGGTTTGACTCATGGAACACCAGATGGGTCTGCAACAGGTTCGTGAGTTCATCGCCCGCCAAGGCCTTGAGCGCGCTCAGCATCAGATTGGCGCTGGCGACATCATAATGAAGGTGATCGACCCGGATGGTCTTCTCAACGGAATCGAACACCGGCACGCCGCGCAGATAGACATCCCCGCAGGACGCGAACCAGCCAAACGGGTCCCAGGACGGATCGGCGCAGAAGCGCGTCGCCACCACCACATCCTGTCCGGACGGCAGGATTCGCAGCTTGCTGAAGGTGACGCGCATGCCGCCGGCTTTTGGCGGCCGTCTGGTCAAGGATTCCAGCGCCAGCCGCGAGGCCTGGTCATAGGGCAAGAGCAGCGGCACATGGAAGGCGAAATCTCGTGACGGCACCGTCACGATCTGCGCCGTGGGCAGCGGCGTGGGCGCATTGCCAGGCGCGGTATCCCGCACCACCGCCCGCGCCCGCGCCGCCAGTGCGATCGACAAGGTGATGCTGCCATCCGCAAGCCGCGGCTGCGATACGCCCAGACGTTCGGGCCGCAGCACCAGCCAGGACGCCGGCGATTTGCCGATCTTGATCGGCTTGAAAAGATCGGCCCAGACCTGCGCCACACGCGGCCTGAGCGGCAGGCGGGCGATCTGCCTGTCGATCGAGCGCCACAAGGGTCGCGACAGGCTTTCCTGATTATCGTTCCATACCTGCGCGATATTGGTTACCAGCGGACCGATGCGCAAATGCCCGTTATCGAGCGTGACCGTGCCGTCGGCGCTGGAACGCAACGCCAGCCGCGGCGATACGGTCACGCCCGTATGCGCCACCGCCATCCCCGTACCCTCGGCCTGGCCATGCAGCGACAGAAATCCCGAGGTCGACAGCGCGGCTTTCACCTGGAACGGCATACGGATGCCCAGCGTTCCGTTCTCCACCGCGACCGCGAGCTGCCCCGCACGCTCGGCGTGCAGGTCGAGATGACATTGCAGCGGCCCGCATTTTATCGGCTGGTTCTTCACATCCGCGATCTGGTATTCGGTCATGTTGCCCAGCAGCCGGGCCAACTGCGCCGCCGGAACCGTCAGGGTGGCGGAGAGAGTGGAAACCGGCACGGCAGGGGCTGCCGGGGCCGGCGTGCGCTGGGGCGCGGGCGCCTCGAATCCGCACCCCGAAAGCAGCAGCGCCAGCCCCGCAAAAGCGGGGAAAACCAGTCGCCGCCGCAATGCTTGACTCCGCCGATCCATCAAAAGCAGCCTAGCATGGCAAGGCGCGAAGCCTGTCTTTAGACTTTTTAATTGCGCCCGGTTCCGATAACAGCATGGTCCATATCAGGGAGCGTCACGATGAAAATGTCTTTCCGCTGGTATGGTGACAGTGATCCGGTGTCGCTGGCCTATATCCGCCAGATTCCCGGGATGCACGGCATCGTCTCGGCCATCTATGACGTGCCGGTGGGCGAGACCTGGCCGGTGGACAAGATCAGGGCCCTGAAAGCGAAGATCGAAGACCATGGCATGGCTTTCGATGTCATCGAGTCGGTTCCCGTGCATGAGGATATCAAGCTGGGCAAGCCTTCGCGCGACCGGCTGATCGCCAATTACCAGCAGACCATCCGCAATCTGGGCGCGTGCGGGCTGAAAGTGATCTGCTACAATTTCATGCCGGTATTCGACTGGACCCGCACCACCCTGGAAAAGATGCTGCCCGATGGCTCCACGACGCTCGCCTTCGACACCAGGGAAGTGGAAGAAATCGACATCAGCAAGGGCATTTCCCTGCCCGGTTGGGACTCCAGCTACAAGCCCGAAGAGCTGAAGAACCTGTTGGCCGAATATGCCAGCGTCGGCGAGGAACAGCTGTGGGACAATCTGAGCTATTTCCTGAAAGCCATTGTGCCGGTGGCCGAGGAAAGCGGCATCCGCATGGCCATGCATCCCGATGATCCGCCGCGGCCCATTTTCGGCCTGCCGCGCATCGTCAAGAACCGCGACGACCTGGCCCGCCTGCTCAGGATCGTGGACAGCAAGGCCAATGGCCTGACCCTGTGCTCGGGTTCGCTGGGGGCGGGACCGGAAAACAATGTCGAGGCGCTGGTACGTGAATTTGGCGGCATGGGCCGCATCCATTTCGCCCATCTGCGCAACGTCAAGGTCAATGCCAGCGGCGACTTTGAGGAGACCGCGCACAAATCCGACTGCGGCTCGCTCGACATGGCGGCGATCGTCAAGGCCTATCACGATGTCGGCTACGAAGGCTATGCGCGCCCCGATCATGGCCGCATGATCTGGGGCGAAACCGGCAAGCCCGGCTATGGCCTTTACGACCGGGCGCTCGGCGCGGTCTATCTGAATGGCCTGTGGGAGGCGATGGAGAAGTTCGCATAAGGCCGCGCGGGCGGCCGACCGATTTAAAAGGCGCCGCGAAAGCGGGCATAAAAAAACAAGACACGGGGGAACATGCCAAAGATACGCTGGCTCATCATATGGATGTGCTTCATCGCCAATGCGATCAGCTACATCGACCGGGCCAACCTCGCCATCGCCACCCCCTTCATCCGCCAGGAACTGGGGCTGGACGCCGCCGCCATGGGCCTGGTGCTCAGCGCCTTCTTCTGGACCTATGCGGCCATGCAGTTGCCCGCCGGCTGGATCATCGACCGCATCGGCGTGCGGCTCTCCCTGGCGCTGGCGGTGGGCTGGTGGTCGCTTTTCACCATCGCCACCGGCTTCGCCCGCGGCATCTCCCAATTCATCGGGGCACGCTTGATGTTGGGCGTGGGCGAGGCCGCCAGCCTTCCCTCCTTCACCAAGGTTGCCTTCAACTGGTTTCCCCGCCGTGAGCGCGGACTTGCCTGCAGCATTTTCAACAGCGGCTCGACGGCCGGCTCGGCGCTGTCCATACCGCTGGTCACCTGGCTGATCGTGATGGCGGGCTGGCGCGGCGCCTTCATCACCACCGGCCTCCTGGGCATCGTCTGGGTGCTCGCCTGGTGGTTTGTCTATCGCGATCCGGAACGCCATCGTGCCATCGCACCGGCAGAAGTCGACGCGCTTCTGGCCCAGCGCGCCGCGCCCGTCGCCGTCACCGCCAGGATTTCCTGGAGCGATCTGTTCCACTATCGCTCCATCTGGGGGCTGATGATCGGCATGTTCTGCCTGAACTTCGCGATCTATTTCTTCATTACCTGGTTTCCCAGCTACATGCTGCAGGCCCGCGGCTTCTCAGTCGCCGCATTCGGCACCCTGGGCATGGCGCCGGCCCTGTCAGCGATCGGCGGCAACTGGCTGGGCGGCTGGACCTCGGACCGGCTGCTCGGGATGGGCTGGAGCGCTACGCGCGCGCGCAAGACCTGTCTGGTCGGCGGCATGGCGGTGGCGTCGTCCATCGGCATCTCCGCTTTCGTGGACAATGTCTATCTCTGCCTGGCGCTGTTTTCGCTGGCCTATGCCAGCCTCTCCTTCACCGGCGCCAATGTGTGGACAGTGGCCAGCGAACTGGCGCCCACGCCCAGCCATGTCGCCTCCATCAGCGGCATCCAGAATTTCGCCGGCAATCTGGCGGGCATCATGATCACCACCTTCACCGGGGTAATGCTGACCCTGACCAAGGGCTCTTTCCTGGTGCCATTATCGGCGGCGGGTGGCCTCTGCGTGGTGGGCGCCTTGTCCTATCTGTTCCTGGTCGGCAAGGTGGAACCGCTGCCGCCGCGTTAAAGCAGGCCCTTTAACCAGCTCAGGCCCGCCAGGGTGCCATTGGCGGGGCGGTATTCGCAGCCGATGAAACCGTCATAGCCCAGCCGGGTCAGCGTCTCGAAAACGTTTGTGTCATTCAGTTCGCCGGTGGTGGGCTCATGCCTGAGCGGCACGGACGCGACCTGGACATGACCGGTGATGGGCAGCAGCGCCTCCAGCCCGCGCGTGACATCGCCGTGCAGGACCTGGCGGTGATAGATATCGAATTGCAGCTTGAGATTGGGCAGCCGCGTTTCCGTGATCAGCCATTCCGCCAGTCCGAAATCATTCATCAGATAGCCGGGAATGTCGCGGCTGTTGATCGGCTCGATCAGGATCTCGATGCCATGGCGCTCGGTGGCCTCGCAGGCGAATTTCAGCGCATCCTGATAGGCGGCGATGGCCGCTCCGCCCTTGGCGACACCCGCCATCAGATGCAGCCGGCGCGTCCCGGTGGCAAGCGCATAGTTGATCGCGGTCTCCACCGAGGCCTGAAATTCCGCCGCCCGGTCCGGGAACGCAGCCAGCCCCCGCTCGCCCGCCAGAAAATCGCCCGGCGGCAGGTTGAACAGAACCTGCTCAAGCCCATGGCGGGCAAGGCGCTGGGCGATATCGGCCGGGGCATGATCATACGGAAACAGATATTCGACGGCGGTGAACCCGGCATCGGCGGCCGCGGCGAAGCGATCCAGGAACGGCCATTCCAAAAACAGACAGGACAGATTGGCGGCAAAGCGCAGTTTTGAAGTCATTCGCGGGATGGATCACGAGCCGGTCGCCGGCCCAGTCTATGCGAAATAAGGTCCCGCGCCATTGCTTCGAATACACTATCCCAGTCGCCGGCCGCCGACTGACGGAACAGCCTGAAGCTGGGATACCAGGGGCTGTCATCACGGCCCAGGAACCAGCGCCAGTCGGGCACGTGTTTAAGCGCCACCCATGTCGGCACGCCCAGCGCACCGGCCAGATGCGCGGGCGCGGTATCGGCGCTGATCACCAGGTCGCAGGCCCGCATTATTGCCGCGGTGTCGAGAAAGGCGTCAGATCCTTCATCAAAGGCATGGGTTTCGACGGCCATGCTCGCCGGCAGGTGATCGAGTTGCCCGGTGCCATCCCCTTTCTGCAGGCTGATCAGTCGCACATCCGGCAAGGCCGCGATCTTCGCCAGTGCCGCGACAGGAAAAGACTTTCCTTCCAATCCCCGGATCAGCTCCAGGCCCTGCCAGGCGATACCGATGCGATAGCCATGGCTGCCCAGGCGGGATTTCCACCGGGCCAGAAGATCCGGTTCGGCCGTCAGATAATGATCGGGTGCCGGAATGGTGTCGGCTCGCATGCCCACCGCCAAGGGAATGCTGGCCAGCGGAATATGGAAGTCGAAACGCGCGGGCGCTTGCCCCCAGCCGATCACCTCGACCGGCGGTGTCGCGTTTTTCAACAATGCGACCAGCGGATCGGGCACAGACAGGATGACGTTCGCGCCACGGGCCAGCGCGAAGGAGACATAACGATAGAACTGGACCGCATCGCCCAGACCCTGCTCGACATAGGCGAACAGGATGCGTCCGCGAATATCTTCCGCGCCCGTCCAGAGCGGTTGCGGATAGTGCCGCGCCTCCATCGGCTGCGGCATGCGCTTGCGCCATTCATAGAGCGGCAGGCCGGCCGCGAAATCTTGCATCAGCAGATGACAAAGGCCGCGATTGAGATGCGCCGGCGCGAAGTCGGGATTCAAGTCTTCCGCGCGCCGATAGGATTGCAGCGCCTCGTCCAGCTTCCCCGCGCCTTGCAGCGCCAGTCCCCGGCTGTTCCAGGCCTCGGCCAGGTCGGGCTCCTGATCCAGAAATCGGTCATAAGCCTCGACCGCTTCTCCGTAACGCAACAGCCATTGCAGGACATCGCCGCGAATGAGATCCAGAAATGCCTGGCTGGGGTCCAGCGCCAGCGCCCGGTCATAGGCCGCCAGCGCCGGCTCAAACCGGCGCAGTCCGTTCAGCGTGTGCGCCCAGTTGATCAGCACCACGGGGTTGTCGGGATCGGCCACCAGGACCTGGCGATAAAGCGGCTCGGCTTCGGAAAGCACGCCCCGCGCATGAAAAGCAATGGCCTGATCGAGCAAGCTCGGCATCAATGAAGCTTCAGCTTGGGCCGGACAATCTGGTTGACATGACCCAGCAGGATCAGCGCCAGGCCCTTGATCCAGCCGTGAATGGCGATCAGGTGCATGCGATAGAGCGAGACATAGACGAAACGCGCCAGCCGGCCTTCCACCGCCATGCGCCCGCCCACCAGATTGCCCATCAATGAGCCCACCGTGGAGAAATGGCTGAGCGACACAAGCGAGCCATGATCGTGGTAGACGAAATCACGCAGCGGCTTGTGCCGGATCAGGGCGCGAATGTTCTGGAACGCCGTCGCCGCCATCTGGTGCGCGGCCTGGGCCCGGGGCGGTACGGCCCGGGTTTCGCCCTTGGGCACAAAGCAGGCGCAATCGCCGATGGCGAAGATCCGGTCATCACGCGTGGTCTGCAGCGTCGGCTTGACCACAAGCTGGTTGCCGCGCGTGACTTCAAGCCCCAATCCCGCCAGCATGTCGGGCCCCTTAACACCCGCGGCCCACACTTTCAGATCGGCTTTGATCAACTCGCCCGACTTGGTGATGATGCCCTCGCCGGTGGCTTCCACCACCTGTTCGCCGGTGATCACCCGCACGCCCAGCGCCTCCAGCTCCTTGTGCGCGGCCTCCGCCAGTTTTTCGGGCAGCATGGGCAGGATGCGCGGCCCCGCTTCGATCAACGTCACCTTCATCCGGCTTTCGTCGAATACTTCCAGGCCGTAATGGCGCAGCGCCACAGCGGCGTTGTACAGCTCCGCCGCCAGCTCCACGCCGGTGGCGCCGCCGCCAACAATATCCACCGTCACAGTCGCATCGGCGGCCGGATTTTGCACCAGGGTGCGCGATACGCGCAGGCAATGGTTGAGCAGCTTGGCGCGGAAACGGTCGGCCTGGGCGCGGCTGTCCAGAAAGATGCAATGCTGCGCCACCCCCTTGGTGCCGAAATCGTTCGACACCGAGCCCACCGCCAGCACCAGATAATCATAGCGGATGCGATGGCGGCCCATGATCTCGGAGCCATCCTCGTCCAGAATGGGCGCGATCAGCACCTGGCGGTTTTCACGGTCGATACCTTCCAGCGTGCCGTAAAAGAAGCGATAGCCCCAGGCATGGCCATGGCTGCGATAGCCCACCTCGTCCAGATTGGCGTCCAGCGCGCCGGCCGCCACCTCATGCAGCAGCGGTTTCCAGATATGGGTGCGGCTTTTTTCGACCAAGATGATGTCGAAATGCTCGCGTCCGAAATGGGCGCCCAGCCGGGTGGCCAGTTCCAGCCCCGCGGCCCCGCCACCCGCCACCACGATCTGCGTCTTGCGCGGTCTGCCCTCAGCCATGCGGCGAGAGATACCATGCGGAACGGCTTTTCCCGCTGCGTTTTTTCCGCCAGTCTGTATACGAGACGATATTAGAGAGACCCGCCATGAGCGATTTCCGCATCAGCCTGGACAAGGCCAATACCATCATCACCGCCGCTTTCGCCAAGGGCAGGGAAGCCGGTATGAAGCCGCTCTCCTGTGTGGTGGTGGATGCGGGCGGCCATGTCATCGCCTTCCAGCGCCAGGACGGCACGTCGTTCCTCCGGCTGGACATCGCGCGCGGCAAGGCGGCGGGCGCGCTGGCCCTGGGCGTCAATTCGCGGCGCATCGGCGAGATGGCGGCAGAGCGTCCGCGTTTTGTCGGCGCGCTGGCCCATCTGGCGCCCGGCGGGCTGCTGCCGGTGGCCGGCGGTGTGATCGTCAAGGGTCCGGATGGCGTAGCCATCGGCGCCGTCGGCGTGACCGGTGACACATCCGACAATGACGAGATCGCGGCCCTGGCCGGGATCGCGGCGGCGGGACTGACTGCACTCCAGTGATAGGCGAAGCATTTGGCGTGAGCAGTCGCCTGGCGACAGCGCGGGCGATGCGCTCATGGCACAAGACCGGTCCCTAGGCCGTCACCTGCTCCGGCACATGCAGTCGCCGATTGGGGTTGACCAGAAACCATGGAAACATGAAGACAAAGCAGATACCGGCGGCAACGTAGAACGCATATTCCCAGCCATACCATTGCGCCAGCAGCGGCGTCAGCGACGCCGTGACGGCGCCAGCAATCTGACCTGCCATATTGATCAAGCCGGAGATCACCCCCGTAAAGGGGCCACCATAATCCGCGGCCACCGCCCAATAGGTGGCCTGCCCCAGATAGCAGGCCCCCGCGCCGCCGGCGAGCACCAGAACCGCAAGCGTGGTGTCCTGCGCCTTGCTGCCGATGATCAGGAAGATGCCGGTCAGGAGCAAGGTGAAGGCGCCCCAAAGGCTGCGTCCGACATACTGGCCATAATGCTTGACCAGCCAGTCGCTGATGACGCCCCCGACAAGGGAGCCGACCACCATGGCGATGAAGGGCAACATGCCGAACAATGCGCTGTTCTTGAGGTCCAGCCCGCGCCCGTCCTTCAGATAGATGAAGAACCAAGTGTGGAAGATGAAGGCGACATAGCAAAAAGCGATATAAGCGGTTGTCGCACCCCAGACATCCTTGCTGGTGAAGATATTGAACCAGGGCACCGCCGGCATCCTGCCTTCCACCTTCAGCGGCATGTCGGCCATGATATGGGCCTGTTCTTCCGCCGTGACCTTGGGGTGTTCGGCTGGCGTATCGCGCGCCGCTTTATACCAGATGGCGGCGATGATCAGGCCCAGTGCGGCCGAGACGTAGAAAACGGAATGCCAGCCGTAATTGTAGATGATGAAAG
The DNA here is from genome assembly GCA_035547275.1 of Rhizomicrobium sp. Lineage (GTDB taxonomy): Bacteria > Pseudomonadota > Alphaproteobacteria > Micropepsales > Micropepsaceae > Rhizomicrobium. The sequence goes on from DASZVQ010000101.1 coordinate 10,807, forward strand.
CGACCAGCGGCGGCGCCGTGCCCGAGCCGAAGCCCACGCCGCCGAACACCCAGCCATTGGCGGTGCCACGCTCATGGGTGGGGAACCAGGCGGCAATGAACTGGTTGGAGGAAGGATAGGCAACCGCTTCGCCCAGGCCCAGAACAAAGCGCACCGCGATCAGGACCCACAGCGCCCCAGCCATGTGCGGCGGCACCAGTGCGGTCGCGACGGACAACACGCTCCACCAGATCAGGCCCAGGGTCAGGGTGCGGCGGGGACCAAGCTTGCCCACGACCCAGCCGGCCGGAATCTGGAAGGCGGCATAGCCCAACAGGAAGGCGGAAAACACCCATCCCAGCTGGATCTTGGAGATGTGATAATCCTGCGCCAGGTAAGTGCCGGCGATGGAGATATTGCTGCGGTCTACATAGACGACCGCGCTGACCACAAAGACCAGCATGATCAGCAGATAGCGGACCCTGTGCGACATCGACGTTTCCTCGGCCCTGTTGTGGTGGGCGTTGGTCGCGCCTCACTGGTTGAGGCCAACAAAGCGTAATCCGCGCCTTTCGTCAAAGGCCCCGATGGCCGCTACACCCGCGGATTATAATGCACCGCAAACAAAAGGCCGCAATGGTCATCAGCCAGTGGCCAAGGCGCGGACATCCCCAATGTCATTGATGATTATAGCGGCAAAGCGCCCGAGCCGGGCGCACTGGAATTGGGCCAGCCAATGCCCCATTATGGCCCCGCGCCCGAAGGCACCTGCCCGGAGCGGTCATCACAAATTCATGGGAAATCCCAAACAGGAAGCACATGTCCAGGAAGCTTGAGGGAAAGATTGCGCTGATCACCGGCGCCGCGGCCGGCATCGGCCGTGCCGCCACCGAAATGTTTTTGGCCGAAGGCGCGAAGGTCATCGCCACGGACCGCGACCTGAAAGGCCTGGACGGTCTGGGGTGCGAGAAGGCGCAGCTGGACGTGACCGACGGCGCCGCCATCGCCGCCCTGGCGAAGAAGACCGGCAGGCTGGATGTGCTGTTCAACTGCGCCGGCTTTGTCGAGAACGGCACCATCCTGGATAACGACGACGCCCAATGGGAGAAATCGTTCCAGATCAACGTCTATGCCATGGCCCGCATGATCAAGGCGTTCCTGCCGGCGATGATCGAGGGCGGCGGCGGCTCGATCATCAACGTCGCTTCGGTGGCCGGTTCCATCAAGGGCATTCCCAACCGTTGCATCTATGGCGCCAGCAAGGCCGCCGTGATCGGCTTGACCAAGTCGGTGGCCGCCGATTTCGTCACCAAGGGCATCCGCTGCAACGCGGTCTGCCCCGGCACGGTGGATTCGCCCTCGCTGCAGCAGCGCCTGAAGGATACCGGCGATTATGATGCCGCGCGCAAGGCCTTCACCGCCCGCCAGCCCATGGGACGCCTGGGAACCGCCGAGGAAATCGCCAGCATTGTCGTATGGTTGGCCAGCGATGACGCCAAATTCGCCACCGGACAGAATTTCATCGTCGATGGCGGAATCACGATCTGACCAAGTGGTCATCTGACGCATTGACCCCCGGCATGGACGGGAGGAAAACCCGTCCATGCCGGGGATCTTCCGCATCGCGCGCCATCTGGCGATCATCGCCCTGATCGCGCGCGCCCTGTTGCCGGTCGGCTGGATGCCGGCTGCCCATGGCCTGACCATCTGCTCGATGGATGCCGGCATGCACCAGCCCGCGCAGGACAACAACAAGGACAGCCATTCCTCTCATGAGGAATGTCCCTTTGCCGCGGCGCCCCATCTGGCATCGGTGCCCGATGTGCCGCAGCTGATCCTGCCCCGCTTCCATGCCTTCGCGGCAGCCATCGACCGCGCCTATGCCATCACCGTGGCGGCGCGGTTCACGCCGCAATCTCCCCGCGCCCCGCCCCGCTTCGTCTGAGCTTTTTAATCTCGCGCCGGTTCGCCCGGCGCTTTTGCTCATTCGTTTTGGGGAAATTCCATGTCTCATTCCGCGCGCCTGTTGGCGCAATCAAGCCTTTTGGTGTTCACCGCTTTTGGCGCCACCCTGCCCGCGCACGCCCAGTCCATCGGCGCCGGCCTTCAACCGGAATATGTGGTGGTCAATGGCGAGCGCGCCAATGCCGATCCCGCCGCGCCCGACGTTCAGGTCAATGCCGCCAAGGCGATGGAGCAGATCAATACCGTCAACACCGAGGACATGCTGGAATATGCGCCCTCGCTTTTTGTGCGCAAACGCCATGAGGGCGATGTGCAGGACCCTGTCGCCACCCGCACCTCCGGCGTCGGTGCTTCCGCCCGCAATCTGATTTTCATGGACGGGGTTCTGATCTCCTCGCCCATCGGCAACAACAATAGCGGCGCCAGTCCCCATTTCGGCGTGGTCGCGCCGCAGGACGTCGACCGCATCGACGTCCTTTACGGTCCCTTTGCCGCGCGCGATGCCGGCAATTCCATCGGCGTGACCATCAACATCACGACCAAAATGCCGGATCATTTCGAGCTTTATGGCGATGTGGTGGGCACGCTGGAGCCTTTCGACAAATATTCCACGCGGAGCGACGCGGGCAGCTGGCAGGTCTCGGGCGGCATCGGCGACCGCAGTGGCGCGTTCAGCTGGCGACTGTCGGCCAGCCACCTGGATGACTTCGCCCAGCCGCTGGGCTTTGCCACCCTGACCCTGCCCGCCGCCACCAGCACGGCGGGCATCCCAGTCCTGGGCGGCAGCCCCGACCTCAACCGCGCGGCCGCGCCCATCGCGGTGATCGGCGCCACCAGCATCGAGCATCAGGTCGAGGATACCGACACCTTGAAGCTGGCCTATGACCTGCCCAATCAGTGGCAGTTGTCCTATGTCGCCAGCCTGTTCCATCAGAATGACGACGCCACGGCCAAGACCTATCTGCACGATGCCACGGGCAATCCGGTCTATACCGGCAACGTCAATCTGGCCGGCTACAATACCAACATCGCCGCCAGCACCTTCTCCAACACCATCTACAATTACCAGCAGACCCAGCTGGCCCAGGCTCTGACCCTGAAATCCGCCGACACGGGCGATTTCATCTGGGAGCTGATCGCCAGCGACTACAACTATCTCAACGACAAGCAGCGCGTGCCGACAGCAGCGCTTCCCGGCGCCTTCTCCGGCGGGTCTGGAACCATCAACCGCATGAACGGCACCGGCTGGTACACGCTGGATGCCGATGGCGCCTGGCGTGGCTGGAGCGACCATGAATTGTCCTTCGGCATCCACCGGGACGCCGAGACCTTCGCCCAGCTGCGCAACAATCTCACCGACTGGATACAGGGCGGATTGGGCAGTGTGGTGAATTCCGCGCAAGGCCGCACCTTCACCAATGCGGAATGGGTACAGGACATCTGGACCCTGTTGCCGGATGTGAAGCTGGCGCTGGGGGTGCGCCATGAGGACTGGCGCGCCTATGACGGCACCAATTTCTCCGCCTCGCCGGCGCTGAATGTCACGCAGCCCCGTGTCAGTTCCAGCTCCTTCTCGCCCAAGGCGTCGCTCGCCTGGCAGATCTCGGATCACTGGTCGCTGACCGGCTCCTGGGGCGAGGCCATGCGCATGCCGACCGTGACCGAGCTTTACCAGGCCATCACCACCGGCACGACCCTGACCGTGCCCAATCCCCATCTGAAGCCGGAACATGCCGACAGCTATGAGCTGGCGGCACAGCGCCGGACCGACAGCGGCCTGCTGCGCATCTCTTTCTTTCAGGAGAATATTTCCAACGCGCTTTTGTCCCAGTCGGCGCCGCTGGTGCCGGGCTCCAGCACCCTGTTCAGCTTTGTGCAGAATGTGGACCGCACCCGCGCCCGCGGCATCGAGCTTTTGGCCGATCAGTATGACGCCTTCATTCCCGGGCTGGAGCTGATGGGCAGCCTGACTGCCGTGGACGGACGCATCGTGCGCGACAGCGCTTTCGCCAATGCCGTGAACAAGCGCATCCCGCAGCTGCCCGTCCTGCGCGCCAATGCGCTGGCCACCTACCGGCCGAACGACAGCTGGGCTTTCACCTTGGGGGCGCGCTACAGCGACCGGAGTTTCGGCACCATCGACAATAGCGATCCGGTGTCACAGACCTATCAGGGCTTTGCCGGCTATTTCGTCTTCGACACCAGGGTTCGCTACAGGCTGGACGAGAACTGGACCCTGGCCGGCGGCGTGGACAACATCAATGGCGACAAATATTTCGTCTTCCACCCGTTCCCGCAGCGGACCTTCGTGATGGAGGTCCATTATGCGCAGTAAACCGGTTGCGGTCATTGCCACGCTGTTTCTCGTCATCATGACAGCGGTCGCTTCGGCCGATGAGCTGACCGTCAGCGATGCGTGGATAAGAGCGCTGCCGAGCTCGGTTCCGTCCGGCGGGTATTTCACGTTGCACAATAGAGGCACCAAGTCTGTCAGACTGACCGGCGCGGACAGCCCGGCTTGCGGCATGCTCATGCTCCATCGCAGCGAAAACATGGGTGGCATGGGCTCGATGACGGACGTGACATCGGTTGATGTGCCGGCGGACGGAACCCTCAGATTCGCGCCTGGCGGCTATCATCTGATGTGCATGGATGCGAAACCCGCCATCAGGCCGGGCAGCAAGGTGCCCGTGACGCTGAGCTTTGCCGGGGGCCGGCATCTGACGGCCATGTTCCTGGTACGGAGCGCTACCGGAAAATAGTGCCGCGGGTTACCGCGTGGCGCGGAAGCGGCTGTCCAGGCGGGCGATCATCTCTTCGGGCGCAAAACCCAGCGCCTGAAGCCGCCCGGACCGCGCCAGCAGCGCCAGGCCCACCAGCGACGCCGCCACCAGCACCACATCGCACTGGCTTTCACGGCTGTCGGAGCGCAGGCCGCCGGCATCCGACAAGGCTTTCAGGGCGGCGATCAGCCGGCCGTTGAACAGGCGCTCGGCCTCGTTGGTCTTGCTGTTTTCCGATGGCGTGCCGGCCAGGGCCGCGCTCGCCGCCGCCATGGTCTCGGCACCGCGCAGCAACTCCAGCGCCGCCGCGCCCGCGCCGGCCAGACCCACGCCGCTGCCCCGCATCACCCGTGCCAGCGAGGTCAGATCGTCGGCCGCCAGAGCCAGCAGCAACTCGTCCTTGTTGCGGAAGTAGCCGTAAAGCGCGGCCGGAGCGAAACCGGCCTCGGCCGCCACGCCCCGCAGGGAAAGATCGCGGGCGCCGTCGCGTGCCGCCACCCGGCGCGCGGCTTCCAGAATGGCGGTCCGCGATGCCGCCCGGGAGACATCGCGCTGACGCCGCTCTTTGGGAATTCGAACCGCCGCCTCAGCCATGCGGCTACGATAAGTGATTCGCGGGGCCGCCGGGCACGGTTGGGCGCGGGAAAAAGCCCCCGGCAGCGCGACAAAAGGAATCAACCCTTGGGAGGGCGGCTTATTTCAGATGGGTCTGCTTATAGACGCTGATGGCGGTGTTGATCTCTACCCCCACCTTCTCCCGCACTTTCTGATTGGCCTCGGCCCTGGCCTTGGCGTCGGCTTCCAGTGCAGGATCGACCGGCCTGCCATCCGCGGCCGCCTGGGTCTTGGCCGCATCGAGCGCGTTCGCAAGGCAAGCCTGATAAACGTCGGACTGGGCCATGAAATTTCTGGCTGCCGCGGCCGCATTGCGCATCTGATCTTCGCTCGCCTGCGCCCCGTCGACCGGCGCGGGTTCCTGCGGCTCAACACACGCCTCCTGCGCCAGACCCGCCCGCATCGGCAGCGCAAAACCGCACAGCAAAACCGCAATCGCAAAAGCCGGACGCACGCGCAAAACCCTCAGGAACCGCGTCAGTGTCGCACAGCCCCGGGAACCTGCGCCAGTATCAGAACCGGCCTAACTTGGTACAGAAAGGCGCCGCAAATCCGCCGCAAAACTTACAGCGGGCTCTCAGACGATCACCGTCTCCGTCGCGGCCTGTTCTCTGGACATCACCCAGCGATCGGCATAGCGGGCCAGGAGGCCGACAACCATCAGGCACAGGCTGATGCCGTAATAGCCATCGGGACGATGCGGACCGGAAATGCGCGCCAACGCCATCAGGCAATAGCACATCCAGAAATAGACGGCGGCCATGCCCAGCAGCACGCGGCGGATCTTGGTGGCGATGACGGGCGGGCGGCCCAGCCGCGCCAGAGGCGCCGCGCTTGCCGCCATCACCAGCGCCACGCCGCCGCCGAACAGCACCATCAGGGTGGCGCCGGCGGACTGATGAATGACATTGGGAACGAAGACCGACAGCAGATAGATGCCATAGCTGGCGCAAAAGCCCCAGACCAGACGGCGGCTGAGGCTTTCGGGAGCTGTCAATCGCGGAAACAGCCGCGCGCCAACGCGGCAAAGCGGACCGGCGGTCAAGGCCAGGAAGAAGATGAAAGAGGTATACCGCCAGGCCAGCTGGCTGCCCAGACGGAAGCCGTTCTCGGCAAAGCCGCGTACCAGCAGCGCGCCCAGCACCAGCATCGCCGCGCCCAGCGCGATGCCGCCGACCAGCGGCCCCAGCGTCAGTTTGAAACGCGGAACCCGGGAGCCGAAAAAGGCCTGGTTGTCGAGTGCGACCATGTTGCGGGAATCCCACGGCTCATGACGGGATGAGGAAACGCCCGACGCGCCGAAAAGATGCGTTTTGCTAGCGCGCCAGGGCCACGGCAAAGCCGGCCACCGGCTCTCCGGCCTCATGGCGTGGCGTGGCTGCAACAAGTCCGGCGACATGAAAGCCGACCCGTTCGGCAAGGGCGCGCAAATAGGCTTCGCTGTGACGCCAACGGCGTTTGGGCCCGAGTTCGAATCCCTCGCTGTCCGCTCGCTCGACGGTGAAAAGAAAGAAACCATCCGGATGGAGACAGGCATGGGCGGCGCCGAACACGGTCGAAAGATCACCCAGATATACGAGCGTGTCGACCGCCAGGATCAGGTCATAGGCCGGCCCGGGCGCGGCAAGCGCGCTCTCCAGATCGGCGACGGCCAGGCTGTCATAAATATTTCGCGCCCGCGCCTTTTCCACCATGGCCGGCGACAGGTCGATGCCGTCCAGCCGGGCTGCAAACGGCCGGAACACCAAGCCCGCCAGGCCGGTGCCGCAGCCCAGATCCAGAATTGCCAGCTTATCGCGCCTCGCCATCACCATTCCCGCCAGGTCCAGCAGGATCTGCGGCGCGGCATAGCCCAGCTGGCCGATCATGCGGCTGTCATAGTCGGCCGAGAACTGATCGAAGAGATGGCGGACATAGCCAG
>DASZVQ010000102.1:0-25871 GCA_035547275.1 Rhizomicrobium sp.
TATCGACGACACCGACGCGGCGCGCTCCACCAGGGCCTTTGAAGATGCGATCTATCGCGACCTGGGCTGGCTGGGCCTCACCCATGACGCCACCGACCGCCAGATCAACCGGCTGGCCGTCTATAGCGCCGCCTTCTACAAATTGCAGGCGGCGGGCCGCGTTTACCCCTGTTACGAGACCGAAGCCGAGCTGGATCGTCAGCGCTCGTTGCAGGCGGCCCGCAAGCTGCCGCCGGTTTACAATCGCGCTTCGCGCGATCCCGCCAATCGCGCGAAGTGGGAAGCCGAAGGTCGTAAACCGCATTGGCGCTTTCTGCTGTCGCGCGGCAAAGTGAGCTGGACCGATCTGGTGCGCGGGCCGGTCGAAATCGACACCGCCACCATGTCCGATCCGGTATTGGTGCGCGAGGATGGCGCGTTTCTCTACACCCTGCCGTCGGTCGCCGACGATATCGACATGGCCATCAGCCATGTGGTGCGGGGCGAAGATCATGTCACCAATACCGCCGCCCAGATCGAGATCTTCCAGGCGCTGGGCGCGGCCGTGCCCAAGTTCGCGCATTTTCCCCTGCTGGTGGGCGCCGGCGGCGAGGCGCTGTCGAAACGTCTGGGCTCATTGTCGCTGGAAAGCCTGCGCGAGGACGGCATCGAGCCTCAGGCCGTCGCCTCTTATCTCGCCAAGTTGGGCACCTCCGATCCGATCGAGCCGCGCCTGACTCTGGGCGAGCTGGCGCAGGAATTCGACTTCGCCAAGATCGGCCGCGCTCCGGCCCATTTCGTGCCGGAAGAACTCAATGCGCTGAATGCGAAGCTGCTCCACATCACGCCCTACAGCGCGGTGGCCGCGCGCGTTCCTGAAGGCGAAGCCTTCTGGGATGCGATCCGGCCCAATCTGACAAAGCTTGCTGACGCGGCCGCAATGGCCCGGCTGATCTCCGGTCCTGTCACGCCGCGGATCGAGGATGCCGGCCTGGCGGCGAAGGCCGCCAGCCTGTTGCCGCCCGAGCCCTGGGACGAGGGCACCTGGGGCGCCTGGACCAAGGCGGTGGCCGTGGAAACGGGGGCCAAGGGCCGGGGGCTGTTCCATCCTCTGCGGCTGGCGTTAACGGGCCAGGAGCATGGACCCGAACTCAAAAAGCTGTTACCCCTGATCGGGCGCGACAGGGTTCTGGCGCGTCTGGAAGGAAAAACCGCGTGACGGCCTATCGCCCCACTATCCGGTTTTCGATTTGCAGCTAACGCTGCAAAATCCCTTCTGCCCGCCCCAAATTTGCTAGTTTCTCGCACCGCTCAACCGAACCTGCCATGACTCTGCGCCTGTTCAATACCCTGACCAAGACCAAGGACGATTTCGCGCCGCTCGATCCCAGGAATGTGCGCATGTATGTCTGCGGCCCCACGGTCTATGACTTTGCCCATATCGGCAATGCGCGGCCCGTCATCGTGTTCGACGTGCTGTTCCGGCTGCTGCGTCATGTTTACGGCGAGGCCCATGTCACCTATGTGCGCAACATCACCGACGTGGATGACAAGATCAATGCGCGCGCCGCCGAACGCGGCATCTCGATCCGCGAATTGACTGAGGAAACCGCCCGCATCTATGAGGAAGACGTGGCGGCCTTGGGCAATCTGCCGCCGACGGTCACCCCGCGCGCCACCGAACATGTGCGCGAGATGATCGCCATGATCGGGGAACTGATCGCGAAGGGGCATGCTTATGCCGCGGATGGCCATGTGCTGTTCGATGTCTCATCCAAGGCCGATTACGGCAAGCTGGCGCGGCGCTCGCTGGACGAGATGCTGGCCGGCGCGCGGGTGGAAGTGGCGCCTTATAAGAAGAACGCCATGGATTTTGTGCTGTGGAAGCCGTCGGAAGCAGGGTTGCCGGGCTGGGACAGTCCCTGGGGCCGGGGACGGCCTGGCTGGCATATCGAATGCTCGGCTATGGCGGGAAAATATCTGGGCGAGACGTTCGACATCCATGGCGGGGGCATCGATCTGGTCTTTCCCCATCACGAAAACGAGATCGCCCAGAGCGAGGGGGCGCATTGCGGCCACCCCATCGCGAAGGTGTGGATGCACAACGGTTTCCTGCAGGTGGAAGGCGAAAAGATGTCCAAGAGCGCGGGCAATTTCTTCACCATCCGCGATCTTCTGGCCGATTGGCCGGGCGAGGTGCTGCGCTTCAACATGCTGCGCACCCATTACCGTCAGCCGATCGATTTCACCTTTGGGGGCCTGCGCGAAAGCTGGAAGACGCTGGAACGCTGGTATGACGTGACCGAACCGCTGGTGGACCCGGCGCCCAATGCCGAATTCTTCGAGGCGCTGTCGGACGACCTCAACACGCCGGCAGCCATCGCCTCGTTGCACAGGTGCGATGAGATGGCGCTGGCGGGTGGATTGGGCTTTCTGGGCTTCTCCAATGTCCAGCTCAAGATCGCCGCCAAGCCGCAGGTGGACGCCGCGGCCATCGCCGATGCCATCGCCGCCCGCAATGCGGCGCGCAAAGCGCGGAACTTCGCCGAAAGCGACCGCATCCGCGATGATCTGCTGGCCAAGGGCATTGTGCTGAAGGATGGCTCCGATGGTACGACATGGGAAGTCAAGCGATGACCCTTTTCTTGTCATGGCCGGGCCTGACCCGGCCATCCATGGATGGCCGCCTCAAGGGCGGCCATGACATGTGCAGGGTGAGATGACAAAAGAGCGCATTTTCATCTTCGACACGACCTTGCGCGACGGCGCGCAGACCCAGGGCGTGGACTTCTCCGTTGAGGACAAGCGCCAGATCGCGCTGGCGCTCGACAATCTGGGTGTGGATTACATCGAGGGCGGCTGGCCTGGCGCCAATCCCACCGACACGGCGTTCTTTGGCGAACGCCCCGCGCTGAAACACGCCCGTTTCACGGCTTTCGGCATGACCAAGCGGGCGGGGCGCAGCGCCGCCAATGACCCATCGCTTGCGCCGGTGCTGGAGGCGCGGGCGGATTCCATCTGTCTGGTGGGCAAGACCAGCACTTATCAGGTACGGGTGGCGCTGGAGATCTCGCTGGAAGACAATCTGGACAATATCGCCCGCTCCATGGAGGCAATTGCCGCCAAAAAGCGCGAGCCTTTGTTCGATGCCGAGCATTTCTTCGACGGCTACAAGGCCGATCCGGATTATGCGCTGACCTGCCTGGAGACCGCCCATGATGCGGGCGCCAGATGGCTGGTGCTGTGCGATACCAATGGCGGTTCCATGCCGGAAGATGTCTACCGCATCGTCAGCGAGGTGAAGGCCAAGCTGCCTGAAGCCGCGCTCGGCATTCACGCCCATAATGACACGGAACAGGCGGTGGCGGTGTCGCTGGCGGCGATCCGCGCCGGCGCGCGCCAGGTACAGGGAACGTTGAACGGGCTGGGCGAGCGCTGCGGCAATGCCAATCTCTGCTCGCTGCTACCCAACCTGATGTTGAAGGAGCCTTTTTCCTCCCGGTTCGAAACCGGGGTGTCGAAGGATAATCTGAAACAGCTTACCCATGTTTCGCGGCTGCTGGACGAGATCCTGAACCGGTCTCCCAACCGTTATGCGGCCTATGTCGGCTCTTCCGCCTTCACTCACAAGGGCGGTCTGCATGTCTCGGCCGTGGCCAAAAGCCCGCAGACTTACGAGCATGTGCCGCCGGAATCGGTTGGCAACAGGCGCGCGATCCCGGTTTCATCCCAGTCAGGCCGCGCCAATGTCGCCGCCAATCTGAATATCGAGGGCGACAAGCCCGATCTCGCGCGCCTGTTGCAGGACGTCAAGCATCGCGAGTTTGAGGGCTACAGCTATGACGATGCCGCGGCGTCATTCGAACTGTTGGCGCTGCGCCAGCAGAAGAAACTGCCGCGCTATTTCATCGTCGATCGGTTCAGCGTCACGGTGGAGAGCATGCGCGACCGCGACGACCAGATGATCTCGCGCGCCCATGCGGCGGTGGAACTGTTGGTGGCGGGCGAGAAGATCCGCAATATGGGCAGCGGCAACGGCCCGGTTAATGCACTTGATGCCGCTTTGCGCATGGATCTGGGGAAATATTCATCCTATCTCGCCGATCTTCGTCTGGTGGACTATAAGGTGCGTATCCTTACCAGCGGCACCGAGGCGGTCACCCGCGTCACGGTGGAATCCGCCGACGGCAAGGGCAATCGCTGGTCCACCGTGGGGGTGTCGGAGAATATCGTGGATGCCTCTTTTGAGGCGCTCACCGACTCCATCATCTACAAGCTGTACCGCGACAAGGCGCCGGTTTAGCCACGCCGGCCTTTGCAGCCTTGCTTGACATGCGGCGAAGCACTTCGCGTCTTCGCGCGCTGGGGAACCTAGCCGCGCGACGGCGCGTTGAGCGCGCCCTCCAGGATCTCCAGCGCCGCTTCCGCGCCATCGGCCAGGTAATAGAGCTTCAGGATCTTCTCCTTTGCGAAGCCCGCCTCCACCGTGGCGTGCAGCATCGCATCCAGCGCGTCATAATAGCCGTTCACATTGACCACAATGATCGGCTTTTGATGCACATTCAGCTGGGCCTCGACGGCGACCTCGAAGAATTCGTCAAAGGTGCCAAGGCCTCCCGGCAGCACGATGAAGGCATCCGACATCTCAAGCATCAGCTGCTTGCGTTCCTGCATATGTGGCGTGATGATCAGCTTTTCCTGAGGCGAGACGCCCGGTTCCAACGCCTGCAGGAAAGCGGGCATGATGCCCTGAATGCTGGCGCCGCCATCCAACGCCGCCTTGGCGACATCGCCCATCAGCCCCAATCCGCCACCACCGAACACCAGCGAATAGCCCATCCGGGCGATGCCGGTGCCGATGGCGCGCGCCGCGTCGCGGAAGGCGGGGTCCCTGCCGAAGGAGGAACCGCAAAACACGCAGACAGCCGCGCCAGTTCTTTTGATTTCAGCCTTGTCCATGTTACCAGCAGGGTTGCACGAGCACGCGCATCTTTTTAAACGGGGTATGTCCTAGACGGGTTCGCCCTTCACGCCAATGGAGAAATGATGCCGCGCTGGCTTTTGATTTTGGGGGCTGTTGCCCTGATCGCCATGATAGCGGGATTTGTGACATTTGGCGGCGGGAACATGGGACGATAGACGATGGCGCATCCCGTTGAAGAAGGAAATGGCGCGCCATCCCTGAGACCGCTCTGGGCGCTGATGCCTTATCTCTGGCCCGCCGATGCCGGCCTGCGGATGCGGGTGTTTCTTTCCCTGCTTTGCATGATGCTGGGGATCGCGGCCACTTTCTACTTTCCCCTGCTGATGGGGCAGATTACCGACCGGCTGGCGGTCAAGCCCGCCGCCGCCATCGCCATCGGCCTGACGCTGGGGCTTGTGGGCGCTTATGTGGCCGCGCGCGTCCTGATGCAGGCTTTCGGTCAGTTGCGCGACGGTATTTTCGCCAAGGTGCTTTACCATGCCATGCGGCAGGTGGCGGTGCAGACCTTCGCCCATGTTCACACCTTGTCATTGCGTTTTCACCTGGAACGCAAAACCGGGGGCCTGTCGCGGGTGATCGACCGTGGCATCAAGGGCATCGACAATCTTCTGTCCTTTGCTTTGTTCAGCATCTTCCCGACCATCTTCCAGCTTCTGGCCTTCAGCATCTATATGTGGGTGAAGCTGGGCTGGGCCGTCGCGGTCACGACCCTGGTCATGGTGGCCGCCTACACCTGGTTCACCTTCGCCATCACCCGCTGGCGGGTCGCGATCCGGCGGGAGATGAACCAGTCCGACACCGATGCCAATACCAAGGCGGTGGATTCCCTGCTCAATTTCGAGACGGTGAAATATTTCAACAATGAAGCGCATGAGACGCGCCGCTTCGACCGCTCGATGGAGAGATATTCGATTGCGTCCATTCAGGCGCAGACGTCGCTGTCCATCCTGAACACCGGCCAGGCCGCGATCATGGCGCTGGGCATGGGGGTGGTGATGGTTCTGACCGCCTATGGCATCCGGGATGGCCGTTTCACGGTGGGCGATTTTGTGACGGCCAATGCCATACTGATGCAGCTTTACCAGCCGTTGAATCTGCTGGGCACGGTCTATCGCGAGATCACCCAGGCCATGGTGGATATGGACGCCATGTTCCGACTGCTGGGCCGGCCTCAGGAAGTGCAGGACAAGCCCGATGCGGCGCCGCTGGTGGTGCGCGGCGGAGAAATCAAATTCGACAAGGTGGTCTTCTCTTACGATCCCGAACGCACAGTGCTCAAGGGCATCAGCTTCACCGTACCAGCTGGCAAGACGGTAGCCGTGGTGGGCCCGTCGGGTGCGGGCAAATCCACCATCAGCCGCATCCTTTACCGCTTTTACGACATCAAGAGCGGCAGCGTGACCATCGACGGCCAGGATATCCGCGACGTGACCCAGGCCAGTTTGCGAGCGGCCATCGGCATCGTGCCGCAGGATACGGTGCTGTTCAACGACACGGTGCGATACAATATCGCTTACGGCCGTATCGATGCCAATGAGGCTGAGATCAAGGACGCCGCGCGGCTGGCCCAGATCGACAAATTCATCGTCGACCTGCCCATGGGGTACGACTCCATGGTGGGCGAGCGCGGGCTGAAACTGTCAGGTGGCGAGAAACAGCGGGTGGCCATCGCCCGCACCATCCTCAAGAACCCGCCCATCCTGCTTCTGGACGAAGCCACCAGCGCGCTCGACACCGGTACGGAGCGGGAAATCCAGAGCGCATTGAACGAGGTGTCGCGCAACCGCACCTCGCTGGTGATCGCCCATCGGCTTTCCACCGTGGTGGATGCCGATGAGATCCTGGTGCTGGACCATGGCCAGATCATCGAACGCGGCCGGCATTCGGAGCTTCTGGCGCTGAACGGTCATTACGCGTCGATGTGGAACAAGCAGCGCGAAGCCGCTGCCGCCCGCGAGAAGCTGAAGGAAGTCGAAAACGATCCCGACGTGGCGCCAGGCGTCGCGAAAGCGTCTCCGGTCTAGGCGGATTTCCTGGCGCAGTCAGGATTGAACACGCGCTGCGCGGAGGGTGGATTTCTCGCCAGCTTGCTTGCGGGCCGAATGGGCCTGGGCGCCAGATTGCCGCCGCAATTTGGGCACATCCCGCCGAGACGGGTTTCCATGCAATCCCGGCAGAAGGTGCATTCGAAGCTGCAGATCATTGCATCCGCCGCGTCTGGCGGCAGGTCTTTGTCACAGCATTCGCAATTGGGACGAAGCGCGAGCAAGCCTTAGATAATCTCTACGCGATCGACTTCCACACCCTTGTTGCCCTGGCGTGTCGAATAACGGATGCGCTGGTCGGGCTCGACCGCCTGCACACCGGAGCGGCGAAGCGCACTGGCATGAAGATAGATATCGCCGCTGCCATTGTCGGGCATCACGAAACCAAAGCCCTTCTGGTCGTTGAAGAACTTGATCTTGCCTTCGACCATGGGACCCGAGGGGCCGCTGTCGCGATGATGATGGCCATAGCCGCCGCCGAAATCGCGCCCGCCGCCAAATCCGCCGCCGCCGAAATCACGGCGCGGACCACGGCTCGGTGCTTCCGCCGTGGAGGTGTCCACGCTATGCACCGTCACGACCTGCAGGCCGCGCTGGCTGTCCGCGAGATCGCAGATGATGGTTGTGCCCGGCTGCACATCGCTGTGTCCCGTCGCCTGCAAGGCGCTGGCGTGACAGAAGGCGTCCCCGCCATTCTCCAGAGTGATGAAGCCGTAACCCTTTGTGGCGTTGAACCACTTCACTTTGCCTTTCGCAGATGCCTGCGAAATAGCCTTGTCATTACCGTATGCCATTGAACCGACGCTACCTGCCCCTGTGCCGGCTAAACACCCCAAGTCGCCTCGCGGCTCCGGCTCCGCAAGATCGACTGCGACAAGATGACTACAGAAACAGGCGTCCCGCAACGGGGCTAACGGCACAAATGTTAGGGTTTTGGATTGCTGCGCCGCAACAAAAGTCCATTGACTTTCCGCCCCAACTCCCTGATAAGCCGTCATCCGGTGCGACCGCACAGGGCGCCAAGGTTTCAGACCGGGCGCAGCCATCGCCGGATTTCAGTTTTGACCTCCGTTCCCTCCAGAGTGCGTGGAAGACGGCAACCCGCCGTAAACCCGCGCCTTTTCGGCGCGCCCCACGGTATTTGAGGATTTTGTGACCGACCTGACTTTTGAATCGCTTGGCGTGGCCGAGCCGATCCTGCGTGCCCTTTCGGGCGAGAACTACACCCATCCCACCCCCATTCAGGCCAAAGCCATCCCGGCCCTGCTGGCCGGCCGCGATCTTCTGGGCATCGCCCAGACCGGCACCGGCAAGACGGCGGCCTTCGGTATTCCCCTGCTGCAGCGCCTGTCCGTCGGCCATGTACCGCCGGGGGCCAAACAGGCCCGCGCCCTGATCCTGGCGCCCACCCGCGAACTGGCGGTGCAGATCGAGCAATCGCTTCGCACCTATGGCCGTCATCTCAATCTACGCATGGCGGTGATCCTGGGCGGCGTGAACCAGAACAGCCAGGTGCGGGCCATGGCGCGCGGCGTGGATATTCTGGTGGCGACACCGGGCCGGCTGCTCGACCTGGTGCAGCAGAAGCATGTGCGCCTGGACGCCGTGTCCAGCTTCGTCGTCGACGAGGCCGACCGCATGCTGGACATGGGGTTCATCCGCGATGTGAGGAAGCTGGTCGCCTATCTGCCCAGGGAACGGCAATCGATGCTGTTCTCCGCAACCATGCCGGAAGACATCGCCCGTCTGGTGCATGAGATGATGAACAGGCCGGAGCGCATCGAAGTCGCGCCCCAGGGCAAGACCGCCGACCGCATCACCCAGAAGCTGTACATCGTGCCCATGCCGCAGAAGCGCCAGCTGCTGAGCGAACTCCTGAAGGATGTGAGCATGAACCGGGTGATCGTCTTCACCCGCACCAAGCATGGCGCCAACCGCGTGGCCGAGCATTTGTCGCGCACGGGCGTGGTGGCGGAAGCCATTCATGGCAACAAGTCGCAGAATGCCCGGCAGCGGGCGCTGGAAATGTTCCGCTCCGGCAAGGCGCGGGTGCTGGTGGCCACCGACATCGCCGCCCGCGGCATCGATATTGACGATATCAGCCATGTGGTGAATTTCGAGCTGCCCAACGAGCCGGAAAGTTATGTGCACCGCATCGGCCGCACCGCGCGCGCCGGCGGCGAGGGCATCGCGGTCTCCTTCTGCGATGCTTCCGAACGCGGTTTCCTGCGCGACATCGAGCGGGTGATCCGCATGAAGATCGAAGTCGTGGCGCACGATCTGCCGGAGCTGACCGACGAGCAGCGCCGCCAGATGGAAACACCCCGTCAGCCCCACGGCCATCGCCATGGCAAGCCGCACAGTCACAAAGGTGGCCATAATGGTGGCGGCCACAAGCAGGGCACCCCGCGCAAGGACGATGGCGCCAATCCGCACGCGCCCAAGAAGCGCAATGGATCAAGGCCACACTGGAAGCGTGGTCGCGATAAAAAGCGCGAAGCCGCGGCCTAGGAGCGCGGGCAGGTGGGCGGCCGCAGCCGTCGGTTGTGACCAGAGCCTCAGTCCGGCGTTATAATCCGGCATGAGCGAACCGTTCCGCCTGCCCACGTCTGGAACCCTCGAAAACCATTTCGCCCGCCTGGGCGAAGGGTTTTTCACCGCCATGCCGGCGGAACGGGTGGGCGAACGCCCGCGCCTGATCCATGCCAATCCGGCCGCGGCCGAACTGCTGGATCTGGAGCCGAAGGTGTTCCGGGACCCGGCCTTTGTCGAGGTGGCGTCCGGCCACCGCGCCCTGGAAGGCTTCTCGCCGCTGGCGATGGTCTATTCCGGCCATCAGTTCGGCGTCTGGGCCGGGCAGCTGGGCGACGGACGGGCCTTGTTGATCGGACAGGTCAGGAACCACAAAGGCGCGTTATGGGACGTCCAGCTCAAGGGCGCCGGGCGCACACCTTATTCGCGCTTCGGCGATGGCCGCGCCGTGATGCGTTCCACCATCCGCGAATATCTGGCCAGCGAGGCGCTGGACGCGCTGGGCATTCCCACATCGCGGGCGCTGGCCATCGTGGCGACCGGCGAGATTGTTCAGCGCGAAACCCCAGAACCTGGCGCGGTGCTGACGCGGCTGGCCCGCAGCCATATCCGCTTCGGCCATTTCGAGCATTTCTTCCATCGCGGCATGAAGGACCAGGTGCGCCGGCTGGCCGATCATGTGATGGCGGAATATTTCCCCGACATCGCCGCCGGCGACTATGCCGCCTGGTTCGGCGAGGTGGTGCGCCGCACCGCCGCGCTGATCGCGCAGTGGCAGGCCGTGGGCTTCGCCCCTGGCGTGATGAACACCGACAATATGTCCATCCTGGGCCTGACCATCGATTATGGCCCCTATGGTTTCATGGATGCCTACGATCCGCAGTTCGTCTGCAATCACACCGACGAGCAGGGCCGCTACAGCTTCATCAATCAGCCCGCGATCGCGCACTGGAACCTGCGGGCGCTGGCGCTGACCCTGTCCGACCTGATCAGCACCGATGTGCTGCTCGAGAATCTGACGGCTTATGAAGAGCATTTTGGCGCAAAATACCGCGTCCTGATGCGCGCCAAGCTGGGGCTGTCGCGCGAGGAAGATGGGGATGATCGGCTCATCGGCAGCCTGTTGACCCTGATGGCCCGGACCCGCGCCGATTACACGCTGTCGTTCCGCAATCTCAGCGGCGGCGATGCGGCCTGGCTGGCGCTTTTCGGAGACGGCAATGCCGAGGCAAAAGCCTGGCTGGCGGCTTATCGCGCGCGCACGGCGGACGAAGACCTGAGCGGGCTCGACCTCATCAACCCGAAGTATGTGCTGCGCAACTGGGTGGCCGAAACCGCCATCCGCGCGGTGGAAGACCGGGACGATGTCGCAACCCTGGACCGCATCTTCAATATCATTCGGGCGCCGTTCGAAAAGCATGACGGCGACGAAGCTTTTGCCGCTCCGCCGCCGCCCAGCATGTGTGACCTGGAAGTAAGCTGTTCGTCTTGAAGCCTACCAGATCGTCGAGATGTACTTGGCCTCGCAGAATTCGATCAGGCCGTGGTGGCTGCCTTCGCGGCCCAGACCCGACTGCTTGACGCCGCCGAAGGGCGCCGCCGGGTCCGACATGATGCCGCGATTGAGGGCGATCATGCCGGCTTCGACCTTCTCGCAGATTTGCAGGCCGCGCTTGATGTCCTGAGTGTAGACATAAGCCGCCAGGCCATATTCGGTGTCGTTGGCCTTGCGGATCGCCTCGGCCTCGTCCTCGAAAGACTGCAGCGACACCACCGGCCCGAAGATCTCGTCCTTCATCATGGTGGCATTGTCGGGCACGTCCGCCAGCACGGTCGGGGGATAGTAATAGCCCGGGCGGTTCAGGCGCTGGCCGCCCAACAGCAGCTTGGCGCCCTTGGCCACGGCGTCATCCACCAGCTCGGCGATCTTGGCGACAGACTTTTCGTTCACCATGGGGCCGAGGGTCGACTCCGGATCGGTCGCCTCGCCCAGCTTGATCTCCGACATGCGCTTGACGATGCCATCGGTGAAGGGCTGGTAGAGGTCCTTGTGAACATAGAAACGGTTGGCCGCGGTGCAGGCCTCGCCGCTGTTGCGCATCTTGGCCAGCATGGCGCCATCCAGCGCGTCATTCAGATTGGCATCCTTGCAGACGATGAAGGGGGCGTTGCCGCCCAGCTCCATGGCGCAGGAGATCACCTGGTCGGCCGCTTCATGCAGCAGGGCGCGCCCCACCGGGGTCGAGCCGGTGAAGGAAATCTTGCGCACGCGCGGATCGTGCAACACCGCCTTGGACAAGGGGCTCGCCTTGGAGGTGGTGACGACATTGACCACGCCGGCGGGCACGCCGCAGTCGTGCATGATCTGGGCGACGGCAAAGGCGGTCAGCGGGGTCTCGGTCGCGGGCTTGAGCACCACGGTACAGCCGGCCGCGAGCGCGGGCGCGATCTTGCGGGTGGCCATTGCCGCGGGATAGTTCCAGGGCGTGATCAGCAGCGCGATGCCGATGGGCTGGTATTCCACCAGGATGCGGGCGCCGCTGGCCGGCGCCATCGCGACTTCGCCCAGCACATGGCAGCATTCCTCGGCATACCAGCGATAGAATTCGGCGGCATAGAGCACTTCGCTGCGCGCGTCGGGCAGCGCCTTGCCGTTCTCCAGGCTGATCAGATAGGCCAGCCATTCGATATTCTCGACGATCTTCTCATAGCATTTGCGCAGGATTTCGGCGCGCTGGCGCGGCGTGGTCGCGGCCCAGCCGGCGGCGGCCTTGTCGGCGGCATCCACCGCGGCCATGGCATCGGCGGGATCGCAGTCGGCGATGTCGGTGATCTTGTTGCCGGTTGAGGGATCGATCACATCGACGCGCTTTTTGCTGGCGGCTTCCACCCATTGGCCGCCAATCCACAGGTCGGTGGGGATGGGGAAGGGCTTCGGCCCGGTCTTGGGGGCGGGGATGGTGACGGTGTGGGTCATGGCTCTCTCTGTTCGTGGATCAGGATGCAAGCATGGCGCGATCGCCGGAGAAGGCGGCGCGAGTGATCGCCTTCAGGGCGTCCACATCCAGCTTGCGGGGATTGTTGTTGACCAGGCGGGCGGCGCCGATGGCGGCCTCGGCCGTCCAGTCCTGCTTGTCTTCCGGCAGGCCCAGGTCCTTCAGGGTCACCGGGATGCCGATGTCCTTCAGCAGTTTCGCCACCTCGTCGATCAGCCTGTGCGACAGATCCTCGTCGCTGCCGGTCAGGCCGATGGCGCGGCCGATCTGGGCGAAGGCCGTCACGCATTTGGGACGGTTGAACTCCATCACATAGGGCATCAGCAGCGCCACGCCCATGCCGTGCGGAGTGTGAGTCTCGTTGCCCACCGGATACTGGATGGCGTGGGCCGCGGCTGTGCCGGCGGTGCCGAAGGCGCAACCGGCGGCCAGCGAGGCCAGCATCATCTGCTCGCGCGCCTCGATATTCGTGCCGTCCTTCACCGCGGTGCGCAGCGCCTTGAAGATATTCTGCAGCGCCAGAAGACCGAAGGTGTCGCTCAGCACATTCTTGCCCACGAAGACATTCTTGACCGTCAGGTCCGGGGTCACTTCGCGCGCGGCAGAGGTGAAGCTTTCGATGGCATGAGTGAGCGCGTCGGCGCCGCTCACGGCGGTGAGCCCGGGTGGGCAGGACAGCGTCAGTTCCGGATCGCATACCGCGGCGCGCGGGATCAGATAGGGGCTGGAGATGCCCACCTTGGTGCCGCGTTCGGTGTCGGCGATCACCGCCACGGGGGTCACTTCCGAACCGGTGCCCGAGGTGGTGGGCACGGCAAAGACCGGCGCGACAGGCCCCGGAATCTTGTTCTCGCCATAGTAATCGCGAAGGCTGCCGCCATGCTGCAGCAGCACGGCCACGCACTTGGCCATGTCCATGCAGGACCCGCCGCCGATGCCCAGGACGACGTCCGGCTTGAAGTCGCCGCATTCCGCGACGCAGCCGGAAATACCCTCGATGGGAAGATCGGCCTCGGTGCGGTCATAGACCTTCACCGTCACGCCATTGGCTTCCAGGTCGGCGACAATGGCCTTGAACTGGGCGTCGGCGCCCATGCGCGCGTCGGTGCAGATCAGGGCGCGCTTGCCGATCTGTGCGGCCATCTGGCCGATGGCCGCGCGCTGGCCGGAGCCGAAGAGAACAGTGGCGGGCAGGCGCAGGGCGCCGAATAACTGCGTCATGAGGTTTTTTCCTTCCGGGGTTCGGCGGGGGCTTCCGCCGCCAGTCTTTGCAGGTCCGCCCACAGCCCGTCGTCGATGAACATGCCCTTGGCCAGCGACTGGGCTCGCACGGCATGGGCACGGTCGCCCGGCGCCAGAACGGGATGTTGCGGATCGGCAGGCGCGGCAGAGCGGATGGTGTCGAGATAGTCGGTGACCAATGCCTTGGCGGCTTCGGCATGGGGCGGGGCGATCACGATGAAGAGGTCGCCCTTGTTGGAGACATTCACCGAATCCAGCGTGCCCTGCACATTGGTGCCGATGGCGGATGCGGCGAGCGAGGCGACCAGCACTTCAAAGGCGATGCCCAGGGCATAGCCCTTGGGTCCACCGAAGGGCGCAATGGCGCCTTTCTTGGCGGCGGCGGCGTCGGTGGTGGGATCGCCATTCTCGTCCAGCGCCCAGCCCAGCGGGATCGGCGCGCCGCGATTGGCATGATCGTGAATCTTGCCCATGGAGACCAGGCCTGTGGCCATGTCCAGCACCATGGGGGTGGGATCGGCCGGCACGCCGATGGCGATGGGGTTGGTGCCGATCATCGCCTTGCGCCCGCCCCAGGGATGGACCAGCGCCTCGGAAATGGTCAGTGCGATGCAGGTCAGGCCCAAATTGGCGACATGTTCGGCGTAATAGGCCAGCGCGCCCAGATGGTTGGTGTTGCGGATGGCGGCGACGGCGATGCCGTCCTGGCGGGCGCGGGGAATGATGGTCTCCAGCGCCGCCATGGCGACCACGGGCCCCAATCCGCGCTGGCCGTCGACGCTGAGGAAATTGCGCGCCGTCCATTGCTGGTCGCCGGTGGTATCGCCGACCGACAGGCCGGCGCGGATGCGCTCGATCACCCGGCGCAGGCGCAGCAGGCCATGGCTGGGGATGGCCCGCATCTCCGCTTCCAGGAAAAGACCGGCCTGGGTCTTGGCGTGTTCGGGCGGCACGCCATTGGCGAGCAGGATGCCCTCGGCCAGTTTACGGACGTCCTCGACGGGGACCAGCACGGATCAAATATCCTATAGGATCTGTGGACCGTATGAGGTATGCTAAGCCCGGTCAAGGCAAAAAGCCTTGGTTTCTGTGGGCCAATCTTTCCCGCTAAGTTCCACCGTCATGTCAGCCGCCAACGATGCTCCCGACCGTCCCATCACCAGGCCTTCCGGCCTGGCGGAGGAAGTCTATCGCCGCATCCGGGCCGACATCATGTCGCTCAAGCTGCCGCCCGACACCCGGGTTTCGGTGGACAGTCTGGCGCGGGAGCTGGGCGTGTCGCAAACCCCGATCCGCGAGGCGCTGTCGATGCTGGAAGCCAATGGCCTGGTCAGCAAGCGTCACTTCGCCGGCTATGCCACCAGCCCGCGCATGGACCGCGCCCAGCTGGATGAGCTGTTTGAATTCCGCCTGCTGATCGAGCCCCATGCCGCGCGCAAGGCGGCCGAGATGATGACCGATGCCGACATGATGGCGCTGTCCAGTGGCGAAAGCGCGCCGTCCCATGATGCCTTTGCCGACATGGACACCGAATTTCATCGCCTGATCGCGCAAGGCGCGCAGAATCATCTGATCGCGGATTCGCTGGCGCGGCTGCACATCCATGTGCACATCTTCCGCTCGTGTTTCCGCAGCGAGATCGCGGAAGAGGCGGTGCATGAGCATCGCGCCATCATCGCGGCGATCAAGGCGCGCGATGGCGCGAAGGCGCAAGCCGCCATGAAAAGCCATATCGAGCGCTCTTACGGACGGCTGAGGGACTTCATCAAGGCGTGAGACGCCCCCGCATATCGCGGTATGCCGCGTCAATCAGCGCGCCAAGCGCGGCGTCGTTGACCGGCCCGCCCCGGCGCAGTTTCACATGGCGCATGCGCTTGCCGCTTCCTTCCAGCAGCCCGGCCGGATCTTTCAGGCTGGCGCCCTGGAAAAAGCCGATATTCACATGCGCGCTAAAAGCATCGACGTAACAGAAGGCGGCATCTTCCACGCAAGCGGTGGGGTGGCCATCATGCAGCAGTTCGCGCACATCGGGCCCAAGGCCGCGCATCCGTTCAAACCAGGGGCGCGCGAATCCGCGCAAGGCATTGGCACTCGCAAACCAGGCCTCGATGGCGGGATCGCGCCGAACCGCACCCGCAAACCGCATGAGATCGCTCATGGGGCTGGCAGGCGACTGTTTCATCCCTGGGATTTCCGCCAGGCGGCATAGCGCGCCTTGGTCTCTTCATTGGGCGGATAAAGGCCCGGCAGGGCCGCGCCCTTTTCAATTTCGGCCATGATCCAGGCTTCCTGCCTTTCCTGCTCCGCCGCCAATTCGACAACTTCAGCCAGCATGGCTTGCGGGATTACCACCGCGCCATCGCCGTCGGCGACGATGCTATCGCCGGGGAAGATCGCCACGCCGCCGCAGGCGATCGGTTCCTGCCAGTTGATGAAGGTGAGACCCGCCACCGAGGCCGGCGCCGCCGCGCCCGCGCACCACACGGGAAGTCCGGTCGCCAGCACACCTTCCATGTCGCGCATCACCCCGTCGGTGATCAGGGCCGCCACCTTGCGCTTGGCCATGCGGGCGCAAAGTATGTCGCCGAAGATGCCGGCATCGGTCACGCCCATGGCATCGGCGACCGCGATCACGCCTTCTTCCATCGCTTCGATGGCGGCGCGGGTGGAAATGGGCGAAGCCCAACTTGCCGGCGTCGCCAGATCCTCCCGCGCCGGCACAAAGCGCAGCGTAAACGCCGTGCCCACCACGCGCTTCTGTCCCGGCTGCTTGGGAAAGGCGCCGCGCAACCAGACATTGCGCAGGCCCTTCTTCAGCAGCACGGTGGTCAGGGTGGCGGTGGAAATGCCGGCAAGCGTGGTTCTGGTCTGTGCGTCCATGTCAGTCTTTTTCCGGTAGGGCAAAAATGGCGAAAGCGTCGCCGAAGATCGGACGGCCATCGGCATGCATCAGCACTTCGCCGCCATGGCAGCCGCTGGCGCCCACCGCGATATATTGCACGCCCTTGATCTTGTAGGTGATGGGCGGGGTGCAGACGCCGGCGCCCAGCGGGTAATGCCAGAGCTTTTCCCCCGATTTGGCGTCGAAGGCGTCGAAATCGCCATTCATTTCGCCAGTAAAGACCAGCCCGCCCGCGGTGGCCAGCGCGCCGCCATACATGGGACGGTCGGATTTGTACTGCCAGTCGATGGCGCCGGTGACGGTGTTCACCGCCGAGAAGGTGCCGCTGGGCGGAAATACTTTCAGATTCGTCGCCATGCCGCCGCCACTATACTGGCCGGCGATCGGCGTTCCGGGCTTGTAGATATCGGGCAGGGGGTGATTGACGACATAGTCGTGCGCCTCGTTCACCCCCATGGTGTAGAAATATCTGGTCTGGGGCGAATAGGCGGGCGGCGACCACATCGCGCCGCCCTTGTTGCCCGGATAGATGGTGATCGGCGTCGAGGTCACCGGTTTCATGAAGTTCTCATTGACCATCACGATGGGCGGCGACTTCCTGATTAGCTTGCCGGTCAGGCGATTGACGATGAAGACATTACCGACCTTGCCGGCTTCCGCCGCGGCCGGCACGACCTTGCCATGTTCGTCCACCGTGTCGAACAGCACGACCGGCGCGCAGGCGTCATAGTCCCACACGTCATGGGCGACCTGCTGGTACCACCATTTCAATTTCCCGGTGCGCGAATCGATGGCGACGATGGAGTCGGTATAGGCATTGTCGCCCTTGCGGCTTGAGCCATCGAGATCGGGATTGGGATTGCCGGTGGCGAACAGGATCAAATTGTTCTTCACATCGATGGCGGGGCTATTCCACACCGAACCGCCGCCATATTTCCAGCTGTCGCCGCTCCAGCTTTTGCCGCCGGGCTGGTCGGGCGCGGCCGTGGTGTTGAAGCGCCAGACCAGCTTGCCGGTCTCGGCGTCCAGCGCTTCCATGAAACCGCGCGTGGGCCATTCCGCGCCCGCATTGCCCACCAGGATGAGGCCGTTATAGGCGATGGGCGCCATGGTGAAGGAATAGAAATAGGCAGGCTGGGGCAGGGCGTCGGCATGATCGGTCTTCCAGACCAGTTTGCCGGTTCTTGCATCCAGCGCCACGACATGGCCGTCGAGCTGGGCCGCATAGACCTTGCCATATGCGACGGCGACGCCGCGCGATTGCTGACCACAGCACAAGTTGGAATAGCCGAGTGTCGGCGAATAGGCCCATAGCTCCTTGCCGGTGATGGCGTCATAGGCCTGGACATTGTTGTCGCCGGTTTCCAGATAGAGCACGCCATCCACTTCGATCGGCGTCATCTCGCTGGTCTTGGTGATGCCGGTCTGGATGATGGCGGTGGGCCGAAGTTCTCTCACATTCGTCTTGTTGATGTCGGTGAAAGGCGAGAAGCGCTGATTGTCATAGGTGCGGCCATGGACGATCCAGCCGTCGGAATGGTCCGACTCCAGCATCATCTGGTCGCTGATATCGACCTTCTGGGTGACCGGCTGCATCTGGAACGAGCCGGGATTGGCCACCACCGCGCCCAGCGCGATATTGCCGGCGGCGGGCCTGGCGCCGATGGCAGGCGCGGCTTCGCCGGCATCGCCCGCCGGCGCGCGCGTCTGGGTTTGTCCCAATGCGCTGCCGCTCAGCAGCAGCGTGGCCGCGAGCCACGCATATGCGGATGCTTTCATCGCCGCCCCCGTTTTTGTTCTTACGGCGTGACTTTCGTGTCCGTCATGCCGGCGGCGCCTTTCGCCAGCGGCGCGCTGCCAGAGGGATAGCCGTTCTGCTGCAGGATATAGGCCGTGACGGCGGCATAATCGTCCGGCTTCATCGAGCCGGGATCGGACTGCGGCATGGTGTTGGCGATCACATCCAGCAGCGAATCTGCGGTCAGCCCTTGTGCATTGGCCATCTCGCCAAAGGCGGAACCTTTCAGCGCCGGCGCGGCGACACCTTCCAGCTGCTGGCCGTGGCAGGCGGCGCAGGCCTGGGAATAGACGGTGGCGCCGGCCTGGGCCTGGGCATCGGTATAAAGCGCGGGCTTGGCGCTTTGCGTGCTGGCGGCCGGCGGCGCGGCGCTCTGGGCCCTGGCAGCCAGTGGCGCGAGACAGAGGGCGGCAAGGAGAAGTTTGCGTGACGGATGCATCGGGGTCCCTAGGCGTTCTTGTTTTTGGAATGTGTCACGATAACCGCAAGCCTTGAGGTTGGCCATCCGGTGGCGCGGGCCAAGACGGCGCCCCACCAGCCAAAGACGCGATTCTTTGTACCTTCTTTCTTAACGATGTATCCGGACGTACCGAGTCCGAAACGTTTCCTGGCGGACACGCATCTTAATCCTGCAAGTCGCGTTGCATTGCATGAAGAATGTCCATCCGCGCACTTATATAACGGTGCGTTCGTGGCTGATTGCGCGCAACTGGCTTGCCGTGCAGAAGAGCCCGCAGCTATTGCTTTTTATAACCCTTGCCTGCCGCTTTTTTGAACGGCTCCAAACGTCATTTTGCACTGCACAAAAATGACCGATTTTTTTGGCGTGGCAATAATGTGACGGCTGGGCCCTTTCAGCATCCGCACACCGTATTCAGGGTGAAGTTTTGCTCGCTAGGCGGCGCGCTCGTCTGCTATCCAACCGTGCGAAGTCCGGCATCTTGCCGTTAGAACAACCGTCCAGGGGGACTATTCTATGAGTTATCGTTTGACCAAGACACGCGTGCGTCTTGCGGGTGGCGCTGCCATTCTGGCGCTCAGTGCAGGCGCTGCTATGGCGCAGCAGGAAGGCGTCGAGCAGGTCGTCGTGTCCTCGACCCGCCTTCAGTCGGCGGGCTTCGATGCCCCGACCCCGACGACGGTCGTGAGCGCCGCTGATCTTCAGGCTCAGGCCAAGCCCAGCGTGTTCGACTCCATCACCCAGCTGCCGCAGCTGCAGGGTTCCACGGGTGTCGGCTACAATACCGGCTCCACCACCACCGGCCTGATCGGTCTGTCCGCGCTTGGTCTGCGCGGCCTGTCGCCCTTGCGCACCCTGGTCCTGATAGACAGCGAGCGCGTCGTCGGCGGCAACTTCAACGGCGTGGTCGATGTCAGCCAGATCCCGCAGATGCTGATCCAGCGCGTCGACGTTGTGACGGGCGGTGCGTCAGCCTCCTGGGGCTCGGACGCCGTCGCCGGTGTCATCAACTTCGTCACCGACAAGAAGTTCGAAGGCTTCAAGTTCAATGCTCAGGCCGGTCTGTCGACCTATGGCGATGCGGGCAACACGCTGTTCCAGACCGCTGTTGGCTCCAGCTTCGCCGGTGGCCGCGGCCACTTCGAAGTGGCGGGCGAATATGCCTACAATGACGGCCTGCTGCCCCGTTATCCGGTGGCCCAGCAGCATTCGGCCAATCCCGAAAATATCGGCGGCCGCACGCTGTATCGCCAGTCGGGCACATCGAGCTACAGCAACTCCGCTGTCCCTGCCGGTCAGCCCCTGAACTATTACGGACCCCTTCAGCAGGGTACGCAGTCGGCCGCATACGGTCTCATCACGAGTGGCCCCTACATCGGTACGACCTTTGACCAGACCGGCAAGCCTGCGACGTTTGATTATGCGGGCAACTGCTTTACCTCTGGTGGCAAGTTGCAGGGCGCGATCAACGGAACGGCCTGCTTCGGCACCGCCGCTGACCCGGGCGACCAGAACGAACATCAGTTTACCCAGGGTCTTTACGATCCGCTGACCCGCGGCAATCTCTATGCCCGCGTGTCCTATGATCTGTCGCCGAACGCGGAAATCTACGGCACCCTGACCTATGGCGTCAGCCGTACCGAGAACGTCCCGGCGCAGGGCAACTCGACCAAGACCGGCGAAACCATCCGTTGCGACAATGCCTATCTCGATCAGGCTCTGTCCATAACGCCTTCGGCCTGCTTGGCGGCTGTCAATGCCACGAACGGCACCGCCCTGACCTCGGCTTCGTCGGCGACCATGAGCTTCGGTTCGGACTGGGCCAACATCCCCACCGATCAGCTGATGTTCCTGACCCGTACCATGCGCCGCTTTGTGGTTGGCGGCGATGGCAGTTTCAGCCTGTTCGGCAAGGACTGGAGCTGGGATTCCTACTTCCAGCACGGCGAAACCGACACCTCGATCAAGATCTACAACATGCCGCTGTCGGGTGCGCCAGCAGTCCTGCAATCCAACGGCAGCTATGCGGCCAACGGCCAGTTCTCCCGCTTCAACCTGGCGCAGGATGCGGTGCTCAACTCGGCCGGCCAGATCGTCTGCCGCAATACCGTTGCTCAGGCCTATGGCTGCGTGCCGTTCAATCCCTTTGGCGGCAGCGCGGTGACCGCCGGCCAGTTGGCTTATTTCGACGGCCAGAACGGCCCCGGCGGCACCACCATTGGACCGTCCGCGATCCAGACCCAGCGTCAGGAAGCCTTCAGCTTCGCGGTCAACGGTTCGCCGATCGAGGACTGGGCCGGCCCGGTCTCCGTGGCGTTCGGTTACGAATATCGTGAAGAGCACTACAGCCAGCGCTCCGACCCCTATTCGGGTGGTATCACGGCCTCGACTCCGGCCACCGTCAACGAGCCTTGCACCGATCCTTTTGTCGACTGCGGCTTCTTCAACAACACCACCGGCACCATCGGCGCGCCGAACCCCAACAATTCTCTGGGTGCCTGGAACGCCGGTAACTATCACGACGGTGAAGGTACCTACCATGTGAACGAAGTGTTCGTGGAATTCGGCGTTCCGCTGCTGAACGACAGCTTCTGGGGCAAGGCCGATCTGGACATCGCGGGCCGCCATGCGCGCTACTCGACGGCCGGCGACGCCAACACCTGGAAGGTGGGTATCACCTGGGATACGCCGGTTCCTGGCGTGCGCCTGCGTGCCCTGCAGTCGCGCGATATTCGTGCCCCCAACCTGTCGGAACTGTTCTCGCCCCCGCAGGGTCTGAACGGCTCGGTCAACAACGAGTACTGTCAGAGCACGAACACCGCCTGCGTCGGTCAGCAGGTTCGTCAGTTGAACGAGGGCAATCCGCTCCTCAAGCCTGAAAAGGGTCAGACGACGCAGATCGGCCTGGTGTGGCAGCCGGATTTCCTGCCCGGTTTCCAGACCTCGATCGACTACTATCGCATCATCGTGAAGGGGGCCATTTCTTCGCTGGGCCTGCAGACGGTTGAAAATCTTTGCTTCACTTCCGGCGGCACTTCGCCCTTCTGCAGCCAGCAGTTCATCCAGACCGCCAACAATGTGAACTTCGGTCCGAGCAATCAGGGCGCGCCGAACACACCTGGCGCGCTGGTTTCGGTTGCATCGATCGCGTTCAATTCGGGCAGTCTTTTGACCGATGGCTTCGATCTGGAGTCCAGCTATCAGTTCGATCTGCAGGACTATGACGTCCCCGGCTCGTTCACCCTGCGCTCCTTGATCAACCACACCAGCAAGTTCATTTCGGATACCGGCATTGCCGGTACCCAGCGGAATGTCGAACTGGCCGGTTATCTGGGCGGCGGCGGCAACAGCCAGACCTACAACCAGTCTGGCGGTAACGTGCTGACCTGGAAGCTGGAAGAAACCCAGAGCTATCAGAACGATGTCTGGGGCTTCCATGTGACGGAACGCTGGTACGCCGGCGGTGTGTCCGGCAGCAAGAACGGTATCGTCTGCGCCCCGGGTACCTGCCCGGTCCTGACGACCGCCCAGCTGATCCAGACGCCGACCTACAACTACCAGAATGTCGACTCGATCATGTATCTGGATGTGGGCGCCAACTGGAATGTCAGCGACAAGACCCAGCTGTACACCCAGATCGACAACCTCACGAACATCCGTCCGCCGGACACGAACAGCAACACCGTCAACAACACGTTGTATGACGTGATCGGCCGCATGTATCGCGTCGGCGTGCGCTTCAACAACTAGGAAGCGTGCAACGGACAAGAACAGGGGCTCCCGGAAACGGGAGCCCTTTTTCTTTGGCCGGCCGGCGGATGAACGGCAGATAAATCCCGGTCTCAGGCCCCGTTCATGGACCAACTGCCATGGTGCATCCAAGGACGCGCTGTTCGCGCCCCAAGATGAGGACCAAAGCCATGAAACGCCTGATTTGCGCTGTGCTTGCTCTGTCCATGCTGGGCGCCACCGCGGCGTCGGCCCAGCCCTTCCGTCATGGGGGGTACGGATATGGCGGCGGCTGGCATCACCATGACAATACCGGCGCCCTGATCGGCCTGGGTGTCGGTCTGTTTGCCCTGGGCGCGATCGCGGCCGCTGCGTCGGACCATGATCGCTACTATGATCGCTATGAATATGGCCCGCCCCCGCCTCCTCCTCCGCCCGCTTATTACGGGCCGGGGTACGGTTACGGCTACTGACCGGCAAAAGGCTCCCGGCGAAAGCCGGGGGCTTTTTATTGGCAGCGATGGTAGCTTTTTTCCTCGATCAGGGCCGAGCCCAGCGCCAGGTTGATTTCGCGCTTGAGCGCGCTTCGCGCATCGTTGTGCCGATAAACCGCGCGCGCCAGTTCGACGAACGCGGCGCCGAAATCAGCCATCCGCTCATGGTCGCGGATGCGGTCTTCGACATCCCATAGCGCCTCGTTCAACATCTTCAACCGCGCCGCCAAGGTGGCGATCGGCGGGTCGGCCAGGGGCGACGCGGCGATCTGGTTCAAGAGGCGGAGTTCCTTGGCCGCATTGGTCCGCCCCACGTCTGTGGGCAGCCGCGATACCTTGATCTCCAGAATGGTGATCTTGTCGATCACCTCGCCCCAGGAGGCCGGTATATGGGGGATATCCGCCATCATCGTCCTTTATAACGGCGGACGGCCGGAAGCGAAATCATCCCGGAAATCGCGCCAGACCTATGCGGAAGCGCGCCCTTGCGCCCTTCCCGGACGGGGCCTAAACCGGAAATCGCCATGCCCCCCTCCGGTGCTTCCAAGCCTCATTTCCGCACCATCGCCCTGATCGTGGGCGCGGCCATGTTCATGGAGCAGCTGGATGGCACGGTGCTGGCCACGGCGCTGCCCAGCATGGCGCGCGAATTGGGCGTGTCGGCGCCTAGCCTGTCGATCGCCCTGACCTCCTATCTGATCAGTCTGGCCGTTTTCATCCCCGTGTCCGGGCGCATCGCCGACCGGTTCGGGGCCCAAACCGTTTTCCGCGGGGCGATTGTCGCTTTTCTTATGGGCTCTATCGCTTGCGCCCAAGCGCCCAATGTCGCCTTTCTGGTGATGGCCCGCTTCTTCCAGGGCATTGGCGGAGCGCTGATGCTGCCGGTCGGGCGCCTGGTGCTGATGCGCAGCGTGGAAAAGCGCGACCTGATCCAGGCCACCAGCTGGGTGCTGATTCCCGCCGTGGTGGGACCGATCCTGGGACCGCCCGTCGGCGGCTTCATCGTCACCTACCTGAACTGGCGCTGGATCTTCTACATCAATGTGCCGATCGGCATTCTGGGCGTGGTCCTGGTCAGCCTGTTCATCGCCAACACCCGCGAAGAGGTGCCGGACAAGACCGACTATGCCGGCATCTTCCTCTCCAGCCTGTCGCTGGGCCTGTTGCTGTTCGGCTTCGAGCTGACCAGCCATGACGGCATGTTGAACCTGGCGCTTGCGCTGCTGGCGATGGGGGCGGTGCTGGGTATCTTCTATGTCCGCCATGCCCGGCGCACCCAGGACCCCATTCTCGATATCTCGCTGATGAAGATCCCGACCTATGGCACCTCGGTGATCGCCGGCGCCATCACCCGGGTGACACAGGGCGCCCATCCCTATCTTCTGCCCCTGATGATGCAGCTGGGTTTCGGCCTTTCCGCCGCCGGCTCCGGCCTGATGACCCTGGCCACGGCGCTGGGCTCCATTGTCGCCAAGCCGGTGGCGCCGTCGCTCCTGCGGCGCTTCGGTTTCCGCGACACACTGGCGGTCAATGGCGTGTTCGCCAGCGCCGGTTATGCGATATGCGGTCTGTTCCGTCCCGGCTGGCCGTTGCCGGTGATGTTCCTAGTCATGATGACATCCGGCTTTTTCATGTCGCTTCAGTTCACCGGCTACAACACCATCGCCTATGACGAAGTGAGCCAGACGCGGATGAGCGCGGCCACCAGCTTCTATACCACCTTCCAGCAGTTGATGCTGTCCATGGGCATCTGCGCCGGCGCCGCGGCGCTCCAGGGCGCCATGGTGCTGCGCGGTCATCATGCGCCGCAATTCGCCGATTTCACCGCCGCCTTCTGGACCGTCGCGCTGGTGTCGCTCAGCGCCACGATCTGGAACCGGCGCTTCGCCCATGACGCCGGCCATGAGATCAGCGGCCACACCCCGCGCAGCTGGCCGGCGCGCCAGGTGATCAAGGCGCCGCGCGGGCTCAATACCTAAGGAGCAATTATGTCGAAGACCTTCCAGATCGGTGGCGAGATCGCGGTCAACCGGCTGGGCTTCGGCGCCATGCAGATCACCGGTGCCGGCGTCTGGGGTCCGCCGCGCGACAAGGCCGAGGCGATCCGCGTGTTGAAGCGTCTGCCGGAGTTGGGTGTCAATTTCATCGATACCGCCGATTCCTACGGCCCCGATGTGTCCGAGCAGCTGATCCGCGAAGCGCTGCATCCTTATGACGGTCTGTTGATCGCCACCAAGGCGGGCTTCACCCGCAGCGGCCCCGACATGTGGCATGTCAACGGCCGGCCCGAGCATCTGATCGCCGAAGCCCATAAGAGCCGCCGCAAGCTGGGTGTCGACCAGATCGGCTTGTGGCAGCTGCATCGCATCGATTCCCGCGTGCCGCGCGCCGAACAGTTTGGCGCGGTGAAGCAATTGCTGGACGACGGCGTCATCCGCCATGCCGGCTTGTCGGAAGTCTCGGTCGCCGAGATCAAGGCGGCGTCGCAGGTCTTTCGCGTCGCCACGGTGCAGAACAGCTACAATCTGGCCGACCGTCATAGCGACGATGTGGTGGATTATTGCGAGGCCAATGGCATCGGGTTCATTCCCTATTATCCGCTGGGCGATGGCGACCTGGCGCGGCCCGGCGGCCCGCTGGACAAGCTGGCCAAAGCCAAGGGCGTCGCGCCAGGCCAGCTGGCGCTGGCCTGGCTCCTGAAGCGCAGCCC
>DASZVQ010000103.1:0-38966 GCA_035547275.1 Rhizomicrobium sp.
CAGGTGCGCTATGTCGGCTATCTGCCGGACAATTTCTCGGTGGTGCTGAGCGGCCAGGGCCAGTTCGCCTTTGTGCCGCTGATCAACGGCGAATTGATCTCCTTCGGCGGCATTGGCATCGGCCGCGGTTACGATCCGGGCGCCATCACCGGCGATCGCGGCATCGGCGGTTCGGCCGAACTGCGCTATGACATGCCCGTCGCCTACAAATATGTGCTCAATGCCGAGCCCTATGTGTATTTTGACGCCGGCCAGACTTGGTATATCCAACGCGGCGCCGCGGTTGATCCGTCGCTGACCGACCAGTCCATCGACTCGATAGGCGGTGGCGTGCGCCTGACCTTGCCCTACAATTCGTCATTGGGACTGGAAGTGTCGCACACGCTGCAGGCGGTCCTGGGCAGCGATGCCGACAAGGAAGCGACCAAATTCTTCGTAACTGCCGGCGTCCGGTTTTAGGGGAGGGGCCATGCGACACTTCACGCTTTCTCTTCTGGCCGGCGCGGTACTGGGCCTGATCGCCGCCATGCCGGCATCCGCGGCTCCGGGCGATCTGGGCAACGACATCGCTGGCGAAGCCTGCCGCCTTGCCGGAAGCGACATCGTTTGCGGCGCTGCCCAGGTGCCGATCGGCGGTCTGCATCAGCTGCCGACGGCCGGCGCTTTGCCTGCCGGCGATGCGGCGCGCCGCGGCGCCGTGGCCGCGGCGATCCGCGCCATCCCCGGCAATGACACGGCGGCGGGGCTGCGCTGTGATGGCGGCAAAAGCATGGATGCCACCACCTTGCTTTATTCTTGCAGCGCGGGCATCGGGGACGCGCCGCATATCGTGCTGGCGTCGCTGACGCCGCGTGCTCTGTTCATGGCCGATGGCCTGCCCGGCATGATCGATGTGCTGTCGGCGGCGATCCTGGCCCAGCCGGGCGGTTCGGTGTCGGGTGCGGCGGCCGCGTCGCGCGCGGTGAAGGCCCAGTTTTCGCGTCAGATATTGAACGCCCGCGCCAATGACTATTCCGGCTATCTGCAGCTGCGCGCCACGGGCAGCCGCGCCGCGGCGCGCGGCAATTATCCGGCCGCCGAACAGGCCTATCGCGGCGCGCTCGATATCGAGACCCGCCTGTTCGGTCCCGACTCCGGCGCCGTCGGCGCCACCCTGCTGGAGCTGGCATTGCAGGTCTCCAACCAGCAGCGTTTCGACGAAGCCGCGGCCCTGTTCCGCCGCGCCACGCCCATCGTCGAGGCCGCGCCCAGTCCCGAGATCCGCGCCCGCCTGGCCTCTTATCGCGGACTCGATGCCGCCAATCAGCGTCACTATGAAGAGGCGCTGGGCTATGCCCGCCAGGACACCGCCGCTCGCCAGGCCGCGGTCGATGCGGTGCGCGATGGTGGTCTGGACCTGAACGGCAATCCGCCAGTGGTTTCCAGCCTGCTGGACGGCGAACTGGCGCATGCGCTGCGCGTTCAGGCCGCGCTGGAACTGCGCAATGGCAATACGTCCAGCGCGCTGGCGGCGGCGCAGCAGGCATTGCTGATCATTGCCGCCCATCCGGACCTGCCGCTGGCCTGGCGCGCCGACATGGTGTCGCTGATGGCCGAGATCAACGCGCAACAGGGCCGGGTGGCGACCGCCGAGCGCGACTATAGCGACGCGTTGGCCATGGATGTCAGGCTGTTCGGCGAGACCGGTCCCACGATCCAGGCCGAACTGGCGCTGGCCCGTTTCTACAGCGAGCAGCAGCTCTATCCCGCCGCGGTCACCAGTTACCGCAAGGCTTTCGCCGCGCTCGCCAAGGACGCCTTGGCAAGGTCGCAAGTCCAGGCCGATCAGCTGATTCCGTTCCTGACCGCCGCCAATGCCGTATCGCAAGGTTCGGACCGCGCCCGGCTGGAACAGGAGATGTTTGCCGCCAGCCAGATG
This sequence comes from Rhizomicrobium sp., assembly GCA_035547275.1. GTDB lineage: Bacteria > Pseudomonadota > Alphaproteobacteria > Micropepsales > Micropepsaceae > Rhizomicrobium. Next base: position 1,919 of record DASZVQ010000103.1, read on the forward strand.
GTGGATGCCGGGGTGACAGGCCAGACGATTGCGCGCATGGCGGCGCGCCGGGCGGCGGAAACCCCGGCGCTGGCTGCTGAAATCCAGGCCGCCGATGACGCGGTGCGGGCTCGCGATGCGGCGCGCATGGCCCTGGCGGAGGAAAATGCCAAGGGCAATGAAGACCGCAGTGCCGCCCGTCTGACCTTGCTGCAGACACAGGCCGAAGCCGCCGCCTCCCGGGCCGACACCCTGGCTGCCAAGTTGCGCGCCGATTTCCCCGCCTATGCCAATTTGGCCGATCCCGGCCCGGTGAGCCTGGATGCAATGAAGAAGGCGCTGCGTCCGCACGAAGCCTTTGCCAGTTTCATGATCGGCGTGCACGGGGCTTATGTGTTGCTGGTCACCCAGGATGGATTCACCGCGCAGCCGATCCAGACCAATGCCGATGATCTGGCGGCCGACATCGCCGGTTTGCGCGAAGCCTTTGTACCCCGGCTGGGCAAACTGCCGGATTTCAGTCTGGCCAATGCCAATGCGCTTTATCGCGCGATGCTGGGGCCGGTGACGTCGCAACTGGGCGGCATCGATCACCTGGCGGTGGCGGTCAATGGCGAACTGGCCAGCCTGCCTTTCTCGCTGCTGGTGACGGCGGCGCCATCCGATCCGCATGATTATGTCCATGCCGCCTGGCTGATCCGCCAGACCGCGGTTTCCGAAACACCGTCTGCCCGCGCCTTCATGGCCTTGCGCGGCGCGGCGCGGACCGCGCAGGCGCGCCCCTTCCTGGGCGTGGGCAATCCCGACTTCCAGGGCAGTGGCGCCAATCAGGCGCAGGCGCTGGGTGCGCTGGCCTCGGCCTGCCAGACCGGCGGACCCGCCGATCCGGCCTTGCTGCGCGCGTTGCAGCCCTTGCCGGAAACCGCGGCCGAGGTACAGGCGGTGGGCCGCGACCTGGGTGCTTCGCCGGATGACATCCTGCTGGGCGCCGGCGCCACGGAAAGCGCCTTGCGCGCCAAGCCGCTGGATCAATATGCGGTGCTTTATTTCGCCACCCATGGCATGCTGCCGGGCGAGCTGCATTGCCAGGCCCAGCCCGCGCTGGTGCTGTCGCCGCCGTCCGCTCCGGCCCAGTCCATAGCGGATGACGGGCTTTTGACCGCCAGCGAAATCGCCGCTCTCAAGATCAATGCCAATCTGGTGGTGCTGTCAGCCTGCAACACTGGCGCTGCCGGCGGCACCCGCTTTGGCGGCGGTGCGCTGGAAGGGCTGGCGGATGCTTTCTTTAATGCCGGCGCCCATGCGGTCCTGGCTTCGCATTGGGAGGTGCCATCGGCCGCGACCCAAGCGCTGATGACCAATACCTTCGCCACCATGGCAAAAGATCCCAGGCATGACGCCGCCGAAGCCCTCAGACAGGCCCAGCTGGCCTTGATCGCGCAAGGGCCGACGGCCCATCCCTTCGACTGGGCGGCTTTCACCCTGATCGGTGATGGCGCATGATCCCGGGAAAGACGGAACGGGAGGCTTTGATGCGATCAACGCGCTTCCTTGCTGTGTCGGGCATTCTTGTGGGCATTCTGGCCGTGGCTGCATCCCCGGCCGATGCGGCGGTTCTGGTGGTGGCCGAGGCCCGCGGCATCGCGCTGAAGCCCGGCGACACGCTGGACGCCGCCAAGCCGCTGGCGCTCAAGCAGGGGCAGCATGTCACTTTGATCTCGGAAACCGGCTCGACGCTTAAGTTGGACGGACCTTATGACCGCCCGCCGACCGCCGGCGGCGCTGGTGGTGTGGGCCTGAATCAGACCCTGGCCGCGCTGGTCACCCAGCGCCAGGCGCGCGCCGGCGAATTCGGTGTTACCCGCGGCACCGTGCTGGCCGCACTGCCCGACCCCTGGGTGCTGGACGCCACCCATAGCGGCAATATCTGTGTAATGGCGAATGGCACGCCGGTATTCTGGCGGCCCGACGCGCATGCGGCTGCATCGCTTAGCGTCTCGCCCGCCGATCGCAGCTGGAACGCCAAGGCGCGATGGCCGGCCGGGCAGGACCGCATCGCCATTACCACCGATGTGCCCATGCGCGCCGGTGAGACTTATGTCGTGACATTCAATGGCACGCAATCGGACGTCACCATGGTGCAGGTGCCCGCCAGCCTGACCAACAACGACATGAAAGCCGGCTGGATGGCCAATCGCCGCTGCGAGCAGCAGGCCGAGGCGCTGGTGAAGACGGCCAGTCCGTGAACACGTTGTTGTCCGGCAGCGATGCACAGCGCAGGAACGCGCTGCGCTCCGCAGGCGTCTTCCTGGCGGTGGCCCTGGTCAGCGCCGTCATATCGCTGTTTCTGGTCGATAATTTCTCGGTGTTGAGCCGCCTCAACCAGTTCGTGCAGGATTGGGAAATCGCCTCCGTCTTCGCGCCGCATGAACCCCAGGACCCCGATATCGTCATCGTGGCGGTGGATGAGGCGACCCTGGCGCGCTTTCCCTATCGCTCGCCGGTGGACCGCCAGTTCCTCTCCTCCCTGATCCAGCAGCTGGCGGCCCATCAGCCGGCCGCAATTGAATCCGACTTTCTGCTCGACCAGCCCACCGAACAATCCAAGGACCTGGCGCTGGCCAGAACGCTTCGCGGCACCAAGGTGCCGCTGGTCATCAGCTATATCGCCAGCCACGATATCGTCACGCCCGAACAAAAGGCGTTCGAGGATGCGATGGTGCCGCCAAATGTGCGGGCATTGGCCAATCTGCCCACCGATCAGTTCGACACCGCCCGATATGTCTTTCCTGGCCATGTGGTGGACGGCCATTATGTTCCCGGCGTGGCGCGCGCTGTTGCGGCACGCCTTGGCGTGAAGACGCCGGACGAGGAAGTGCCGATCATCTGGCGCGGGCGTCCCGAACCGACCGATACCGATCCCGCGCCCAAGCCGTTCAAACAGATTTCCGCCACCGTGGCCGGCTTCATGCCCGACAGCTGGTATCGCGGCAAGGTCGTGCTGATCGGATCGGACGTGACCCTGGTGGATCGCCACCGAACGCCCTTCTCGGTGATCTATGCCGGCGATGAAGGTCAGCTGCCCGGAATCGTGATCCAGGCGCATGCCCTGTCGCAGCTGCTGCATCACAAGGTTTCGCCCATGGCGGGCTGGCGGCTGGATTTCGCCATCACCCTGGCGCTGGCTTTTCTGGGCGCGGCGCTGGGATTGAGCAGCGCTGCGCTGATCTGGCGCGCCGTTGCGCTGATCCTGTTCCTGCCCTTGTTCTGGACGGGCGGCGTGGCGCTCTATCACTATGCCAACCTGATGGTGGGGTTGATGTCGCCGGCGCTGGCCATGGTGACCGGTTTCGCCAGCATGGAGTCGCTCAGCGGCCGTGAGGCGCGCAAGCAGAAGGCGTTCATCCAGGGCGCTTTTTCGCGTTATGTCTCGCCGGCGGTGGTGGAGCGGATGGTGGCCGATCCCTCGCGCATGTCGCTGGAAGGCGAGCGCCGCGAGATGACATTCCTGTTCTCCGACATCGCCGATTTCACCACCATGTCGGAAAAGATCGAGGCGGTGCAGCTGGCCCAGGTGCTGAACAGCTATCTCGACGGCATGACCAATCTGGTGATGAAACATGGCGGCATGGTCGACAAGTTCATTGGTGACGCCGTCTTCGCCATTTTCAACGCACCCCTCGACCTGGCCGATCACCAATCCAAGGCGGTGCGATGTATGCTGGAGATGGATATGTTCAGCCAGGAATACCGCAAGAAGCAGCATGCGGGCGGCATTCCCTTGGGCGTCACCCGTATCGGCGTGCATACCGGCGTGGCGGTGGTGGGCAATTTCGGCAGCCATGCCCGTTTCACCTATACGGCCTCGGGCGATGCGGTGAACACCGCCGCCCGGCTGGAGGGCATCAACAAATATTTCGGCACCCGCTTGTGTGTTTCGGGCGTGACCAAGGCGGCGTGCAAGGGTATCGCCTTCCGGCCCATCATCTCGGCCGTCGTCAAGGGCAAGACCGAGGCGCTGGATCTGTGGGAACCGCTGCAGGATGGCGCGCTGGATAAGGATTTCCTGGAGAAATATATTTCGGCCTATGACCGCCTGCGCGAAGGCGATGCCTCCCTGTTCGACGCGCTGTGTCAGACCGGCCCGGAGGATTACCTGGTCCGGCTGCATGTCGGGCGCGCGAAAAAGGGCGAAACCGGCATTGAGCTCAAGATGACGGAAAAATAGGGCGAATATCTGGGATTCGCCGCTTCGCGGCGGACGCGTTTTTCCTGTAAGACCCTTCTGATGAATTCAGCCCGCGCCGCCTTGCAGGAATTGTTCGATCAGGCTATCGCGCTGCATCAGGGTGGTGATCTGGCCGGCGCCGAACGCCTGTATCACCAGATCCTGCTGATGGAGCCGAACAGTTTCGCGCCCCGCCACATGCTGGGCGTGATCCGCTTCCAGCAGGGCCGCAGCGCCGAAGCGATCGATCTGATCGCGGGCGCGCTCAAGCTCAATCCCGAAGTTCCCGCGGCCTGGATAAATCTGGGGCATGTGCAGGCGGCCTCCGGCCGCACCGAGGAGGCCGTCGTCAGTTACCGCCACGCGCTGGCGCTCGCCCCCGGCGAGGTCGCGGTGTTGAACGCGCTGGCGGTGCAGTTGATGCGGCTGGGCCGGCAGGGCGAGGCGGTGGATGTGCTGGACCGGCTGCTGGCCATCCGTCCCGATGATATCGAGGCCCGCAACAATCGCGGCAATCTGCTGCGCGATCTCAAACGTCATGAGGCGGCGCTGGCCGATTACGATGCCGTGCTGGCGGCGCGGCCGGATCTGGCGGAAACCTGGACCAATCGCGGGGCGGTCCTCTCCGACATGGGACGGCCCGAGGAAGCGCTGAAAAGCGTGGACCGGGCGCTGGCGCTTCAGCCGCACCTGGCCGCGGCCCTGAGCAATCGCGGTTTCACCTTGCGCGAACTGGCGCGTTTTGACGAGGCGCTGGAAAGCCTGGACCGGGCGCTTGCCATCGAACCGGACTATGCCGCGGCCCATGGCCATCGCGGCAAGACGCTCAGCGAAATGGGCCGGTTGGAAGAGAGCTTCCAGTCTTTTCTGCGTGCCGGCGAACTGGCCTATGGCGCGCGGGTGCCGGGGCTCGACGCTTTCGCGCATGAGAAGAAACACGCCCAGGAACAGCAGGACTGGTTCACCGCCAGCGGCGAGGCGGGACAGGGTCCCTTGCAGGTGGTGGGCGGGTCACGGCTTTCGGGACGGGCGGTCAATCTTTTCAATCGCGACAGCGCCGGTAAGGCCTGGCGCGAAAGCGATCCCAGGATTGTGGTGATCGACAATCTCCTGACCGACGACGCTGTGGCGGAACTGCGCCGCTATTGCCTGGGCTCACGCCTCTGGCATACCCCCTATCCGCAGGGTTATCTGGGCGCTTTTCCGGAATCGGGATTTGCCGCCCCGCTCCTGGCGCAGGTGGCCGAAGAACTCAGCGAAACCTTCCAGGATATCTTTGCGGCCCATCCGCTGCGCTATCACTGGGCGTTCAAATACGACAGCAAGCTCGATGGCATCGGTGTTCATGCCGACGAAGCGGCGGTGAATGTCAATTTCTGGATCACGCCGGATGCCGCCAATCTGGACCCGGAAAGCGGCGGCCTGGTGATCTGGGACAAGGCCGCCCCGCTGGATTGGGGCTTCGCCAAATTCAACGCCGATGAGAAATCCATCTATGCTTTCCTGGCGGATAGCGGCGCCAGGCCGATCACGGTCCCCTATCGTGCCAACCGGGCGGTGATCTTCGACTCGAACCTGGTTCACAAGACCGATGTGATCCGCTTCGCCGACGGTTATGAGAACCGGCGCATCAATATCACCATGCTCTATGGCCGTCGCGGCCGCAGCGCCTTGTACTGAAGGGGCGGACGCTATTTCCCGCTGCTGGGGAATGGGCACGGGTTTCCCAAGGCCGGATCGGCGATGCCGTAATTGGGTCCGGCGATGCCGTAATTGATCTGTCACGGCCGGCCCGCTGGTCTATAGTTGCTGGGCTTGGGGAAGCAATGTCGGATACTCCAGTCAGCCGAGAATTCTGGAACCGGTTAATCAGGGAAGTGCGCAACCGCACCCGCGGCCGCGCCGATCCCGAGGAATTGCTGCAGGCGGCCTATCTGCGCCTGGTGCATTACCGGTCCGAACATGCTGTTGAAAATGTTGGCGCATTTCTGGTCCGCACTGCGGTCAATATCGGGGTGGACAATTACCGCCACGACAAGTTTATTGCCGATGTGGCCCCCGATGATGTGGGCGCCTGCGAAAAATCGCCCCTTCAGGATGAGGTTTTGGCGGCCCGCGCACGTCTAGAAAGGGTCCGGGAGGGGCTGTCCCGCCTGACGCCACGAACCCGCGAAGTCTTTTTGATGCACCGCCTCGACGACATGAAATACCGCGAAATCGCCGAGCGGCTGGGCATCAGCCAGAGCGCGGTGGAAAAGCATATCGCCAAGGCCGCCCTGTTCCTGACCGAGTGGGCGGAGGGCTGGTGAGCATGTCTGGCGGCGCGCCGGCTCCCGAGATCAGGGCGGAAGCGGCTGCCTGGCTGGCCCGCCTGCACGCTGGCGACCGCGATGCGGCGGACGAGGCGGCCTTTCGCGCCTGGCTCGGCGCCAGCCCGGACCATGCGGCCGCCTTTGAAGCCGTGGACCGGGTCTGGAGCGATGTCGGCGGTCTGGGCGATCTGCGCACCGGCGGAATGATGGTGCGCCGGCCGGCGTCGGTGACAGGGCGGCGCGCTCTCCTTGCCGGGATGGGGCTTTTGGCCGTGACCGGAGGCAGCGCCCTGTTCTGGCGCTCGGCCAGCGCCAAGGTCTATGAGACCGATGTCGGTGAGCAGAAGCATGTGGCGCTGGACGACGGCAGCCAGCTCTTCCTCGACGCCAAGACCCGGATTTCCGTGGCCTTCAGCGATACCGAGCGCATGGTGGACATGCAGTATGGCCGAGCCAATTTCAGCGTCGTGCCGGACCTGAAGCGTCCTTTTGTCGTCGAGGCCGCCCAGCGCCGCATCGTTGCCAGCCGCTGCAATTTCGATGTGCGCTGCGAAGATGGCCAGGTTCAGGTGGTGCTGATTCATGGAGAGGCTGACGTGAGGCCGGCCAGGACGCACGGCCAAAGCCAGACCCTCCGCAGTGGCGAAAGGCTTGTCGCCTCCAATGACGTGGAGCGGCTGGACAAGCCAGATCTGACACGGGTGCTGGCTTGGCAGTCCGGCTATGAGATGTTCGACAAGGAAGATCTGGCTCAGGCCGCCCTCGAGATGAACCGCTATTCCACTGTCCGGCTGGCGGTGGAACCTGGCGCCGCGAGCCTCAAAGTCTCCGGCCTTTATCGTGTGGGCGACAATGCCGCCTTCGCCCGCTCCCTCGCCAAATTGCTTCCCATTACCGTCCGGCAGAATGGCGATACTCTTGTGCTTGCCGCCGACAGCGATCCGTAACAAAGAAATGGGGAAATCCGGCCCCTCAAACGTCTGATCTGCAATAGCGGCCCGCCAGTGGCCGCATGTACCGGGGGAAAGCAATGGCAAATTCGCGCTGGGCGGCGTGGCGCTCTGTGCTTTTCGGCGGCATTGCCATCCTGTCGCTTTGCAGACCCGCCGCCGCCCAGGACATCACCATCACGCTGCCGGCGCAGCCCTTGTCCGATGCCCTGCGCAGCGTCGCCCAGAAGACCGGCGAAAGCATCTTGTTCACCCCGGAATCTGTGGAGGGCCTGAAGGCCCCAGCCATCTCCGGCACCATGACCCCCGAGCAGGCGGTCACCATGCTGACCCGGGGCACCGACCTGGAAGTGGTCTCGGATGGCAATAATGGGCTGATCGTGCGCCGCCCTTTCATGCACCCCGCGTTGGAGCAGGCGCCTCCAGCCGCGGACGGTGACGCAGCGCCGCTGGAAAATGTGGTGGTGAACGGTTTCCGTTCCAGCCTCGAACAGTCCCTGGACTTGAAGCGCCAGGCGCTGGATTCCTCCGACAGCATCCTTGCGGAGGACATCGCCAAATTCCCGGACCTGAATGTATCGGAATCGCTGCAGCGCATTCCCGGCATCACCTTGGCCCGTGACCAGGGCGAGGGGCGCGAGATTTCCGTGCGCGGCCTCAACGCCACTTTCACCCGGGTGCGTATCAACGGCATCGAGGCGCTGGCCACCGATGGATCGGAAGACGTCAATGGCGGCGCCAATCGCGGTCGCGCTTTCGACTTCAATGTGTTCGCGTCCGAACTGTTCAGCCAGCTGACGGTGCACAAGACCGCATCGGCGGAAGTGGAAGAGGGCTCGCTGGGCGCGACCGTCGACCTGCACACCGCCCATCCCTTCGACAAGCCGGGCTTCACTTTGGTCGCGTCGGCCCAGGGTGGCTATAACGACCTGGCAGACACTTTCAATCCCCGTATCGCCGGTCTGGTCTCCGATACGTTTCTGGGCGGGCGGCTGGGGGTGCTGTTTTCCGCCGCCTATCAGATCCAGAACGGCGATGAAGTGGGCGCCAGCTCGGTGCGCTGGCAGAACGACAATACGGCCCAGACGCCGTCACATGCCGCGCCCCTTATCGCGGGCTGTGTCGCCAATGCGCCGGCGGCGGTCTCGCAATGCTCCGCTACCCAGCGCTTCGCTTATGTGGCCTTTAATCCGCCCGGCGCGCTGGCTGGCACCGCGGCGACACAGGCCTTTACGGCCGGCACGCCCAACCGCCAGACCATCGGCGCGATGCCCAATGGCGCCAGCTACAGCGCCACCACCCTGCCCAACAATTATGATGTGGTGGACGAGGCCTTTCATCCCCGCTTTCCCCGCTATGATGACATCACCAATCATGAAAAGCGCCTGGGCCTGACAGGTTCGGTGCAATGGCAGCCGGATGACGCCACGCTGTTTACCATCGACGCGTTGCTGGCCGATTTCGCGGTGGTGCGCAACGAGGCCTATCTGGAGGCGGAGTCCTTCTCGAACAACAATGTCAGCAGCACGATCGCCGGCCTGAACGCGCCGATCCTGGGCCTCGGCAGCATTGGCATCCTGAACTATGCCGTCGATCCCGCCGCCAACAATCTGGATTATGTCCAAGCCACCGATGTCGGCCTGAGGTCCGAGCATCGCCTGGATCATCTCGACACCCGCTTCGGCCAGTTCACCCTCGATGCCAGTCATGCATTCGGCGACAGGTTCAAGCTTCATGGAATGGCGGGCTTTTCCCAGTCCAATCACAACAATCCGGTCCAGGCCACGCTGACGATGGATTATGATTGCACCGCCGCCACATCCTCGACGGGTACGGTGGCGGGTTGTCCGGGTGGAGCAGCGGGTGGCGCGGGCACCGTGGCCAATCCCTATACTTTCGATTATCGCGGCGGGCTGAACCAGCTGCCGGCGTTGAGCTATGGCAATGTGGATGTGACCTCGCCCAATGGCTGGTTTCTGTCACAGATCCGCGAGCGCGAATATTTCATCCATAACAGCTATCGCACGGCCCAGGCCGCATTCGACTGGAAGGCGCTGGACTGGCTGACCGTCAAGGGCGGCATGGACTACAAGAATTACGGCTATAGCAGCACGGTGCTGGCGCGCACCAACGGCACCACCGCCAGCCAGGACATGGCGGTTCCGGCCGCGCTGGAGGCAAGCGCGGCTCTGGCCGCGGACATCCAGCTGGTCAATCTGCATGGCATCGCCATGGGGCCCGGCACGCCGACCGTCTGGGCGGTGCCCAACATTGCCGCCTTCAACAGCCAGTTCCAGATTTTCAATCCCACCGTGTTCCGGACCATCCAAGCGTCCGGTGGGGCGTCCTGCAATGCGGCGCCGGGGTGCGGCGCCTTCCAGATGGGGCCGGGCCAGTTCCTTGGCCAGAATGGCATTGTCGATGAAGACGATACCAGCCTGTGGCTGCAGGGCGATTGGGATATTCAACTCCACGGCGTGCCGTTCCGTGGCAATGTCGGTGTGCGTTATGCCGGCACGGCCCAGCATTCGGCCGGCTTCAATTACGATCCCATCGCGAAAGCGGTCGATATGGCGATGGTCGGCCGCCACTATCACGACGTCCTGCCGTCGATCAACACGGTGCTGGAGCCGACGGACAATTTCCTGATCCGCACCAGCGCGGCTTTCGTGATGGCGCGGCCGGATCTCCCCAATCTGTTGCCAGGCGGTGCGACCGCCACCGTGAGCGGCTCCAATTTCGCGGTGACGGAGAACAATCCCAATCTCAATCCCTACCGGGCCAAGACCGCCGACATGTCGTTCGAATGGTATTACGACAAGGGCGCGCTGTTCTCGGTCGCCTTCTTCTACAAGCATCTCGACACGCTGGTGCAGACCCTGAAGGAAAGCATTCCCTTCAACCAGAATAGCGATGGCGCGCCCAATTCCCTGGCGGTCGCGGCCTGCGGCCTCGCCTATGTCGCCCCGCCGGCCGCCGGCTGCAATGAGGCGCAGACCTGGCTGTTCTCCAAGCCGATAAACTCCAAGGGCGCGCCGCTCTATGGCACGGAAATCACCTGGCAGCAGCCCTTCGATTTCCTGCCAGGCCTTTTCGCCAACACCGGTTTTGACGGCAATGTCAGCTTCGTCCAGGCGCAGCAGACTTATTACAATAGCGACGGTTCGGTCTTCGCCAAGGCCGACCTGACCGGTCTATCGCGGACTTCCTACAGCGCCACGCTTTATTATGACGACAGGGTGCTGGAGCTGCGCGGTACCGCGTCGTTCCGCAGCAAATACATCCCCAATGGCGGCATCAATCCGGGCAATCTGAATGACATCATCGTCAACGCCGCGACGCTGAATATCGATGCTTCCGCCATGTACAAGATCAACAGCAGCTTCACCCTGACCTTCGACGGCATCAATCTGACGAACCAGCAAAGTTATCAGTATGCGGATTCGATCGGGCAGCGGCTCTATTACAATCACTATACCGGCCGGAATTACTTCCTCGGCCTGCGTTACAGCTACTAGGTCAGCTGGCCCGCTTTCCCCTGGCAACTCGGGCGGGAGTTACATCCCCGCCCATTTTTCTGACCAGTGACAGACTGTCATTGCCGCTGTTAGCGATATCGCAAATCGCTATACTCCCACGCCTCGGCGAGGAGGTTGGAATGCGGGCCATTGTCATCATGGGTTTGGGAGCGGCGGCTTCGGTTCTTGCCGCCGGCACGGCCGTGCAAGCGCAATCGCAGCGCCCGCCCATTACCTCGGTATCGCATCTGTCTGTTTATGACAGCGATCCGGCCAAGGCTGAGCGTTTTTATGGCCATGATCTGGGTGCGGTGAAAAGGGCGGACCCGGAAAATCCGCAAGGCGCGCGTTACTATTTCTCGCCCGTCCAGTTTGTGGAGGTTCTGCCTTTGCCGGCGGACGCCGGACCAAATCGCATGGATCATATTGCCTTCAACACCGCGAATGCGGACGCGATGCGCAGATATCTGGCGGCGCACAAGATTGCAGTGCCCAAAGCCGTCAGCAAGGGCAGTGATGGCAGCCAATGGTTCCAGGTCAAGGACCCGGAAGGCATCACTGTCGAATTCGTGCAGCCGCCATCGCCGCTACCGTCCATCCCGGTCAATCCCGTTTTCGGCCACATCATCCATGTCGGCGCCGTTATTCACGATCGGGCCAGGGAAGACACTTTCTATCGCGACCTGCTGGGTTTCCGGCCCTACTGGTATGGCGGCATGAAGGATGACGGGCCGCCCGCCTGGGTGTCGCAACAGGTGCCGGACGGTCCGGACTGGTTGGAATATATGGTCACCACCAACAACGCCCTTACCCAGGCGCAGATGGGCGTGCTCAATCACTTCGCCCTGGGCGTATCGAACATGGAAGCGGTTTATACGACGCTTTGGAACGAAGACCGTCTGCAGGGCCAGGTCGATGCGCGGGGACAGCAGACCGTGCCCAAGATCGGCCGCGACGCCAAGTGGCAGCTCAATCTGCTCGATCCCGACGGCACCCGTGCCGAAGTGATGGAGCTGCATGCCATCGGCAAGCCCTGCTGTTCACCCTTCACCGCCAGCGATCCGGAGAGATGATGTTGAGATGGTTGTTTGCGGTCCTGTTGGCCCTGTGGAGCAGCGTGGCGGTTGCCGCGCCAATCAAGGTGATGATCCTGGATGGCGCCAGCGCCGCGGCCTATCACGACTGGAAGCTCACCACCCAGGTGATGAAGCGCGAACTGGAAGAGGCAGGCCTGTTCGATGTCACGGTGGTCAGTGCGCCGCCGGCCGACGGCGACTTTTCCAATTTCCATCCCGACTTCGCCAGATATCAGGTGGTGGTGTCGAATTATGACGCCCAGGACTGGCCGGCGCCGCTGAAGGCCGCATTCGAGGCTTACATGAAAAATGGCGGCGGGCTGGTGGTGGTGCATGGCGCTGACAATGCGTTCCCCGACTGGGTGGCCTATAATGAAATGACCGGCGTGGGCGGCTGGCGCAAGCGCGACGCCGCCGCCGGGCCCAGATGGTATTTTGAGAACGGCAAGCTGACCTCCGATCCCGCGCCGGGGCCCGCGGGCCTGCATGGCCGCCGCAAACCCTTCCGCATCACGGTGCGCGCGCCCAACCATCCCATCATGCGCGGCCTGCCGCCGGTTTGGATGCATGCGCCCGATGAGCTTTACACCCGCTTGCGCGGACCGGGGAAGAACATGACCGTGCTGGCCACCGCCTATGCCGATCCCGCCAACAAGGGCACCGGCTTTGACGAGCCCATGCTGATGGCGCTGAGATGGGGCAAGGGCCGCATCTTCCACACCACCCTGGGGCATGACGCCATGGCACTTTCCTGCGTCGGCTTCATGACGACGTTCCAGCGCGGCACCGAATGGGCAGCGACGGGGCGCGTGACCCAAAAAGTGCCCAGGGGATTTCCCACCGCCGATACGGTGAGCTATCGCGCCGACCTGGCGGCGATGGACCCGGTGGTGGCGGATGGCGTTCAGACGACCTTGCCGCCTCCCAAATAACGGCTAGTCTTGCGCGCAATGGCGGACGACACGCCAGTTGGGAGGGCGCATGAAAATCCTGTTCGCCATCGGCCTTTTGGCGGCACTGCCGCTGGCTGCGGCCGCGCAACAACCGGCGGGCGTGCCGCATCCGGGCACCGAGCATCCGGCCTCCTGCGCACCTTCGATGGGCCTCCATTACGTGTGCGGGTTGGATGAGCCGGAAGACCTGCTGCAGATCGGCGCCAGCAAGTGGGTGATCGCCAGCGGCATGGGCACGCATGGCGGCATCTTCCTGATCGACACCGAAGCCAAAACCGCAAAGCGCTTTTTCACCGGCACGGCCAGGCCCGATCTGAAAATGTATCCTGACTGTGTCAGCGCGCCGGCCAATCTCAATGCCCATGGTATCGCACTGCGTCCCACAAAGGTGGCTGGCATCTACACGCTTTATTCCGTTACCCATGCGCCATTCGAAAGCATTCAGATTTTTGCGGTCGACGGGCGTGGGCCCGCGCCCAGCATCAGCTGGACCGGCTGTGTCAAGCTGCCCGCGGATTTCAAATCCAATGCGGTGACGGCCTTGTCCGACGGCACCATCCTGGATGATGTGCAGATGCACGACCATGCCACCGACTTCATCAGCGGCAATGTCACCGGCGGGGTATGGGAATGGTCGCCCAGGACCAAGTCGCTGCACCTGCTGAAAGGCACGGAATTGCCGGGCAACAACGGTATCGAGATTTCCAGGGACGAAAAGGAAATCTATATCGCGGTATCTGGTACCCAGACGGTGGCAATCTATGACTTGGCCAACACGGCAAGGCCGGCGCGCACCATCAAGACGCCATGGTACAATCTGGACAATATCCATTGGAGCGGCAACCGCTTGATCGCGGCGGGCATGATGTTCGACGAGCCGGCCTGCGGCGGCACCCGCAAGCAAATCCAGGACGCGCACGGCAACATGAACTGCCATCGCGGCTGGGTGGCGTCTGAGCTCGATCCCCAGGCGATGACCTGGAAGATCCTGGCCTATGGCGAGCCCAATCCCGATTTCGGCGGCATCGCCACTGCGCTGGTCATCGGCAAGACCTTGTGGCTGAGCTCGTTCCAGATGGATCGTGTCGCCTACAGGGCTTTGCCCGCGCCCAAGCCGTAAATATCAGGCCGCGGCCATTTTTGCCGCCAGCAGAAGGGCCTGGGTCATGGCCTCGGCATTGGCCTTGCCCTGGCCGGCGATGTCGAAGGCCGTGCCATGGGCTGGGGTGGTGATGGGGACGGGCAAGCCGCCTTGCACCGTGACGCCACGCTCAAAGCCCAGCAGCTTGACCGCGACCTGGCCCTGGTCGTGATACATGGTGACGATGCTGTCCAACGCGCCATCGCGCGCTTTCAGGAAGATCGTGTCGGCGGGATAGGGGCCCTGGATCGGCAACCCCTCGGCGTTCAATTCCCGGACAGCGGGTTCGATGATGTCGATTTCCTCGCGTCCGCAGGTGCCGCCTTCCCCGCCATGGGGGTTGAGCGCCGCCACCGCGATCCGGGGTTCGGCGAAGCCCGCGCGCCGCAGGGTGCGGTAGGTCAACCGGGCCGCGGCCTGGATGCGATCCTTGGTCACATATTTGGGAATATCGGCCAGCGGAATGTGGCTGGAGATGCGCGATGTCCACAGCGTGCCCAGGGTGTTGAACTCGCAGAAATAATCCGTCACGCCCAGATAGTCGGCGAAAAAATGCAGTTCGTCCTCAAAGGCCATGCCGCCTTTTTTCATGGCCAGCTTGTTGAGCGGCGCAAAACAGATCGCCCCGACGGCGCCGCGTCTTGCCGCATCCAGCGCCGTGGTCAGGGCCAGCCTGGCGCCGCGGCCGGCCGCGGCGCTGACCTGGCCGGGCTGGATGTCGGACTGCGCCATCGTTGCCAGATCCAGCAGCAGAACCGGGTCCGTGCGATCATGGACTTCGCGCCAGTCGCGAATGGTTGGAGCCTGAATTGCGGTGCCCGCGATGCGCTGGCCTTGCGCCCATACCCATGCGTCGCCCACCAGAACGATCCTGGCCACAGCCGATGCCTGCGGTCTGCTCAGCAGCTTGGCCACCAGTTCGGGACCGATGCCGGAGGCATCGCCGAAGGTCACGGCAACAAGCGGTTTTTTCATGGCGATTCTTCTCCGCGGGCACGCTAGCATGGCCCCCAAGCGGCGCGACAGAGGCCGCGCCTGGAGGAACGATGCGACTTGCGATCCTGCTCATCTTGGCATTGCTGGCTTGTGGACCGGCGATGGCCCAAACCCCGGTGGCCATCTCTGTGGATCTGGGCAGGAAGCTTGGCCCTTACAAACCGATCTATGCCTGGTTCGGCTATGACGAGGCCAATTTCACCACCGGCCGCGATGGCAGGGCGCTGCTGCGCGAACTGCACGATCTTTCGCCGGTGCCGGTGCATATCCGCGCCCATCATCTGCTGACATCTGGCGACGGCACGCCCGAGCTGAAATGGAGCTCGACCAACGTCTATCGCGAGGATGCCGCTGGCCGCGCCGTTTATGATTTCACCATCCTGGACGGCATATTCGACGAATACAAAGCCGCCGGCGCGGTGCCAATGGTCGAGCTGGGCTTCATGCCCAAGGATCTGACCAGCGGGCAGGGGGACTATCAGGTCCATTATCCGGGCCGCACCACATCGGGCACGGTGCAGGCGCCGCCTAAGGATTACGCCAAATGGCAAGAGCTGGTGCGGGCGGTGGTGGTGCATCTGGCGCAACGCTATGGCGCCGATATAGTGCGTCACTGGTATTTCGAGGTCTGGAACGAGCCGGACATCGATTACTGGCACGGCACGCCGGAACAGTATTGGGAGCTTTACGACCGTGCCGCGGCTGGCATCCGCGCGGCATTGCCGGGCGCGCTGGTCGGTGGTCCGGCCTCGACCGGTCCCGGCGGCGACAAGGCCTACAAATTCCTGGACGGCTTCCTGACCCATGTCGCGGCCAAGCATGTGCCGCTGGATTTCATCTCCTTCCACGTCAAGGGCCAGCCGCGGGTGCAGGACGGCGCGGTGGTGATGGGCCTGGCCAAGGAGATGAATGACGCCGACAGGGGCTTTGAGATCATCGCCCGCCACGGACTGAACAAGCTGCCGATCATCCTCAGCGAGGCGGACCCGGAAGGGTGCGCCGCCTGTTCCATGAAGGTCAATCCGGCCAACGCCTATCGCAATGGCACGCTTTATCCCTCCTACACGGCGGCGGCATACAAGGGTCTGTTCGAGTTGGCCGACCGGCGCCATGTCAATCTGATCTCGATGCTGAGCTGGTCGTTCGAGTTCGAAAACAAGGATTATTTTGAGGGCTTTCGCTCGCTCTCCACCAATGGCATCGACAAGCCGGTGTTGAATTTCTTCCGCATGGCCGGTTTGATGAAGGGGATGCGGGTGGGCGTCTCCAGCAGCGGGCAGGTGAAGCTGGATGACGTCATTGCCGGCGGTGTGCGCGGACCTGAGGATGTCGATGCTTTTGCCACGGCGGATACGCGTCAGGCCGCGGTGATGGTGTGGAATTATCACGATGCGGAAAAGACCGGCGACAGCGCGCCAGCCTCTGTCACTGTGCGCGGACTGCCCAAGGGCGTGTCACGGGTGCGTCTGACCCACTACCGGATCGATGACAGCCATTCCAATGCCTACACCATCTGGAAGGCGATGGGCTCGCCACAGAACCCCAGCGCCGAGCAGATCGCGCAGCTCAAGGACAAGGAAGGCTTGCAGCTTCTGGAGTCGCCGCGCTGGCTCGTGGCGCAGGACGGCGCGGTCACAATCGATACCGTGATGCCGTCCCATTCCGTCTCGCTGATGACATTGGACTGGTGATCAGCCGGGAATGTCGATCCAGGTGCGAGCCTTGTTGCTGGCCAGCTCCGCGTCCAGGATTTTCAGCTGCCTGAGGCCGTCGGCCATCTCAGGATAATCCGGCGTCAGCGATGTATCCGCAACGGATGCATAGAATCGGCGGAACAGCTGCTTGTGCGTGTCGGGATAACCTTCCGCATGGCCGCCGGGATAATCGGCGAAACCGCGCGCACTTCCTGTCAACAGCGACGGGTCTTTCAGCAGCAGCTGGTTGGGATCGTTGCGATGGCCAAGCCATAATTCGTCGGGCACTTCCTGACGCCAGCTGGCGCCGCCCTTGGTGCCATAGATTTCCAGCACCAGGCCGTTCTTGCGCCCGGCCGAGACCTGGCTGGCCGTCATCGCGCCACGCGCGCTGACTCCGCCCTTTTCGGCCATGCGGAAAATGGTCGAACCGAAATCCTCCGTCGTCACAGCGACATCCACGGTCTCGCCGGATGCGCCCAGCTTGCCGGAAAAGCTTTCGCCGCCAGATTTCGCCTGCTTGCGGGTCGGCCAGAAGGTGGCCAGGTCGCTGCACACTGCCGAGACTTTCAAGCCGGTGACATGTTCGGCCATATCAAAGAAGTGCGAGCCGATGTCGGCCATCACCCGCGAAGCGCCGCTGGCGGCCGGGTCCACCCGCCAGTTCCAGTCGGTCTGATAAAGCATCCAGTCCTGGGAATAGGTGCCCTGAACCACCAGGATCTCGCCGAATTCCCCGGCCTCGCGCATCGCGCGCATCTGCTGCACCATGGGGTAATAGCGCAGATTGTGGTTCACCGCGCCACGCAGCTTCTTGGCGGCCTGCAGCGCCACCAGCGCTTCGGCCTCCGCCACGGTCATGGCCAGCGGTTTCTCGCACAACACATGCTTGCCCGCCTCGAACGCCGCCTTGGCGATTGCGAAATGCGAGGCATTGGGCGTGGTGATGTGCACTGCATCGATCGAGGGATCGGCAATCACATCGCGCCAGTCGCCGGTAGCATTGAGCACATTGTAGCCGGCGGCGGCCGCCCGCGCCTTGTCCTGCGATGTGGCGGCGATCTCCACCACATCGACATTCTCCACCCGGCGCAGGGCCTCCAGATGGGTGCGGCCCATGAAGCCGGTGCCGATCACCGCGGTGCGGATGCGGTCCATCAGATCAGACCCACCAGGCCGCGGCGGGCTTTTCCTTGATCACCACCTGGGACAGCAGCGAAGCCGCCTTGGTCAGGCCTTCCTCCGGCGCCATCAGACTGTCTTCGTGTTCGATGGAGAGCACATAGTCATAGCCATACATGCGCAGGGTCGAGATGAATTCGCTCCACCATTCCGCGCTGTGGCCATAACCCACGGTGCGGAAGATCCAGGAACGGTCGCGCTCTTTCGTATAAGGCTTGGTGTCCAGCACGCCGGTCCTGGGCATGTTGGCGGGATAGAGCTGGGTGTCCTTGGCATGGACATAATGGATGGCATCGCCCAGCACGCGAACCGCGCCGATGGGGTCGATATTCTGCCAGAACAGATGGCTGGGATCGAGATTGGCGCCCACCGACGGCCCGGCAATGGCGCGCAGGCGCAGCATGGTCTCGGGATTGTAGACCACAAAGCCAGGATGCATCTCGATGGCGACCTTCACGCCATGATCGGCGGCGAACTTGCCATGTTCCTTCCAATAGGGCGTCACCACTTCGTCCCACTGCCAGTTCAGCACGTCCAGGAAATCCGGCGGCCAGGGGCAGGTGACCCAGTTGGGCGACTTGGCTTCATGGCTGTCGCCGGGGCAGCCGGAAAAATCCACCACCGTGCTGACGCCCAGCTTCTCGGCCAGCAGAATGGTCTTGCGGCTGGTTTCGCGATGTTTGGTGGCGATTTCCTTGTTGGGATGCAGCGGATTGCCATGGGACGACAGCGCCGAGATGGTCAGGCCGGCATCGGCCACCTTGCTTTTCAGGGTCTTGATCTCATCGGGCCTGTCCAGCATCCCCAGATGCACATGGGCGTCGCCGGGATAATTGCCGGTGCCGAATTCCACCATCTCGACGCCGATGGCCTTGAGCTTTTTCAGTACATCGTCCAGCGACAGGGCCGACAGCAGGGGCGTGAAAACACCGATCTTCATGAAGTCCTCCGCGCCCCGGGGCGGGGCATTTGGCCCGTGATTTCAAACCATCGGCGAGGCATGCGCAACCTCTTAGACGGTGCGGGCTTTCATGGCCGTCGACAATCTTTTCGCTAAAGCGAGACGGCAGCGCGCAGGCCCAGCACCACCGCGCCTTCGCCCAGGCTGGCGCGTGGGTTCGACAGGTTCAGCACCCGCCCGCCGGGATGGATCACCCATTGCAGATCGGGCTGCACGATCCACCAGCTCGCCACCTGCGCCTGATAGGAAAATTCCAGCACGGATTCAAAATCCGGCCGCGGCGGCACAAAGCCGTTCAGACTGCCGAAATCGCCGGCCAGGTCGCGCTGGCCAGCGCTGACCTGTTCATAGCTCAGGCCGATACCGACTGTGTCGCTGTCGCGCCCGAACGGGCCGGCATAGGTCAGGCCGCCATCCATGTGCAGCTCGATCAGATTGCGGTCCGACGGATTGCCGCCGACCCGGAAAAAACCGCCCAGTCCGGTATCGCTGGCGCCATCCTTGCGCCACAACAGCTGGTCGATGATGAAATACCCGCCATAGTCGCCGCGATGCTCGGCGGCGATGCCGCTGGAAGCGGGATCGGCCAGCGAGACATGCTGGGCATCAAAGCGCTGGTCGGCGAACTTGCCGGTGTGAATCCAGCCCCCCAGCTTCAGGTTCGTCGGCAGGTCGAACAGTTTGGTGGTATAGGCCAGCTCGCTGATGGCGAACAGATCGCCGTTATTTTCGAAATCGAAGCCGGTGGGGTCGATCTCGCGGTCGCCGCTGAACAACGCGGCTTGCAGGCTGAGGTCAGGCGACATCGCCACGCGCACCCGCGCGCCGGGCCGCGCGACCGGATAGGCGGGACCACCGCTGGGCAGGTTGATACCCATGATCGCCGGCCAGCCGAAGGTCGAGCTGATGAACAAAGGCGCATATTGGCTGACGAAGAATTCGTCATCGGCGGCGATCTGGCCGATGCGCAGCGACACCGTGTCGTTGAACAGTGATTGCTGCACCCAAAGGTCGAACAGCCTGGTCGAGGGCGCCGCCTCGATATTGCTGACTGTGATCAGGTTGCCCAGATAATGGCCGGTCAGGCCCTCGCCATGGATCTGATAGGCGTTGGCATGGAAGATCAGGCCCTGCAGGCCGACGGCCTTGGCCATGTCGATATTGGCGAACAATTCCAAGCGTCCCTCGGCGACCGCGCCCTGACGCAGGCCGCCGTCCAGATTGCCCAGCGTCTCGAAGATCTCGTCGCCGCCCAGCTGGACGCCCCGATCCTCCAGCTTCGGGCGCTCGCCACCCCAGTCGCCCGTCAGATTGGGGCTTTTGAAGATCTCGTCATAGTTCAATACCTGCGCGCGCGCCGGCGCCGCGATCAGGATAAGAACAAGAGCCCCCCACCGGCGCATGTCAGCGCGAGCCATGGTCGGGCGGGGTCAGGTCGATGGCATGCCAGGCATTGTCCAGCATCCGGGTCGCGCGTACGATGAATTCGATCAGGTCCTGGTCGTCGGCGCCGCCCTTCACTTCATCCTGCGCCAGGGTCACGGTCTGATATTCGCCGTCCAGAAACAGCTTGACCTCGGCGGAGATCAGGCGATGCCTGCCCTGAAGGTGCACATCCATGGGCCCTTGCGATTCCGCCATGGGAAAGAAGCGGCGTACCTCGCCGCCGGCATAGGGCAGCACTTCGAATTCCCACTCGATGCGGTTGGGCGCCGGCCGCGCGGGATCGCCGGGCACAAGGCGCCAATGATCCAGGCCGGCGGCGGCCATGCGTTCCGCCAGCCAGGGCGCGGCCTCCTGGATGCGGAAGCCGGGCAAGTTGCCGGTCGCAATGACGGCAACAGTTGTGGTCTGGGCGCTGGCCGCACTCCCGGCAAACAGAACCCATGCCATGCCAAGGCCTGCCAGGACGCGGACGAAATTCTGCATCGCCCGCGACCCTATCGCGGCGACCGTGACAGTTCCGTGTCGTGTTGGTTTAAGGCGGCGTAAGCTTCAGCAGCGCTTTTTGCTCGGTCAGGACATAGACCGCTCCATCCGGCCCAACCCGCACATCGCGGATGCGGGTGCGCAGATCCGACAACAGCGGTTCTTCCGACACCACCTTTTTGTTCTTCAGTGTCAGGCGATAGACGCCCATGCCGCGCAGGCCGCCGGCCAGGAGATTTCCGTTCCATTGGGGAAACAGCTTGCCGTGATAGACCGCCAGGCCCGAGGGCGCGATCACCGGGTCCCAGTAATAGACCGGCTGCTCCAGGCCCGGCTTGGCGGCCTGACCATCGGCGATCGGGCCACCAGGATAGTCGATGCCATGGGTGATCAACGGCCAGCCATAATTCCTGCCTTTCTGGATGCGGTTCAGTTCGTCGCCACCGCGGGGACCGTGCTCGGTCTCCCACAATGTGCCATCGGGGGCGAAGGCGAGGCCTTCCGGGCTTCTGATGCCATAGGCCCAGATTTCGGGCCGCACGCCCGGCTTGTTCAGGAAAGGATTGTCGGGCGCGGGCGCGCCGTCCCGGGTGAGGTGGATGATCTTGCCCACGTCATTGTCCAGTTTCTGCGCCAGGGCCTGGTCATAATCGGCCTTCTTGTTGCCGTCGCGATCGCCCACCGTCATGAACAGGGTGCCGTCCTTGGCGAAGGCGATGCGGCCGCCCTGTTTCATGGAGAAATTCTGTTCCGGCAATTCGGGGACGCCGCGATAGATCACGGTGACGTCATGCACGGCGTTGTTCGCTTCATCCAGCACGCCATCCGCGAGATAGGTATTGCTGTTGCCTTTGGGCAATGTGTCGAAGAAGGAAAAATAGATGCGGCGACTTTTGGCGAAATCCTGCGCCAGCACCACATCCAGCAAGCCGAGGGTCTTGGCCGAGGCGAGGCCGGCAAGACCCGTGAGCGGCTCCGACAGCGTGCCGTCGGCGCTGACGATGCGCATATGGGCGGGATATTTCTCCGTCACAAGCATCTTGCCGTCAGGCAGGAAGGCGAGTGACCAGGGCAAATGCAGCTTGTCGGTGATGGTGGTGACTTTATAGCTCGCGACCTTGTGATAGGGCGCGCGGGTCTGCTGGGGGAATAAGGGCTTGTCGTCGGCCTTTTCGGGCGGGCGGGTCTCGAACGGCTGGCCTTCCACCATCCGGGGCGGCGGGAAGAATTGTGAATCGCCCTGGGTTCGTGGCGGGGCCGGCGCGTCCTGGGCCGCGAGCGTACCCGGCAAGATCAGGGCCAATCCCAAGCCCAGCAGAATCCTTTTCATTTTTCCGTCCCCGTTTTTGTTCAGCCGCTGTTGCGCAGGCCGGCGGCGACGCCGTTGATCGACATATGGATGCCGGCATGGATTTCCCGGCTGGCATCGCCCGCGCGCCGCCGGCGCAGCAGGTCCACCTGCAGATGATTGAGCGCATCGACGTAAGGCAGCCGGCTGCGGATGGAGTCCGCCAGCTTGGGGCTGGCGGCGAGCAGCAGCCTCTGGCCGGTGATCGCCAGCAGCGCGTCGCGAGTCAGGTGCCATTCCGCTTCGATACGGTCCATGACGCTGCGCGCGAATGACTGATCGTCCACCAGCTCGCTGTAGCGGCGGGCGATGGTGAGCGAGGATTTTGCCAGCACCATCTCCATATTGGCCAGCATGGTGCGGAAGAAGGCCGAGTTCTTGTAGAGCGGTTTCAGCGCGTCGATCCCGGCCTGCGACGCCGCGGTGCCAAAGCCGTACCAGCCCGGCAGCATCACCCGCGCCTGGGACCAGGAAAACACCCAGGGGATGGCGCGCAGATCCTCGATCCGAGGCGATGTGGTGCGCGAGGCCGGACGGCTGCCGATCTTGAGATCGGCGATTTCCAGCAGCGGCGTGGCCTGGCGGAAATAGGTCTCGAAGCGCGGCGTATCATAGACCAGGCTGCGATAGGCATGGAACGCCGTCTGCGACAGTGTGGCCAGCAAAGCGCCGGCGTCGCCGTCGGCCGCGTCATCCTGGGGCGACAATTCCGCCAGCAGCGCCGCCGCCACGATGGTTTCTAGACTGGCTTCGCCGATATCGCGGTCGCCATATTTCGACGCCACCACCTCGCCCTGTTCGGTGATGCGGATGCCATGGGCACTGGCTTCGCCGGGCAGCGCGCGGATGGCGTCGAAGCTGGAGCCGCCGCCGCGGCCCACCGCGCCGCCGCGGCCATGGAAGAAGCGCATGTTTACGCCCCGCGCCTTGCCCAGCGCCACCAGCCGGGCGATGGCGGAATAGATCTCCCAATTGGAGGTGACATAGCCGCCATCCTTGTTGCTGTCGGAATAGCCGATCATCACTTCCTGAAGGCCGCCCTGGGCGGCGATCATCGTCCTGACCAGCGGGGCGTCGAAATAGCGCCCCATCACCTCCACGCTCTGGCGCAGGTCCTCGATGGTCTCGAACAGCGGCACAATGCGCAGCCGCGCCCTGGGCGTCTCGCCCGGCAGGAACAGGCCGCTTTCCTTCATCAGGATCGCGGTCTCCAGCAGGTCGGACGGGCTGGCCGCCTTGGAGATCACATATTGGGCGATGGCACCTTCGCCGAAATCCCGCTTGAGCGTGCTGGCGCGGTCGGCGATGGCCAGTTCGCGCGCCGTCTCGGCGGAGTAGTCCGCATAAGGCGAGCGCAGAGGGCGCGCGTGCGATAATTCGCTCAGCAGCAGCGCGGTGCGCCCAGCCTCGTCCAGCGCCAGATAATCCGACGCCGCACCCGCTTTTTTCAGCAGTTCGGCCACCGCGCGTTCGTGCACGTCGCTGTTCTGGCGCACATCCATGGTGGCCAGGTGAAAGCCGAAAGCGCCCACGGCCTCGCGCAGATCGAGCAGTCGGCCTTCCGCCAGATCGCCATCGCCATTGCCGATCAGCGAATCCGCGATGATGGCGAGATCAGCGGCAAAGTCTTCCGGCCTGGCGTAAGGTTCGGCTTCGTACCGGGGACGCCGTGACGGACCTGTGCCCAGGAGCGCTTTACGCGTTGCCGCCATGCGGGCATAACAGGCAACCAGGGCGCGACGATACGGCTCGTCTTCCTGATGCACCGAAATCTTGTCGCCGCCCGCCGCCAGCTTCTTGAGCGCGTCGCTGGTGCGGATGAGGGAATCCGACAGCGATAGCTCCGCGCCCAGGGCGTGGATTTCTCCCAGATAGTGATCCAGCGCGATTTCGGCCTGCCGCCGGACCGCGTAATTCAATGTCTCGGGCGAAACATTGGGATTGCCGTCGCGGTCGCCGCCCACCCAGGAGCCGGGGCGCAGATAGGTCAGGATTTCGCCGTCCAGCTTGAACAGCCGGGCAATCCGCCGCTTCACCTGGGGCAGGCCGGGCAGGAAGGTATGAGCGAAGACGGCGAGATTGTTCTCGATCTCGTCCTGTACCGTGATGCGGTTGGCGCGCAACATTCGGGTCTGCCACAGGATGCGGATGGCGCGGCGGAGCTGGACATCGATCTCGTCCCGCTCGGTCGTCTGGATGCTGGCGACCTCTCGCTTTTCCAGCAAATCGCTGATCTCATTTTCCCGGTCCAGAATGGATTTGCGCCGCACCTCGGTGGGATGGGCGGTGATCACGGGCACGAACAGCGCCTGCTGCAGATAGCTGCGCACCCGCTTGGGAGTGAGGCCGGGATGCAGTTCCAGCCGCTGAGCGGCGCTGGAGCCCAGCGCCTTGGTCTCCCGCCGCACGACATGATCGTCGGCGATGTTGGCGAGCTGGGAGAAGATCGAAAAGGCGCGGATCAGCAGCAGGATGTCGGGCTGGCTCAGGCTCGCCAGCCTTTCGCGGGCAATATCGCCAACCCCGGCGCGATGCTCGCCCACGGCCTGGCGGCGGATGTCCTCGACCTGCTGGAAGGCATTCGGTCCGTGCTGGTCGCGGATCACCTCGCCCAAAAGACGCCCCAGAAGGCGGATGAAGGTGCGGTCTTCCCGGGCGATTTTGGGCTGTTCGGTCATTGTCGCGGACGTTGTTGGCTGTTTAGACTAGCCGCAAACGGGCCGATTTAAAAAGTGCAGGCCACCGGCGGGCAAGAGGGTGTCACATTGGCAAATCTGCCACCCGATTTCGTCGATGCCGCCATCGCTCTGGAGCAATTGGAAGGTGCCGTTGCCGCCGTCCGGTAAGCCGCTATAGTCCTTTCCAAAAATCGCTGGGGAGTCGCTCATGAAACGCATCTGGTTGGCTGCGCTGGCTGTTGGTCTGTCCGGCGTAGCATTGGCGCAACCAATGCGTCAGCTTTCCAGCCAACCGCTCGCGCCCACCGACATCCAGATCCCGCCGCGCAAGCTGGCCGCGCCCGTGCCGGCGCTGCTGCAGACCCGCGCGCATGAGATCTATTCCACCACCTGTTCCGGCTGCCATGGCATCACGGCCGAACCTGGCGCCAAGGGCCCCAGCCTGTTCTCGGAAAGTTTCCTGAACAGCCATACCGATGCCCAGATCGTGCAGGCCATAACCGACGGCGTGCCGGGCACCGCCATGCCCAGCTTCAAGACATTGCTCTTTCCCGACGAGATGGCGCAGATGCCTGCCTATCTGCGCATTCGCGGCGGCATCGTGAACCGCCATGTCGGTCCGGTACCCGACATCGATGGCAAGATCTTCAACAGCCAGAAAGCCAGTTTCAAGGCCGAGACGGTGGTGAAAGGCCTGGATCAGCCCTGGGGCATGGCCTTCCTGCCGGATGGCCGGTTGATCTTCACCGAGCGCGCCGGCCGCCTACGCTTCCTGGACAGGAACGGCAAGATGTCCGATCCGGTAAAGGGCACGCCCGCCGTGTTCGTGCGCCAGGACGGCGGCATGCTGGATGTCGCGGTGCCGCCCGATTACGCCAAAACCGGCTGGATCTATCTTTCCTATTCCACGGTGCCGCCGGGCTATGCGCCCGAGCCGGGAGCTGAGACCGCGCCCAATCTGGCGCCGCCGACCATGACCTATATCGTGCGCGGCAAGGTGAATGCCAACAACGAATGGGTCGATCAGCAGATTCTGTTCAATCCGCCGCCGGAATATTATCGCAACAGCGCCGATCATTATGGCTCGCGCTTCCTGTTCGATCATAAGGGCCATTTCTTCTGGTCGATGGGCGAGCGCCACGACATGCAGATGTCGCAGTTCCTGGGTGCGCCTTTGGGAAAGATCCATCGCATGAACCTGGATGGCTCGATCCCCAAGGATAATCCCTTTGTCCATACACCCGGCGCGCTGGGCAGCATCTGGAGCTATGGCCATCGCAACCCGGAAGGATTGGCGTTCGATCCGGCCACCGGCATCCTGTGGGAGACCGAGCACGGCCCCACCGGCGGCGATGAGGTCAATATCATCGAGCCGGGCAAGGATTATGGTTGGGGTGTCGCCAGCAAGGGGCTCGAGCCGGGCGTCAATCATGTCTCCATGCCCGGCATGGTCGATCCGGTCGCTTTCTTCAACCCCTCGATCGGGCCCAGCGGCATCACTTTCTATACCGGCGACAAATTCCCGGCCTGGAAAGGCAACCTTTTCATCACCGGCATGGTGGGCGAGACGCTGATCCGGATGGAGATCAAGGGCCGCCAGATCGTGTCGCAGGAACCGGTGATCTCCGGCTATGGCCGGGTGCGCGATGTGACGACGGGACCGGATGGCGATCTTTATCTGTTATTGCAGAATATGAATGGCGATCCCACCGGCGGCTCCATCGTCCGGCTGGTGCCCGCGAACTAACGGCGCTAGGCTTTTCCCAAAGACGCCCGAAAATGGGCGCTTATTGGGGGAAGACCATGAAACGGCGTGATTTCCTGAACGGTGCCGCGGCGGTGGCCGCTGGCGCGATTTCCTTGCCCTCGCTCGCCTGGGCGCAAGAAAAATCCAGGCTCAAGATCACCGGCATCCGGCTGGTCAGGCTCGCGCCGCGCAATCCGCCGCCGGCTTACACGCCAGCGCCCGGGTCCTGGTCCACGCAAGGGGTGGAAGTGTCGGCCCCGCCCAACATCTATCCGGAATTCAAGCCGACCCGCAGCCTGTTCGCCGCCAAAAACGTGCCCAGCTTCACGGTGGAAGTGACCACCGACAAGGGCATCACCGGCTATGGCGAAGGCGGCGCGGGCGGCGGCGCCATCGTGATGGGCCATCTGGCCGGGCTTATGATGGGGCGCGACCCCTTCGATATCGAACGCAACTGGGACATCAACTGGCGCGTCACCGAGTCTTACGGCCAGGAAGGCGTCACCATGAACGCCATCTCCGGCTTCGACAATGCGCTGTGGGATATTGTCGGCAAGGCGCTGGGCGTGCCGGTCTATGAGCTCCTGGGTGGCGAGACCAAGCCGCGCATTCCCGCCTATTGCACCGGCAATGACATCGAACAGCACGTCGAACATGGCTTCATAAGGGTGAAGGTGGCGATGCCGTTCGGTCCGGTCAGCGGCGAAGAAGGCAAGCGCGGCAATGTCGAGCTGGTGGCGCGCGCCCGCAAGGCCGTTGGCCCCGATGGCGATGTCATGTGCGACTGCTGGATGTCGTGGGACGAGCAGTACACGATTGAAATGTGCAAGCTGATGGAGCCGTACCGGGTGAAGTGGGTGGAGGAAGTGCTGCCGCCTTACGACTTTGAAGGCTTTGGGCGCCTGCGCAGGAAGATAACCTCCACCAACATCGCCACCGGCGAACATGTCTATGGCCGCTATGGCTTTCGCAAATTGCTGGAAGCCGATGGCGCTTCGATCTGGCAGCCGGATGTGACCTGGTGCGGCGGCATGACCGAGCTGCGCCGCATCGGTGCCCTGGCGGAGGCTTATGACATCACCGTCAATCCCCATACCGGCGGCACCAACGGTGCCTGCCATTGGTCGCTGTCGCATGTGAATGGCCAGTGGGCGGAGCTGTTCATGCCGCCGCCCGGCGGGCCCAAACAGGTCTATGACATGTTCGACCGGCAGTATGAGGTCACCAAGGGCCCCGAGGGTCTTTATATGCATCCCACCCGCACGCCCGGCTGGGGCTGGGATGTGGTGGCGACGCCGATCTGATCAGTCGAGCATCTTTTCCAGGGTCGGCAGTTCGTCGGCCTCGCGCGCCGGCTTGTCCCAACGGATGCGGTTGATGCGGGGAAAGCGCATCGCCACGCCCGATTTGTGGCGGGTGGAACGCTGCAGGCCTTCAAAGGCGATTTCCAGCACCAGGCCGAAATCCCTGTCGGCGCGGACCGAGCGAACCGGGCCGAAACGCTCGACAGTATTGTCGCGCACGAACTTGTCCAGGCGTTTGAGTTCCTCATCGGTGAAGCCGAAATAGGCTTTGCCCACCGGGGTGAGGCTGCGTTCGCCATTGGCATCTTCCCGCCACACGCCGAAGGTGAAATCGGAATAGAAGCCGCTGCGCTTGCCATGGCCGCGCTGGGCATACATCAGCACCGTATCGATCAGCCGTGGGTCACGCTTCCATTTGAACCAGGGACCTTTGGGCCGGCCGGGTTCGTAGATGCTGTCCCAGCGCTTCAGCATCAGGCCTTCGGCGATCCGTGGATCGCCTTCCGGCGGATGGGCGCGCAATTGCGCCAGTTCTTCCCAGCTTGCAAAAGGCTGCAGCGGCGACAGGTCGATGCGCGGACTGCCAAGACGGGCGACGAAGGCTTCCAGCCGTTTGCGGCGATCCGCGAAAGGCAACGGGCGCAGATCTTCGCTGCCGTCCATCAGCAGGTCATAGGCGCGAATGCCGGCCGGGAATTTCTCCAGCAGTTTGGCGTCGGCGGTTTTGCGGTTCAGCCGCTGTTGCAGATCGCCAAAGGGCGCGGCGTGGCCATCCTGGAAGATCAGCAGTTCGCCATCTATCACGCCGTCGAAGTCCAGTGCGGCGATCACATCGGGAAAGGCCAGGGCGATATCCTCGCCGGTGCGGCTGTAAAGCCGCCGCTGTCCGCCTTCATGGGCGGCTTGCACCCGTATGCCATCCCATTTCCATTCCGCGGCATAGTCAGCCGCTTGGTAACGAGCAAAGTCCGTCGCTTCATCAATCGCCTGGGCCAGCATGACGGGGCGAAAGCGGGCAGGGGCTTCGGCGCTGGGGCGGTCGCTGCGTTTCTCCAGCCAGGCAAACAGATCGCCATAAGGCGGCTCCTGGCTGTGCCATACTTCTTCTATGTCGCTGACAGGCACGTCGCCCAGCGCGGCCAGCGCCTGTTTGGCGAGGCGCGCCGACACGCCTACGCGCAGGCCTCCGGTCAAAAGCTTGAGCAGCGCCCAGCGCCCGGTTGCGTCCAGCGCATCCAGCCAGCGTTCCAGCAATTGCGGCACTTCCCGGCGCGAGGCGGTGCGCAACGATTCCACCACCTCCGGCAGTTCGGGTTCTCGGTTGGCGCCGGGCTTTGCCGGCCAGACCAGCGCCACGGTTTCCGCCAGATCGCCGACAAAGTCATAGGATAGTGCGAACAATTGCAGGTCCAGCCGCGCTTCCGCCGCCTTGCGAATGAAGCCCGGCTTGGCGGCATCGAAGCTGAGCGCGCCTGTCAGCGCCGCCAGGGCCCAGCCGCGGTCCGGATCGGGCGCGCCACCCAGATAGTCCCGCAACAAGGTGAGCTTGGCATTGCGCGATGGCGTGAAGGCCAGCTGATCAAGCAGGCGGGCGAAGGCTTTCATTCGTCTTCGTCCTCATAGCCCGCGATTTCCAGCGCCGTGGCCGAGATGTCGTTCAGGGATGCCCAGCGCAGCAGCGCCTCCTCGCTGCCATGGGTGATCCACAATTCGTCCGGCTTGAGTTCCGCCGCGGTCAGGGTCAGTTCGTCCCAATCGGCATGATCCGACACCACCAGCGGCAATTCGACATGGCGCTGGCGGGCGCGTGCCCGCACCATCATCCAGCCAGATGCAAAAGCGGGAATGGGATCGGCGAAACGCCGTGCCCATTTGTCGGCGATGGCCGATGGGGGTGCCAGCACGATCTCGCCAGGCAAGGCTTTGCGGTCCGTGTCGGTGGCGGGCGCAAGCCGCCCCAGATCCACGCCGTGCCTTTCATACAACATGTTCATGCCGGCCAGCGCCCCATGCATGTAAAGCGTCTTGTCGTATCCGGCTTCGCGCAACAGGCGGATGATGCGCTGCGCCTTGCCCAGGGCATAGGCGCCCACCAGATGGGTGCGTTCGGGAAACAAAGCCACCGATTTCAGCAATTTGGCAATTTCATCTTCCGAGGGGGGAAAGCGGAATACCGGCAGGCCGAAGGTCGCCTCACTGACAAACAGATTGCAGGCCACCGGTTCAAAGGGCAGGCAGGTGGGATCGCGGCGGCGTTTGTAATCGCCCGATATCACAACGGTCATGCCATTCCAGCGCAGCACGGCTTGAGCCGAGCCCAGCACATGGCCGGCCGGCACAAGGCTGACATCCACGCCACCCCGCGCGACCGTCTTGCCATAGGGTGCGGCTTCGGTGGCGCCGGCGAAATCCTCGCCATAACGCGCCGCCATGATCGCCAGCGTCTCCGGCGTCGCCAGCACCGCGCCATGGCCGCTGCGGGCATGATCGGAATGGCCATGGGTAATCACAGCCCGGGCGACGGGCCGCACCGGATCGATATGGAAGTCCCCTGGTGGGCAATAAAGACCCTCGGGCGTGTTGCGCAGAAGCTGCCGGAACCCAGCCATGGAAGGGAAACGTGCCAGTCCCTGCCTGGGTCCGCCAGCACGTCGCCGCTAACCTTTTGAAAAATATAACGGTCGGCTGCGGCCTTGCGACATTGCGAATGAAGTTGCGAATGACTTGCAAATTACAGGCGGGTATGTTTTGAAAGCTGTCGCAAGTGAGGGAACAGGATGTCGGGCAAGCCCGCCAAATCTTCCAGCAAGCCGGTCAAGCGCATCGCCGTCCATGAAATCCTGGATGGCGGCCGCGAAGCCGTCCTGCTGCATGACGGTACCGAGTACCGCCTGCGCCTCACTAGCAACGGCAAGCTGATACTCACCAAGTAGCAGCGCCGTTTCCATAGCGTGCCAAGCCAGCCCCTTTCGCAGGACGCCAGCCAGGTCGGAATGCCGAACCAGAGGGGTCTTTTCACGTGTCCATTATTTCAACGTCGCTCAAATTCCGCGTCCTGTCGGGCGCATCGCTTAGCGTTCTGGGGGCGCTTATGCTGAACGCGCCCGCGCGTGCGCAGCAATCGTCACAGCCGCTTCAGCTTGGTCCCGTCTCGGTCAGTGACGATGCCGGCAAGAACGCCCAGAATCATGCGCCGCCTATTAGCACCATGCCGACCACCAGCGTGCAGGACACGCCGCAATCCATCAACGTGATCACCGGCGAGGTGATGAAGGAGCAGGCCGTCGCCACCCTGGGTGACGCCCTGAAGAATGTGCCGGGCATCACCATTGCCATTGGCGAGGGCGGGACGCTCGCCGGCGACCAGTTCAAGATCAACGGCTTTGATGCCAAGGACGATGTCTATCTCGACGGCTTGCGCGATTTCGGCGCCTATAACCGCGACAGCTTCGATTATGACGAAGTGCAGGTGCTGAAAGGCCCGTCGGGCGCGATGTTCGGGCGCGGCACGGTGGGCGGCGCCATCAACACGCTCTCCAAGACGCCGTTCCTGGGCGACAAATATATCGGCCATATCGAAGGCGGCAATGGCGGCCATGTCCGCGGCACCGCCGATTTGAACTACCAGCTGTCCGACACCGCAGCAGTGCGCCTCAACCTGATGTACACCGATACCGGCGTGGTCGACCGCGATCTCACTCATTCCACCCGCTGGGGCATCGCGCCCTCGATTGCGCTGGGGCTAGGCACCGACACCAACTTCTCGCTCAGCTGGATTCATCAGCAGAATGCCGACCGGCCCGATTACGGTATCGTGGTGGCGTCGCCGCCCAATTCGGTCTATGCCGCGCCGGCCAGCCAGTTCGGCGTGCCGCGCAGCAATTACATGGGCCTGGCGGCGGACCATGACAAAAACACCGTCGATCTGGTCACGGCCAAGATCAGCCATACGGCGACATCCTGGTTGACCTTTGAAAACGATCTGCGGCTGGCGACCTATGCCCGCGATTTCCGCTATTCCTCGGTCGATTCCTGCGACAACACCATCGCCACCAACTACTGCAACCTGCGCCTGTTCGGCATCGCCGCGCCGGGCGCGGCCGCAGGCTCGTTCAATCCCACCCAGACGCTGGCGTCCACCGGCGGTAGCGGTCCCTATCACCAGAACAGCTGGGGCGTGCAGGATATCCTGTCCGCCAATGCCGACTTCCATGTCGGCAGTTTCCACAATGTGACCATCGTCGGCCTGGACGCCGGCTATCAGCGCGCCGATCGCACCATTTATGCCTACAGCCTGCCGGCCGGTCCCAATGCGGCCCTGTATCCGCTAAACGACAATTCGGCGTCGCGCAGGAATATCGGCTGGTCTCTTTATAACCCGACGCATCAGCCGATCCCGGGCTATGCGCCGATCCTACCCAGTCCCAGCAACCTGGGCAGCGACACGTCGACCAGCGTGGTCTATTCCACCGGTGACGCCACCGATCCGGCGCTGTTCGCCACCGATCGTTTCTGGTTCACCGATCAGATATCTCTCATCGCGGGCCTGCGCGTCGACCAGTATCGCGCGCATTATGTCACGACCACCGTGGGCACCACCGCCAATCCCTATCCGGTGACCAGGCTGAATGCGCCGTCCTTCCTGTTCGATCCGCGCGCCAGCCTGGTGTGGGAGCCCGACCAGAGCCAGACCTATTATATCTCCTGGGCCAAGGCGGCGACGCCCATCGGCACCTCGGTGGTGGGCACGCCGACCCCCATCGCTTCGGCGGCGGCATCCGCGCTGGCGCCCGACAAGAGCGAGAATATCGAGATTGGCGCCAAGTTCAGCCTGTTCGACGACCGGCTGGGTCTTTCCGGCGCGCTGTTTGACGAGACCAAATCGAATGCGCTGCAGACCGACCCCAATACCGGCACGGTAGACCTGCAATCCAGCCAGAAGCAGCGGGTGCAGGGCTTCGAGGCCTCGGCCACCGGCGAGGTGCTGCCGCATTTCAACCTGACCGCGGCCTATACCTATCTCAATCCGGTGATCGTCTCCGATCTCAGTGCCTGCACCACACCGGCGGCAACGCCTTCCAATCCGACGCCGCTGGCGGTCTGCGCCGCAAATCCCGCGACCACGGGCAAGCAGATCTATTTCGTGCCCAGGAACGCCCTGTCGGTGTGGGGTGATTACAATCTCAAGGAATGGATCGATGGCCTGTCGATCGGCGGCGGCGTGGTCTATCAAAGCCATCTCTACAACGCCTACACCGCGCCCAGCCCAGCCGCCTATCCGCTGGGGCGCATCGTGCGCATCCCGGAGACGGTGGAGATGGACGCGACCGCGGCCTATCAGTTCGACAAAATCTGGCGCGCCCAGGTCAATGTCATGAACCTCACCGACCGGCTCTATTACAGCCAGTCCTTCGGCAACCGCGCCACCCCGGCGCCGGGCCGCACGGTGATCGTTTCGCTGGAGGCCGCGCTCTAGCATGATGGTCCGGATTCCAGCCCTGTTGCCGGCGGAACAGGTGGCGCATATCCGCGCCACCCTGGCCGGCACGGACTGGGTCGATGGCAGGGTGACGGCGGGTACGCAGTCGGCGCAGGCCAAACGCAATCTGCAAGTGCCGGAAGACGCGCCCGCCGCCCGCGCCCTGGGCGAGATCATCCTGGCCGCGCTAGGCCGCAACGAGCGTTTCATGTCGGCATCGCTGGCGCTGCGTGTGTTTCCGCCGCTGTTCAACCGTTACGACGCGGGGATGGATTTCGGACCCCACATCGACAATGCCATCCGCTTTGTGAAGCCGTCGCTGGGCAGCGGCAGCCCGATCCGGGTGCGCACCGATCTGTCGGCGACCCTGTTCCTGACAGATCCGTCAGACTATGACGGCGGCGAACTGGTGGTCGAAGACACGTTCGGGACCCACAAGGTGAAACTGAACGCTGGCGACCTGGTGCTCTATTCCGCCACCAGCCGCCATCATGTCACCCCCGTGACGCGCGGCAGCCGCTGGGCGTCTTTTTTCTGGGTTCAGAGCATGATCCGCGACCAGACCGCGCGCACCATGCTGTTTGACCTCGACAATGCCGTGCAGGGCCTGCGAAAGGAGCTTGGCGACAGCGAGCATGTCGTCAGCCTGACCGGTCTTTACCACAATCTTGTCCGCCGCTGGGCGGAAGCCTGAGGATGCCATGAACCTGCGCCGCACCCTGTTCACCGTGCATATGTGGATCGGCCTTGTTCTGGGCTTGCTTCTGGCGGCCCTGGGCCTGTCGGGCAGCCTGCTGGTCTATGACGACCAGATTGCCGATCTGATCAATCCGCCGCCCCGCGCCGTCACCGCCGGCCAGCCGCTGCCGCTCTCCATGATCGAAGACATCGCACGGGAAACGGTGGGCCATCCCGGCCAGATGCAGATCTTCCTGCCGCAGAAGCCGGGTGAGGCGATTTCCGTGCGCATGGGCGGGATTTCGCCCATGGGCAACATGACGGGCATGAACATGGAAGGAGGCGCGGGGGGTGGTGGCCGGCATCATCGTAACGGCGGCGAAGCCGGTCCCGGTCGCGGTCTGCAGCTCTTCATCGATCCGGTCTCCGGCGAGGTGCTGGGCACCCGCACCGCGCTGCTGCCGCCGATCCTGACCTTCGCCCATCAGCTGCATGGCAATTTCCTGATGGGCCGCGACGGCCGCACCATGGTTGTGGGCTGGCTGGGCGTGGCGATGCTGTTGCTCGGGATCAGCGGCCTGGTCCTGTGGTGGCCGCGGCGCGGGCAATGGAAATATGCCTTTACGGTGCGCGGTACCGCGCAAGGCGTGCGCTTCCATCGTGAGCTGCATGCTGCCACCGGGATCTGGATCTTTTTCATCTTCATGGCGGTGAGCTTCTCCGGCGTGGTGCTGGCCTGGCCGCAGGTCATGGGCGCCAATCCGCCGGGCTTTAACCCGCGTGCCGTTCCCACCGTTGAAGCCACCGGCGGCAAGCGGTTGGGCGCGACCGAAGCCATCATCGCCGCCAGCACGGCCATACCGGGTCTCAGTCCGCGCAGCGTCACCATTCCCGCGCGTCCCGATCTGGCCATCTCGGTGAACTATCTCAGCAATGGCGCGGTCGGCGCCACCGTCTTTGTCGATCCCTATCGCGGCAAGGTCCTGGCGGTGCGCGATCCGTCCGCCAGCTTCATGGCCTGGATGCGGCCGGTGCATCAGGGAAGCCTGGGGCCGGTGTGGCAATTCCTGGTCTTTCTTTCCGGCCTGGTGCCCAGCCTGTTCATCGTCACCGGTCTGATCATGTGGTGGAAGAAGCGCAAGCGGCATGTGCCCATGTCCATGCCCATCGCCGACGATCTGGAAGAGGAGGCAACAGCATGACCGTTCTGGTTCCGCTGAACGCATTCGATGATGCCCATGCGGTGCGCCGCACTTGGCGTCCGGCGCTGGAGCGCGACAAGTTGACGGGTATCGCCATTACCATCGCCATCCATCTTCTGATCGCCGCAGCCGCTCTGACGGCGGTGCAGGTGGCCAGGCCCCATGTGATGCAGGAGCTGACGGTTCACATCACCCCGGAACGTCCCAAGCCGGCGCTGGAGATCAAGCCGCCGCAGCATATGGCGGTCCCCACCGTCATCACCGCGCCGCCGCCCGATATCGTCATCCAGAACATCACACCGCCACCGGTCATGGCCGCGCCTCCGCCGGTTGCCGCTGTCCCCAATGCGCCACCTGCACAGGCCGCACCTCAGAAGGGCACCGGGGAAACGCGTGACAGTTTCCTGGGGCGGCTGCTCGCCCAACTCAACCGCTTCAAGCAATATCCCCGCGCCGCGGCCCGCGCCCATATCGAAGGGGTGGTGATGCTGCATTTCGTGATGGATGCCGACGGCAAGGTGCTGCGTTTCGAGATCGCCAAATCCAGCGGCCGCCCGGTCCTGGACAATGAAGCCCTGGCGCTGATCCAGCGCGCCCAGCCCCTGCCGGCGCTGCCGGCCGATTTCCCGACCCGCACCCTGGATGCGGTGGTCCCGATCGAATTCTCGCTGAACGGCTAGAGCAATTCCAGGAAAAGCGCGAAGCGGTTTTCCGTCCGGAATTGCGACCAGATAATAACGCAGCACAAGCCCATTGGCCGGCGCCCGATTTCAAGGCTAAGCTTCCCGAAAACATAGAGGGGAAGCGCATGGAAGACACGTCAAGACGCGGCCTTTTGAATGGCGCAACGGTGGCGGCGGCTGCCGCCGCTGGCGCGGGCCTGCTCGCCACCGGCGCCGAAGCGCAGCCCAGGATGGAAAAGCGCTCGCCCTATCCCGATGCCAAGCCCGCGATGTATTCCCGCGCCGTGGCCTACGGCAACATGCTGTTCCTGTCGGGCGTGGGCTATCACCAGCCCGGCACGATCGAAGATCATACCCGCGGCGTGCTGCAGGAAATCGAGAAGAACCTGGTTGAGGCGGGATCTTCGTTGCAGAAGTGCCTGAAGGTCAGCGTGTTTCTCAACGACCTCAAGGATTATGACCGCATGAACGCGGTCTATCGCACCTTCAACTGGGGCGATATTGCGCCGGTACGCACCACCGTGGCGCCGGCTGCCGGCATTCCCGGCAATTCGCTGGTCGAGATCGACGTCATCGCCTATATCTGATCGCGCGGGAGCAGGACATGGGTCTGTTCGGCAAATGGTCGCGGCGCGATCTGCTCAAAAGTTCCGGCGCGGCGGCCGGCGCCTTGACGCCGGTTGCCGCCATGGCGGCGCCGGAAACGCTCAAACACACCGGCACTGCCAAGGATAATCTTTTCACCCGCATTGGGGTTCGCCCGCTGATCAATGGGCGCGGCACCTATACCATCATCAGCGGCTCGCGTTCGCTGCCCGAGGTCAAGCAGGCGATGTTCGAGGCCTCGCATTATTACGTCCAGATGGACGAGATGATGGAAGGCATCGGGGCCGAACTGGGCCGGCTGATGGGCGCGGAATGGGGCATTGTCACCAATGGCGCGGAAGCCGCCATTTGCCAGGCCACCATCGCCTGCATCGCGGGCGCCAATGTCGAACAGTGCCAGGTGC
>DASZVQ010000104.1:0-55617 GCA_035547275.1 Rhizomicrobium sp.
CGCGGCGATGGCGCGGTGCGCCGCCTGGCGCAGCGGCTTGGACGCCTCGTCGGTGGACGGTGGGGTGCCGGCCGGCGGCAGGCCCTGACTTTCGGTGGCCAGGCGCCAGACGCGCTGGACAAAGCGCCAGCAGCCTTCCGCCCCGGCATCGGTCCATTCGATGTCGCGCTCGGGCGGGGTGTCCGACAGCATGAACCAGCGGATGGTGTCGGCGCCATATTCGGCGATGATCGTTTCCGGCGCGATCACATTCTTCTTGGACTTGGACATCTTCTCGGACGGACCGATGGTGATCTCCCTGCCCGTGTCGCGCGCGAACGCCTTGCCATCGCGCTTTTCGATCTCTTCCGGCGAGACCCAGTTGCCATCGGCATCCTTGTAGGTCTCGTGGCAGACCATGCCCTGGGTGAACAGGCCGGCGAACGGCTCTTGCACCTTCACCAGGCCCAGCCTGGACATGGCGCGGGTGAAATAGCGGGCATAAAGCAGGTGCAGGATCGCATGTTCGATGCCGCCGATATACTGATCGACCGGCAGCCAGTAATCCGCCGCCTTTTTATCGACCGGCTCATCGAAATCCGGATTGGTGAAGCGGGCAAAATACCAAGAGGAATCCGCGAAGGTATCCAGCGTGTCAGTATCGCGCACCGCCGGACCCTGGCAGCTGGGGCAGGTGGTGGTCTTCCACTGGGTATCGGCGTCCAGCGGATTGCCCTTGACGTTGAAGTTGATCACCTCGGGCAGCTTCACTGGCAGCTGATCTTTGGGCACCGGCACCACGCCGCATTTGGCGCAATGGATCATGGGGATCGGGCAACCCCAGGGGCGCTGGCGCGACACCAGCCAGTCGCGCAGGCGGTAATTGACGGTGCGGTTCCCGATGCCGGCCTTTTCCAGCCGCGAGGCCACTTCGGCCTTGGCCTGGTCCACCGACATGCCGTCCAGAAAGCGCGAATTGGCCAGCAGACCGGGGCCGGTATACGCCTCGTTGCCCACATCGAAGGTCTTGGGGTCAGCGCCTTCCGGCACCACCACCGGCGTCACGGTGAGTTGATATTTGCGGGCGAAATCCAGATCGCGCTGGTCGTGCGCCGGGCAGCCAAAGATGGCGCCGGCGCCATAGCCCATCAGCACGAAATTGGCGACCATGACCGGCAGCTTCCAATCCGCGTCGAACGGATGGGCGGCGGTCAGGCCGGTATCGTAACCCTTCTTTTCGGCCTTTTCGATATCGGCCTCGGCGGTGCCGACATGGCGGCATTCCTCGATGAAGGCGGCGAGTTTTACGTCTGTCTTCGCCAGCGCCAGCGCCAGCGGATGTTCCGGCGACAAGGCGACAAAAGACGCGCCGAACAGCGTGTCGGGCCGCGTGGTGAACACATCCAGCTTTTCGCCATTCGACAAAGCGAACTGGAAACGCAGGCCCTCGCTCTTGCCGATCCAGTTCTTCTGCATGACGCGGACCTTTTCCGGCCAGCGGTCCAGCGTCTCGAGCCCCTGCAGCAATTCATCGGCAAAGCCGGTGATCTTGAAGAACCATTGCGACAGCTTGCGCCGTTCCACCACCGCGCCGGAGCGCCAGCCACGGCCGTCGATCACCTGTTCGTTGGCCAGCACGGTCATGTCGACCGGGTCCCAGTTCACATCCGCTTCGCTGCGATAGACAAAGCCGGCCTTGTAGAAGTCCAGGAACAGCTTCTGTTGCTGATGATAATAGGCCACGTCGCAGGTGGCGAATTCGCGCGCCCAGTCCAGCGACAGGCCCATCATCTTCAGCTGGGCGCGCATGGCGGCGATATTTTCATAAGTCCAGTCGCGCGGGGAGACGCCCTTGTCGCGCGCCGCATTCTCGGCCGGCAGGCCGAAGGCGTCCCAACCCATGGGATGCAGCACATTATAGCCCTGGGCGCGGCGGAAGCGGGCGATCACATCGCCCATGGTATAGTTGCGCACATGCCCCATATGGATGCGCCCCGACGGATAGGGAAACATCTCCAGCACATAGCATTTGGGCTTGTCGGAATGGGCGGGGGTGGCAAACAGGGCGCGCGCGTCCCATTCCGCCTGCCACTGCTTCTCGGATTCCTTGGCGTTGTAACGCGCCATCGCGCGCTCCCTCAGCCCTGCTGGCCGAGTGTGGCCAGCCGCAATTCGCGGGCGCGGGTCAGGATGGAATCTTCCAGCTTATGCGCCGTGTCGGGGCTGGGCGCGGCGTCCTGCCAGACATTGCCGTTGCGCACCTGGCGGAACACCACCACCTTCAGCGCGTCGGCGCGCAGCGCGCGGTCCATGATATAGATCGTCACCTTCAGCCGCTCATCGGGGCTGTTGGGCGCGACATACCATTCGGAGATGATCACGCCGCCAAAAGGATCGGCCGATTGCAGCGGCAGGAAGGACAGCGTGTCGAGCGAGGCGTGCCAGAGATAGGAGTTCACGCCCAACGTCATGCGGGTCGAGCCGCTGGCAATGGCGCTGGTGCCGGTGTCCATGTCTTTCATGCCGTCATTGGACGAGCCGCAGCCGGCCAGGACCAGCGCACATAACAGGGCAGGCAGAACGCGCATTTTCAGGTCTTTTCCTTAAAGAGCGGCGGCATTCAGGGGCGCCACACAAGGGCTTATAGCGAGGGGGCAGGGTGTGCGCAACGGCAAGCGCCTTGCGCGCAAGCGCCAAGTTTGGCTTATCTGGTAAGGACTTAAAGCGGGCGTGCCATTGCCGGTTGGTAAGATAGTTTGGAGCCTGGGGCTTGGCCTGGCGGCGTTAAGCCTGTCGCCTGCAAACGCGCAAGTCTTTCGCCCCCTGTCATGGCCGGTGGGCGATGCCGAGCTCAGACTGGGCGGTGAGGCCGGCGGCGCGCTGTTCACCCCCAGTCAGCCGGGCTGGCGCGGCGCCCAGGTCAGCGGCGATGTCCGGTTGATGCCCAGCATCAGCCGCGCCTATGACAGCGGGCTGGGCCTGGACCTGGGCGGCACCTTTGCGGTGGAAGATCCGCTGTCGCGCGGCCGCTATGACGGCGATGTGATCGAGCGGCTGGCGGGCGAGGCCCGCACGGGACTTGGAAAAATCGAAGTCGGCATTACCGATGGCGCGGGCTATGACCTGGCGGTTTCGGGGCCCAAGGTGGATGCGGGCGTGTCGCTGGACGATTCCCGCACCAGCTTTTACCGCGATCCGGCCAGCCATCGCGCCGTGACCGACATTTTCGCCCTGCGCACCGAGGTCGGCGCATCGTCCAATTACGCCAAGATCGCCTATACCAGCCCGGAGGTGTTCGGGCTGCAGATCGCCTTGTCCTTCACGCCCACCGAAGCCAAGGAGCTGCCGTTCCTGAACGCGGGACCGCATGTGCCAGGCCGGCAGGCGGATATCTGGGAAGCCGCCATCCGCTATACCACCGATCTGGGGCTGGCTTCGATCTCGGTCTATGGCGCCTTTGCCGAGGGCCGCGGCGAACATAAGCTGCCCGGCCAGGAGGGCGTCAGCGATCTGGGCGCGGGCGTCAAAGCCGACTATCCGGTGAATGACGACATCACCCTGTCGCTGGGCGGTTCCTGGCGCCAGAGTAACGCGTATACCTTCCATGTGAATGAGTCCTTCGTCACCGGCACGACGCGGGCCGGCTATGTTTCGACGGCCGTCAGCTACAAGGATTGGATGGCGGGACTGGAATATGGCAACGGCGTCGCCGATGCCGTGCCGGGCGCACCGCGCTTGGGACAAAACAGCGTGCAAGCCTCGCTGGGTTATACTGTGAATAGCAGCGCCAGCCTCAGCACCGGCTGGCAGCATCTGGCCTATGCGCGCGCCAGCGGCGTGTTCTTCAATGGCTTGCCGCAGCTGAAGCTGGATGCCTTCTTCCTGCACGTCAACTTGAAGACATCACAGGAATGATCCGATCGCGGCGATGCCGCTGAAGGCCGGCGGCAGCAGCGCGGCGTTGCGCGCGGTCACGCCGCCGAGCGCATAGACCGGCACGGGCGCCAGGGCCGCGATAAAGGCGGCGCGAACCGGGGTGAGCGGTCTTGTATCCGGATGGCTGGCGGTGGCGAAGACTGGCGACAGGAACACCGCGTCCAGCGCCCGCGCGTGCATCAATGCGCGCAGGGAATGCGCGGATGCGGTGATGATCCAGTCCGGATGCCGCCTCCGCCAGTGCGGCGCCTGTTTCATTTTTGCTTCCGGCAGATGCAGGCCGGCCGCGCCGATCTCGTCCGCCAGCAGGGGGTCATCGGCAATCAGCAAGTTGGCGAGCCCGCGCAATTCCGCCGCCAGCACATGGCGGCGCCGGGCCTCGTGCGCCCGCACCACCACCACGCTGCCGGGCGGCAGACGCCGCGCGGCAGCCGCCCAGTCGGCGGCGCGCTCATCGGTCATCATCACCAAGGGCATGTCGGCGTTGAGGCGCTCCGCGCCGCGAAGCAGCGCATTGAGACCGAAGTGTTGTTTGGATAGGTTCGACGTCATGACGATTGCAGAGAATCTCGCCGATATTCTGGCGCGCATCGAGACGGCGCGAAAGGCCGCGATCAAACCGGCGCCCGCGACCCAGCTGGTGGCCGTATCCAAGACGGTGGCGGAACAGGGCGTGCGTGAAGCCCTGGCCGCGGGTCAGCAGCTGTTCGGCGAAAACCGGGTGCAGGAAGCACAGGGCAAGTTTCCACAACTGAAAACCGAATTCCCCGATCTGGAATTGCACCTGATCGGCCCCTTGCAGACAAACAAGGTGAAGGAAGCGGCGGCGCTGTTCGATTGCATTGAAACGCTTGACCGCGCCAGGCTGGCCGATGCCCTGGCGGCGGAGCGCGACAGGACGGGCAAATGTCCAAGGCTTTTCCTGCAGGTCAATACCGGCGAAGAGCCCCAGAAGGCCGGCGCTCTGCCCCGTGAGGCGGCACAGATGATCGCCTATGCGCGCAAGCTGGAACTGCCGCTGGAAGGGCTGATGTGCATTCCGCCGGTGGAGGATGACGCCGCGCCCCATTTCGCGCTGCTGGCCAAGATCGGCCGCGACAACGGTTTGCCCAATCTCAGCATGGGCATGAGCGGGGATTTTGAGCTGGCAATAAAGTTCGGTGCCACGCATGTGAGAGTGGGTACGGCAATTTTTGGGGCCAGAACTTGATTGCGCAGCCGCTCGCCCGAGCTCGCGGCGTTCGACGCTCAAATCGATCGTCGCACGACGCTGTCGCTGGCGACGGATCGATTTGCCCGCGCCGCTACGCTGTCGCTAAGCGCCGCCGGTCGCGTCTCACGGGCATGAGCGGGGATTTTGAGCTGGCAATAAAGTTCGGTGCCACGCATGTGCGTGTCGGCACCGCCATCTTCGGCACGCGACCACTTAAGGAATGACCACCTGATCGCCAGGCGCAAGCTGCGCGATCGCCGCCAGCCAATCCGCAGGAGATAACGCGACGCAGCCATGGGTGGCGGAAAAATCCGGGCGCGCCAGATGCAGGAAAATGGCGCTGCCCCTGCCCGCCACGACCGGATCGTCATTGTACCCCAGCACCGCGACCAGGTCGTAGAGATGATCCTGGCGCCACATCTGCTCGGCGCTTGCCGGATAAGGCAGCAACACAAGCCGGTTGTAATTGGGATCGCCGGGCGCATCGCACCAGCCGTCATTCTTCTGGATCGCCCGCACCGGCAGCGCCGTGATGGGTTTTGCAATGCGGTCGGCGCGATAAAAGATCTCGCGCACCGGGAATGCGCCGCGCGGGGTGATGCCATCGCCCTCGCCGGTCTTGATGGCGATGCCGCCGGGCCCGATGGCGGCAGGCCTTTTGCCAGCGCCCCAGTCAAGCCACGCGCCATCCGTATCGGATGTGACCGTGAGATTCATGCAGGCAGATATAGCGTCAGTTCAGGCTGGCGAAAACCGGCGGGCTGGTCGGCGTGCCGATGGCGCGGCGATAGGCATCGAGGGCGCGGTTGGCCAGGTCACCGGTAATACCCTTGGCGGCCAGCGACGCAGACAGCATGGCGACATCGGGACCGTCGGTCTGGCCGGATGCAACGGACATGGAAGACGATGGCAGGACCGGCGTGTTGGAGGACGGCAGCGACTGCGCCACCTGGATGTTAGGCGCCGAAATCTTGGCGACGCCGGTATTGGAGTCGCCCTTCAGCCAGCCCAGCACCGTGTCTTCGACGCTCTTGCCGGTCACGCCCTCGAAGGCGACATCGGCGACGGAACTGACCGCGCCCCACAGCCCGCCATACAGCGTGTCGCCCGCGATCTTCTCGACCGCGCCGATATGCTCGCCGGTGATGGCGCGATAGATGGTGCCGATCACCGGCAGATGCTGCAGCGGATTGACCACATCCAGCAGGTGATGAAAGAACCCTTCATCCTGGTTCCCGCCCTGATCCACGGTCGCGGTCGAAGTGACCTTCTCCGCCGCCGGCGAAGGCGAGGAGACCATGGCATGCAGTTCGCTGTTGTAGACGCTCATTTACCAAGATCGAAGCAAACCCCGCGCCAGGAATTTTCCGCTCTATTGCTGGAATTTCATCCGCTGCCGGACAGATGTGACCGGCAAGATTTGCCGCGCCACCGCGTCTCGCGCTAGTCTGGTTAACCCCAAACCGTTGAAACGCCACCAAGATGCCGACCCGAATTCTTTTGGCCGAAAGTGACGATGTGCTGCGCGCAAGTCTTGCCGAGCAGCTCGAGAACGAAGGCTATGACGTGATCGCCGTCGGCAATGGCGAGGATGCGCGCGGCGCCGTGCGCGAACCTTTGGCTTTCGCCATCATCGGCCTGGGCGAAACGGCGGCGGCGCAGTTGCGCGAACAGGGAC
This sequence comes from Rhizomicrobium sp., assembly GCA_035547275.1. Classification (GTDB taxonomy): domain Bacteria; phylum Pseudomonadota; class Alphaproteobacteria; order Micropepsales; family Micropepsaceae; genus Rhizomicrobium. Next base: position 6,807 of record DASZVQ010000104.1, read on the forward strand.
TGAATTGCCCGTTGCTGTTGGTGTGCGAAGGCGACACCCAGACCACCCAGCCCTGCATCACCAAACCGTTCCGCTTTTCCGCGTTGCTGGCCAGACTCCATGGCCTCAACACCCATCAGGGCGCGGGCGACGGCGCGGCGGTGAAGATCGGGCCTTATACCTTCCATCCCTCCGCCAAGCTGCTGCAGTCCGAGAATCGCAAGGTCCGGCTGACGGAAAAGGAAACCAATATCCTGAAGTTCCTGCATGCCAGCGCGGGAACCGTGCCCCGGGATATCCTGTTGCATGAGGTATGGGGCTATGGCCCTGCCGTGGCCACCCACACGCTGGAAACCCATATCTACCGGCTGCGCAAGAAAATCGAACAAGATCCGGCCCGCGCCCAGATCCTTTTGACCGAAGACGGCGGCTATCGCCTCTGTGCCTGAGGGTTTTTCGGGTTGTTCCCGCGCACGCGGCCCTTCTGATTCGTCCCGATTCGAGAAGCTTGTTTAACGGGCGTTAACTCTGTGGGCCTAGAACTGGATCATGGGAAAAAGGCCCGCAAAACCCGTTTCGCAAAAGCCCTCGCCGGGGTCCTTCCGGCCGGGCGCGGGAAAACCCGGTCCGGCGCGGGTCGCGGCGCCCGCCAAACCGAAGCGCAAGGCGACCTGGCCCTATGTGCTTTTGATGCTGGGCGCCTGGGGCGTGATCTTCGGCGGCCTGTTCTTCTCGCATTTCCTCTCCAGCCTGCCCGATGTGCGCAACCTGATGATCACGGGCCCCTCCCAGGACGTGACCATCCTGGATGATCGCGGCCGGCTGATCGCGCGCCGCGGCCTGACGCAAGGCGCGATGATCCGCGCCGAAGACCTGCCCGATTATGTGCCCAACGCCTTCATCGCCATCGAGGACCGCCGCTTCCGCTCGCACATGGGCATCGACCCGATCGGGCTGGCCCGCGCCGCCTTCGAGAATATGATCAACGGCCATGTGGTGCAGGGCGGCTCGACCCTGACCCAGCAATTGGCCAAGAACCTGTTCCTCAGCCCCAGCCGCACCTTCGATCGCAAGATCCAGGAAGCGATGCTCGCGCTCTATCTGGAGTCGCGCTATTCCAAGAACCAGATCCTCACGCTGTATCTGAACCGCGTCTATTTCGGCGCCGGCGTGTTCGGCATCGAAGCGGCGTCGGAGAAATTCTTCGGCAAACATGCCAATGAACTGAGCCTGACCGAAGCCGCCATGATCGCGGGCAGCGTCAAGGCGCCGGCGCGCTTCAATCCCCTGTCGGACATGGATGCCGGACTGCAACGCGCCAAGCTGGTGCTCGCCGCGATGCAGGATGCCGGTTTCATCGACGCCAATAGCCGTGCCATGGCGGAAGCGACCCGGCCGCGCATCGTGCGCGCCAACGGCACGCCGGGGTCCGGCTTCTTCGCCGACTGGATCATGGCGCATCTGAGCAACTATGTCGGCGCCAGCCCCGAACCGATCATTGTGGAAACCAGCTTCGACCTGGATGCCCAGGCCATGGCCGAGCGCACGGTGAGCCAGGGCCTGGCCGCGGAGGGCCAGAAATTCAACGCCAGCCAGGCGGCGCTGGTGGCGATGACGCCCGATGGCGCGGTGCGCGCCATGGTCGGCGGCCGGGATTACAGCACCTCGGGCGGCTTCAACCGCGCCACCGATGCGGTGCGCCAGCCCGGCAGCGCCTTCAAGCCCTTCGTCTATCTGACCGCCTTCGAGCATGGCCACACCATCGACGAAACCGTCAATGACGGTCCCGTCGATATTCACGGCTGGAAGCCCACCGATTTCGAAGGCCATTTCAAGGGTCCCATCCCCCTGATCGAGGCTTTTGCGGATTCCTCCAATTCCGTCTCCGCCCAGCTCACCGCCGAAGTGACCCCGCGCGAAGTGGTGCGCACGGCCCGCCGGCTGGGCATTGTCTCGCCGCTGTCCGCGGTCGCCTCGCTGGCTTTGGGCACCTCGGGCGTGACGCCGCTGGAGCTGACCGGCGCCTATGCCGCCTTCGCCAATGGCGGCATCGGCGTGCAGCCTTTTGGCGTGGTGCGCATCAGCACCCGTTTCGGCCGCATTCTATACGATCATCGTCCTTCCTCGGTCGGCATGGTGATGAGCGCCAATGACGAAACCCAGATGACCCGTTTGATGCTGGCCGTCACCGATCACGGCACCGGCAAGGCGGCGCGGCTGGAAGACCGTCCCACCGCGGGCAAGACCGGCACGACACAGGATTTCCATGACGCCTGGTTCGTCGGCTTCACCGCCGATCTGGTTTGCGGCGTATGGGTCGGCAACGACAACAATGACCCGATGATCAAGGCCACCGGCGGCACCCTGCCCGCCCATCTGTTCCATGCCTTCATGACCGATGCCGAACAGGGCCTGCCGGCGCGCCCGCTGGCCGGCACCGCGCTGATGGCCGCTGCCGATCAGCCGGCCGATGCGTCAGCGGATCAGCCCACGCCCGTCTCAGCCCAGGCGGACAAGCCCAAGCCCGACACGTTCCAGAAGCTGCTGAACGGTCTTTTTGGTGGAACGTAATTTAATTTACCCCATCCGTCACGGCTCAGCTTGGCTCCACCAACACTTCGCTGCAACGTTCGCGAGGCTGGCCGCCTCGCTCACTCCCCCTTCCTGTGCTCGCACGAAGGGGGGAAGGGATCTTTCGGCGGTGAGGGACGCGCGGAGTGAGGCCGAACGGCGCTCGCGCAAGAAATATTCTAGGCTTTCACGCCATAGCGCTGCAGATCGCGGCCGTTGGTCCGAAGCCAAGCCTGGGCCGCATTCATGCCGGGGATCAGGCTTCTGACATGCGCCCAGAAACGCGGGGAATGATTCATCTCGCGCAGATGCGCCACTTCATGCGCCACCACATAGTCCAGCACGAATTCGGGCGCCAGGATCAGCCGCCAGGAGAAGGACAGCGCCCGCGCCGAGGAGCAGGAACCCCAGCGGCTCAAGGTATCGCGCACGGTGATGCGCGACGGCTTTACGCCCAGACGTCCGGCGTGATGCAACACCCGGCTTTCACACACACGCCGCGCTTCGCGCTTGAGAAAATCCATCACCCGGCGCGGCGCGTGCGCCGCATCGCCCCGCACCCAGATTGCACCATCGTCCGCCCAAACCGGGGCAGGGCCGCGGGCGGCGGCGCGGATTTCATGCGGCGCGCCTTGAAAGGGAATCGTCGCGCCGATCGCGATCGCGACCGGGCCAGGCGCCTTGGCGAGCTGGCCGGCGATCCATTCGCGCTCGCCGCGCGCGAAATCCAGCGCGGCGGAAAGACCGCGGCGCGTGGGCGCGGTCACGCTTACTTCGCCCGTGGCGGGATTGACCTTGACGATCATGCGCCGGGCACGGGGATTGAGGCGAACGCGCACTTCCAGCAGGCGGCCGTCTATCTTGAGCAATTCGGGACGGACAGGCGCAGATTTTTTAAACAACACGTCAGATTTGCCTGTGCTCTCCAGATCAGCGATATTTGTACCCCAGTTCGCGCGACAACCGTAAGGCATTTCTCTCGTCATGATTCGTGATGAACAGGTTGCAAGAGTGATGGGCGCCGGCGCGCTGGCGCTTTTTCTGGGCGCGCTCGGCTTTCAGTATTTCGCGCATCTCGCGCCCTGTGAAATGTGTCATTGGCAGCGCGTGCCGCATGTGGCCGCCGCGATTACCGGCCTGGCGCTGGTTTCTGTGCCACGCCAGAACAAACATATATTGGCATGGCTGGCTGTCGCATTGATTGCCGTGTCGGGATTGATCGGCGCGTATCAGGCGGGCATGCAGTGGGGCTTTCTGCCCGGACCGCAAGGCTGCACTGTTGCACATGCTTATGTGATGGGCTCGGGCGCGCCCGCGCCGGCGGTAAGCTGCAATGTCGTTACCTGGAGTCTGTTCGGCCTGTCGCTGGCGGCCTATAATGCGATCTTTTCGTTCCTGATCGCGGGAACGGGCGCAATTTTGTTGAGCCGCAACCATGCCGCGCAAGCCTAAGCCGCCCGCACCGGGCGCGAATGCCGACATCGAAGCCATGATCCGGGTGGATCATGCCGGCGAATATGGCGCGGTGCGCATCTATGAAGGCCAGCTTGCCGTGCTGAAACATCGCAAGGGCGCGGCCGCCAGTGTCGAGACCATCGCGCATATGGCCGAGCAGGAACAGCGGCATCTGAAGACCTTCGACCGGCTGGTGAATGAGCGCCGGGTACGGCCCACCGCGCTGGAGCCGGTATGGCGCATCGCCGGTTTCGCGCTGGGCGCGGCCACCGCCGCGATGGGCGAGAAAGCCGCCTTTGCCTGCACCGCCGCGGTGGAAGAAGCGATCGATGAGCATTACGCGGCCCAGATCGCGGCGCTGGAAGGCAAGGACGAAAGCTTGCAGTCAACCGTGGCGGAGTTTCGCGCCGACGAAGCCCAACATCGCGACACCGCGCTGGAACATGGCGCCGAACAGGCCCCCGGCTACAAACTTCTCAGCGAAACGATCAAGGCCGGCTGCCGCATCGCGATAAAGCTGTCGGAAAGAATTTAATTGTCATGGCCCGCAAATGCGGGCCATCCAGCTGACGCCAGCGCTTTACTTTCAAGTTGTACGAATTTCAACTTGATGGCCCACACTCCGGTGGGCCATGACAATTGGGGCTACGGCTCCAGCTCGCTATCCCAATACAGATAGTCCGCCCAGGATTCATGCAAGTAGTTCGGCGGAAACTTGCGTCCATGCTCGCGCAGCTCGATCACCGTGGGCTGGTGCGGCCGGATGCGCGGATGCATCTTGGCCTGGGCCGGCATACGCCCGCCTTTCAGCAGATTGCACGGGCTGCAGGCGGTGACGACATTTTCCCACGTCGTGCGGCCGCCCTTGCTGCGCGGGATGACGTGATCGAAGGTCAGATCCTTGGGATCGCCGCAATACTGACATTCGAACTGGTCGCGCAGAAAGACATTGAACCGGGTGAAGGCGGGCTTGCGCGCCGGCTTGATATAGGTCTTGAGCGACACCACGGAGGGCAGCTTCATCTCGAAGCGGGCCGAGCGCACCACCCGGTCATATTCCTCCAGAATGGTCACCCGCTCCAGGAACACCGCCTTGATCGTATCCTGCCAGGACCAGAGCGACAGCGGATAATAGCTCAGCGGGCGGTGATCGGCGTTCAGCACCAGCGCGGGACAGTGCGACGCGGCGGCCGACCGCGCGACAGCGGTGGCGGCTAGCATGGGTCAAACCCTGTGAAGACCAATATCGTGAAGATACGTCTCCTTTCGCGCGGACCTTAGGGCGCGAGCCCCTTCCTGCTCAAGAGCTTAGCCGATTCGTCATGACGGTTTGTAGACGGACCTTATGGGCGCGGCATTTTTCAGCAGGCCCCTGAAAGCCAGGTTGAGGAACTGGCCCGCGATCATCAATCCGTCCGGATCGATGCCATGGCCCATGCCCGGCGCCAGATGCCATTGCACCGCGGCCCCGGCCAGGCCGAGCTGGGCCGCGGCTGCGAACATCGCCTGGGGCGGGATCACGGAATCGCTGTCGCCATGGGTGAGAAGGATGGGCGGCATCTCGCCTTCCGGCGGCGGGCCCGCCAGAAGGCCCGAAAATCCCACAATCGCCGCCGGCCTGATCCTGCGGCGCAGTCCCAGATGCAGCGACAACATGGTGCCCTGGCTAAAGCCGGCCAGCGCCAGCCGATCGGGCGGCAGGCCCAGTCGCGCCAGCTCCGCATCCAGATATTCGTCCAGGACGGGGCCGGCGGCCTCCACGCCCTTGCGCATCTCATGCGGATCGATGCGGGAAATGGGAAACCATTGATAGCCGGGCCCGCCGGGAATGGGCGTGGGCGCATTGGGCGCGGCAAAGGCGACCGTCGGCAACAGGCTCTGCCAATGCTGCACCAGACCGATCAGGTCCTGACCGTCGGCGCCATAGCCATGCACCAGCACGACCAGATGGGTTGCGGGGCCCTGCGCAGGCGCCATGGTGGGTCCGGCCAAAGTCTGCCCAGCAAGTGCCATGTCCGTATCTTATGCGTTAGGTTGGGCGCCATGATTGTCACAAGGTTCGCGCCCAGTCCAACCGGTCTTCTGCATCTGGGCCATGCCTTTGCCGCCATCACGGCCCATGAAAGCGGCGACGACTTTCTGCTGCGGATCGAAGACATCGACAAGGGCCGCAGCAGGGACAAATTCATCCAGGCGATCTTCTATGACCTGAAATGGCTGGGCCTGTCCTGGGACGAGCCGTCCTTGCGCCAATCGACCCGCATGGGCGCCTATGCTGAGGCGCTGGTCAATCTGAAAGCGCACGGCCTGATCTATCCCTGTTTCTGCACCCGGGCGGAGATCGCCGCCGAGATCGCGCGCGCCGGCGAGGCCCAGCATGGGCCGGACCCTCATGATTTGGCGGCTCCGCCGCTGGGGCCGATCTATCCCGGCACCTGCAAGACGCTGACGCGGGAAGACGGCATGCGCCGCATCGCGGCCAGAGAAAATCATGCGCTGCGGCTGGACGTGACCAAGGCGGCGGCGCTGACCGGCCCCCTCACCTATATCGAACACGGCCTGCGCTATGCCGTCGATCCCTATCGTTTCGGCGACATTGTGATCGCGCGCAAGGACATGCCGACCTCCTACCATCTGGCGGTGGTGGTGGATGACGCCTATCAGCATGTGACGCTGGTGACGCGCGGCGAGGACCTGCTGCCCGCCACCCATATCCAGCGGCTGCTGCAGGCGCTGCTGAAACTGCCCGAGCCGGAATATGCCCATCATCCGCTGGTGCTGGACGAGAATGGCAAGAAGTTCTCCAAGCGCGACGGCGCGGTGTCGCTGCAAAGCCTGCGCGAGGCCGGCGCGACCCCAGCCGACATCCGCGCCCGCATTGGCCTTTAGCATCTTGCCCATGCTATGAGAGCGGGCATGACCGAAGGCCTCGACAGACTTTTTGCCACCATCGCCGCGCGCGAGGGCGCCGATCCGGCGCAATCCTATACCGCCAAGCTTCTGGCCGCGGGCGTGGAGAAATGCGCCAGGAAATTCGGCGAGGAGGCGATCGAGACGGTGATCGCCGCCATTCAAAAGGACAAGACCGAGCTGGCCAAGGAGTCGGCGGATGCCCTTTATCACCTGGCGGTGTTGTGGGCGGCCAGCGGCCTCACACCCGAAGACGTTTATGCCGTGTTGAAGTCGCGCGAGAGCATGTCGGGCCTGGAAGAGAAAGCCTCGCGCCCCAAGAGCTGACGCATATAGGACCTGGGCGCGCGCGTTTTTGCGGCGGTGAGGTTGTGGCGCGCAAAGCGCGTGAGCCGATCCTGTGGATCGGCGAAAGCAATCGAGCGCCGCGAGCTTGAGCGAGCGGCAAGCACGCCCCGCCCGCTTCGGGGGTTCGAAGCGGGGCCAGCTTTTCTAATTCGCTTCGCTCAAAAGAAAGCTAGGCCAAAGAGCCGCGCCGCTAATTCTTCTGCTGCTCTTCTTCGTCGGCCAGACTCTTCACAAGGTCCAGCACGCGCTTGCGCACCTTGACGTCCTTGATCTTCATGAAGGCCAGGCTGAGCTGGAGACCTTCGCCGCTGGACACGAACTCCATGACCGGCGGCGCGGCCACGTCCGGTTCGCCCAGGCCCGGCTGGTTTGCCGCGCTCAGCCCTTCATAGAAAAAATCGACCGGCACGTTAAGGATGCGCGCGACCTCGAACAGGCGCCCGGCGCCGATACGGTTAACGCCCTTTTCGTATTTCTGGACCTGCTGGAATGTAAGTCCCAGCAGATCGCCGAGGCGTTCCTGGCTCATGCCGATCAGCATGCGCCGAATGCGCACGCGATTGCCGACCTGCACGTCGATGGGATTGGCTTGCTTCTTTGGCATATTACTCGGGTTACTCATTTGCCGGGGCGGAACTTGCCCCATCTATCGCGCAACTGAAACAACTAATTTCGCCGCAAGGACGGTGACTTAGAGGCGCGTCCGCATGAAACTGGCGAAGGCCGCGGTAACCAAAAAGAGCAGGAAAATGAGATCTCCGAAGCGTGCATAGGGTGTCGGCTGCAGCGCAGCAGGCAGAGTTGCATCCACAACACCCAACCTGTTCAGGCCAAGAAAAGCTCGCACACGTCCATTGCCGTCGATCATCGCGCTGATGCCGGTATTTGCGGCACGCGCGATCGGCAGGCCTTCTTCAATGGCACGCACGCGTGCGATCAGGAAATGCTGTGCGGGGCCGGCCCAGGGACCGAACCAGGAGTCGTCGGTGATATTGACGAACCATCCCGGACGCGGCGCATGTCTGTCAGTCACCGCATGTGGGAAGATCACCTCATAACAGATCAACGGCGTCATTGCCGGCGCGCCCGCAATCCGCATCACATGGGGATGGTCGCCGGCGCTGAAACCTTCGCCGATGGTGAGCTGGCGAATCCCAATTTGGTTCAACAGCCGCGCAAAAGGCACATATTCGCCGAAGGGAACCAGGTGAAATTTGTCATAGACCTGCGGCGCGGCCCCATGTGACCCAAAAAGATACAGGCTGTTATAGGCGGTCAACCGTGGCCGGGTACCCGCGATACGGTCGGAGCCGGTGATCAGCGTCTGTCCGCGGGCGGTAAAAAGGCCGATCTCCTCCAGCGCGCCGGGCTCGCGCGCGACGGCAAAGCCGGTTGCGGCCTCGGGCCAGATGATGATGGAGGGCCGGCCCGGGCGGGCGCTGAGATCGATCAGCCGCTGCCAGTTGCGCCCGAACATCAGAGCGGGCACATATTTTTCCGCCTGAGGAATATCCGGTTGCACCAGCCGTACCGATACACCCGTGTTGTTGTTCATGGGTGTATTGTCGAGGCGATACACGCCATAGGACCAAAGCGCGGCAAACAAAAGCAGGCTCGCGGCCGGCAGGCGCCAGCGCCCCGCAAAAAACTCCGCCAGCGTCCCGCCTAAAAGAATCGTCAGGAAAGACAGGCCGTAAGCCCCCATCAGGCTGGCGGACTGCAGCAGCGCCAGGGATGCGCCCCAGCCATAGGCCGACAGGTTCCAGGGGAACCCGGTGAAGAGATGGCCCCTGAGCCACTCCGCCCCCGCCATGCCTATGGCAAAGACGAAAATACGGGCGGAACCTTCCCGCCAGAAGTAAACCGCGAAGGCGCAAGCCAGCGCGCCATACAGCGCCAAGCCAGCGGTCAGGCTGACCAGGGCGAACGGCATCTGCCATAGATGATTGGTGGGATCGACCAGAAAGGCATAACCGATCCAGTGCCAGCCGACGAGAAACTGGCCGAAGCAGAAGGCCCAACCGATGGCCGCGGCGCGGCGCAGCGGCCGCGGCCCCGCATGGGCGCCATCGATCAACAGCACCAGGGCGGCATAGCCGATCAGAAGCGCGGGAAAAAATTCCAGCGGCGCGAAGGCGGTGGCCGATATCGCGCCCAGGACAAACGCAAACAGCAGCCGGCGCCAGCCGGTGAGGCCGGATATCCAGGCACCCATTCGCGTCATGCCGGCTTGAGCGGCTTGGGCAGGGTGACGCGCAGCTTGCGCACCCGGCGCGGATCGGCTTCCAGAACCTGGAACTCGCTGCCATCGGGATGGGTGACGATCTCGCCCCGCTGCGGCACCCGCCCCAGCAGCGACACGACCAGCCCGCCCAGACTGTCGATGTCGGGCGCGTCCTCATCGTCTTCCACCAGGAAGTCGTGACCTGTCTCGGTCTTGAAATCGTCCAGGTCCATGCGGGCGTCGACGATCAGGCTGTCGCCATCGCGTTTGGGCGCGGCGGCCACCTCGTCATGCTCGTCGGCGATATCGCCCACGATCTGTTCGATGACGTCTTCGATGGAGACAAGCCCGTCGGTGCCGCCATATTCGTCGATCACCAGCGCCAGATGGGTGTGCGAGGCCTGCATCTTGAGCAGCAGATCCAGCGCGCGCATGGAGGGCGGGGCGAACAGCACGGGCCGCAAAAGCGAAGTGATTTTCGCATCCGGCGACAGGCAATAGGCGCCATCGGGCTCGGCCTCCAAAAGACCCAGCACGTCCTTTACATGGATCAGGCCGACGGGGTCATCCAGGGTTTCGCGGAACACCGGCAGGCGGGAATGCTGCGCCTCGCGGAACAGCTTGAGCAGATCGGCCAGGCCGACACTTTCGTCCACCGCGACGATTTCGGCGCGCGGCACCATCACGTCGGAGACCTTCAATTCGCCGAAGCGCAGCAGATTGCCCATCAGCACCCGTTCCTGGGCCGACAGATCGGGCGACTCGCGTTCGCTTTCCTCGATCACCTCTTCCAGGCTTTCGCGGATGGCGGCGGCTTCGGCATCCTGGCCGGTGATCTTCTGGATCAGCCGTCTGATGGGATGATCGTTCATCGCGCCGGCACCGCATAGGGATCGGCGACGCCCAGCCGCTTCAGGATCTTCACTTCCAGCGGCTCCATCACCTTTGCGTCCCTGGGACGCGCGTGATCATAGCCGGCCAGATGCAACACGCCATGCACCACCAGATGGGTGGCATGGTCGAGGAATGTCTTGCCCGCGTCTTTGGCTTCCGCCGCCGTCACGCCATGGGCGATGGCGATGTCGCCGGCATAGCCATCGGCGCCCGGAAAGGAGAGCACATTGGTCGGCTTGTTCTTGCCCCGGAAATCGCGATTGAGGGCGGCAAGCTTCCTGTCACCGGACAAAAGGATGGTGAAATCGCCCTTCAGCCTGCCCGCCTTGCGCGCGGCCTCGGCCGCCAGCTTGAGCCGCCGCTGAAGCCCGCGGTGGCCGCGCCACTTCTTGTCCTCAACCACCAGCGTGATCGTGCCCATGATCTGGATATACCAGCTATTTGTTGCGGCGATTATAGGCGGCCACGATACGGGCAACGAGAGGATGGCGCACCACATCCTTTTCGGCAAAACGGACGACGCCAACGCCTTCAACCCCTTCCAGAAAATCCAGCGCCTCGTTCAGGCCCAGCGCCACCCCACCCGGCAGGTCGCTTTGGGACGGATCGCCCGTGACGACCATGTGACTGTCTTCGCCCAGCCGGGTCAGCGCCATCTTCATCTGCGCCTGGGTGGTGTTCTGCGCCTCGTCCAGGATGACAAAGGCGCGGGTCAGGGTACGGCCGCGCATGAAGGCCAGCGGCGCCACCTCGATCACGCCCTGTTCCATCAGCCGCCCCGCGGCGTCGCCCAGCACATCGAACAGCGCGTCATAGAGCGGACGCAGATAGGGATCGATCTTCTCTTTCAGGTCGCCGGGCAGAAAGCCCAGCCGCTCACCCGCTTCCAGCGCCGGCCGCGACAGGATCAGCCGGTCGACCCGGCGTTCGTGCAGCATATGGGCGGCGAAGGCGGCGGCCAGATAGGTCTTGCCGGTGCCGGCGGGGCCGATGCCGAACACCAGCGGACATTCGCGCATCAAATCCAGATAGGCCGCCTGGGCCGGCGAGCGCGGGCGCACCGCGCGCGAGGACGCCGTCTTGATCGCGCCCGGCGCATTGACGCGCGCGCCATCGGTGAAGCGGATCTCGGCGTCCACTTCGGCCTGGGTGATGCTTTCGCCGGCTTCCAGGCGCGTATAGAGCGCGCGCAGGATGGCGCCGGCGCGCTCACGCTCCTTGCCGTCGATCGCCACCAGATTGCCGCGCATGTCGATGCCGACCGCCAGCTTCTGTTCGACCCGCGCGAAATGGCGGGCATGCGGCCCGCTCAAGGCGGCGAGAAGCTTGTTGTCGGGGAATTCGAGCGTGGTGGTGTCGCGTCGCCTGGCGTTCAAGCGAGCGCTCCATGCAGGCTGTTGGCGGTGCGGCTGGTGATGGCCACGTCGCGGACCTGGCCGATCAGGCTGGCATCGGCGCTGACATGCACCGGCTGCAGATAGGGCGTGCGGCCCATGATCTGGCCCGCGTCGCGGCCCTTTTTCTCGAACAGCACCGGCAACGTCCCGCCGATCCGGGAATCGTCAAAGGCATATTGCTGATCGAGCAAAAGCTTTTGCAGCGCCGTCAGCCGCGCGGTCTTCACATCCTCGGGGATCTGCTTGCGCATGGTGGAGGCCGGCGTGCCCGGCCGCTTGGAATATTTGAAAGAGAAGGCCGTGGCATAGCCGATATCGCGCACCAGCTTCAGGGTGGCCTCGAAATCGGCGTCGCTTTCGCCGGGGAAACCGACAATGAAATCCGAGGTCAGCGCGATGTCGGGCTGGGCGGCGCGGATCTTTTCCACCAGGCGGCGATAATCGTCGCCGGTGTGCTGGCGGTTCATCGCCGCCAGCACCGCATCCGAACCGGACTGCACCGGCAGATGCAGATAGGGCATCAGCTTGGGATTGTCGCGGTGGGCGGCGATCAGGTCATCGGCCATGTCGCGGGGATGGCTGGTGGTATAGCGGATGCGGGCGATGCCCTCGATCCGCGCGATGGCGTCGCACAGTTTCGCCAGGCTCCAGCGCTTGTTATCGGAAGAGGGGCCGTCATACGCGTTGACATTCTGGCCCAGAAGCACGATCTCGCGCGCGCCTTTATCGGCCAGCAATCGCGCCTCGCGCAGGATCGCCTCCGGCGCGCGTGACTGTTCGCTACCGCGGGTATAAGGCACCACGCAGAAGGTGCAGAACTTGTCGCAGCCTTCCTGCACAGTGAGAAAGGCGCTTGTTCCCGCGGCCGACGGTTCGGCCAGAGAATCGAATTTCTCCAGCGCTGGGAAATCGGTCTCCAGCACATGGCCGTTCTGGCGCGCGGCGCGCGCGATCATCTCCGGCAGGCGGTGATAGGATTGCGGCCCCACCACCAGATCCACCGCCGGCTGGCGCGCCACGATCTCTCCGCCTTCGGCCTGGGCGACACAGCCGGCCACCGCCAGCATCATGCGCCCGCCCTCCTTCGCCTTCTCCGCCTTCAGCGTCTTGAGCCGGCCCAGTTCCGAATAGACCTTCTCGGCGGCCTTTTCGCGGATGTGGCAGGTGTTGAGGATCACCATGTCGGCGCCTTCGGGCGCATCCGTCGTGGCATAGCCCAGCGGCGCCAGCAGATCCGCCATCTTGGCGGAATCATAGGCGTTCATCTGGCAGCCATATGTTTTGACGAAAAGCTTCTTCATCTGAAGGGGGTTATCGGGTCCGCGGGCCCGGATTTCAAGTTAGGCGTGGCCGGCGAGCGCCTGCGACTGGCCGTTCTGGATCACTTCCTGGGCCTTTTTCGCCAGGGTCTTGCGGTCCATCATGTCCAAACTGAAGGGCGGATGGAACTGGACCACCACATCCAGCGGTCCGGCCATCAGCGCTTCCCACAGATGCGGCACCATCTCCATATCGCCATACCAGGCGAAAAGCGGCCGGGTTTCGCGCCCCATCGGCAGGCCGTGCAGGCCGGTGAATGCCGCCGACACCGGCTGCACCTTCACATGCTGGCCATTGGCCAGGACCGCCTCGGCCGCGCCCAACAGCGCGCTCTTGAACGGCAGCACACGGTTGCCGTCATGGCTGGTGCCTTCGGGGAACAGCAGCAGGGTGTCGCCGGCCAGCAGCCGGTCGCGGATCTCGTCGCGGATTTCCCCGGTCGCGCTGCGCCGCGCGCGCTCGACAAAAACCGTGCGCTGCAGCCGCGCCAGAGTGCCGAACAGGGGCCAGCGCGCCACTTCCGCCTTGGCGACAAAGGACAGCGGCGCCACGGCCGAGAAGATGACGATGTCGGCCCAGCTGGTGTGATTGGCGACCATCAGCACGCCTTCGCCGGTGACGGGCCGGCCGATGGTGCGGATATGGATGCCGAACAGGGCGGCAACCATGCGGTGATAACGGTAGGGAAAGGTGCGGGCGGCGCGGCTGCCAAGCTTCAGCAGCAGCCATTGCACCGGCATCAGCGTAAGCGTGAGAATCAGAAAACCCGCGATCAGCGCGGCGGCGCGCAGACGGGCCATCATGCGGCGGCCATTATGATTGGGGCTTGCGCCCCTTGGGCACGCCGTAAAGCTCCAGCCGATGGTCGATCAGCTCGAACCCCAGTTCTTCGGCGACACGGCGCTGCAGCTTTTCGATATCCTCGTTGCGGAATTCGATGACACTGCCGGTCGCCACATCGATCAGATGATCGTGATGGGATTCCGGCACCTCTTCATAGCGCGAGCGGCCGTCGCGGAAATCATGACGCTCCAGAATGCCGGCATCCTCGAACAGCTTGACGGTGCGATAGACGGTGGCGATGGAGATGTGCGGGTCGATGGCGGAGGCGCGGCGGTACAACTCCTCCGCGTCCGGATGGTCGGCCGAATCCGACAGCACCCGCGCGATCACGCGGCGCTGGTCGGTCATTCTGAGGCCTTTATCGACGCAGGCTTTCTCGATCCGCGTCACGGAATGCTCCTCTGGCTGATGGCCGGCAGGTTAGGCGAAATCGCCGGCCAGCGGAAGCCTGAGCACCAGCGCGTCCCGGCCTTCATAATAGCCCTTGCGCATGCCGACCTTGGCGAATCCCAATGATGCATAGAGCGCGATCGCGTGCGGATTGTCGGCGCCAACCTCCAGGAACATGGTGACCGCGCCCAGTTCACGCGCCCTGTTGATAGCGGCTTGCAACAATGCGCGGCCCAGGCCCTTGCCACGCGCGTCGGGGCGCACCGCCAGGGTCAGGATCTCGGCTTCGTCGGCAGCGGCGCGGGCCAGCACAAAACCGTCCGCATGGGCGAAAGCGAATGCGCCGGGCGCCGACAGCATGTCCGAAAGGGTGTTTGCGTCCCAGGCCTGTTGGAACGAGGCGGCATGAAGCGCGGCCAGCGACGCGGTGCCTGAGACGGGATCGAAGGGTGTTACGTCAAACAAGAGCTTTTTCACCAGGCAGCTTGGCGTCGGGCGCGCGCAGATAAAGCGGGCCGGGCGCCCGATCCGGCGCGGGCCGTGCCAGCGCCAGCCGCCCCACCCATAGCGCATCGGGTTGGCGGATGTGCGACAGCGCGAATGCATCATCCAGAGTTTCCCGCGCCTGGGCCGCGCCGGTTCCCGCAAGGACGCAAGGACCAAAAGCCCTGATGCGCGCCACCGCATCGGCAAACGGCATCACCACCGGCGACTGGAGGATCGCGTCGCCGTCTTTCAGCAGCAGATAGGCTTCGTCGCGCCGCGCGTCATGGATGGCGGCGGCGCGCGCCTGTCCGGTTTGCGCCATCGCGGCGGCGGCGATGGCCTCCAGCGTGGTCACGCCAACCAGCGGAATATGTAACGCCAGGCGAAGTCCGCGCATGAAGGCCAGGCCCACACGCTGGCCGGTGAACGTGCCCGGCCCCGTGGTGACGGCCAGACGGTCCAGCGCGCGGAATTCGGCGCCGGCCGATTTCATGGCTTCATCGACCATCGGCGCCAGGCGTTCGGCATGGCCGCGGTCCATCGGCTCGAAGACATGCGCGCGAATCTCATCGCCTTGCAGCAGCGCCACCGAACAGGCGCCGAGAGCTGTGTCCACCGCGAGCAGCACGCTAATGCCCCGATTGCGAAATTCGCCCGCCGCCCGAGATGGAAATGATGCGAATTTCGCAATCGCAGGGCATTAGCAAATTATTGAATCCTGGTGTCGCTTTGGTTTCGAAGTTCGCCATGGGCTCGATATCGATCATAGTGCGAACTTCGAAACCGCGACACTAGAGAATCTGGCAGGCTTCGTCGAAGGTCAGCCGTTCATTGCGCGGGCGATAGCCGCCTTCCGCGCCATAGCCCAGATTGCAGAGGAAATTGGATTTGATCTGGGTGCCGGCAAAGAATTCCGCGTCGACGCCGTCATGGTTGAAGCCGCCCATGGGCCCGCAATCCAGTCCCAGCGCGCGCGCCGCCAGGATGAAATAGCCGCCCTGCAGGCTGCCATTGCGCAAGGCGTGGATCTTGTTGGCTTCGGGATCGGCGAACCAGCTCTGCGCATTGGGGCTGTTGCGATAAAGCCGGGGCAGATAGCGCGCGAAATCCAGATCATAGCCGACAATAGCGGTGACCGGCGCTTCCATGGTCTGGCGCACATTGCCGGCATCCAGATGGGGCTTCAGCCTTTCCTTGGCGTCTTGCGACATCACAAAGACGATGCGCGCCGGGGTGATGTTGGTCGCGGTCGGGCCCCAGCGCATCAGGTCGTAGATCGCCATCAGATGCGCCGGGCTGACCTTGCGGTCCAGCCATTTGCGCGTCGTATGCGCCTCGCGGAACAGCGTATCCAGCGCCGCATCGCTGACGGCATGATGCGCCTCGGCGAGATGAGCTTCCTCGACGCTCATCTAGACCGCTTCGACCGCGGTGACTTCGGGCACATAATGGCGCAGCATATTCTCGATGCCGTTCTTGAGCGTCATGGTGGAGGACGGGCAGCCGGCGCAGGAACCCTGCATGTGCAGCGAGACAATGCCGCTTGAGCCATCAAAGCCCTTGAAGATGATGTCACCGCCATCGGCCGCCACGGCGGGACGCACGCGAGTCTCGATCAATTCCTTGATCTGTTCGACCACTTCGGCGTCTTCCTCGCTGTAGCTCTCTTCCGTCTCCTGTGCGCTACCTTCGATCAGGGGCAGGCCGCGGGTGAAATGCTCCATCACCGCGCCCAGGATGGCGGGCTTCAGATGCTTCCAGTCGCCGTCGCGCTTGGTCACCGAAATGAAGTCGGCGCCGAAGAAGACCCGGCTGACTTCGGGAATGGCGAACAGCGCCTTGGCCAGGGGCGAGCGTTCGCCCTGCTCGGGACTGGGGAAGTCGGCCACCGCGCCCTCACCCATCACATCCCGGCCGGGCAGGAATTTGAGGGTATTGGGATTGGGAGTGGACTCGGTCTGGATGAACATGGCGATGCGTCCGAAAGCTCATCTGTTACATGAACCTTGGGCCTCTAAGCATCAAGAGAAAGCAGTGATTTACTTTTACCCGGATAATATTGACTCACGTATTTTATCCGGGTATATATCGGTCATGACCTATGCCGCCTTTTCCGGTTTTGACCTGCTTGCCTCCGGCTCGCTCGCCGAGGTCTATGCCGCCTGCCGTCACGATCCATCCGCCCTGATTTTCGACCGCGAAAGCGGACGGGTGGTGGATATCGATCCCCGCTTCCCGCCCGGCGAGGAGGTCTCCAAACCGGGGAGACCCAAGTTGGGGG
This sequence comes from Rhizomicrobium sp., assembly GCA_035547275.1. Lineage (GTDB taxonomy): Bacteria > Pseudomonadota > Alphaproteobacteria > Micropepsales > Micropepsaceae > Rhizomicrobium. The sequence continues at coordinate 23,905 of DASZVQ010000104.1, forward strand.
TGATGGCGCGCGAAGTCACCCTGCTGCCCCGGCATTGGGACTGGCTGGCCACCCAGCCGGGCGGCGCCTCGGTGACGCTGCGCCGGCTGGTGGAAGAGGCCAGTCGCAATCCCCGCGCCCAGCAGCGGGCCCGGCGCGATGCGGCCTACCGCTTCGCCACCGCCCTGGTGGGGAACGCGCCTGGTTATGAGGAAGCGATGCGCGCGCTTTATGCCGGACATGGCGAGGATTTCGCCGCCCATATCGAAGCCTGGCCGAAAGACGTGCGCCAGGCATTGGAAGAGATGACGGCGGAGGCTTTTTGAATGAACCGCAAAAAGCTTCTGGCTGCCTTCATCGAAGAGGTCTGGTCGCAGGGCCGCATCGCGGCCTGCGACGATTTCATCGGCGAAACCTATACCGTGCGCCACGATCCCGGCGATCCCTGGGATGGCCAGACACTAAGCCGCGAAGGCTTCAAGGAACGTGTGCGCCATTCACGCGGACCGCTGCCGGATCAGCGTTTCACCCTGGTCTCGATGCTGGAAGATGGTGACGCCATCGCAACCGCCTGGACATGGGCCGCCACCCATAGCGGCGAAATTGCCGGATTTGCCCCGACTGGCGCGCGGCTTACCATGACCGGCCTGACAATCTATGACTTTGACGGCGAAAACCGCATTCGCGGTCACTGGCAGGCCGTCGATCGGCTGGGCATCTATCGCCAGCTGGCCCGGAATGCCGGCTAGAAATCGACCGCGATGCCCTTGCGCTCCCAGTCGCCATAGCGCGTGGGTTCGAGGCCCTTCGGGCCGCCATTTTCCGGCGGCAATTCGGTCTTAACCTGCTTTTGCCGCCGCGCCTCGGCTTCGGCCTTGGCGCGCACGCCCGCTTCGATAATGCGGGCGGCGATTTGTTCTTCCGGCGTCTTTGCAGCGGCTTGATCGGACATGCGCCGATCTTACATTCATTGGGATCTGGAGAGAATGATGAATACGCTGCGCACCGGTATCCTGATGGCGGCCCTGACCGGGCTGTTCCTGGCGGTGGGCGGCGTGATCGGCGGCGCCCAGGGCATGGCGATCGCGCTGGCCTTTGCCTGCGCGACCAATCTTTTCGCCTATTGGAATTCCGACAAGGTGCTGCTGTCGATGTATGGCGCGCGCGCTGTCGATGCCCAGAGCGCGCCCGATCTCTACCGCCTGGTGGAGCAGCTGGCCGCCAAAGCCAGTCTTCCCATGCCGCGCGTCTATATCACCGACAATCCGCAGCCCAATGCCTTTGCCACGGGCAGAAACCCCGAACATGCCGCGGTCTGTGTCACCTCGGGCTTGCTAGCCCGCGTCAACCAGGAAGAACTCGCCGGCGTGCTGGCGCATGAGCTGGGGCATGTGAAGCATCGCGACACCCTGACCATGACCATCACCGCGGTGATGGCGGGCGCGATTTCCATGCTGGCCAATTTCGCCTTCTTCATGGGCGGGAGCCGCGACCGCAACAATCCCTTGGGCATTGTCGGGGTGTTGCTGGTGACCCTGCTGGCGCCCATCGGCGCCATGCTGGTGCAGGCGGCGATCTCGCGCTCCCGCGAATTCGAGGCTGACCGCGCGGGCGCGGAAATCACCGGCCGGCCGCTATGGCTGGCCAGCGCATTGGGCCGCATCGAGGCGGCCGCGCAACAGATCGACAATTATCCCGCCGACGCCAATCCCGCCACGGCGCACATGTTCATCATCAATCCGCTGCATGGCGGCTTGTCGGGCCTGTTCGCCAGTCATCCTTCCACCGAGGAACGCATTGCGCGGTTGCGTGCCATGGCGGGCGACAACGCACAGCCAATTCGGCGTGGTCCCTGGGGCTGACCTGCTTTAGAAGGCAGGGATGACCGACACAGGACTTTCCGCCCCGGGCTTGGCCGCCCGGCGCGCCGCGCTGACCATCGTCTCCGGTGTGCTGCAGAAGCGCCGCCCGCTTGACGCCGGACTGAACCAGCTTGCGGAGCTTGCCCCGCGCGACGCCGGTTTCGCCCGCGCCCTGGCCAGCCAGACCTTGCGCCATATGGGGCTGTTGGACGCGGTGCTGCGCAGCTTCATTGAAAAGCCGCTCCAGCCGCATAAAGCAGGCGCCGCCAGCGAGATCCTGCTCCTGGGCGCCTGCGAGCTTCTGATCCTGAAGGTCGCGCCCCATGCGGCGGTCGATGCCGCCAATGAACTGGCGGCAAAGGACAGCAAGGCCGTGCATTTCAAGCCGTTGATCAATGCGGTGCTGCGGCGCGTGTCGCGTGAAGGCGAAGCCATGATGGCCAAGCTGGATGCGCCGCGCCTTTGCACGCCCGACTGGCTGTGGACGCGCTGGCTGGGTCAGTATGGCGAAGAAACCACCCGTGCCATCGCCAATGCCCATCTCAAACAGGCGCCGATCGATATCGTCTTGAAATCCGCCGACGCGACCGCTCCGCAAAGCGAGGCCCTGTTCGGTCCAGTGCGGCGTTTGTCAGCGGAAGGCCGCATCGAAGACCTGCCCGGTTTTGCGGACGGCCAATGGTGGGTGCAGGATGCGGCGGCGTCCCTGCCCGTGCTGCTGCTGGGCAATGTCGCCGGCAGGCCGGTGATCGATCTATGCGCCGCGCCGGGCGGCAAGACCATGCAGCTGGCGGCGCGCGGCGCCCAGGTGATCGCGGTGGAAATGGATGCGGCCCGGGCCGCGCGCATCCGCGAAAACCTGGCGCGCACAGAGCTGAACGCCACCATCGTCGAGGGCGATGCGCGCGATTTTGGCGTCAAGGCGCCGCTGGTGCTGATCGATGCGCCCTGCACCGCCACCGGCACCATCCGCCGTCATCCCGACCTGCCTTGGATCAAGGGCGCGGCCGATGTGACGGTGTCCGCCGGCACAGCTTATGAGATCCTGGAAAGCGGCGCCGGGCTGGTCGAGCCCGGCGGCCTGCTGGTCTTTGCCGTCTGTTCGCTGGAGCGCGAGGAAGGCGAGGAGCAGATCGACGCCTTCCTGGCCAATCATCCGGAATTCGCGCGCGCGCCTTTGACGGCAGAAGATGTCTTCGGCCATTGCGAATGGATCACGCCCGATGGCGACCTGCGCACCCTGCCTTGTCATCTGGCGGATAAAGGCGGCATGGACGGTTTTTATGCCGCGCGGCTGAGGCGTCGTTGAACTGAAGGCCCCCTCACCCATCCCGCGCGAGGCTGACAGATACTGCGCTTGCTTCCCCTCTCCCCCGGCGGGGGAGAGGGAGAGCCTGCGCAATTCTTTGCGCAGGCGAGGGTGAGGGGGAACGTTTTAAAGTCTGCCCAGCGCGTAGGCGATCGCCAGATACACTTTGCCCGTATCTGCCGACAGCAGCGTAGACGTCAGCAGCCCGCCGCCATCGCCCTGGCGCGCCTGGGTCAGCAGGGTCTCGAATTCCGCCAGATAAGCATCGGCCGCGTCATGAAAACGCTTGTCGTCGCGATAGAGCGTGGTGATGCGATCCACCGCCTGATCGTCGATCGCGCCCGACAGCCGGCGCGCGAAAAGGGCGCGATCACCGGCGAGATAGCGCTTCCAGTCCTCGTCACTGGGTTCGCTGGTGTCCAGCGCCGACAGATCGATGGCCATGTCGGCCAAGGCCAGTTCCAGCGCGCCCAGAGTCGCGGCGGTATCGAGCCCCGATACCCCGACCCGGGGAAGGCGGATCTCGCTGTCCTGTTCGGCCGCGGCCAGCAAGGTCTTCATCTCCCAGCCCTTGCCGTCGCCGCTCTTTGGCTTGTCGCCCGACTTGCGGGTGGTGAGCTTGCGCGCCAGGCCTTTCAAGCCTTCGGGTTCGGGCTCGGCCGCCGCCGGCTTCATCGGCCCGCCCGCATCGGGCGGCGTCAGTTTGCCGGTGGAGCGCGCATGCAGGGTTGACATGGTGCGCGCCGACAGATCCAGGATCTGTTCGGTCTCGCTCGCCATCATCTGGCGCACCCGGCGCGCCTCTTCCTGGGCCAGGCCGGGCAACCGGATCAGATGCTTTTCCACCTCGCGGGTGGTTTCCGACAGCAGCGCGCGGATCTTGCCGGCTTCCGCGCTCATCTCGCCCGACGCGCGCAACAGGCGCTCGCATTCCGCCATCGCCTCACCCACCAGCAGGCGGGCGTCATGCTTGGCCTGGGCCGAGCTTTCGCCGATCAGGGTCCTGGCGCCTTCGCCCGCATCCTTGATCGCCGCCGACAGCGTCGCCAGCAGCTGGGCGGCGGCCTCGCTGGATTCCTTCAGCCGTTCGGCCTCGCGCGCGAAGGCATTGGTCAGCTGATTGGCGCGGGCCGCGGCATTGGACATGATCAGTTCCAGATGCCGCTCGGCATCGCCGGTCACGGTCTCGAACCTGCGGGCTTCCCCGCCCAGCGCTTGAATCGCATTTTCCATGCCGACGCGCTGTTGCGACAGCGCCGCCTCGAAGATTTCGCTTTCGCTTCTCAGCTTCTCGACCAGCTCGCCCATCTGGGCGCGGTGCTTTTCATGCCGGGCCAGCACGAATTCGGCGCGCGCCATGGCGGCATCGGCCACATCCTGGATGCGCTGGCCTTGCGCCTCCAAAGATTTGGCGGCTTCCAGCGGCGCTTCGGAAGCCAGGGTGATGGCGGCGCGGAAGCCGGCGGCCTGCACCTCCAACGACTGGGTCGCCATCTTCAAGGTGCCTTCGGCGGATTCCATCGTGGCTTTCAGCTGCGCGGCGCGGCCCGCCACGGTTTCGCCGGCGCGGCCGGCGGCGTCGGTCAGCTGGTCGCCCAGGGTTTCAAGACGTGTGTTTTCCTGATGGAACCGCGCGGCGATGGTGTCGCTGCGCACCTGGGCGCGGGCGCCGGCGTCATCGAGGGCGGAGATCTGCTTTTCCAGCACCGCTTCCAGCGTGCGCATGCGCTGGAAGGCAACATCGAGCCCCGTATTGAGGCCATCGAGTTCCCGGCGCACCACCCGCGCCAGCCGCGCGGCATTGCTGGCGGCGGTCTCGTCGGCGGCGAACAGCCGCTCGCTGGTGGCCAGCAGAAGGCGCGTGGCGTCGGTCATGGCGGCGCTGCGCGCCAGGGCGGCGGCAAAGCCCATGAACAGAAGGGGCGGTATAAAGATGCCGCCGATGAATGCCGCCTTGGCGGCCAGGGTCAGATGGGCCAGTCCCTGCGGTCCCAACATGCCCCAGATGAACCCGCAGGCTGTTCCCACCCAGAACAGCGATAGCAGGCTGCCGCCCAGCAGGGCCCAGCGGCCAAAGCGGCTGGGCTTGAGTTTCGGGAGTGGCGCGGACGCCGGCGGCTGGGCAGGCGCGCCCGTCGGCTTTTCCAAAGGCACGGCCTGCCCGAACGATTTGACCATGACGCCTTTAAGCCCTGAATCCGCTGCCTTTTTGGCAGTTAAACATAAAAGAGGGCGGTTTTACACCGAAAAGGCCGCATTAACGCGGCCTTAGCCGGACTTCGCACAGGATAAGCGGCCTATTCTTCGGAAACTCCGCCATGGCTGACGCGCCGGTCGACCTGTCCCATCTTGCCCGCTACACCGGGGGCGACAAGACCTTGAATTCCGAAATTCTGCGGCTGTTCGACGGCCAGGTCAGCGAGATGGTCACCCAGCTTCTGAGCGTGCTGCAACAGCGCGACGCCCGCAAATGGCGCGAAGTCACCCATACCATCAAAGGTGCGGCGCGCGGCGTCGGCGCCTTCGCCATGGGCGAGGCCGCCGCCAATGCCGAGCCGGTGGACCCCTCCACCAGCCCCGACCGCGCCATTCAGGTGATCGAGGCGCTGCGCGTGCAGGGCGAAGCCGTGCAGGCTTTCATCGCGGATTATCTGGCGGCCTGACGTAGCAGAAATTGAAACTCGAGCGCTGCATTTCGCAGGGCGACCCTCAGCATCCACCAGCTTCCTTCCCCTTTGTGCGGAGGGAAGGTGTCGCAGCGAAGGTGAGTAGCGACAGCGTACGAACGCCAAGCCGACCTGAGCTGTGACGGATGGGGTTCACTTTTTATCGAACATCTCGAATTCATGCGCGATCGAGGCTTCGATCAACGCGCGCCAAACCGGCTCCGCGATTGCGGGTGACAGGCCGGTGCGCTTTCCTTCCGCGATCACCTTGGCCACCACATCCTCGACCCGGGCCTGGTCGCGCACCTGACCGCGGGCGGTCTTGAGCCGGGCGGCCCGCTCGATATAAGCCTGCCGGACTGTCAGCAGCGCCACCAGCTGAGCGTCCAGCACATCTATCGCCTCGCGCAATTCGCCAAGCGAGGAACAGGCATCGGGCATCTTGAGGGGAGCGTCATTTTGCATCGCAGCACTGTTTTGGGCGGGGGTTGTTGGCCTGGCTATTTTTACATATAAGAACGACGTTTTTTCCGCCTATACATCAATTTAGGTGTGAAATCCGCAGGGAAGGTCCAAGGACGAACGAATGACTGCTCAGCCAATCGAAACAGATGTTGCCATTATCGGCGCGGGCCCCATCGGCCTGTTCGCCGTGTTCGAGCTGGGTCTGCTGGATCTGAAATGCCATCTGATCGACATCCTGGACCGGCCGGGCGGCCAGTGCACCGAACTCTATCCGGAAAAGCCGATCTACGACATTCCGGGGCTTCCCATCGTCACCGGCCAGGAACTGGTGAACCGCCTGCTGGAACAGATCAAGCCGTTCAATCCGCAATTCCATTTCGGCGAGATGGCGACCGCATTGGAGAGGCTGGAAGATGGCCGCTGGAAGCTTTCCACCGACGCGGGCACAGAGCTTATCGCCCGCGCCGTGGTGATCGCGGCCGGCGCCGGCTCGTTCCAGCCCAAGCGCCCCCCGGTGCCGGGCATCGAGAATTTTGAAAATGCCGGCGACGGCATCGGCGTGCATTACGCCGTGCGCAAGATGGAAACCTTCCGCGGCAAGAACATCCTGATCGCCGGCGGCGGCGACAGCGCGCTGGACTGGGTGATCAACCTGGCGCCCTTGGCCAAGACCATGACGCTTGTTCATCACCGCGATGGCTTCCGCGCCGCCGCCCACAGCGTCAACCAGATGCGCGAGCTGGAGAAGGAAGGAAAGGTCAAGTTCCACGTCGCCAGCGTCAAGGCGCTGCATGGCGAGCCCGGCAAGCTGTCCGGCGTCACCCTGTCGGGCGCCGACAAGAATGAGTGGCACCATGAGGCCGATGTGTTCCTGCCCTTCTTCGGCCTGACCATCAAGCTGGGACCCATCGCGGAATTCGGCATCAATCTGCACGAAAACCTGATCCCGGTGGACACGGCCCGCTTTGAAAGCCAGACCCCGGGCATCTTCGCCATCGGCGACATCAACACCTATCCGGGCAAGCTGAAGCTGATATTGTCCGGCTTCCATGAGGCGGCCCTGATGTCGCAGGCCGCTTTCCATATCTGCCGTCCCAATGAGAAGCTGCGCTTCCAGTACACGACCTCGTCCTCCAACCTGCAAAAGAAATTGGGTGTCTCGTGAAAATCCACGCCGTTGACCGCCAGGGCAAGGAACACACGCTGGAAGGCCGCGACGGCTGGAGCGTGATGGAGATCCTGCGTGACGGCGGCCTGGATGTCGCGGCGGAATGCGGCGGCGCCTGCGCCTGCGCCACCTGTCACGTTTATATCAATGACGGCTGGTTCGAGAAGCTGCCCGCCCCGTCGGAAGCGGAAATCGACATGCTGGACATGGCGCTGGCGGTCGAGCCCAATTCGCGCCTGTCGTGCCAGGTGATCTGCAGCGAGGCCACAGACGGCATCAAGGTCACCGTCGCGCCGGAGTGAGATCACGGCGCGCGAACGCGCGTGAGCAGGTCCGGTGGACCTGCGAAAGTGATCGAACGCCGCGAGCACGAGCGAGCGGCCTGCTTCAATACCCGCCCAAATCCTTCTTCATCTCATAGGCGATGGACGCGCGCTCACCCAGATAGTTGCCGTCCGGTGCCATCTTGTAGAGCCCGCGCAGATAGGTGAGATCGACATCGGTCATCGCGTCCGGCTTCATTTCCGGCCCACAAGCCCCGGCCGTCAGATTGGTGATGGTAGGCACATTCTGGCAGGTGTCGTAATACTGGCCCTGGGACAGGGCCAGCATGGCGATGTAATCAGCTATGGGGCCGATCTCCTGGCCCGCGATCTTGGTCGTGTCGATCACGACAATGGCGGCGGTGAATTCGCTTTTCAGCCCGTTTCCGCTTCGCGAGCCGCTGACGCGAAGGCGGGGCACCTGGCCCTGGCTGCTCATCACGCCATAGCCCAAGTCTCCGCTGGGCAGATCGGCGGTGATGAAACCGTCAAAGTCTTCCGTCGCGGTCGAGTACCAAGCCTGGACGGGACGGCGCATGGTGGCGATATCCTGCGCCTGGGAGCGATAATGAAATCCCAGCAGCGCCGGGCGCTTGGCCCGCACGAAATCCATCAGCTTCTGCGCCTGCGGCGTGGCCAGCACCAGGACATTGGGTCGGCAGGGTTCATCCTTGCTCAGCGGCGCGCCAGCGGCCATCGCCACCTTTATGATGCGTTGGGTGATGTAGGTGTCGAACTTGTCCGCGAGGCCGATGGTGATGGGGCAGATGCCGGCCTTCCACCGCGCGATCTTGCCCACCAGACGGGTTTGCGCGGCATGATCGATGATGAAATTGTCCAGCGCCCTTTCAGTGCGAAAGCGCGGCTCGGTGACGATCATGTTTTCGACCGGAAGGCTGGCGCTTTGCGGCGCCGCCTGGTCGGCGGCAAAGGCCGAAAACGCCAAGGCTGGCATGACAAGCGCCGCAAGACCGGCAATTCTTTTCATATCCATGCCGCTTGCTCCCAATCCAAGGTGCTGACGGTTGGCGTCACGGCGCAAATCTTACTCCCAAAGCGGCAGTCCGAACATCCCGTTGGCCTCTCAATTTGTATCAGCATTTGGGCCGTCACCCATTGTGGGGATGATCCGGGCGCGCCAATGGCGCGCGAATAGGTCCAGTGGACCTATGAGAGCGGACGAACGCCGCGAGCACAAGTGAGCGGCCCAGCCACTTATCAATTCCTGAAAACGTCTTTAGGCTCCCGCCCGGTTCGGGGGCTCAATGACCGTCGCGCATGTCTATACCGTTGCCTTCCAGGGCATCGAGGCACGGGAAGTAGACGTGCAGGTCCATATCGGCGAGGGCGGCAATGGGCTGATGACCATTGTCGGCCTGGCCGACAAGGCGGTGACGGAAAGCCGCGAGCGGGTGCGCGCCGCGCTGTCGGCCATCGGCCTGGCGCTGCCCTTCAAGCGCATCACCGTCAACCTGGCGCCGGCCGACCTGCCCAAGGAAGGCTCGCATTACGACCTGCCCATCGCGCTGGGTCTTCTGGCGGCGATGGGTGTGATCCCGGCTAGCGAGATCGCGGGCTATGTGGCGCTAGGCGAACTGTCGCTGGATGCGGCGGTGACCGGCGTGGCCGGGGTGCTGAACGCGGCGCTGGCGGCCAGCGAGCAGGGGCGCGGGCTGATCTGTCCCTTAGCCAACGGACCGGAAGCCGCCTTCGCCGGCGGCATCGAGATATTGGCGACACCGTCGCTGATCGCGCTGGTCAATCACATGAAGGGCGCATCCGTCCTGACGCCGCCCGAGCCGCGCGTGGCCGATGCTGGCCGGGCCGCGCCCGATCTGCGCGATGTGAAGGGCCAGGAAAGCGCCAAGCGCGCGCTGGAGATCGCCGCGGCCGGCGGCCACAATCTTCTGATGATCGGCCCGCCGGGCGCGGGCAAGTCGATGCTGGCCCAGCGCCTGCCCGGCCTGCTGCCGGCGCTGGATGCGCGCGAGGCGCTGGAGATTTCCATGATCCAGTCGCTGGCCGGGGCGCTGGACAATGGCGCGATCTCGCGCACCCGGCCGTTCCGCAATCCGCATCATTCCGCCTCGATGGCGGCCTTGGTCGGCGGCGGGCTGAAAGTGAAACCGGGCGAAGTCAGCCTCGCCCATCTGGGCGTGCTGTTCCTGGACGAGCTGCCGGAATTCCAGCGCGCGGTGCTGGACAGCCTGCGCCAGCCGATCGAGACCGGCGAGGCGGTGGTGGCGCGCGCCAACGCCCATGTGCGCTATCCCGCCCGGTTCCAGCTGGTGGCGGCGATGAACCCCTGCCGCTGCGGCTATCTTAGCGACCCCGCGATGGGCTGCGGGCGCGCGCCCAAATGCGCCACCGATTACCAGTCGCGCATTTCCGGCCCCCTGTTCGACCGCATCGACCTGCATGTGGAAGTGTCGGGCGTATCGGCCGCAGACCTGGCGCTGCCGCCGGCCGCCGAAGGCAGCGCCGAGGTTGCCACGCGGGTGGCCAAAGCGCGCGCCATTCAGCGCGAGCGGTTTGGCGGCAATGGTGTGCGCACAAATGCGGAGGCCGAAGGCGAATTGCTGGACCGGATCGCCACGCCCGATGCGGCGGGCGCGAAGCTGCTGGCCGAAGCAGCGGAACGGATGAAGCTGTCGGCGCGCGGCTATCACCGGGTGCTGAAAGTGGCGCGCACCATCGCCGATCTGGCCGGCGCAGACACGGTGGCGAAACCTCATATTGCCGAAGCCCTGTCATACCGGCGCATCGCGCATCTGGTATAAGATGGGGAATGACACCTGACAGGCCGAGCCTGACCGCCCTGGGCGTGGCCGTGCACCGCGCGGTTCACCAGGTCGAGGAGAATGGCAGTCTTTTCCGCGATCCCTTCGCCCGCCTGGTGCTGGGACCGGATGCCGACGCCTTGATGGCCACCCATGCCAGGCCGGAAGACACGCGCATGCGCTTGCATGTGGCGATGCGCACCCGCTTTGCCGAAGATGCGTTGGCCGCGGCGGTTGCGGACGGCGTGACCCAGGCCGTGGTGCTGGGCGCGGGCCTGGACACTTTTGCGCTGCGCAATCCCTGGCCATGCCTGAATGTGTTCGAGGTCGATCGCCCCATCACCCAGAACTGGAAGCTGGACTGCATCCGCCGCGCCGGTCTTTCCTTTCCCGCCAATGCCCGCTTTGTGGCGATGGATTTCGAGCATGACGAAGTGGCCGGCCAGCTGGAACCGCAGGGCTTCGACCGCGCCCGGCCGGCATTCTTCATCTGGCTGGGGGTGGTGCCTTATCTGACGCGCGAAGCCATCATGACGACTCTGGCTTTTGCCGGCAGCCTGCCCGGCAATGAGATCGTGTGCGATTATTCCGAACCGCTGGAGAATTATCCCGCCGACCAGCGCCAGGCCCGGGCGGAAATCGCCCGCCGTGTCGCCGCGGTGGGCGAACCCTGGCTGTCCTTTTTCGAACCGGCCGAGCTGGCGGCTTTGCTGCGCCAGCAGGGATTCGACAACATCCAGGACCTGGGCCCGCGCCAGATCGCCCGGCGCTATTTCAACCGCGACATGCCGGAGACCGGGGGCGCCCATGTGCTGCACGCCCGGCGCCTGGCGCGCCCATTGTCGGGAGGCGGTTATCCGTCCTAGGATTCCTCAGACAAAATAAAATCCGGGAGGCGGCCATGACCTTGGATCGCAGGCATTTCGCCATCACCGCGGCCACCGCGCCGCTGGCCTTTGCTGCCGGCAAAGCCGTGGCGCAGAACGCGCCGCTGTCGGGCCCGCTTGGGCCGTCGCAGGCAGCCCCACCCACCAACAGCGCCAAGGAACTGCACGACGTGGTGGCCCGGCTGAATGTCGAACCCTTCGCGGCACCGCTGACCTTCACCCGTAACAAGCAGACCCCGAAGCTGAAACCCTTCCCGCTGGGCCAGGTGCGGCTGGGCGACGGCCCGTTCCGCGACATGCACAACGCCAATGCCGGCTATATGAAACGGCTGTCCACCGACAGCCTGCTGCACACTTTCCGCATCAATGCTGGCATCCCCTCGAATGCCACGCCGCTGGGCGGCTGGGAAGATCCCAAGGGCGAACTGCGCGGCCATTTCACCGGCCATTATCTGTCGGCCTGCGCGCTGGGCTGGGCCAGCGCCCATGACGCCGAGCTGAAGCGCCGCGGCGATGTGCTGGTGGCGGGGCTGGCGGAATGCCAGGCGAAACTGAACCAGGGCGGCTATCTGTCGGCCTATCCCACCGAATTCTATGACCGGCTTGAGAAAGGCGATACCTATGTCTGGGCGCCCTTCTACACCATGCACAAAATGCTGGCCGGGCTTTATGACATGCACACCCTGGCCGGCAACCAACAGGCGTTGGCGGTGATGACCGGCCTGTGCGGCTGGGTCGATAACTGGAGCGCGCAATGGGACGAAGCCCATATGCAGCGCATTCTGAATGTCGAATTCGGCGGGATGCAGGAACAGCTCTACAATCTGGCCGATCTGACCGGCGACGACCGCTGGGCGCGCGTGGGCGACCGCTTCACCAAGAAGGCCGTGTTCAATCCCCTGGCCTCGTCGCGCGACGAACTGGCGGGCCTGCACATGAACACCCATGTGCCCCAGATCATCGGCGCGGCCAAACGCTATGAGATTTCCGGCGATCACCGTTTCCATGACGTGGCGCGGTTCTTCTGGCAGCAGGTGGCAGGTCCGCGCGCCTATGCCACCGGCGGCGCGTCCAACCGCGAGCATTGGCTGGCGCCGGCCGGCCAGCTTGCGGCGGAATGGGCGGGCGGCCAGACCCATCAGGAATGCTGCTGTTCCTATAACATGATGAAGCTGACGCGGCATCTGTTCGGCTGGGAGCCGCAAGCCGCGCATATGGATTATTATGAGCGCAATCTGGTCAATCATCGCCTGGGCACGATCCGGCCCGATGGCATGAACCAGTATTTCATTTCGCTCACGCCGGGCGCCTGGCGCACTTATGGAGGCGAGACCGACACTTTCTGGTGCTGCAACGGCACGGCGGTGGAGGAATACAACAAGCTCAGCGACACCATCTATTTCCATGACGGCGCCGATCTGTGGGTGAACCTGTTCATGCCCTCCAGCCTGGACTGGAAGGAGAAGGGCGTGGCGCTGGTGCAGACCACACGCTTTCCGGAGGAAGCGCGCACTAGTCTCAGCATCGAGGCCGCGCCGGCCAAGGCGTTTGCGATCAATCTGCGCATTCCCGGCTGGACGGATGCGCGCGCGCGGGTGCTGGTGAACGGCAAGGCGCTGGATGTGTCGCCGGTGCCGGGCAGCTATCTGCGTATTCACCGCCTATGGAAGAAGGGAGACAGCATCGTGCTGGACATGCCGATGCATCTGTATGCCCAGCCTTTTGCCGACAATCCCTCACTTACGGCGGTACTGTATGGCCCGCTGGTTTTGGCGGGTCAGTTTCCGCTGGGAGATGTGCCGATGCCGAAAGACAAGCCGCATGGCCCCAATGTGGCGGCGGCGCCGATCAGCGTGCCGTCACTGGCGGTGGGATCGCGCCCACCAGAGGAATGGCTGGTGGCGGACGGCCCGATGACCTGGCGGACCAAGGACGCCGGACAGGATGTGGTGCTGAAACCGTTCTACCAGAGCGATGGCCGCTACACGGTGTACTGGCAAACGGCGTGATGGATCGGTGACACGGTGGTTATGCTCCCGCCGGTCTTAATGCTCACCCTACGCTCAAGACACACTTCTCACCAAAAGCCCAAAAGCAGAGAAGAGAAAGAGAAGAGCTCGCACTTGCTTCGGGCTCTTGCGAGCCCTCGGCGCGTGCTCGGCCAGAGAAGAGAAGAATAGAGAAGAGAATATTCTCTGTTTGCTGACGCAAACAGATTTTATTGTCTGTCCGCGCGCGAAAGAAAGTCGCCGGCGGAAAACAGCGTGTCAATATGGTTTGGAATTATGTTGCGCGTAGATGTGCGATAAATTCTATCTGCGGCAAAGCGGCATCGCAAAGCGATACTTGTACAAGGATTCCCGGAGGCGCGGTTGCGCCCTAGCTTTCCTTGCTTCGGAAAGCCAGCATTCCCATGATCTGCCGCACGTCGGACGTTCCAAACGGCAGCCATAGCGATTCAAACCGGTAATCGCCATGCCCGGTCTGGCGCAGGGACAAGCCGCGCACCGGCTGGGCGGTGCGCACCACCTCGCGCATCAGCATGGGAAAGCGGTGACGCGCGCCCATGTCGGGATGCTGGGAAACAAGCTTGCCCGTCAGCGATTCCAGATTGGGAAAGGCGGCGATCCCCACGATGCGGAAGCGGAAATCCGCGCCGTTATCGATCACATCGCACAGATGGGTGAATTTCAGCAGCCGGCCGATTTCGCCGGAGGCGACGGCGCGCAGCGGCATCTCGCCGGCCGGCCTCGCGTCTCTCAGTTTTTTCCAATGGGCGAGCAGACAGCGCAGATCGGCGTCTTCCGTTGCGTCGGCTGGGCTCATCTCGGGGTCGCTGACGGCGATAGAATGGCCAAGGCGGGCAGCCAACATGGTGTTTCCTTCAAAAGCCACGCAACCCGGGCAACCGCCGATGCGACGATCGCAAGGACCGGCCCACCTTCAACAGATACAGGCGGGCGCTTTCCTGTAACACGCCATCGCTTGCCAAGGCGTTATCATGGGATGTCGGCGGCGTTTACATCACCGCGCCGAATTGTACGTCCGGCGCATAATCGGTGTCGCCGGACATCCGCATTTGAATGTGTTCGACCAGGTTCAGCACGATGGTCCAGAACAGGGCCTTGTGCTGATCATCGGCGTTGGCCGCGCCTTCCAGGAAATCGAGCACGATATGCTCGGCCTCATAGGGGAACTGTTCGATGATACGGGCGGCCACCACTTCCGGCTCCACATCCCATGTCTGCATCGTACCCTCGCCGCGATGAATTCGGGCATGAGTATCCCACCGACGACCCGCGGCTTTGAGTAAGGGAAAACCGCAATCGCCTCCGTATTTTCACCTAGCTCTGGAAGACCGCGCCGCCAGGATGGCGCGCGAAACCCGCGAAAAGAATGTGAAGACGGGTTAGGGACTTTCGGCGCGCGCCGTTCACGGCCGCGGGCGCCGCTGCAACAATAGGTTACCGGTGGTTCTGTCTTCCCGGTTGCGGGCTTCCGGGAACCCACCGCACCATCGCGCCCGGATGCCCGCAATCCAGCGACCTGACACAAGCCAACGCGCACTCAGCCTATTGCTGGTGGCATTGCTGCATGCGGCATTGCTGTTCGCGGTGCTGCACTTTCTGGTGGTGACGCCCCGGCGCGGCATCGCATCGGCGCCCGAGCATCTGCTGGAGATGATCATCAACACTGCCAGAAAGCCGGTGCCGATCATCATCCCCGCGCAGCGCGCGCGGCGCACGCCGGCCCGGCCAACGCCCGGCGGTGAAACCTCCGGCGCCATGCCGTCTTATGCGCCGCCGGTGACGCCGCCCGACATCACCGGCCTGGGCCAGGCGATCTTCGGCTGCGCGCCCGAGAACATTCCCAACCTGACGCCGGATCAGCGCGCCCATTGCGCCAATGCCCTGGGCGGCTTCACCCGCCCCGACGAGCATGCGCTGGTCGAACCCAAGAGCCATGTGCAGGACCCGGCGCGGCGCGCGGCCGAGATGCGCGCCAAGAACGGGCAGGCTCGCGTGCCCTGTACCAGCCTGACCGAAGTGCAGACCAGCCCGGGCGGGACCACGATGGTGCCCATGCTCGATCCGGCCTGTGCCGTGGATGGGTTGATCAACGGCTTTCGCCCGCTGAACGGACTGGACAAGTAGACGCCCCTTACACTTCGGAACTTTCCATCCGCACTGCCCGTTGTTGGGGCGTCGTCTGTGGAGTGAACGATGAAGCCGATTGCGATTTTGGGCGTGGCGCTGATCGTGCTGGGCATTGTGGGGCTTGTGGTCAGCCATGTGAGCTGGACCGAGACCAAGCCGCTGCTGGATATCGGCCCGCTGCAGGTCAATTCCCATGAGCAGCACACGGTCTGGATTCCCACCATCGCCGCGATCGTGGCGGTGCTGGCGGGCGTTGGTCTTGTCTTTGCCGGGAAACGCTCGGCTTAGGCGCGATTTCGCTGCGTTTGCGAAGGCTTCGACATTGGCGCTTGCGTTGCGGGTGCCACACTTCCCGCCTATTCTCCCGCCCATTCATTCAAGGGGAGAGAGGCATGCGTTCTGTCACCAATCTTGCGCTGGGCGTCGCTGTGGGCGTGGTCATCGGCGCCGCCGGTTTCGCCGCCCTGGCGCAGAAAGATCCCAAGATCGGCACCACGGTCAACGATTCGATCGGGCCGGCGCCCGATCCCGCCGCTGTCACCATGACCTTGCCCAAGGACATCAAGTGCACCGGCACCCAGGGCGTGCAGCAGATGTGCTATCTCTATGGCGATCCCGCCAAGCCCGGGCCCTATATGGTGAAGTACATCTGGTGGCCGGGCCATTTCTCCAAGCCGCACTATCACAACAACGAACGCTTCGCCTATGTCGTGTCGGGCACCTGGTGGACCTCGACCAGCAAGGTCTATGACGAGCGCACCACCTATCCCGTCCATGCCGGCTCGGTCGCGGTCGATAAGCTGCGCGGCATTCACTGGGACGGCGCGCGCACAGGCGAGAAGGAACCCGCGGTGCTGATCCTGGCGGGCACCGGCCCCAACATCACCCAGCAGGTGGATGAAAACGGCAAGGACCAGGGTCCGCCGCGCTAAAGGAGGTTGTCATGCGCCATGTCGTTGCCACGCTGTCGCTTCTGGGTGTGATGGCGACACCCGCGCTGGCGGAAAGCCAGGAGCAGCTGCTCAATCAAGGTCCGCCCAAGACCAGCCAGCCCCTGCCAGACCCCAGCCACATTCCCATTGTGTTCGGCAAGGACATTCCCTGGAAGGGTGAGAATGGCGAACATTCCGCCGCCCTGTTCGGCGATCCCAGCAAGCCCGGCATCTATGGCGTGCTTATCAAGTGGGACCCCGGCCATAATTCCAAGCCGCATTTCCACACCACCGACCGCTACATCTATGTGATTTCGGGTTCGTGGTGGGTGTCGTCCAGCACCCATTATGATCCCAGCAAGATGTATCCGATCCCGGCCGGCAGCTATGTGCGGGACCTGAAGAACACCATTCACTGGGATGGCGCCAAGGCCGAAACCGGCCCCTGCCTGCTGTTGCTGGTGGGCGAAGGTCCGATGACCACCACCCGCTATGTGCCCAAGGACGCCAGCAAGGCGCCCGAGGGCCAGGATTTCGTGCCGGACAAAAAGTAATCAGACGTATATCCAGAAGACGCCGCCTGTCCGAACGCAGGCGGCGTCTTGCGTGAGGGGGCCTTTGTGAAATTCCATCCCGTCTATCTGTTTCTCCTGGTCCCCTATGCCGCTTGGGCCTGGGTGCCGTTCTACAACCGCATCGAGCCGGCGCTGTTCGGTATTCCCTTTTTCTACTGGTGGCAGATTTTCGGCATCTTCCTGACCGCGGCCTCGATCCTGCCGGTGTATCTGCATGAGGAACGCCGCAAATGAGCGCCACCGTCATCGTCTTTCTGGCGCTGTTTGTCTTCGTCGCCCTGATCGGCCTGTTCGGGTCGCGCTGGCGCGCCGGCGATCTGTCGCAACTGCATGAATGGGGCCTGGGCGGGCGCAGCTTCGGCACCCTGATCACCTGGTTCCTGCTGGGCGGCGATCTTTACACCGCCTATACCTTCATCGCCGTGCCCGCCCTGATGTTCGGTGCCGGGGCCAGCGGCTTCTTTGCCGTGCCTTACGCCGCGCTGATGTATCCGGTGCTGTTCCTGGCGTTCCCCCGGCTGTGGTCGGTGGCGCACCGCCATGGCTACATCACCGCCGCCGATTTCGTACGCGGGCGTTTCGGCCATCGCGGCCTGGCGCTGGCCATCGCCGTCACCGGCCTGGTCGCGGTAATGCCCTATATCGCGCTGCAGCTGGTGGGCATGCAGGTGGTGATCGCGGCGCTGGGCCTGGACTGGAATGTCGCCCTGCCGCTGCTGGGCACGGTGTCGGTGCCGTTGATCCTGGCCTTCATCGTGCTGGCGGCCTTTACCTATACCAGCGGCCTGCGCGGCACGGCGCTGATCGCGGTGGTGAAAGACCTGCTGGTCTATATCACCGTGCTGGCGGCGATCATCATCATTCCCGCCGAGCTGGGCGGGTACGGCAAGATCTTCGCCGCCATGCCCGCCAGGCAGGTGCTGCTGCCTGCGGCGCCCGAAGGCAGCCTGGGCGCGGGCTTCGCCTATGTCACCCTGGCGGTGGGATCGCTTTTGGCGCTGTTCCTCTATCCGCATTCGGTGACCGGCCTGTTGTCGTCATCCAGCCGCCATGTCATCCGCAGGAACGCCATGGTGCTGCCGGCCTATTCGGTGGCCTTGGCCTTCATCGCCCTGCTTGGCTATATGGCGATGGCCTCTGGTGTGAAGGCGATGCCCGAATATGCCGCGGGCTTCAAAAGCTTCGGCAACAATTTCGCCGTGCCCGCCCTGTTCCTGCACATGTTTCCGGGCTGGTTCGCGGGCCTTGCCTTTGCGGCAATCGCCATCGGCGCGCTGATGCCCGCCTCGATCATGGCCATCGCCTGCGGCAACCTTTTCACCCGCAACATCTTCAAGGAATTCATCGCCCCGGATTGCCAGCCCCAAACCGAAGCGCGGATGGCCAAGCTGATCGCCTTCGCCGCCAAGCTGGGGGCGCTGTTCTTTGTGCTGGAGCTTCAGACCACCTATGCCATCCAGCTGCAGCTCCTGGGCGGCATCTGGATCTGCCAGACGGTGCCGGCGGTTCTTCTGGCGCTGTATGTGCGGCTGGACCCGCGCGCGCTCCTGGCCGGCTGGGCCGTGGGCGTAGGGCTTGGCACCTGGATGGTGGTGGAACTGGGATTCAAAAGCTCGACCTATCCGCTGCACATCCTGGGCGAGACCGTGCCCTGCTATGCCGCGGTCAGCGCGCTGGTGGCGAACCTGCTGGTGAGCTGGGTGCTGACCTTGGTGCTTCGTGCCACCACCGGCGCGCAGATCGCGGACGAAACCAGCGCGGCGGATTATGCGTGAAATCTTCCTCTCCCCTTGAGGGAGAGGAAGAAAAATCATTGGGTTAGCGGAGCGACAGCGACGCTCAACCCACTGATTTTTCAGGTGAGGGGTGAGTTAGCACATATCCCTGCCGCTCGCCTAATCTCGCGGCGTTCGTCGCGCGAAATGGTCCGCTGAGCCACTTCGTTCGTTTACACGAAGCGCTCCACCAGCAAAATCTAAGCGCTTGGCTCCGCATGCGCTTTGCCAAGCGCAAGATTTTGCGTCCCCTCCCTCAAGGGGAGAGGAAAGACAAATTAGCCAAACCGTCCGGTAATATACTGCTCTGTCCGCTTGTTATCCGGCGCGGTGAAAATCTTTTCCGTCGCGCCATATTCGATCAACTCGCCCAGATACATGAAGGCGGTATAGTCGCTGGCGCGGCTGGCCTGCTGCATATTGTGGGTGACGATCACAATGGTGTAATCGGCCGCCAGCTCTTCGATCAATTCCTCGACCTTGGCGGTGGAAATCGGATCGAGCGCCGAGCAAGGCTCGTCCAACAGGATCACTTCGGGGCGGGTCGCCACGCTGCGCGCGATGCACAAGCGCTGCTGCTGACCGCCCGACAGCGACAGGCCCGATGCATGCAGCTTGTCCTTCACCTCGGTCCACAGGGCGGCACGCGTCAGGGCGGACTCGACGCGGCCGTCCATTTCGGACCGCGGAATGCGCTCATACAGTTTGATGCCGAAGGCGATATTGTCATAGATCGACATGGGGAACGGCGTGGGCTTCTGGAACACCATGCCGACGCGGGCGCGCAGCAGATTGAGATCCTTGAGCTTCAGGATGTTCTCGCCATCCATGATGATCTCACCCTCGGCCCGCTGGTTGGGATAAAGCTCGAAGATGCGATTGATGGCGCGCAGCAGGGTGGACTTGCCGCAGCCTGACGGGCCGATGAAGGCGGTGACCTTGCGGTCCATCAGCGGCAGGGTGATGTTCTTCAGCGACTTGGTCGCGCCATAGAAGAAGCTCAGGTCGCGGATGTCGATCTTGGTCTTCTGGGCGGTGGCGGTCTCGACGGCGGCGTCCATTGGGGTCAGGTCCGTTTCTGTTCAAGCAGGCGGGCGATAATGGAAAGCACCAGCACGGTGGCGGTGACGAGCAGCGCGCCCGCCCAGGCCAGGGCGTGCTCGTCGTCATAGGCCGACATGGCGAAGTTGAAGATCACCGCCGGCAGCGAGGCGATCGGCTGGGTGATGTCGGTGGACATGAACTGGTTGTTCAGCGCGGTGAACAGCAGGGGCGCGGTTTCGCCCGAAATGCGCGCCACCGCCAGCAGGACGCCGGTGATGATGCCGGCCTTGGCCGCCTTCCACGTCACCGAGCGGATGACGAAGCTTTGCGGCGCGCCCAAGGCGGTGGCGGCTTCGCGCAATCCGTTGGGCACCAGCAGCAGCATATTCTCGGTGGTGCGCACCACCACCGGGATCACGATCACCATCAGCGACAGGGCGCCGGCAATGGCCGAGAAATGGCCCATCGGCACCACCACCACCTCATAGATGAAAAGACCGGTGACGATGGAAGGGGCCGACAGCAGGATGTCGTTCACAAAGCGCACCGCGAAGGCGAGCTTGGAGTGGCGGGCATATTCGGCGAGATAGGTGCCGGCGAACAGGCCGATGGGCGTGCCCAGCACCACCGCGCCCACGCTCATCACCACGCTGCCGAAAATGGCGTTGGACAGGCCGCCCGCCATGCCCGGCGGCGGCGTCGGCTGGGTGAAAAGCGCCGGCGACAGGGCGGCAATGCCTTCCTTGAGCAGCGCGCCCAGGATGAAAGCCAGCCACACCAGGCCAAACAGCGCCGCGCCCAGCGACAAAGTGATGAAGACCGTGTTGGCGATCCGGCGGCGAAGGTAAAGTCCCCGATTGGCGATCATCTACTTCCCCTTGCCGCGTTCCAGCCGCATCAGCATCAGCTGGGCGCAGGCCAGCACGATGAAGGTGATGACGAAGAGCAGAAGCCCCATCTCGATCAAGGACGAGGTGTAGAGCGGCGTGGTCGCTTCGGTGAATTCATTGGCGATGGTGGCCGAGATCGAGGTGCCCGGCGAAAACAGCGACGCCACCTTATGGGCGTTGCCGATCACGAAGGTGACGGCCATGGTTTCGCCCAGGGCGCGGCCGAGCGCCAGCATGGCACCGCCCACCACCCCGGTGGAGCAGAAGGGCAGGCACACTTTCCACATCACTTCCCAGCTGGTCGAGCCCAGGCCATAGGAGGCTTCCTTCAGCACGCTGGGCACCGTCTCCAGCACGTCGCGGGTCACCGCCGAGATGAAGGGCAGGATCATGATGGACAGGATCAGGCCGGCGGTGAAGATGCCGATGCCGAAGGCGGCGTCACCAAACAGGAAGGTCATGGTGGCGTTGTCGCCAATGGCGGTGACGATCGGCTGCTGCACATGGGTCTGGAACCAGGGCGCGAACACGAACAAGCCCCAGATGCCATAGATGATGGAGGGGATGCCGGCCAGAAGCTCGATGGCGATGCCGATGGGCCGGCGCAGCGGCCTGGGGCAAAGCTCGGTCAGGAAGATGGCGACGCCCACGCCCACCGGCAGGGCGATCAGCATGGCGATCAGCGAAGTGACCAGGGTGCCATAGATGGAAGCCAGCGCGCCGAAATGATCGCGGGTGGGCCGCCAGGCCTCATCGGTGATGAAGCCGAAGCCGAAGGCCTTGAAGGCGGGCATCGAGCCCAGGACCAGGGAGGCGATCACCCCGGCAAAGATCAGCAGCACGGTCAGCGCCGCGCCCAGCGCGACGATACGGAAACGGAAATCGCCGGCGCCCGCGCGACGGGCAGTTTCGACACGGGCAGAAAGGGCGGACGGTTCGAGCAAGCTGATATCTGTCAAAGACGGCCCCGGAAAGTCGCGGAAGTGGGCCGAATTCACACCCAGCCCACGCCACGAACATCACAGTCTTGCAAAGCTTTTGTGACGGTCGGGGAGCCGCGCTATAAGTGATTGATTTTACTGTATTTACATCGGCAACACCCGGCCGGCCTGGCTGGCACGCCAGGTTAACAAAGTGCGCGGAACTTTAAACGTTTCTGAAAGCAGGCCGAGGCACACTCCATTTGAAATTCAGCAGTTGGCCGGGCGTCTTAGGGTGTTGGCGCGGATCATTCGCATCATTTTCGGTGGCGTCGCGGGCATCATGCTGGTGGCCGCGCTGGGTGACGTCGTCATTTTCGGCCGCCTGACCATCATCACGCCGTTCAGTTTCGGCGCCCTGCTGGCCGTGGCGCTGGCCTATCTGCTGAACAACCTTCTGGCCTCGCGCGAGCGCGGCGAGATCCTGGCGCGACAGGCTGCCCAGCTGAAGACCATCGCCGGCCGGCTGGAGGCCTCGCTCAAGAACGCCGCCGCCATCAATACGCGGCTCAACCAGAGCGAGGCGCGCTACAAGGGGCTGGTCGACGCGCAGGGCGACGCCATCTTCCGCCGCGACGCCTCCAGCCGCCTGACCTATGGCAATGACGCCTTCTTCAAGCTGTTCGGCATCACGCCGGGCCGCGCCATCGGCTATCCTTTCGCGCCGGAGCCGCATCCCGAAAGCCGCGCGCCCCTGTTCGGCAGCTTCCTGGAACAGGGCCGCAACCGCGCCCGCTATGACCAGCATGTGAAGACCGCCAGCGGCTATCGCTGGATCGCCTGGGAGGATTTCGCGGTGCGCGATTCCCATGGCCGGCTGGTGGAAGTGCAAAGCGTCGGCCGCGACATCACCGACCGCAAGCTTCTGGAAGACGCGCTGGTGGAAGCGCGCGACAGCGCCGAGGAGGCCAGCCGCGCCAAATCCGGCTTCCTGGCCACCATGAGCCATGAGATCAGAACGCCCATGAACGGCGTTCTGGGCATGGCGCGCCTCCTGATCGAAACCGAGCTTCGCCCCGAACAGCGCACCTATGTCGAGGCCATCACCCAGTCGGGCGAGGCGCTGCTCACCCTGATCGGCGACATTCTGGACTTCTCCAAAATCGAAGCCGGCATGTTGCATCTGGATGAGGACGAAGTGGATCTGCGCAACATGATCTCGGCGGTGGTCGAGCTTCTGTGCGCGCGCGGCCACGCCAAGGGCGTGGAGCTGACCGCCATCGTCGCGCCCGACGTGCCCAAGACCGTGCGCGGCGATGAAGGACGCCTGCGCCAGGTGATCACCAATCTGGTGGGCAATGCGGTCAAATTCACCGAAAAAGGCGGCGTCTGCGTCGAGATCAAGCAGGTGACGATCGAAGGCAAGGGCTTTCTGCGCTTCGAGGTGCGCGACACGGGTGTCGGCGTGCCCCCCGCCAAGCGCCAGGAAATCTTTCAGGAATTCGTGCAGGCCGATTCCAGCCATGCGCGCAAGTTCGGCGGCACCGGCCTGGGCCTGGCCATCTCCAAGCGGCTGGTCGAAACCATGGGCGGGCAGATCGGCGTCGATGCGGCGCCTTCCACATTCGGAGAGACGGGTGGCTCCTGTTTCTGGTTCACCTTGCCGGCCCAGGTCATCGCACCGGTCGAAATCCGACGCCCGCTGGCGGGTCTGCGCGTGGCGGTGATGAGCAGGAACCGGGCGCTGCGCGAAGGCCTGTATCTGCAGATCGCCGCCGCCGGCGGCATTCCCGCCGATCCCAGGGGCGCGACCGACGCCGTGCTGATCGACGCGGGCACCGGCAATGTGCCGGAACTGACCGTGCATCCCGATCCCGCCATTCCGGCGCTGGTGCTGCTGACGCCCAATGCGCGCGGCGCGCTCAAGGACATGCGGGGCCTGGGCTTTGCCGGCTATCTGGTGAAGCCGGTGCGCCAGGCTTCGCTGATCACGCGGCTGATCCTGTGCCGCGGCGCAGCCCCTGTCGAAACTCTCGTGAAAACCGCTTCCGCCGACGCGCCGGCTTTCGAACCGGACCTGCCGCCGCTGGTGGGCCCGCCATCCGTGACGCGTGCCTCCGCCATGGGAGGCGATTTCGATCCGCCCGTCATCGCGGCGCCCTTTGTCGCGGATCATCCCGCGGCACCGCCTGCCGCGGCGTATTCTTCCAAGGAGGCGGCGGCCCTTCCGAAAGGCGTTCCCATTGCCGCCGACGCACCGGGCCTGCGCGTGCTGCTGGCCGAGGACAATCCCATCAACATGATGCTGATCCGCGAGCTTTTGCGCCGCCGTGGCCACAAGGTCACCGAAGTCACCACCGGCACGGATGCGGTGAAGGCGATGGCGGATGGCCAGTTCGATCTTCTGCTCACCGACATCCACATGCCCGGCATGGACGGCATCGAAGCCACCCGCGCCATCCGCGCCGGCGAGGCGCGTGCGGGACGCGCACGCACGCCCATCGTGGCGCTGACCGCCGACGCGCTGGAAGCGGGCAAGCGCCAGTGCAAGGAAGCGGGAATGGATGGTTTTCTCACCAAGCCGGTCGATCCCGCCGAGCTGGAGGAAATGTTCCTGATGCTGTTTCCCAGCGAAGACGGTTCGCATATCGTCGCGGCATGACCCAACGCCCGCGCCGGCGCTATCAATTCCGCGACTATCTGAATCCCAAGGTGCTGGTGATGCTGGCGCTGGGCTTTTCGTCCGGCATTCCTTTTCTTCTGGTGGGCAACACGTTCGGCTTCTGGCTGCGCGACGCGCATACCAGCCTCAAGGCCATCGGCTTCATCTCCTGGGTGGGGATCGCCTATTCGCTGCAATTCGCCTGGGCGCCGCTGCTGGACCGGGTGCCGGTGCTGAAATTCCTGGGCCAACGGCGCGGCTGGCTGCTGGCTTCGCAAGTGGTGGTCGCGCTGGGTCTGTTCACCATGGCCGGGCTTGGCACAGGCCATGGCCTGACCGCATTGGGCATCGCGGCCCTGGTGGTGGCCTTTGCCGCCGCCACCCAGGATATCGCCCTGGCGGCCTGGCGCATCGAGATCGCCAAGGATGCCGATGAGCAGGGCCTGCTCACCGCCGCCAACACGCTCGCCTATCGCGTCGCCATGATCTGCACCGACTCCCTGCTTCTGGTATCGGCGCAGCATCTCGGCTGGGTGGTGTCTTACATCCTGTGCGGCATGGCGATGGCCGTGGGCATGGCCGCCACCCTGCTTGCGCCCGAACCGGCCGATGCCGATACGGTCGCGGCAAGGAAGCTGAAGGAAGAACCGCTCTGGTCGGCGCGCGGCTTCTTCGATGCCGTGGCCGGGCCCTTCATCGCCTTCTTCAAGGCCCATGGCGCCATGGCGATCGCGATGCTGCTGGCGATCACGCTGTACCGCCTGCCCGACTTCGCGCGCGGGCCCATGGTCAACCCATTCTTCCACGACATCGGCATGAGCAAGGACATGATCGGCCTGTCGCGCGCCACCATGGGCCTGGCCAGTTCCTTTCTGGGGGTTGCGGCCGCGGGCCTGGTGTCGCTGCGGCTGGGGCTGATGCGGACCCTTATTCTGGGGGCGGTCCTGCAATCCATCGGCATCGCGGCCAACGGCCTGCTGATCTATACCGGCAGCAGTCTTGTTCCCTTCCTGGCGGTGATGGGATTGGATGATTTCAGCATCAGTTTCGCCGGGATCAGCCTGGTGGCCTATATGTCGTCGCTGACCAGCCTGGGCTATGTCGCGACCCAATATGCGCTTCTGTCCTCGGCCTATGCCCTGGCGGGCAAGTTCCTCAAGGGATTTTCCGGGGTGATCGTGGACGGGCTGACCGCCCAATTCGGGCTCATGAACGCCTATGCCCTGTTTTTCATCGGTTGCGCGGCCATTGGCGTGCCCTCGGTGTTCCTCTTCGGTCTTTTGGCGCGCACCCATCGGCGAAACGCCGATCTGAGCGTTAACCCGGCGTAACTGCTAAAAAATTTGCCGAGCCCTTGGATTGTGACAGTGGCTTGGGCTAAAATTGTCAAACTGTCGCATAAAGGGTCTAAGCCCTACGGATAGATCAAGGGTGTGGTGAGTCGCCGCAAGGCGCGCCGCTTAACGGGAAACGGTCGTGGTCAACATCTACGAAGCCGGGCCTTTCGAGGGACGTCTGGAGCAATGGCCGGTGCTGGCCGTGTCGGGCGCGCTGGAAGTGCGCCTGGCGGAGACCGAGCACGAAGTCGAACAGGCCCAGCGCCTGCGCTACACCGTCTTCTATGAAGAGATGAGCGCGATCCCCTCGCCCCGGATGCGCGAGCTGAAGCGCGACTTCGACAAGTATGACGAGGTCTGCGACCACCTGCTGGTGGTGGACCGCGACGCCCATGACGAAGACGGCCAGCCGCTGGTCATCGGGACCTATCGCCTGACCCGCGAGAAGGATGCGGCCAAGGCGGGCGGTTTCTATACCGCCGGCGAATATGATCTGGCGCCCATGCTCAGGGGCCTGCCCGAAGGCTTTAAATATCTGGAGCTGGGCCGGTCCTGCATCCTGAAAAGCTATCGCGCCCGTCCCGGCAGCATGCAGCTGTTGTGGAAGGGCCTGATGGCCTATGTCGCGCGCTTCGACATCGACCTGATGTTCGGCTGCGCATCGCTGCCCGGCATCGACGCGGCCGACATGGCGTTGCCCTTGTCCTATCTGCATCATTTCCATGCCATGCCCGAAGGCTTGCGGGTCAAGGCCCAACCCGGACTGTTCGTGGACATGAACATGATCCCCAAGGATCAGATCGACGCCCGCGAAGGCCTGCGCAGCCTGCCGCCGCTGCTGAAGGGCTATGTGCGCGCCGGCTGCTGCATCGGCGACGGCGCGGTGATCGACCGGCAGTTCGGCACCACCGACGTCTTCATCTATTTCCCGCTGTCGGGTATCGACGCCCGCTACAAGAGCCGCTTCGGCCTGGTGAAGTAGCCGCCATCGAATAAATCTAAACTCACCATGGCCGGCCTCCGAGCCGGCCATCCAACTTCTTGTTCGCGATATGCCTGCCGGGTTTGTCTACATTCTCGCCAGTAAGCCGCATGGCACTTTGTACATTGGAGTAACTTCCAATCTGCTTCTCCGAATGGAACAACACCGGCAGGGCATTGGCTCGGCATTCGTAAAAAAGTACGGCGTCACCCGACTGATCTATTTCGAAGAATATCCGCTCTATGCGGACGCTATTCGCCGGGAGACAAATCTGAAACGCTGGAAGCGCGATTGGAAAATCGCATTGGTAGAGAAGGCCAATCCGCTATGGGATGACCTTCTCGAGAGTTGGAATCGTTGAATCATGGATGGGCGGGTCAAGCCCGCCCATGGTGAGTTTTATTGTTCGATCTAAACCAGATCGAACAACAGCACCTCGCTGGGCGCGTTGGAACGGATGACGATGTCGTTCTGGTCGGTGATGGCGGCGGCGTCACCGGCTGTCAGCGTCTCCTCGCCCAGCCTCACTTCGCCCTTGGCCACCTGCAGCCAGGCCTTGCGGCCCGGCGCCAGGGGATGGATCGCCTCCACCCCGGCATCAAGTTTCGCGGCCCAGATCTCCGCATCCTGCACCAGCCGCACTTCATTCTCGCGCGGATCGGGCGCGGCGATGCGGGCAAAGCGGTTGCGCACGCTTTCCGGATCGATGGTCTTCTGCTCATAGCCGGGCTCGATACCGCGCCGGGATGGCATGATCCAGATCTGCAGCAGATGACAGGTTTCGGTCGGGCTGGCGTTGAATTCGGCATGGACGATGCCGGAGCCGGCGCTCATGCGCTGGATCTCGCCGGGGCGGATGGTGCCGCCGCCGCCGGTGGAATCCTTGTGCGCGATCGCCCCGTCCAGGATATAGGTGACGATTTCCATGTCGCGATGGGGATGGGGCGGAAAGCCCGCGCCGCCCGCGATCCAGTCCTCATTGATGACGCGCAAGGACCCGAAGCTCTCGTTCGCCGGATCGTAATACTCGCCGAAGGAGAAGCTGTGGCGGGAATCCAGCCAGTCGATATGGGTTTTGCCGCGATCTTCGGACTTCCGGGCGGTAATCATGCGCGCCTTCTTTCAATGGCATCCCAGATCAGGGCGGCGATGTCGGCGCCGCCGAACCGCCGCACCTCATGAATGCCGGTGGGAGAGGTAACGTTGATCTCGGTCATATAGTCGCCAATCACATCGATCCCAGTGAAGATCAGCCCGCGCTTCTTCAACTCCGGTCCGATCACCGCGCATATTGCCTTTTCGCGGGGCGTCAGTTCGGTGGCCTCGGGGCGGCCCCCCACATGCATGTTGGAGCGCGCCTCGCCCTCAGCCGGCACCCGGTTGATGGCCCCGGCGAATTCGCCATCGACCAGGATGATGCGCTTGTCGCCCTTGCGCACTTCGGGAAGATAGCGCTGGACGATGACGGGCTCGCGATAGAAGAGGGTGAAGATCTCCATCAGCGAGCCGAAATTCTCGTCATCCAGCTTGACCCGGAAGACGCCGGCGCCGCCATTGCCGTAAAGCGGCTTGAGGATGATGTCCTTATGCGCGTCGCGGAAGGCGCGGATCTCGCGCAGGTCCGAGGTGATCAGCGTGGGCGGAATGAATTCGGCGAATTCGGTGACGAAAAGCTTTTCCGGCGCGTTGCGCACCTCCTTGGGATCGTTCACCACCAAAGTCCCGGGATGGATGCGCTCCAGAATATGAGTGGCGGTGATATAGGCCATGTCGAAGGGCGGGTCCTGGCGCATCAGCACCACATCGGCCGACGACAGATCCTGGACAAAGCCTTCGCCCAGCACGAAGTGATCGCCCTTCACCGCGCGCACCGTCAGGGGGCGCACATGGGCGCTGACTTTGCCGTCGCGGAAAGTGAGATCGCGCGGCCCGTAATAGAGCAGGCTGTGACCGCGGGCCTGCGCTTCCAGCGCCAGGGCGAATGTCGAATCCCCGCCGATATCGATCTTCTCGATCGGGTCCATCTGGATCGCGACGGTCAGCGCCATGTCATGTCCTCAAAATGCCAAAGTCAGATGTCGGCTCGCCACACATCCCGGTGATGCCTGGGCCAGCGGCCTTCACCAATGGCGACAATATCAAATCGGGCGCCGCGCCGGGCCAGGCCCGGACGGCCGGCGAGATATAGGGAGGCGGCGCGGGCAATGCGAGTCTGCTGGGCCGGGAGCACGGATTGCGCAGCCGCCAGCGCCAGCTTGCGCGCCTTGACCTCGATGAAGCAGATCGGGCCGAAGGGCGCGGCCGCCACCAGATCGATCTCGCCCGCCTTGGTCTTCAGCCGGCGGGCCAAAATGCGATAGCCCTTCAAGCGCAACCACAGCGCCGCCAGAGCTTCGCTGCGGTGGCCGCGCTGGTGCGCGACCTGATATTTCTTTTGGCGGTCAGTCGCCATCTTTCAATTCCAGCGCCCGGTCATAGATCGCCCGGCGATGGCTGCCGGTGAGGTTCGCGATCATTTCGGCGGCGGCCTTGACCGGCATGAAAGCCAGCGCCGCCTTCAGCGCCGCATCGATCTTGGCGGTGTCGGCTGCCGCATCGAGGGGCGGGCCGACCAGAAGCGTGACTTCGCCCTTGGGCGCGCCGGCCTTGTCATAATGCGCCGCCAGCTCGCGCAAGGGGCCGCGCCGCACCTCCTCATGCAGCTTGGTCAGTTCGCGCGTCACCGCACAGGCGCGATTGCCCAGCACATTCGCCATCGCCGCCAGGGTTTCGCCCAGCCGCTGAGCCGATTCAAAAAAGATCAGGGTGGCGCGCAAACCCTTCAATTCTTCCAGCGCGCTTTGGCGCTCGCCCGCGCGCGTCGGCAGAAAGCCCGCGAACAGAAAGCGGTCGGAGGGCAGGCCGCTGAGGGTGAGCCCGGTCAGCACCGCCGATGGCCCCGGGATCGCCACCACCGAGATGCCCGCCGCAATCACCTCGCGCACCAGCTTGTAGCCCGGATCGGAGACCAGCGGCGTGCCGGCGTCCGACACCAGCACCACCGCCTCGCCCTGCTGCAGCCGGGCCAGGATACGGGGGCGCATCTCTGGCCCGTTATGGTCATTGTAGGGGACAAGCGGCTTCTGTACCCCATGGATGGCCAGAAGCTTGGCGGTGACGCGGGTATCCTCGGCGGCGATGACGCTTGAGCCCCGCAGGACGTCCAGCGCCCGCAGCGAGATGTCCCGGGCATTGCCGATAGGCGTGGCCAGGATATAGAGCCCCGCCGCCAAATCGCCGCGATCTTGAGATTTACCCGTCACCGCCAAAGGCCTAGAGCAAGTTGGGACCAGATGGAACCACTGCGCCGGAGGGATTTTGCGGCGTGGGCAGGAGCGAAGCGCAGCCCGTATCGGGAATACGGACAAGCTTCGCGACGAACCCACGACACAAAAGACCCCGGCCCTGCGGGTTGCGTTGCGGCGGGCGCCCGCGGCGTCGCCGCGCTCGACCGTATTCCCGATACGCCCTTCACGCGGCTTCTGGCGGATCGCCTCGCCGCAACGCAACGCAGTCGATTCCATCTGGTCCCAACTTGCTCTAAGGTTCGCGCGTCAAAGGGATTTCCCATGTCCTTCCGTATGCGTCACCTGACCCTCTTTTGTGCCATTGCCGCGAGCCTTGCGATAGCCGCCTGCACCCCGCCGCCGGCCCCGCCGAAACCGGTCCCGCCGCCACCCCCGCCGCCTCCGGTGGCCGGCAACCCGCTGGACCATGACATGCCCGGTTATCTGCGCCTGCCCGGCATGGCGCCCGGTCAGGTCCCGGTGCGGGTGGGCATCATTCTGCCTTTCTCCAGCGGTTCGGCCGCCACCCGGGCACTGGCCGCCTCGATGCTGAAGGCCGCCGAGCTGGCCATGTTCGATTCCGGCAACCGCGACATCCTTTTGATGACGGCGGACGATGGCAGCGGAGGCCCGGCAGCGGTCAAGGCAGCCCAGCAGCTTCTGGCCCAAGGCGCCGAGGTGATCGTGGGTCCCTTGTTCGGCGCATCGGTGCAGGCCGTGGCGCCGATCGCGCGCGACCGGGGCGTGCCGGTGCTGGCCTTCTCCACCGAAAAAAGCGTGGCGGGCAATGGCGCCTATCTGTTGAGCTTCCTGCCCCAGATCGAAGTGAACCGCGTGGTCAGTTATGCCGCGGCCAATGGCCATCACCAGTTCGCGGCGCTGTTGCCGCAATCCGCTTATGGCGATGTGGCGGGGTCGGCCTTCAATGACGCGGTTTCGGCCAGCCACGGCACTGTGGTGGATGTGGAGCATTTCGCCGCCAATGCCGGCGATGTCGCGGCCCCCAGCGAAGCGGTGGTCAAGAGCGGCGCCGACGCCGTGCTGATCGCGCAAGGCGGTGTGATGCTGCGCGCCATCGCCCCGACCTTGTCGTTCCATGGCGCCAGCCGCGACAAGGTCAAGCTGCTGGGCACGGGGCTTTGGGCCGACGATCCCGCCTTGCAGCGGGAAGCGAGCCTGGAAGGCAGCTGGTATGCCGCGCCCGCGCCCAATGCCGATGAGCAGTTCGTGACCAAGTACCGCGCCACTTTCGGCGCGGCGCCCGCCTCGCTGGCGCCGCTCGCCTATGACGCGGTGTCGCTGGTGGCACTGCTGGCGCAGGGCCAGCCTTATCACCGCTTTACGCAAGCCGCGCTGATGGACCCCAACGGCTTTGCTGGAGTGAACGGCATCTTCCGCTTCCGCGCCGACGGCACATCGGAACGCGGCCTGGCGGTGATGGAGATCACCCCCGCCGGTCCGGTGGTGGTGAGCCCGGCGCCGACCACGTTCCAAAGTAAGGGGTCTTGATGTCCTCTCCCCTTGTGGGAGAGGACGCAAAAGCTTGCGCTTAGCGAAGCGTATGCGACGCTAAGTGCTTAGATTTTGCTGGTGCGGGGGTGAGCTTGCGGTGCCGTAGGCATGAGCATGTCCTGTGGACATGCGAAAGCAAGTGAACGCCGCGAGCTTTGGCGA
>DASZVQ010000105.1:0-8528 GCA_035547275.1 Rhizomicrobium sp.
TCTTCATCGCCGCGACCATGGACGATTATCTGCGCGCCTTTGATGCCAGGACCGGCGCGGAATTGTGGCGCGGGCGCCTGCCGGCCGGCGGCCAGGCCACACCCATGACCTATATGTGGAAGGGCAAGCAGTATGTCGTCATCGCTGCTGGTGGCCATGAGAAGGCCGGCACCAAACGTGGCGATCAGGTGATCGCGTTTGCGCTGCCGGATTGAGCACTTGCCACTTTCCTCATGTCATGGCCGGCTCGGAGGCCGGCCATGACAAATGGAGATGTGTGGCCCAAGCGCTCAACCCGGCCATAACGTGTGAAGAGTTGCCGCTTTTTCAGCCGCCGAAGACCCGCTGGAAGATCGTGTCCACCTGCTTCAGGTGGTAACCCAGGTCGAACATGGCCTCGAGCCTGGCGGCCGGCAGCGCCTTGGAGACGTCCGGATCGGCCTTAAGCAGGTCGAGCAGATTGCCTTCGCCGTTCCAGGCGCGCATGGCGTTCTTCTGCACCAGCCGGTAGCTGTCCTCGCGCGGCAGGCCGGCCTGGGTCAGCGCCAGCAGCACGCGCTGGCTGTGCACCAGGCCATGGGTGGCATCCAGATTCTTCTGCATCCGATCAGGATAGACCACCAGCTTCTCGATCACGCCGGTCATGCGGGCCAGGGCGAAATCCAGCGTGATGGTGGCGTCGGGACCGATGTAACGCTCGACCGAGGAATGGGAGATATCGCGCTCATGCCACAGCGCCACATTCTCCATGGCGGGGATGGCATAGCTCCTCACCATGCGGGCAAGACCCGTCACATTCTCGGTCAGCACCGGATTGCGCTTGTGCGGCATGGCGGATGAGCCCTTCTGGCCCGGCGAGAAATATTCTTCCGCTTCCAGCACTTCGGTGCGTTGCAGATGACGGATCTCGATCGCCAGCCGTTCCAGCGAAGACGCGACCACACCCAGCGCCGCGAAATAGGCGGCATGGCGGTCGCGCGGGATCACTTGCGTGGAAACCGGCTCGACGGTGAGGCCCATCGCCTTGGCGACATGCTCCTCCACCCGGGGATCGATATTGGCGAACGTGCCGACCGCGCCGGAAATGGCGCAGGTGGCGATCTCGCTGCGCGCCGTCACCAGCCGGGCCCGGGCGCGGGTGAATTCGGCGTAGTAAGTGGCGAGCTTGACGCCAAAGGTGGTGGGCTCGGCATGGATGCCATGGCTGCGCCCGATGGTGGGCGTCATCTTGTATTCAAAGGCACGCGTCTTTAGCGCGGCCAGCAGCGCATCGGTATCCTCGATCAGGATGTCGGCGGCGCGCGCCAGCTGGACATTCAGGCAGGTGTCCAGCACATCACTCGATGTCATGCCCTGATGCACGAAACGCGCTTCCGGGCCCACGATCTCGGACAGATGGGTGAGGAAGGCGATGACGTCATGCTTGACCTCGCGCTCGATCTCGTCGATCCGCGCCACATCGAACTTCGCATCCTTGCCTTTTTCCCAGACCTTGGCCGCGGCCTCCTTGGGCACCACGCCCAGCTCGGCCAGGGCATCGGTGGCGTGCGCCTCGATCTCGAACCAGATGCGGAATTTGGTCTCGGGCGACCAGATGGAAACCATCCTGTCGCGGGCATAGCGGGGGATCATGGGACGTCACCAATAGGTATTGCGGCTGCTTCTAGCGCGGAAGCACGAGAGGGGGAAGGGTTGATTTTCAGAGCAACACCAAAGGCTTGAAGCGCGCGCTGCCGCTTTCGCCTGGATGGGATTGACGGCGATATGGCGGCTGAAGGTAACTATTCGCCTTCTGGGGGCGAACCGGCGAAAGAGAAGAGAGGATTCTGATATGAGCAATCTGTACGACTCCGACGACATCAAGAAATTGGGAAAAGTCGGCGCCGGCGCGCCGGAAGCCTGGAAGACCTTTCTGGCCTTCGACAAGGCAGCGCTGGCGGATGGCGCCATTCCGAAGAAATACAAGGAACTGATGGCGCTGGCCGTGGCGCTCACCACCCAATGCCCCTATTGCCTGGCCATCCATAAGGACGCGGCCATCAAGGCCGGTGTCACGCCCGAAGAGCTTTCGGAGACGGTGTTCATCGCCGCCGCCCTGCGCGCCGGCGCGGCCGTCACCCATGGCACGCACCTGGTGGAATAACGCTGCGGACAGCGCGCACCTCTTGCGCTATGTGGCGCCGTGACGGGCTCTGAAAATCAGCCGGTCCAGCGCCAGCGAGCCTGATCCGCCCAGCACCAACGTGGCCAGGCAGGCCAAATACAGCAGATCGGTTTCATAGCCGGGCTGGCCGAAATGCGCGCCCATCGCATCCACCGACTGGAGCTTTATGGAGCTGAACCCATTGGGCACATGCACGGTGAGGATGGCCACCAGCAATGTCACGACCATCGGAATGCTGGCCAGCGGGATCAAAAGACCCGCAAGCACCATCAGGCCGCAAATCAGTTCAGAGCCGATGGTCACCCAGGCCATCAGCGCCGGTGCCGGAACGCCCAGCGCGTGCAGGATGGCGATGAAATGCTCCGGTCCGCGCACCAGCTTGGCATAGCCGTGTTCCATGAAGCCGTAGCCGGCAATCAGGCGCAGCGGCACCGCATACCATGAAGGCAACCATGGCCGTGCAAGGCGACGGCCATATTCCATCAATCCCGACATGCCCATTATTCGGGCGTAGGCGGCGCCGGTTACAACAGGCCCAGGGCTTTGAAGCTGGCATGGCCGCTCCTGCCGATCACCAGATGATCGTGCACGGCAAGGCCCAGTGCTTTGGCCCCGCTCACGATCTCCCGTGTCATCAGGATGTCGGCCTTCGATGGCGTGGGATCGCCCGACGGATGATTGTGCACCAGGATGATGGCCGAGGCCGAAAGCTCCAGCGCGCGCTTGATGATCTCGCGCGGATAGACGGGCGTATGATCGACGGTGCCCTTGTTCTGCACCTCATCGGCGATCAGCACATTCTTGCGGTCCAGGAACAGGATGCGGAATTCCTCGCTCTCCCGCCGCGCCATGGCGGTGGTGCAGTAATCCAGCAGCGCGGCCCAGGATGACAGCGCGGGGCGGCCGATCACGCTGGTCTTGGCCAGCCGCTGGGCGGCGGCCTCCACGATCTTCAAGTGATTGGCGACGCTTTCGCCCACGCCTTTGACTTCCAGCAGCCTGGCGCGGGGGGCGGCGATCACGTCGGCGAAACTGCCGAAGCGCAGCAACAGGGCTTTGGCCAATGGCTTGGTGTCGCGCCGGGGGAGCGCGGCGAACAGGGTCAGTTCCAGAAGTTCGTAATCGGGCATGGCATCGGCGCCGCCCTTCAGGAAACGCTCCCGTAGCCGTTCGCGATGGCCTTCGCTGCCATTGTCGGCGGCGGTGGCACGGGGCGGCGTAAAGGGCGCGTTCGCCTCGTCCACGCGAGGGCCTCAGATATAGGGTGGTTTGTGCAGGCCCTTCGGCGACAGGGTGAAAATCTCAACGCCCGTCTCGGTCACACCGACCGAATGTTCGAACTGCGCCGACAGCGAGCGGTCGCGCGTCACCGCGGTCCAGCCATCGCTCAGCACCTTCACGCCAAAGCCGCCCAGATTGATCATCGGCTCGACGGTGAAGAACATGCCGGGCTTCAGCGCGATGCCGCCGCCAGGCTTGCCGTAATGCACGATATTGGGCAGGGCATGGAACACCTTGCCCAGGCCGTGGCCGCAGAAGTCGCGCACCACGGCGCATTTCTCCTGGCCTTCGGCGAAGGACTGGATGGCATGACCGATATCGCCGGTGGTGGCGCCGGGCTTCACCGCCGCGATGCCGCGCATCATCGCCTCATAGGTGATCTCGACCAGCCGCTCGGCTTTGCGCTTGACGTCGCCCACCGGATACATCCGGCTGGTGTCGCCATGCCAGCCGTCAAGAATGACGGTGACGTCGATATTGACGATGTCGCCATCGCGCAGCGGCTTGTCGTTGGGAATGCCGTGGCAGACCACATGGTTGATCGAGGTGCAGACCGTATGGCGGTAGCCGCGGTAGTTCAGGCAGGCCGGGGTCGCCCCATGCGCGATGATGTAATCATAGGCCACCTTGTCCAGCGCCGCGGTGGTCACGCCCGGCTTCACCAGGGGCACCAGCAGGTCCAGCACCTCGGCGGCCAGGCGGCCGGCCCGTCGCATCCCGTCGAAATCGGCAGGGTCGTGCAGGGCTATGGCGAAATGGGCCTTGCGGGCGGCTTCGAAAATTTCGGGCTGGGGCAGGACGGTCATGTCACCAACAATATAATATCCCGGCGAATAAACCAAAACCCGGTTACAGGAACCTGAATGTCTAAAAGTGCCGCCATTCTGGTGATCGGAGACGAAATCCTGTCGGGCCGCACCCAGGACACCAATACCAACGCCATCGCCCGGTTCCTGACCGCCCTGGGGATCGACCTGAAAGAGGCGCGGGTGGTGGGGGATGTGGAGGCCGAAATCGTGGCCGGCCTGAATGCCCTGCGCGCTCGGTACGATTTCGTCTTTATCACCGGCGGCATCGGCCCCACCCATGACGACATCACCGCCGATGCGGTGGCCCGGGCTTTCGGTGTGGGCATTGGATACCATCCCGAGGCTTATGCCCTGCTCGAAGCGCGCTATCCCCCCGGCGAATTCAACGACATGCGCAAGCGTATGGCCCGCATTCCCCATGGCGCCAGCCTGGTGGCCAATTCGGTGTCCGGCGCGCCGGGATTTCATATCGGCAATGTCTATGTGCTGGCGGGGGTGCCGATGGTGATGCGGGCCATGCTGGAGGCGATCGCGCCGGAACTGCCGCGCGATGTGGCAGTGACCAGCATTACGATCGAAGCGCGGATTCCCGAGGGCACGGTCGCGCCGGGGCTGGCGCAACTGCAGAAAGCCCATCCCGATGTCGCCATCGGTTCTTACCCCTTCTATCGGGAAGGCGCGGCCCAGCCCTTTGGCGCGCAACTGGTGATACGTGGACGCGATGCGGGCGCCGTTGAACGCGCGGCGCAGGCGCTGGACGCGATGCTGGAAGAGCTCGGTGCTGCAGCGCAGCGTGTGAATTAGCTTTTCCATCCGGCCGCGAAATGACAGGCTTGCTCGCAAATAACAAACGGGGAAGCCATGGATATCAAGAAACGCGATTTTCTGACGGGCGTGTCGCTGATCGGCGCGGGACTCGCGGCCGCCTCGACCAAGGCGGATGCCGCGATCACGCACACGCCGGATGGCGCGCCCATCGCCAAGGGCCGCTCGATGCTGGACAGCCCAAACTATTTCGGCAGCGCCAGCAAGGGCGGCGGCTTCAACAAGAACTGGGCCCGCACCCTGCCGCAGATTTCCACCGCCGATCCCAATTACAAGCCGCGCCGGATCAACAAGGCGATCGAGTTGTGGGAGGACAATCAGGTCGCTTTCTATAACGTCTATATGCCGTCCGGCGCGCCCGAGGGGTATGAGGAAGGCAGGCGCATGGCCAAGACCTATTGCGACGCCATCAATTACGAGATGGAGAATGGCAGCCTGGATTTCTCCAATCTGCGCAATTTCATGCAAGGCCTGGTGGATGGCGGGCCCACGCCGTCCGGCCATCGCACGCCGATGGTGTTCGTGACTTTGCCCGCGGTGGGTTTCGACGGTCCCTCGATGCGCGCCAATGCCTGGATGATCCAGCAGGCATTGGCCGCCGGCGCCCATGGCTGCCTGATCTGCGAAATGCATTCGCCGGAAGCTGGCGAAATCGCTATTTCCTGCGCCCGCTTCAAATTCAACCAGCCGACAGTGCCAGAGCCGCCCATCGAAGGCTCGCGCGGTTCGGGCAGCCAGGTCTATGCCGCCCATATCTGGGGTATACCCGGTGACCAGTATCTGGCCGTGGCCGATCCCTGGCCGGAAAACCCCAAAGGCGAGATATCCATGGGCTTCAAGCTGGAGAACCGCCATGGCGTGGAATATGCCGAGCAGTTGATGGCGATCAAAGGACTCGCTTTTGCCGAGCCCGGACCCAGCGACAACAGCTGGTCCTATCTGGGCTGGGATGCGGTTCGGCCCATGAGCAGGGAGGAACGCGCCAAGGTGATGGCCGATCCCCGCTATAATGACGCCCTGGAACGGGTGCGGCTGGCGGCCAAGAAGAACGGCGTGCAATGGCTGGGCACCGGCCCGCGCGGTTCGACCATGAACCAGAGCTATGACATGGGCATGCGCATGCTGCCGGGCGATGACGAGAAAGTCGTGATGGCGAGCCGGGAATATTCCAAGCGGAAAATGCCGGTTTGATCCCGCATGGCCGCCCCAGGGGCGGCCATGCCGGCTGCGGGTTTATTCGAGCTTGAGCGCCTTCGCCGCCGTGGTGAACGCCGTCTGCGCATCCTTGTTGGTGGCGAAGGCCTTGCGCGCTGAGGCCAGCGCCTGTTTGGCCTTGTCGGTTTCGCCCAGCACGGTATAGGCGCGCATCAGGCGCACCCAGCCCAGCGCGTCATCGGGATTGGCTTTCAGCCGCTGCGCCAGCATATCGACCATGGCGCGGGGATTGGGCGCGCCGCCCGGAGCTTGCGAGGTCAGCATGGCGATGCGGTCCACCAGCAACTGATGCAGCGGCGCGGTGGCGGGCACATCGGCAAGCAGGCTCTGCCACAGTTCCAGCGCGCCGGCACGGTCGTTGCGCGCGGCCTTGGCCAAGCCCAGATAAAAGCGCGCCGGCCCGTTCCTGGGATCGGCTTTCAGCGCGGCATTGAAGGCGTCCTCCGCCTCTTGCGGCACCTGGCCGGCGTTGTCGGCCACCAGCGCCTCGCCATAGGCCGCATCCACTCCGGCATCGCCCTTGCCGGTCAGCGCGATCACTTGCGCCAGCGCCTTGGCGGCATCGCGCGGATCGCCGGCGCCCATATAGGCGCTGGCCAGGTAGCGCCAGGCGCGCACATCCTCGGGATGCGCGCGCACGCGCTGGATCAGATAGGGCACCAGGCCATTGATCTCATGGATGTTGAGGCCTTGCGCCGCGCGTTCGGCCAGGTGCGGTCGGCCGACCAGAAAATAGGTGCCGCCCCCGATCGCCAGCACGAACAAGGCAACGGCGCCGGAAAGCAGCCAGCGCCCCTTCTTTTCGCTCATGCGCCATAGCGGCACGGCCGCGAAAGCGACCGCCAGCAATGCGAGCGCGACGAAACCGATGACGGGAACCAGGCTCACGACTTGTTTCCTTGGCCGCTCGGGCCTCTGTATTTGTTGCGCACCAGGGCCACGATCATGCCGCGGCGGGAGCGGCGGCCAGGCGAGCAAAGCGCAGCCGTCTGGCCGCGCGACCCAACAAAAGACCATCCGCGGTTCATTTCGCTCCCCGATACTTGTTGCGCACCAGCGCGACAATCATACCGCGGATGGTGCGCACTTCCTGATCGTTCAGGCCGGACCGCATTATCATGGCGCGGATGTTGCGCACCATGGTTTCGCGCTTGGCCGGAGGAAAGAGGAATTCGGCCGCATCCAGTTCCTTTTCCAGATGCTCGAACAGCCCCACCAGTTCCTGGCGGCTGGCGGGCAGCGCGGTGGACGCCCGGATGCGCACCGGCGGCGTGGCGTCGGCGGATTTGAGCCATTCATATGCCAAGAGCAGCACCGCCTGTCCCAGGTTCAGCGACCAGAATTGGGCGGTGGGAATGGTGATGACGGCGTCGGCCAGGCTCATCTCGTCATTGTCCAGGCCTGCGCGCTCGCCGCCGAACAGGATGGCGGTGCGCGCGCCTTCCTGCGATGCCGCGCGCAGCCGCCGTGCGGCAGCCTCCGGGGTATGGATTTCCTTCACCACATCGCGGGCGCGCGCCGTGGTGGCCAGCACCAGCTGATAAGGCGCCAGGGCCTCGGCGGCGGTGGGGCAGACCTTGGCCGCGTCCAATATGTCGCCGGAACCCGACGCCAGCATATGGGCCCGGTCGTTGGGCCATTCCATCTTGGGGGCGATCAGGACCAGTTCGGTCAGCCCGAAATTCTTCATTGCCCGGGCGGCGGCGCCGACATTTTCCCCCATTTGGGTGTGCGACAGGACGATGGCGGGTGGGGTCATTTGGCGCTTTGACGGGCCGGTTTTTGTCAGTAACTTCGCCCCGCTATATCCCCTAAGACCCAATTTTGCGAGGAAATCCGATGGAAAAGATCAAGGTTGCCAACCCGGTTGTCGAGCTGGACGGCGACGAGATGACCCGCATCATCTGGGACCTGATCAAGAAGAAGCTGGTCCTGCCCTATCTGGACATCGACCTGCATTATTACGACCTGTCGATCGAGAATCGCGACAAGACCGAGGACAAGGTCACGGTCGAGGCCGCCGAGGCGATCAAGAAATATGGCGTGGGCGTGAAGTGTGCCACCATCACCCCGGACGAGGCGCGGGTCGAGGAATTCAAGCTCAAGAAGATGTGGAAGTCGCCCAACGGCACCATCCGCAACATCCT
Source organism: Rhizomicrobium sp. (assembly GCA_035547275.1). Classification (GTDB taxonomy): domain Bacteria; phylum Pseudomonadota; class Alphaproteobacteria; order Micropepsales; family Micropepsaceae; genus Rhizomicrobium. The sequence goes on from DASZVQ010000105.1 coordinate 8,442, forward strand.
GGGCGGGGTGATCTTCCGCGAGCCGATCATCTGCAGAAATGTGCCGCGCCTGGTGCCGGGCTGGACCCAGCCCATCGTGGTCGGCCG
>DASZVQ010000106.1:0-33926 GCA_035547275.1 Rhizomicrobium sp.
GGTGCGGTTTCCGGCGAGGCCAGAAAAATCGGCAACACACAAAATCCCACCACCGCGATCATCACCCCCGGCATCACCGGCCAGCCGGTCTCTTCCACCAGCAGCTGGGCCAGCCAGGGTGTGAGGCCGCCGAAGATCGCGGTGGCCGTGGTGGTGCCCAGCGCCAACCCGCTGAGGCGGCCTTCGCCGGGAAACTGTTCCGCCGTGGCCACCGCGCCCACCGCGCTGACCCCGCCGGCGATGCCCGCCAGAATGACCGCGCCCAGCAGGGCGCGCGCTTGCGAACCGCTGGCCATCAGCGAGAACAGCGTGACCGGCAAAAGCGCGCTGGCAAGACACAGGATCACCAGCACGGGCTTTCGGCCCCAGCGGTCCGTCAGCAGCCCTACCAGCGGCGTCACCAGAATGACAACCAGCGCCGGCAACACCGACAGCCAGAGCGAAGTGTTTTCCGCAAGCGCGCCGGTGGAGGTGAGAAAGGCCGGCACATAGGTGATGCCCACATAATAAGTGATCGAGCCCAAGGCCGAGATGGCGAAGGAACGAAAGACGCCCCGGGCATGATTGGTCAGGGTGTAATGCAACGGCCGGCCGGGCATGGTGCCGCTGGCGCGCTGGCGCTCGAAATCCGGCGATTCCTGCATGGCCGACCGCGCCACCCAAATGCCGCCCGCCAGCAGCGCGCCGATCAGAAAGGGAATGCGCCAGCCCCAGCCATCCAGCTGGGCCGGGCCGAGAAAATCCGCCGTCAGGGCGGAAAGACCGACCGCCAACAGGCCGCCGACCTCGCTGGCCGCCGAGGCCGAAGAGGTGATCAATCCGCGCCTTTCGGCATGCGCGCCTTCCAGCAGATAGGCGACCACACCCGTATATTCGCCACCCACCGAAAAGCCGATCACGCAGCGCAGCAGCAGAAGCAGCCATCCGGCGGCAGGCCCGATCATCGCATAGGTGGGCAGCAATCCGCTGGCCAGCATGGCGATACTCACCACCGCCATGGAGGACAGCATCATGCGCTTCCTCCCCCAGCGGTCGCCGATCTGGCCGAAGAAGACCGCCCCCAGCGGCCTGAGCAGATAGGCCAGCGCAAAACCGGCCAACGTGAGGACCAGCGAGCCCCTGGCGCCGCCGAAAAACACCCGCGACAAAATCGTGGCGAGATAGAGATAGAGCGTGAAGTCGTACCATTCGACGATGGTCGAGACCGCCGCGATGGTCATGGAGGCGCGGGAGATGGGATGGGCGGTTGTGCGCATGCGGAAAAAGCCAAGCCGAAAAATGGAACAAGGTCCAGGGGAAGCGTATAAAGCCCTCTGTCGTCCCATGATGCCCCAGCCTGCCTTTTTGCATTCCGACGGAGATTCGACATGGAAGACCGGGACATCCGTGCCGCCCTGGCGCGCCGCCCTGACCCACGCGCCGGGATCGCCACCAGGCCGCGCGCGCTTGACGTGAAATCCCGCCATCAGGGGCACAGTCACCAGCCGCTCGCGCGCGCCGATCTGCCGGCCGATACCGTCGCCCTTGCCCGCATGCTCATCGGCAAGATCGTGGTGCGCGAACTGCCCGAAGGCATCGTCAGCGGCCGCATTGTCGAGACCGAAGCCTATATCATCGGCGACTCTGCCGGGCATGCTTATCGGGGAATGACCCCGCGCAATCGCGCATTGTTTCTGGAACGCGGCCATGCCTATGTCTATCTCGCCTATGGCATCTCCTGGATGCTGAATGTTTCGAGCGAAAAGCCCGGGATCGGCGCCGGTGTCCTGATCCGGGCGCTCGAACCGCTGGAAGGCATCCCCATCATGCAGAAAAACCGCGGCACCGAACGCTTGCGCGACCTGGCGCGCGGACCCGGACGCCTTGCAGAGGCGCTGCGGATCGATCGCGCGCTCGATGGGCTGGATCTGTGCCGCAAAGGCCCTTTGTGGCTGGCAAGGGGCGAGCGCCGCGCCGGCAAAATCGGACAAAGCATCCGGATCGGCATTACAAAGAATGCTGACAGCCTGTTGCGGTTTTATCTGTGCGCCAGCCCCTTTGTCAGCGGTCCGAAATCGCTGAATGCATAACGGCGCGGCTGCGCGTCGCCGTCGCGACGCTTTCGGTTGCGGGACTTTATTCGCACCATAACTCGGAATGTCGCAGCGCCGGTTTTGGACACGGCTTGCCGCCAGAGAGTTGCGGCGTGGGGAGCGGATCACCGGATTTCCACAGACCGAGCCGCTTCTCTATGTTCGGCATTTCGGAATCGATCACCGCCAAGCCATTGCCGTCGTTGTACCGGGTGGCGCTGCCGTATCTGAGCACCTGGCGATACAGGCCGGCCGCGGTAAGCTGATTGACTTCGATCCAAAAGCCATAGGGCCGGTGTTGCTGCGGTTCGGCGCTGATGACGCTGCCTCGAAGCGGCCCGCTGGTAACAAAACGGACCTCCTGATTGTTGTTGTGGCCGGTAGTCTTGGCATAAATCCGCCGGAATGCATCGCTGCCGGCATCGTAGCGGATCAATTGCGTGGCCACGATCTGGTCACCATCTCCGGCGTTCAGGCTGCCCGTGACGATCAAAAGGAGCGGGGCGGCCTTCGGCCCCAGGGGATAGACCGGTCTTGCATCCAGCAGATAATGCGGCGCCCATGCGGTGATGTCGCCGGGTGTGGCAACCCATGGCGGCGGCGTGACAGGATCAGGAACACATGGCCCAGTCGGACCTTTGTGCAGGCACAGGGTAAGCGCGCCAGGCGCATCATTGTCGCCATAGTCCTTGACCGGGGCGCCCTCCGTCACGACCAACCGCCAGGGCGAACGCGTATGGAATGGCTTTTCAAGATCGAGTTGCACGGCCTGTGGCCGCGGCGCCGCCGGCCCGATCGGCCCCAGCGCAATGGCAGGATTGTTCCTCAACCCAATCGATAGCGCCAGTATGAGAGCAAGCCGGTGCTTCATTCCTATCCCCTATGCGCCGCCCGATGCGGCGTTGAAAACCGTCAGCTGCGCGGCGAAAGCGCGTTGGAAAGCGGGCCGCGCCTCGCCACGGGCAACATAGGCTGCCAGCTTCGGGAATTCGCGCAACAGGCCCGACGCGCCCAGCCGGCGCAGCACCCCGATCATCATCAGGTCGCCGGCGCTGAACGCGCCGTCCAGCCAGTCGGCATCGCCAAGGCGGTCGGACAGCGGCCTGAGCCTGTCGCGGATGCGATTCTGGATGCGCGGAAGGCGCGCTTCATGCCAGGATTCCTTGCGCTCCAGAAGGACCGCGACCTGGAGTTCGAGGATCACCGGCTCAATCGTACTCAGCGCCGCGAACATCCAGGCGATGGCGCGCGCCCGCGCGTTGGCGTCGGTGGGCAGCAGGCCCATATGCTGCTGGGCAATATGCAGCACAATGGCGCCGGATTCGAACAAGGCAAGATCGCCTTCCTCATAGGTCGGGATCTGGCCGAAGGGATGGAGCGCCCGGTGCGCGGGCTCCTTCAATTCCGCGAAGGATATGAGATGAACGCCATAAGGCTGGCCAACCTCTTCCAGCGCCCAGCGCACCGGCATGTCGCGCGCCAGGCCCCGGCCGCGATCGGGGGACCGCGCAAAAGCGGTAATGATGGGGCTCATGAACGGCTCCGGGTGGTTTGCATCCCAAGGACGAACGGCCGGCGGGCCTCACGACATTCGTTCTGATATTTCTTTAGAATCGGCAGAGCCATGCGGTCGCTACAATGAACTTCTCCGCTTCATCCGGGGAAGAAAAAGATCCTACCATCCGGCCGGAGTGTCCATACTTGAACGATCATTCCGTATCTTGTAGAAGGTGGTTATGGCCAGACCTAAGGAATTTGACACGGACGCGGCTTTGGACGGCGCAATCCGGCTGTTCAGCGAGCATGGGTATGAAGGCACGTCCGCGCAGATGCTTGTCGACACGATGGGGATCGGCCGTCAGAGCCTTTACGATACGTTCGGGGGCAAGTGGCAGCTCTACCGGTCCGCCCTTCGGCGATATGGTTCTGGCGAGTGCTCAGCGCATTTCCAAGCCCTGCGGAAGGGGTCTCGCGCCATCGACGGCCTCTCGGCCATGCTCGATCGGGTGGTGGAAACGGCGGCCACGCCTTGCCTTGGCATGAGTTCGATCCACGAGTTCGGGACGTCGAAGCCCGATATCACCGAGATCCACGAACCCCTGTCCCGCGTCATGAACGGCGCGATCGCGGCGCAAATTCGAGAGGCGCAGCGGGACGGCGATGTGGCGGCAGACCTCGACCCGGACATCGCCACGCACTTTCTCATATCGGCCGTCGCCGGCATCCGGCTTGCCGGGCGCGGCGGTGCCGACCAACGCACCCTCAAGGGCCTGGCGGAAATCGCAATGCGGGCCCTGCGCTGATTTTTTTGCCGCATTCTGGAACAATCATTCAACACAGGACAGCGCTTATGAAGGCAGTCGTCATGAACGGCATCGGTGATCGCGACATGATGGAGGTCGTCGATCTCCCAGAGCCAGAACCCGGCCCCGGCGAGGTCCTGGTCGATCTCGCCTATGCCGGGGTCAACTTCATGGACATCGGTATCCGGCACGGCATTGCCTGGACGGAGAGGCCCAATCCCAAGGTTCTTGGCGTCGAGGGCTCCGGACGCGTCATCGCGCTCGGGGATGGCGTCGAGGACTTCGCCATCGGCCAGCGCGTCGCCTGGGTGTATGCGCCCGGCAGCTATGTTCAGCGGAAATCGATCCCGGCGACCTCGCTGGTCCCGATTCCGGACGACATCGATGACCGGACGGCTGCATCGGTCATGATGAACGGCCTGACCGCCAGCCATTTTGCGACCGACTTCTATCCGGTGCAGCAGGGCGACGTTGCATTCATCCACGCCGCTGCCGGGGGTGTCGGCCTTCTTCTCGCGCAGGTCATCAAGCTGCGGGGCGGCACGGTCATCGGCCGTGTTTCTTCCGAAGAGAAAGTCGCGATCGCCAGGGCCGGCGGGGTCGATCATGTGATCGTCGATACGGAAGGCAACTTCGTGGACCAGGCGCTTCGCCTGACGAAGGGTGAAGGCGTGCATGTCGTGTATGACGGTTCGGGCCCGACCACATTCCAGGGTTCGCTCGATATCCTGCGGCGGTCCGGCACCTTCTGTTGGTACAGCCCGGTGCTGGGCGGCCCCGGCAATCTCAACCTCATGAAGCTGCCCAAGAGCATCAAGATCGGATATGCGACCTTCCTGGACCATATCCACACGCCGGCATTGCTGCGGCGGCATTCAAAGCAGCTCTTCGACTGGCTCCGGGAAGGAAAGCTGAAGATCCATCCGGGCGGGGAGTATCCGCTGGCGGAGGCAAAGCGCGCCCATGCCGACATGGAAAGCCGCAAGACCGCGGGTAAGCTGTTGCTGGTCCCATGACGGACAAGACGGTGATGGTCTTTGGTGGGGCCACTGGATCAATGCGTCAGCGCGCCTGATGGCGCGCTGGTCGTCACCACTTGGAATCTTGCGCCAAGTTTTCGCCACCGCGCCACCCTCGGCCATAGGCCTCGGGCGTTCGCCCCTCGCATTGATCCACTGGATCAATGCGCCAGCGCGCCTGGTGGCGCGCTGGCCGGGGCTCACTCCCACTCTATGGTCCCCGGTGGTTTTGAGGTGATGTCGTAAACCACCCGGTTGATGCCGCGCACTTCATTGACGATGCGGGTGGCGGTGCGCGCCAGGAAGCTGTGCTCGAAGGGATAATAATCCGCCGTCATGCCGTCGGTGGAGGTGACGGCGCGCAGCGCGCAGACATGGTCATAGGTGCGGCCATCACCCATCACGCCCACCGTCTTGACCGGAAGCAGCACGGCAAAGGCCTGCCAGATCTTGTCGTAAAGACCGGCCTTGCGGATCTCGTCCAGATAGATGGTGTCGGCCTTGCGCAGGATCTCAAGCTTGTCCTCGGTGATCTCGCCCGGGATGCGGATGGCCAGGCCCGGGCCCGGAAAGGGATGACGGCCGACAAAGGCCGGCGGCAGGCCCAACTCGCGGCCCAGCGCCCGCACTTCGTCCTTGAACAGCTCGCGCAGCGGCTCGACCAGCTTGAGCTTCATGTAATCGGGCAGACCGCCGACATTGTGATGGCTCTTGATGGTCACCGAAGGCCCGCCGGTGGCCGAAACGCTTTCGATCACATCGGGATAGAGCGTTCCCTGGGCCAGGAATTCCGCCCCGCCCACCTTGTGGCTTTCCTTGTCGAACACATCGATGAAGGCGGCGCCGATGATCTTGCGCTTCTGTTCCGGATCGCTGACGCCGGAAAGCCGCGTCAGGAACAGTTCGCGCGCATCGGCATGGATCAGGGGGATATTGTAATGGCCGCGGAACAGGCTCACCACCTCGTCCGCCTCGCCCGCGCGCATCAGGCCGGTATCGACAAAGATGCAGGTCAGCTGGTCGCCGATGGCCTCATGGATCAACACCGCGGCGACGCTGGAATCCACCCCGCCCGACAGGCCGCAGATCACTTTTCCAGAGCCCACCTGCTTTCTGATCTTCTCGATCATGGCGGCGCGGAAGGCGTGCATGTTCCATTCCGGCGCGATGCCGGCGATGGTGCGCACGAAATTCGCCAACAGCGTCGCGCCGCGCGGAGTATGCGCCACTTCGGGATGGAACTGCACGCCATAGAAGCGGCGTTTCTCGTCCGCGATCACGGCATAAGGCGAGGATTCGCTGGTGGCGATGACCGAAAAGCCGGGCGGGATGGCGGTGATCTTGTCGCCATGGCTCATCCACACCGGCTCGCTGCCGCTTTCCGCCAGGCCCTCCAGCAGCGGCGATTGGGTGTGAACCTGAATATCGGCGCGGCCGAATTCCTGATTGTGGCCGCCTTCCACCTTGCCGCCCAGCTGGGCCGACATGGTCATCTCGCCATAGCAGATGCCAAGCACCGGGACGCCGGCCTCGAACACCGCCTGCGGCGCGCGCGGCGCATCCGCTTCATAGACCGAGCGCGGACCGCCCGACAGGATGATGGCGCGCGGCTTCCTGGCCAGCGCCTCATCCGCCTTGTTGAAAGGCACGATCTCGCAATAGACACCGGCCTCGCGCACGCGCCGCGCGATCAGCTGGGTGACCTGGCTGCCGAAATCCAGAACCAGAACGCTCATGGGTTGGCGCGGGCCGTGTGTTCGGGATGATCGCGGTCGAGCGCGGAAAGCGCCTTCAGCGCATCGGGCTGCGACGGATCGATGCCCAGGGCCTCGTCGTAATAGGAACGGGCATAATCCGCCTGCCCGGCCTGGGCATAGATATCGCCCAGCGCGACATAGGAAGTGGGCCGCGCCGGATCGGCGACAATGGCCGACTGGGCCAGCCGCACGGCAAGGTCGGTATCGCCCTTGCTGATGGCGTCATGCGCCTGGGACAAAAGCGATTCCACCGTGACCGGTGGCTCGGCGGGTTTGGGATGTTTGGCGGGGGCAGCCCAGGCTCCGGTCGAAACGAGCAGGACTGCCAGGGCAGGAATCAGGCGGGACGTCATGGTCAGCACCATAAGCTATTTTGGCCGCGCCAAACCATGCGCCAAATGACCATCAGCTGCGCCTGAAACCGGCGCAATAAAAGCCGTCCGTCCCGGTCAGGCCCGGACTGGCGCGGAAGTCGCGGGAAAGACCGGGCGGCGGACCGGCGGCCGCGGATCGGGGCCAGCTTTCGGCCAGGTCCAGGGGGACAAAATCCGGATGGCGGATCTGGAAAGCGGCCGCCCGGTCCTGATTTTCCAGCGGCAGGATGGAACAGGTGGCATAGACCAGCCGGCCTCCCGGCCCGGTCAGCGCCGCGGCCTGATCCAGCAGACGGTCCTGAATCGCGGTCAGTTCCGCCAGCCGGGCCGGGGTCAGCCGCCAGCGCAGCTCGGGCTGGCGCCGCCAGGTGCCGCTGCCGCTGCAGGGCGCGTCCACCAGGACCAGATCGAAAGGACCGCTGGGCCGGGCATGTTCCAGGGCCACGGTCTTGATAATGCCGACGCCGGCGCGCGCGGCGCGCTTCTCAAGTTCAAACAGCGCCTCGCCCCGCACATCGCAGGCGACGATCTCGCCCCGGTTCTGCATCGCCGCCGCCAGCGCCAGGCTTTTGCCGCCGGCGCCGGCCGCCAGGTCCAGCACCCGCATGCCCGCTTTGGCATCGCACAGGACGCAGGCGATCTGCGCCGCCTCATCCTGGAATTCAAAGGCGCCGGATTCAAACAAGGCCGAGCGGGACAGATTGGGCGCCTCACCCGCGATGCGGATGCCATGCGGCGCATAGGCGCTCGGCGCGCCGGCGATGCCTTCGGCATGCAACGCCGCGATCACCTTTTCACGCTCCGCCTCCAGCGTGTTGACGCGCAGATCGGTCGGCGCGCGCGGGATCAGGGCGGCCATAGCCTGCGCAAGGCTCGTGCCGAAGGCGCGCGTCAGTTCCGGCTCCAGCCATAGCGGATATTCGCCGCTCACCCAGCCGGGCGCCGGCGACGGCGCCGCCGCCATGGCCGCCCGTTCGGCATCGGTCAGGGGCGCGGGCCCATAACCGCCGGTGAACAACCCCGCCACATCGGCGCCTTCCGCCAGCAGCGATGCGATCACCAGGGCGCGCGGCGCATCGCTGCCCAGGCGATGGCCCAGCCGCGCGCGATGGCGCTGGACCGAAAAAACCTGTTCGGCGATGGCGCGCCGGTCCTTGGACCCGGCAAAGCGGCGGGCGCGGAACCAGGCCTTGAGAAAGCGGTCGGTGGGCTGGCCGGTCTTCTCCAGCCCCTCCAGGATCTCGATGGCCATTTGCAGGCGGGCAGCAGGGGTCATTTCTCTTGGAAAACCAGGAAGTTGAGCCGAAAAGGCATCATTGACGATTGCTCTTATAAAGTGTCGGCTGGACTAATCCATGACCCGCAGCTTTTCCCCCGCCCTGAGCTTTGCCCTGTTTGCGGGGCTGGCCGCCTTTGCGCTGGCGGCCTTCGCGCCGGGGCTGCTGAACGACAGCGACACCTATTGGCACATCATGGCCGGCCAATGGATGCTGGCCCATCATGCGCTGCTGCGCGTGGATGTCTTTTCCTATACCGCCGTCAATGTGCCCTGGCATACCCAGGAATGGCTGGCGGAGATCCTCATGGCGCTGGCCTGGCGGGGCGGATGGATCGGCATCCATCTGCTGTTCGCCACGGCCGCCGCGCTGACCGCGGGCACTGTCGGTCATTTCGTGCGCAGCCGCGTGGATCTGGTGCCGGCCTTGCTGCTGGTGGTGCTGGGCCTGGCCTGCACCACCGCCAGCCTGCTGGCGCGGCCGCATCTGTTGGCGCTGCCCCTGCTCGCGATCTGGGCGGCGGGTTTGACCGAGGCCCGCGACCAGGAGAAAGCACCAAGCTGGTGGCTGATCCTGGTCATGCCGCTCTGGGCCAATCTGCATGGCAGCTTTATGTTCGGCCTGGCGCTGGCGGGCGCGCTGGGGCTGGAAGCGGTGATCGCAAGCAGCGACCGCGGCAAGGCGCTGGTGGAATGGGCGATCTTTGTCGCGGTGGCAACGGCCTCCTCCCTGCTCACGCCCTTTGGCGTGGACGGCTTGTTGTTTCCGCTGCATCTGTCGGCGCTGCGCGCGCTTGGCCATATCGGGGAATGGCAGGCCACCGATTTCACCAGCATCTCGGCTTTCGAGATCACGCTGCTGGCGGGCCTGGGCGCCTTTGCCCTGGGGCGCATCCGGGTGGCGCCGGTGCGGCTGGCGATCCTCTTGGGGATGGTCTGGCTGGCGCTGAGCCATGCCCGTCATCAGATGCTGTTCGGCGTCAGCGCGCCCATCCTGCTGGCCACGTCGCTGGCGGACACCTGGCCCGCCAAGGCCCAGAATGACAGTTTCCCCTTTGCGCCCCTGGCGGCGCTGGGCTTCGTCGTCCTGATCGCGGCGCGGTTGATGATGCCGGTGGCGCGCGGCGACGACCGCGTCTCGCCCGCCACCGCGCTGGCGCATGTGCCGCGCTTTGTGCGCGAGACGCCGGTGCTGAACGATTACAGCTTCGGCGGCTTCCTGATCTGGAACGGCATCAGGCCCTTCGTCGACAGCCGCGCCGATCTTTATGGCGACATCTTCCTGGACAATTACGCCGACATCACCCAGCCCGACAAGGATGCGCTGGCATCGAGCCTGGCGTTCTATCATGTGCGCTGGACGATTTTCCCCACCCATGCGCCGGTGGTGAAATTGCTGGATGCGACACCGGGATGGCATCGCTTCTACGCCGACAATCTTGCGGTGATCCACGTCCACGACTAGCGTTCGCGGACCATGGAGACCTCATGAGCGACGACATCGAAAGCCGCGTGAAGCTGCGCGACCTGAAAATCCTGTCCGACAATCACTACATCCTGCGCAAGGCGAGTTTCGATTATCTGCGCGGCGACGGCCAGTGGCAGCACCAGGAACGCGAAAGCTATGACATTGGCGACGCCGCCGCGGTGCTGCCTTTCGACCGGGCACACGGCAAGGTGCTATTGATCAAGCAGTTCCGCTGGCCCCTGTTCGAATGGGGCTACAAGCAACTGCTGATCGAAGTAATCGCCGGCAAGCTGGACGGCGACACGCCGCTGGACTGCATCCACAAGGAAGCGATGGAGGAAGCGGGCGTCATCCTTTCCCATCCGCGGTTTTTGACCAACTGCTTTGTCAGCCCCGGGGCAGTCAAGGAACGGGTGGCGCTGTTCCTGGCCGATTACGATTCCACCGCGCCCCGCGCCAAGGGCGGCGGCCATGAAGCCGAAGGCGAAGACATCCTCGTGCTGGAGATGACGCTCGATGAGGCGCTGGCGATGATCCCGCAGGGCGAGATCGTGGACATGAAGACCATCGCCCTTTTGCAGGCGGCGGCGTTGAGTATTCAGGGCACGAGGCGTTTTGCGGCTGGAGCAGGAGCGAGGAGCGATGTGTACGAATAGTACATGAGCGACGAGCGACGAACGCCAGACGCAAAAGAACCGCGCCCCTACTGCCCGCCGGGATGATAGTTGGGAGCCTCGCGCGTCACCGTCACATCATGCACATGGGACTCGCGCAGGCCCGCGCCGGTGATGCGCACGAATTGCGCGCGCTGGTGGAATTCCTCGATGGTGCGGCAGCCGGTATAGCCCATCGCGGCGCGCAAGCCGCCGATGATCTGATGCACCACCGCGGCCACCGGCCCCTTATAGGCGACCTGGCCCTCCACGCCTTCCGGCACCAGCTTCAGCGCATCGCGCACTTCGGCCTGGAAATAGCGGTCGGCCGAACCGCGCGCCATCGCGCCCACGCTGCCCATGCCGCGATAGCCCTTGTAGGAGCGGCCCTGATAAAGGAACACCTCGCCCGGCGATTCATCGGTGCCGGCGAGCAGCGAACCCACCATCGCCACATCGGCGCCGGCGGCCAGCGCCTTGGCCAGGTCGCCGGAATATTTGATGCCGCCATCGCCGATCACCGGCACGCCGGCGTCGCGCGCCACCGATACCGCGTCCATGATGGCGGTGAGCTGGGGCACGCCCACGCCGGCGACAATGCGGGTGGTGCAGATCGAGCCCGGACCGATGCCCACCTTCACCGCATCGGCGCCCGCGTCGATCAGCGCCTTGGCGGCGTCGGCGGTGGCGATATTGCCGCCCGCGACCTGGACATAATTGCTCTGCTTCTTGATGCGCTTGATCGCCTCGATCACGCCCTTGGAATGGCCATGGGCGGTATCGACGACGATCACATCGCATTCCGCCTCGATCAGGGCCATGGCGCGGGCATAGCCATCCTCGCCCACGCCGGTGGCGGCGGCGACACGCAGCCGGCCACGCTCATCCTTGCAGGCATGGGGATATTTCTGCGCCTTTTCGATGTCCTTGACGGTGATCAGGCCGACGCAACGATAGGCGTCATCGACCACCAGGATCTTCTCGATGCGATGCTGGTGCAAAAGCCGCTTGGCCTCGTCGGGCTTCACGCCCTCGCGCACCGTGACCAGCCTGTCCTTGGTCATCAGCTCCGCCACCTTCTGGCGCGGATCGGCGGCGAAGCGCACATCGCGGTTGGTGAGAATGCCCACCAGCTTGCCGGCGCCCTTGGCGTCCACGCTCTCCACCACGGGCACGCCGGAGATGTGATGGCGCTCCATCAGCGACAGGGCGTCGGCCAGGGTGGCATCGGGGCCGATGGTCACCGGATTGACCACCATGCCGCTTTCATAGCGCTTCACCCGGCGCACATGTTCGGCCTGTTCCTCGATGCCGAGATTCTTGTGAATCACGCCCATGCCGCCGGCCTGGGCCATGGCGATGGCCAGGCTCGCCTCGGTGACGGTGTCCATGGCGGCGGAAATCAGGGGAATGCCCAGCTCCACCGTCTTGGTGAGCCGGGTCCTGGTATCGACCCCGCCGGGAAGGACTTCAGAGGCACCGGGCACCAGCAACACATCATCGAAGGTCAGGGCTTCGCGGATGGCCCTGTCTTCGGGAGAAGAAGTTCTGGTCATGAGAGGCGCTCCTTCTGGAGCGCCGAGCCTGTATCAGCGCCGCGAACACCATGCAAGAGGTGGAACCGTCGCGCCATTAAACCCTTGTAAAATATGGGGTTAGCCTTGGGTCCGGGAACCCGTGCGGGGGAACCGCGTTGTAGCGGGGTGACCGGCAATTGCGCCGAGTCCTTGGGAAATTTGCCTTCCAGGAGAAAAATCATGAAGAGATTTCATTTGATGCTTGGCGCCGCAATTGCCGTGGCGGGTCTGGCTGCGGCGTCCACGGCCAATGCCGCCCCGTCGGGCATTCGGGTTGGTGATCTGACCTGCAATGTCGCCAGCGGCTGGGGCTTCGTGTTCGGCTCGTCCAAGGATCTGCATTGCACCTATCGCGGCACCAATGGCCATCACGAGCATTACACCGGCACGATCTCCAAATTCGGCGTCGACCTCGGCTATACCGGCGGTGAAGTTCTGGTATGGGGCGTGTTCGCGCCCACCTCCGACATGCGCAAGGGCGCTTTGGCGGGTGACTATGCCGGCGCCACCGCCCAGGCCACGGTTGGCCTCGGCCTGGGCGCCAATGTGCTGGTCGGCGGTCTCGACAAGTCGATCGCCCTGCAGCCGCTGAGCATTTCAGGCGAAAAGGGCCTGAACGTGGCGGCCGGCATCGGCGCGATCTCGCTGCACGAAGCGCCGTAGTCATTCCTGACGGCATACGGAAAAGCTCCGGCGTCCACGCCGGAGCTTTTTCATGTCATTTGACCGTCACCGTCGCCCGCATCTTGGGATGGATGGAGCAGATGTATTTGTAGACACCGGGGCGATCGAACTTGAATTGATAAGTGTCGCCCTGGTCCAACGCCGGGGAATGGAACGTTCCATCCACACTGGCCACGGTGTGCGGCTCGCCGTCCAGATTCTTCCAGGTCACGGTAGAGCCGGGCGTCACCGTGACGTCCATCGGCGAATAATCGAAATTCTTCATCACCACGATCGCATCGGCGGCCTGCGCATGGGGCAAGGTCAAGGGCGCGCTCAGAAACATCAGCACAAAAATTCCGTATCGCATGTCGGGTTCCGTCTCAGGCCAGAGTGGAATCGGTGAGAGACAATTTCCTCTTGCGCGACACCGCGGCGGTGACGCCCAACATGCCAGGCAACTGATCGGCCGGCACCTTCAACGGACCAGGGCCCGGCCCGCTCCCCGCCTGGGGTTGGGGATAGGCGGTGGAGCGGGCCGTGTGGAAGAGGATATTGCCTTCCACTTTCTGCACGATCTGGTGGATGTGACCGTTCAGAACCGTGACCGAACCGAAGCGTCGCAGCAGCGCGGCGACCTGTTCGCCTTCGTCCGTGCCCCAGCCCCAGGGCTCATAGATGGTCCAGAGCGGCATGTGCGCGAAGACCACGACAGGCTGGCTGGCGGAGCGGCCGGCGAGATCGTCCTTCAGCCAGGCCATCTGGTCATCGCCCAGGCCGCCAAGGCCGTTGGGCTTGAAATTCATCACATTCACCAGGGCGATGAAATGCACGCCATGGGCGTCGAAACTGTAATAGCCCCGATTGTCCGATGCCTTGCCGAAACGGGCGAAGAATTCCGCCCCCGGCCCGTCGGTGACATCATGTTCGCCCGGCACCACATGCAGCTCGCTGACTTTCAGGCGCGACAGCAGCTGATTGGCGGTGTCGAACTCCCCGGCCTTGGACAGATGACTGACATCGCCGGTGTGCAGCACCAGGTCCGGCCGCGCCGGCATGGCATTCACGATATCGATGGTGCGGTTCAGCGTGCCCACCACATCGGGATTGGCATCCTTGTTAAAGCCGATATGGGTGTCGCTGATCTGCAGGAACAGCGGCGCGCCCATGTCCGCTTGCGCCTCGGCCAGATCGAAGGCGCTGAACACGCCGCCTTGCAAGGTGAACAAGGTGCCCGCGCCCACGCCCAGGCATTTCAGGGCATCGCGGCGATTGGTCGGTTCTGTCATGGCGCTGGTCTCCGGATTTCGGGAAGGAGACCGCGCATAAGCCCGCTTTATTCCCGCTGCGCGCGGGCAAGCGCGACAAATTTCTGGAAGGCGGTGGGGTCCATGTCGGAGACCGCGGCGAAATCCATGTCGCCCAGCTTCCAGAAGGCGATATGGAAGCCGCGCGCGGTGGTGGCGCCGGGCAGTTCGGCGCCCCGATCGGGCCAGGCGAACAGGTCCACTTCGTGATTGCCATGGGCATAGACCATGACCGCGGCCGGCCGGCCGGCGATCTCGTCCACCCGCCCGCCGGTGAGCGTGAAGCCTTCGCCCGCGAAATCGGTCACCGGCGGCGACAGGCCGGCATGGGCCGCCAGCCAGGGCTTGACCGTGTGATGGTTGCTGGAAGCCACCATGATGGTCTTGCCGCTGGTCAGCGCGCCGGCATGGGCGTCGGCGACGGATTGCGTCAGCGTGGCGATGGAAGGCGGCAGCAGCGCCAGCAGCGCGAAACCGGCCGCCAGCGCCGATAGCCCCGCCCCGGCGCCCGCGCCCATCCAGAAGCCGCGCGGCGAAAAGCGCACGGGCTCACGATCCAGCCGCGCCAGCAGGGAGCCGCGCAGATGCGCGGGCGCGGCATGGCGGGGCGCCTGGCGCAACGCATCGCTGAGTTCGGCGGCCTGGGCGGCGAAAGCCTGGCATTCGGCGCAGGTCTGCAGGTGGCGTTCGGCTTCGGCCGCTTCCGCGCCCGTCAGCTCGCCATCCAGGAAGCTTTGGGTATTGAGCAGATGGGCGCAGCTCATGCCCCCTCCTTTGCATAATCGCGCAGCATGGCGCGCGCGCGCGCCAGCCGCGACATCACCGTGCCGATGGGCGCGCCCGTGATCGCCGCGATTTCGCGGTAGCTCATGTCTTCCATTTCGCGCAGGATCAGCACCTCGCGGAAATCGTCGGGCAGGCGCGCGATCATGGCGGCAAGCCGCCGCTGATGGCCGGACCGGATCGCGCTTTCTTCCGGATCGGGACCGGCATCGGCGGTTGTCTCTTCCAATTCGGTGTGCCCCCGCCGGCGCGTGGCCCGGCCCGCCGAAAGCCAGCAATTGCGCACAATGGTCAAAAGCCAGGCCTTAGCGTCGCCGCCGCGAAAGCCGTCAAAGGCGCGGAAGGCGCGCAGCATCGCATCCTGGACGATGTCGTCGGCGTCGGCGGGCGAACGCGACAGCCATCGGGCCAGGTTATAGGCCGCATCCAGGTGCGGCAGGGCCTGTGCCTCGAATCTGCGGCGCCGGTCATCCATAACCAGACAGGACCTTCCGCATGGGCGGTTTATTCCCGGATCGGCGGACTATTTTTGCACGCCTTTGAAGCCCAGCGCGACCACATAAAGCTCGACCGATTCCGCGCGGCTGGCCGGCGGCTTGACATGCTTGACCTCGCGGAAGGCCTTTTTCAGTCCCGCCAGCAGGCCGGACGACGAGCCGCCCTGGAAGACCTTGCCGACAAAGGCGCCGCCGGGCTTGAGCGTATCCAGCGCCACCTCCAGCGCGATCTCCACCAGCGCGATGGTGCGGATATGATCGGTGGCGCGGTGGCCGGTGGTGGGCGCGGCCATGTCGGTCATCACCACATCGGCGGGACCATCCAGCGCCGCTTTCAGCATCGCCGGCACATCCGGATCGGTGAGATCGGCCTGGAAGAAGGTGACACCGGGGATTTCCTCCATCGCCAGCACATCGGCCGCCACCACGATGGCGCCCTTGGCCGCCGCCACCTGGCTCCAGCCGCCGGGCGCCGCCCCCAGATCCAGCACCCTGGCGCCCTTTTTCAGGAAATGGAATTTCTCGTTCAGCTCCACCAGCTTGAAGGCGGCGCGGCTGCGATAGCCCTTGCCCTTGGCGGCGGCGACATAGGGATCGTTGAGCTGGCGCTGCAGCCAGGCGCGCGACGACGGCGTGCGCCCGCGGTCCTTCTTCACTTTCACGGGCACGCGGCCGCGTCCCGATGCATCGCCCTGTTTCATGCCCTGTTCTCTATGATTGGCTCAAGCGGCGCAACATGCCTTCGCGCAGTCCCCGGTCGGCGACACGCAGCACCGCCGAAGGCCAGAGCGAACAGATGGCCGCGAAGATGGCGCAACCAGGCAGCATCAGGTCGGCGCGTTCATGCCCGATGCTGCCGATTTGGGCCAGGGCGGCGATATCAAGGCCCACCAGCCGATCCACCACCCTCAGCATTTGCGCGGTTTCATGCCAGCTGCCATCGACCCGGCTGCGGTTGTAGCGCGGCAGCTTGAGCGCGATGGCCGCAAGCGTGGTGACCGTGCCGGAAGTGCCCAGAAGATGATATTTGCGGCCGTCGAATTCCGCGCCCATCGCCTGGGCGAAAGGCGTCAGCCGGGCGCGCAGATCGGCGAACATGCGGTCGAAGCCGATGCGGGTGCCGGCGGCGGCGCCGTAATTCTCGGCCAGGCTCACCACCCCCACCGGCATCGACGCGGTCAATGTCTTGCTGAGCCCCTGCGGGCTTTTCCGTAGCCAGATGATCTCGGTCGAGCCGCCGCCGATATCGAACACCAGCGCGCCGCGATAGCGGCGCCCGATCAGGGGCGCGCAGCCTTCGGCCGCGAGATCGGCTTCCTCTTCCGCCGAGATCACCGTGAGGTCCAGTCCCGCCTCGTCATGGGCGCGCCGCACCAGCGTCTCGGCATTCTTCGCCAGCCGTGCCGCCTGGGTGGCGATGGCGCGCACCCGGGTCACGCCATGCTTGGCGATTCGATCCGAACAGACCTTCAGCGCCGCGATGGTCCGGTCCAGGGCGGCGTCGGACAGTAGGCCGCTCTGGCTGACCCCCTCACCCAGCCGCACGATGCGGGAGAAGGAATCCACCACCCGAAATCCGCCCCGGGCGGCGGGGGTGGCGATCAACAGGCGGCAATTGTTGGTGCCCAGGTCCAGCACCGCCAGCAACGGCCCGGCCCGGTTCTCATCCCCCCGTGATTTCTGGCGGTTTCCGTGCATTTTTCCCTGTGATGGGCCTTGCGCCGCCCACCCGAACCTAGCACGGGGTGGAGCCCAGGGGGGCACGGGAATTTTGCCGAAAACCTGTCCTTGCAAGGGGTTGGCGGCTGGTCTAAACGGGCGGTCCCAAAGGGCATGGCCCCGATGGGGGATCGTCTAACGGTAGGACCCCAGACTCTGACTCTGGTTGTCTAGGTTCGAATCCTAGTCCCCCAGCCAATTCGCCGCCGAAGCTTCGCTAGCGCTTCCGGTGAGATTGGCAAAGCCCAAGAAAACCCCGAAGATTCACTCCGCAGTATCCCGAGCTGTCCCGCTACAGGCAGAGTGCCGTGACGGTATTTTGACGGTATCGGCGAGCAGCAATTGGGAACCGATACCGTCAAATGCCACTGACCGTTCTAGGAATTAAAAACGCCAAACCGAAAGGCAAGCCGTACAAGCTGACCGATGAAAAAGGCCTGTATCTGGTCGTCACGCCGGGTGGTTCAAAGCTGTGGCGGTTCGATTACCGATACGGCGGCAAGCGTAAGACGCTGTCGTTCGGTAAGTGGGACGATGTCGAGCTGGCGCAGGCCCGTGATCGACGGGACGCCGCCCGCAAGAAGCTGGCTGAAGACGTGGATCCCGGCGCCCCGCCGCCGCCACAAACCGCAGTCGTCGTAAACAGATTTGAGACTGTCGGCCGGGACTGGCACGCATCCGCTAAGGTGGCGTGGACGCCCCGGTACGCAAAATTGGTCCTTGGCCGGCTCGAGGCAGATATCTTCCCTCACCTGGGGCGGGATGACATCGACCTCATCGAGCCACCTCGGCTCCTGGAAGTGATCCGCAAGATTGAGGGCCGAGGTGCTCTTGAGATGGCGAAGCGGGTCAAGAACCATTGCAGCGAGATTTTCCAGTACGGCATTGCCGAAGGTAAATGCCGGCGCGACCCTGCCACAGATATTCGGCGCGCTTTGATGAAGGCACGCCCTAAGAAACATCGCGCCGCACTGTCGCCATCCGAATTCCCAACCCTGCTCGCTTCGCTCAAGACCTATGACGGCGATGAAGTCACCAAACTTGCCTTGCGCCTCACCTTGCTAACGATGGTCCGGACCCAAGAGACGCGCTTTGCAGTGTTTCCAGAGTTCGAGCAACTGGATGGCAATGAGCCTCTTTGGCGCCTCAGCCCCGAGCGCATGAAAATGGCCCGTGAACATCTGGTGCCACTACCCCGCCAAGCGGTCCAGGTCATTCGGCGCCTGAAAGAGCTATCGCCGGACAGCCCTTATTTATTTCCTGCTGACACACGGAACGGTGTCATCAGCGAAAACACTATGCTCTACGCCCTGTATCGGATGGGATATCACTCCCGGCAGACAACGCACGGCTTGCGGCGCTGTGCCTCGACCATTTTGAACGAAACCGGACATTTTGAACCGGACTGGATTGAAACGCAGCTGGCTCATATCGACCAAAACAAGGTTCGGGGAGCCTATAATGCTGCCCTATATCTCAAACACCGTCGCACGATGCTTCAATGGTGGGCTGATTTTATTGACCGGCAAACAACCACAATCCGGGCTGTCGCATAGCGCCTGGTGCGAGTGTCATTTAGCTGATCGGCTGAGCGGTCTGCTATCATGAGCAAGATTGGACGCAATAGTCCGTGCCCTTGTGGAAGCGGAAAGAAATACAAACGGTGCCATGGCTCTCTGGATTCGCGAGTCGCGGCGGAAGCTAAAAATATCGATCACATCATACAGATCGCAAAGATGCGCCACGAAGCGCGTCAAGTTGAAATCGAGCGCCAATTTGGCAAAGGGCGCCCTCCCATCGCTATGGAGTCTCATGGCTACAGGATTGTTGCCGTAGGAAATGAGGTGCATTGGTCAAACAAGTGGAAGACATTCCCTGACTTCTTGATGGATTATTTCAAGAAGGTGCTTGGCCCGGATTGGGGCAAAGCGCAGCTTGCCAAAGACCGAAAGGATCGCAGCCCCATCTTTGAATGGTATGCGCAAACGTGCGAATACCAACAGGCCGTTCTAACGGCCGGTCATGTGCGCGAAGTCGAAATGACAGGCGCGGCCTGCGGAACACTATGGCTCGCTTACGGACTATACCTCCTCCGCCACAATGTCGAAATTCAAGAGCGGCTGTTGCATCGGGTTCGGAGCGAGGATCCGGTACAGATATTTGGAGCAGTGCAAGAAATCCTGGCTGCTTCCGCACTTATCCGGGCCGGCTTTGAATTGAAGCTTGAAGATGAAGGAGACGGAACGAAGACGCATGTTGAATTCGTCGCCGCCTCCAAAGAGACTGGCAAATCTTTCTCCGTGGAAATAAAAGTTTGCGATCCTGGCCGATTGGAAGGCAGGCAATCAAGCTCGCGCACAATGCGGCAATTATCGCGGGCACTGTCCAAACAAGCCGACCATCCGCGCTTGGTCTGGATTGACCTGAATCGCCCTCCTCTGCCTGACGAAAAGCCTGAGCAAATTGGCGAGACATTGAAGGGCGAAAACAAGCGAATTCAAACACAGGTCCGAAATCTGAAGGTCAACGGCGGCGCTGCTCCGTCAGCCTATATACTGCTCTCGAATTGGCCATTCCGATATCAATTGGGCAAAGGCAACATTCGACGGGCCGGAATTTTGACCGGCATTGGCATTGCCAAGATGGGAAGCGAGGACGAGCCGTTCTATTCATTGCGAGAATTGGCTGAATTTAGAGCGGAGCACCAAGATATGTTTCGCATGGCCAGGGAATTCACCAATATGACAATTCCCAACACCTTGGATGGGTCACTCCCTGCCAAAGCGTTCGGCAAGCCTGGCGAAAAGCCAATACTGATTGGCGAGCGCTACCTCGTCCCTTTACAGGACGGAAGCGAAGCTCCCGGCGAATTGCTCAGCGCTAATGTCAATGAGAACAACAAAAATGTGATGGCCATGGTCCGACTGGATGATGGCTCAACAATCCTGTGCACCATGCCCCTGTCTGATGAAGAGCTGGCACTATATAAGGACAGCCCCGAGACGTTTTTCGGCAAATACGAGCCAAATAACAAGGTCGAGCATCCCGTCGAGCTATATGAGTGGATGCTCAAAGTATACAAAGACACTCCTCGCGAAAAGTTGGCCGAGTGGCTCAAGGGGCACGTTGATCCCAAACTACTAGCTGAGATGCCACGAGAGGAACTCGTGAAACTCTATGCCGAGGGAATAGCGCAGGGCGCTGCTGCCAAAATGAAAGGGTGGCAGAAGAAAAGTGCGTTCTAAAGTATGAACGTTATCTATGTCCTTAGGTCCAGACACCGGTGGAATTTAGCAAGCGGAACAATTTGCACCACAAGCCATCAGAAGCTGATAAGCCTCTGATCGCATTGGACGATGCTACATAGCGTCGAAAGATCGCAAAATTTTCTACCATCGCTATAATCTACAAATTCTATGGGATATAATGCATCAGTTACGCATTAAAGCTTGAAGGGAAAGAATTGCAAGCTACATGGCGCGCCTACCGCGCGGGGTGAACTGATCAGAGTGCTGCAGTTAGAACGTCGTTGCTTCAAAATCAAAGGAGGAATCCATGATTGCTTTTGAAGCAGCAGCCGAATACGGGACTTTTTTGCAGGCTTCCCCCCTGATAAGGGAGAGCCGGCACGAGCGCGATGAAAATACCGCCTCGAAAATTTCACATGTTCGATTGGTTTCGACGTGTTTCGAAACTGTCGAGGCGGCTGACTCTAACAACATCTGTTTTTGGGCTCAGAAATGGGGCGTCACGCTGATGCAGATAAAAATCGCAGCAGGACGGGCAGGTACGCGACCAGAAGATGTATTTGCGGAAATCGCCGGCAACGCGCAGGCGATTTAAACCAGTTCGCAAGTCTCGAAACCAGCCGATGCTGGATGACCACTAACGAGCATCTTCCAAAGTGGAAAATGCATCGGCAATGCGCTCCAACGCGACCTGAGCCGCCGGTATGGCGCCTCCCATCGTCAGAAACCCGTGAATCATGTCCGCGAAGTAGAGTGGCTCTACCGGCACGTTCGCCAAGGTGAGCTTCATTGCATAAGCAGCGGCCTCGTCACGCAGCGGATCAAAACCGGCATAAAGAAGGATAGCTGGCGGCAGGCTGGTCAAGTCCTCCGCCAGCAATGGCGACAAACGCCAATCCTCACGCGAGACCCCGGGGCCTGCATACTTGTCCCGGTACCAAGCATAGAGCGGCGCTGTCAGAAGATACCCATGCGCCAACTTCCGGTGGGAAGCCATAGACGCGTTCATATCCAGACATGGATAGAGCAAAAGTTGGCGCCAGGGCTGAATGCCGATGTCTTCGCGCAGTACGAGTGCGGCAACCGCAGCGAGATTGCCACCAGCACTATCGCCACCTATGGAAATCCGCGCCGGGTCGGCGCCAAGTTCGCGATGGTTTTGCTGTATCCAACGCCACGCCGCCAGTGTGTCATCCAACGCAGCCGGATAAGGCGCCTCGGGCGCCAGGCGGTATTCGACCCATATCACAATCTGGCCGGTCGCATTGGCCAAATTCCGGCAAAAAGGTTCATAGGTGGCCAGCGAACCCAGCGTCCAGCCGCCACCATGCAGATAGACGATCGCCGGCAGACGGTCTCCCTGACGGAAATTGCGGGGGCGAATGATCGTGAGCCGTGGGACGTTGCGCTCGGCAGGAAGGATATGAAAGACGCTTTCCACTGGCTGCATTTCAGGCAGGAACTGCCGCCGGCTCAGATTATAGCGGCGCCGAACCGCGGCGATTGGTGTATCGACTGACGGCAGCGGTTCGCCCAACAGCTCGATCACGCGTTGCGCTGTGGGGTGGGGTGTATCCGGTTCGCTGTAAACAAGCCGCAAAGCGTGGGCAGCTGTACTCAAATTACACCCTTCTCTGACGGTCACCGAGGGCCGGTGACATATTCCTAGTATATCTATATACTATCATATGATTGTCTCGTCCAGCCTTCTCTCCCTCAGACCGCCTCAAATCACAGGCCCTGCACATGCCCAGCAATTCCGAATTCCTCTGGTACATCCCCAACCAGACCAGTCCTGGCCATCGGGGAGACGCCACTGTCAAAGATCACAACAGTCTGGAAACGCTGACCAGCCACGCAAAAGCGCTGGAAGATCACGGCTGGAAAGGCGCCCTCCTTGGTGCGGGCTGGGGCAGGCCCGACACGTTCACGGTCGCAACAGCCCTCACTGCTAGGACCACGCGCTTTGAACCACTTATCGCGATCCGCCCAGGATATTGGCGGCCAGCCAATTTCGCATCTGCTGCGGCCACGCTGGACCATTTGAGTAGCGGCCGGGTACGCATCAATATCGTGTCGGGTCAGGACGATCTGGCGGCCTATGGCGACCGCGAGGGCGATCAGGCGCACCGTTATGCCCGCACCAAAGAATTCATGCGGTTGATACGCAGGCTCTGGACCGAAGAGAAGGTCACGTTTGCAGGCGAGCATTTTGAAGTCACCGAATCCACCGTAGAGCCACGCATACAGCCAGACGGCGACAGGCGGCATCCCAAGCTCTATTTCGGGGGCGCCTCGGCGATTGCTGAACGCGTATCAGTGACCGAGGCCGACGTCCAACTCTTCTGGGGGGAACCCCTTGACGGGATTCGTGAACGGATCGACCGGCTCAAAACGCTCAGCAAGGAATTGGACCGTGATCTTCCGCCGCTGGAATTCGGCCTGCGGATCACAACTTTTGTCCGCGACACGAGGGAACAAGCCTGGGCCGACGCCGAAGCCAAAGTTGCAGACATGGCCAAGACAAAAGGCACTTCTTGGAACGACCGCCGGGGCTGGATTTCCATCGGCCAACGCCGGTTGCTGGACCTGCATGAGCAGGGCGAGGTCCTGGACGACAACCTATACACGACGCCAGGAAGATTTGGCGCGGACGGCGCCGCCACGACGTGGCTTGTGGGCTCTGCGGAGGATGTGGCCAATTCCCTCAAGAAATATCGCGATCTGGGGATCACCCATTTCGTGCTGTCCGACACGCCCTATCTGCCAGAGATCAAAAGGCAGGGTGAGACACTGCTTCCACTGCTACGCGATTGAAGCGAGTGCCACGCCACCCCGGGTAAAGAACTCCAGCATGTCCCTGGCCTGCTGCGCATCGACATGAATCTGGGCAATCAAGGCTTCCAGCCCTGCGAACGAAGCTTCCGGTCTTAGAAAAGCGACAAATTCAACTTGCAGGGTCCGGCCATATAGGTCCCCGTCAAAATCGAACAAGTGCGCTTCCAGCAGCGGCCGTGCGGTGCGATACATCGGACGAATGCCAAAATTCGCAACCGCATCATGCCGGGATTCCACCTCCCCATTCCGCATGATAGCTACGCGAACGGCATACACCCCATACGCCAGAGGATAGCCTTCCTCCAGATGCATGTTTGCGGTGGGAAACCCCATCGTCCTGCCACGTGCGTCGCCGTGCTCAACTACGGCCTCGATCTCCCAATGACGCTCAAGCAGAAGCGGTGCAGCGGCGAAACGAAAATCCGGTGTCTTGTTCATCTGAGTGTTTCTTTCGAGTGCTTGCGTTCAAATTCCTGCGCCGATATCGAGAAAGACGGACGCCAGCGGCGGTGCGGCACGGTGGTCGTCATGCGCGATGCGCCGGACCAGCCGGTCAATTTGGGCATTGATTTCAGGCACTGCGGTGATTTCCCACCAGGCTGGCCGTGTCAAAGGCCCCAGCGCGAACAACCAATGCTGCGGCTTTCCGTCAGCGCCGAGCGCTGCGGAATCGGCTGTATCGAGGCCTAAGCCCAACGGATCCGAGCGAATTACACCCTGCTCAAGCAATCCGCCCAAAAGAGCATGATGGGCGCGCCGCAGATCCAGCAAAGGACCGGTGCAATTGACGATGGCATCAACCTCAACCGCCATCGCCCGCTTGCCACGCGGCCGGATCAAAGCAGTCAGCCCCTCCTTATGCTCATCGACCGCAAGCAGTTTGCCCGCGGTTACCGTGAGCGTCCCGCTCCACAAGAGCTCGTCGACCACGGCCGCGATACGTTCGGGAATGCGGTGACGGTGCGTGTCCCATAATGCCTTGAGATGCCGGACGAACTGGGCGCGCTGGCCAATGGACCAGGAATGCCAAAGCCCGGCCACAACCGGGCGCACCGCATCGAAAACGCGCTGCCAGGCAATGCCACCCTCCTCCGCCAGCACGACGTTGTGGCGTATGAGCTGCAGCGCCTGGCGTGGCGATGTGCCCGGCTCCAGAAACTTGGGCCAGGCTCCGCCGCTGGTATGCGCCTTGGGCAAAAATCCGTGACGGGAAACAGCATGAATGGGTCCGCGATGTCCCCGCGCCCGCAGAAGAAGCAGCATGTCGATCATCGTCAGACCGGTTCCCAGAAGCAAAACCGAGTCACTGGCCTGTATCTGCGTCAGCGCGCCCTCGCGCCAGGGATCGATCACAATACGGGCCGAAGCCCGGGCCTCGAACGGCAGACGTGGCGGCAGATTTCCTGTTGCCAATACCACCGTATCGACCGGAAGGACGCTTCCATCCGCGAGCACGATTTGGCGCGGATGCTGGAGCAACTTGACGGCGTCGCCACGGATGCGACGGATATTTTCCGTCGAGGCATGCGTGATCTGCCGTTCGAGATAGTCGCCGAACAATTGGCGTGGCACAAAGGCGTCGGCCAGATTGCCGGCAGACTCAGCCAGAGCCTCTTCCAACCGAGAACGATGCTCTTCAAGCCAGCTCACAAAGCCCGGCTTCAGGCCGATCTCCATTCGGCCAGCCGGTACATTCAGAAGGTGCAGCTGACTGCAGGCGCCGTAAGCAATGCCACGGCCATAAATGGCGCGACTTTCGATAAGGAAGATCGTCCATTCGGGCCGCAGGGCCGCCAGTTTTAGGGCGAACAGCGTGCCGGCGAATCCGGCGCCTATGACCCCGATATTTCTGGTCTGGCCATTCGGTCGTGAACCCCGCCGCTCCACGTTCAGTACCCCTTGGCCGATCCGGCGGGGCGGCGCGCATCATTGGCGCCGGACAGGATGCCGTCACCGGACCGGATCAATTCCACCGCGGACCAGGGGGATTGTTCTTCGAGTTGATACCCGGCCGCTTTCAGCAAAGCGGCTGTATCCGCCGAAAAGGCCAGCGGCTCGGCAAAGATTTCATTCGGCTGGCCTTGATAGTGAAAACGCGGCGCATCCACGGCTGCCTGTGGCTCCATGCCGTAGTCGACCACGTTCACGAGGGCTTCCAGGGTCGCGGTGATAATGCGCGAACCACCTGGGCTGCCCAGCACAAGGAAAGGTTTTCCATCCTTCAGGACGATCGTGGGCGACATGGAAGACAGTGGCCGCTTTCCCGGCGCGATCGCATTCTTGCTGCCTTGTACCAACCCGAACTGATTTGCCGCGCCCGGCTTGGTGGTAAAATCATCCATTTCGTCGTTGAGCAGAAGGCCCGTGCCAGGTGCCGCGACCAGCGCGCCTAAAGAGCCGTTCAGCGTGTATGTAACGGAAGCGGCGTTGCCGTCCTTGTCCAGCACCGAATAGTGTGTGGTTTCGGGTTTTTCGCGCGTCGCAGCAACCTGCCGTGGCGCGATACCTTGGTCGATCTTGCTTCGAATTTCCTCGGCATAGTCCTTGGAGAGAAGTTTATCGAGCGGATTGTCGACAAAGGCCGGGTCGCCCAGGGCATCGTTCCGATCCGCGAACGCATAACGCATCGCTTCAACCATCACCCGGGTCGCGGCAGCGGAATGAAATCCCAACGATTTCAGATCATATCCTTCAAGAATGTTGAGGATCTCGCACAGCGCCACGCCACCGGAGCTGGGCGGTGCGACCGAAACCACCGTGTATCCGCGATAGGAACAGCTGAGCGGCTTGGCGGTGTCGACACGATAGGAAGCAAAATCTGCGGCCGAAAGGACTCCACCAGAAGCCTGAGACGCCGCGCCCACCGATTGCGCCACGGGCCCGCGATAAAAATAGTCCGCGCCATGCCTCGAAATGCCGGTCAATGTCCTGGCAAGATCGCGCTGTACCAGCAGGTCACCTGCTCGCAGCGAACTGCCATCGGGTTTCTGGAATATCCCGCGCAAGTAGGGATCCTTGCGGATATGGTCGGCCTGCGCATTGAGAATATCGGCGTCGGCCTGCGTCAGCATAAATCCCTGCTGGGCAAGGCGAATGGCGGGCGCGATGACGGCGGCGCGCGGCAAGGTTCCATAGTTTTTCAGCGCGGCATCAAGGCCCATCACCGTGCCTGGAATGGCCACGGCCTTGTAGCCGAATAGACTTGCCCCCGAAACCGGATTGCCCGCCGCATCCAGATACATGTTTGCCGAAGCGCGGGCGGGCGCGGTCTCGCGGAAATCGATGACGATTTCACCGCGGCCTTTCAAATGGAGCAGCATGAAGCCGCCACCGCCGATATTGCCACAGCAGGGATTGACCACGGCTTCTGCGTAACCGATCGCGACGGCGGCATCGACGGCGTTGCCGCCATGCTTGAGAATGGCCAGGCCTACATCGGTTGCCAGATGCTGCGCGGTCACGACCATCGCATGGGACGATGTGGTTGCTGGAAGGGAAGCCGTATAGGCAGGAACGGCGCCCAAGACCGTGCAGGATGCCGCGAAAACGGCACCGCCAGCCCGGCGCAAAATCGCAGCGCGCCTCGCATGAAATCCGGCCACCACTGAAAGCACGGGAAATCTCCCAACGCTAAAAGACACGGCCTTCCCGCAGGTGGGTCTCGGTGCCATTGAGAAAATAATCCCCCACCACGCGCGCTTTGTGATTGAGGGGGTTGTGATTGAGGATGGTGCGGATGTTGCGCCAGTGCCGGTCGAAATTGTATTTGCGCGACGTGGTGGAACCGCCGCCTATCTCGAACATCTCCTCGGCCGCGTTCAGCCCCAGACGGCCCGCCACAAGCTGGGCACGCGCCGTTGCCAGCGCGCTTTTCAGCACCAGTTCTTCGGCGTTGGGCGCTTCCGCCGCCAACGCATCGGCGGCCTGGCCCATGACACGGCCGGCTTCGGCGATAATGGCATCCACGGCGAAAACCGTTGCCGCCAGCCGGCCTGTGACCTGCTGGACGAAGGCATCGTCGACCGCCTTCTCCGCGTCGGCATGACGCGTGGTGCGGGCGTGTTTGCGGACATAATCGACCGCATCTGAAAAGATGTTGCGGACAATGCCATTGACGCAGGCGATCAGATGCAACTGGCGCAGGGCCGATGTGTGCCGCCCAATCAGCCCGGTCATCACCGACTGGCCGCGTTCGCCGACTTCGTGAGGAAATATCTCGACATCCACCAGGTCCACGCCGCCGCTTGCGGTCAGGCGCTGCCCCATTCCATCCCAATCATCCAGAATATTGACACCCTCGCGGCTCGCGGGAACGAGCGCGGAAACGAGCTTGCCGGTTTCGTCCAGCGCTCCAAAGCTGGCGTAGTCGGCAAAGGCAGTACCGGTGGCATAATATTTCTTGCCGTTCAGGCGGTAGCTCTCGCCCTGGCGCACCAGCTTGGTATTTTCGATATCGCCGGGCCTGGCGGTGCCGAGTTCGGCCGCGGCGCCACCAAACAACTTTCCCTCCAGCACCTTGGACAGATAGGTCCGTGCCTTCGTCGTCGACGGCGCAAGGATCAGCGACTCACAGAAATTGAAATGCGAACGCAGGGCATGGGCCACGTTCGAGTCCGCCGCCGCAAGCGTGACGATGGTTTCGACATAATCGGGAATGCTGCCGCCAGGACCACCCAGGCGTGTTGGGACACGAAGGGCGCCAAGACCTGATTCCCGGAACAGCCGGAACGCTTCGAAAGGAAGTTCCCGCTCACGATCCCGGCGGGCCGCATCCTTTGCGATTTCCGCCGCCAACGCCGGCAGGCGGGCTAGCAGAAGCCCCCTGTCCGGAACGCTCGCGCTTTGGACGCCGGCGGCTCCGGGATCGAACTTCGCATTGGCTTCAGGGAACACGCATCACCTCTCATTGGCCCTCGCCGGCTTGCGCGGCCCGGATGGCACGGTTATACTCCACTGAATTGATAGTGTTAGTCAACATTAAATCGGGATCCGCGGGGTCCTGCCATGGAGGGTGTTCATGACCTCGGAATTCATCGGCCACACCGGCGCCCGCGAAGGCTCAGACATCATCCCGCCATCAGGCCCCGCAGTGGACAAGGATTACATTCTGCGCCACGTCGGGGCCCTGGAAGCCGCCGGTATCGACAGGCTTCTGATTGGCGCCTTCTCTACCTGGGCCGATAACAACCAGCTTGCTGCCTATGTGTTGGCCAAACACCAGAAAATCGGTGCGTTGCTTGCCCATCGGACCGGATTTGTCACCCCGACCCTGGCGGCGCGGCAGCTCGCCACGCTGGACCACTTTAGCGATGGACGCCTATGGGTGCATATCATCACCGGTGGCAGCGAGGCCGACCAAGCGCGCGATGGCGATTTCCTTTCGCATGATGAGCGTTATGAGCGCACAGACGAATATCTCACCGTGCTGAAGAAGGTATGGGAGGGCAAAGAGCCTTTCGACCATGAAGGACGATTCTACAAGTTCAAAGGGGCCTTTTCGACCGTCAAGCCGTTCCAGAAGCCGCGCGTGCCGATTTCCTTCGGCGGCTCTTCCGACGCCGCACTGCGTGTGGCCGGCAAGCATGCCGACATTTACGCACTGTGGGGTGAACCGCTGGACAAGGCCAAGGAGACGCTCGACCGCGTGCGCAGCGAAGCCGCTAACCACGGGCGCAATCCCGACGATATCCGATTTACCTTGGCGTTCCGTACGGTTGTCGCGAAGACAGAAGCCGAAGCCTGGGATAATGCGGCGAAGATCCTGGAAAAAGTGAAGTCATCCCAAAGCAGTAGCGGTGGACGCCTGTCGCCCACCGACAAGCTGCCTACCAACACCGGCTCGGTCCGCCTGCGCGAAGCAGCGGCACGCGGCAAGGTGCTCGACAAGCGCCTGTGGACCGAAGTGGCGGCGGCCAGCGGCGCAGGCGGCAATTCCACCGCGCTGGTGGGAACGCCTGAGCAGGTGGCCGAGGCCATCCTGGATTACTACGATATCGGGATTTCCAACTTCCTGGTGCGCGGCTTCTACCCGACCGAAGATACTGTGACCTACGGCCGCGAAGTGGCGCCGCTGGTGAAACAGGGGATCGCGGAGCGCGAGAAAGCTCGCGCTGCTTAGGCGGCTAGGCGCGCTGGCGGGCCCGCTTGCCAGCGGGTTCTTTCTTGCGGGCGCCAAGACCGGCGACTTCCGCCAAGGTAGTATTGTCCAGAATTGCCGATGCGGCATCGCGGACTTCGCGCATCATCTTGCGTACTTCGCAGGTTTTCTCGTCCTTGCAATCGGCACAGCGGCGGTAGAAGCGCACACTGGCACAAGGCAGTGGCGCCAGCGGGCCATCCACGGCGCGAATGATCGCGGCAATCGTGATATTCTCAGGCGGTACCGCCAGAGAATAACCACCCTGCCTACCACGCGTGCTGTGAACCATATTGTGGCCGCGAAGCTCGAAAAAAATGAGATCCAGGAATTTCTTCGGTATCCCATGGTCTTCGGCGATATCGGAAGCCTGCAGCAGCTCGCCGTCGGCACGCGCCAACGCAATCAGAGCCTTGATCGCATACTTGGCTTTTTGTGAAAGCATTTGCCCGCTAGGTCCGGCCTGACATTTCCAAGCCTAACATGATGCCCGGTCCGGCTTCTTTCAACCCGTTTGATCAAAATCATAGGGTTACTAGGCTTTATGAACAGCTTGGCGGGCTATTGGCTCACCTTCCAGGCCCGGCCATAGCGCCAAAAGGCACGGGGAGGGTCAGCGCCGCCCTCCCCGCCTTGCCGGCATTACCAAGCGTAGCTGACGCGGGCGTAGTAGAAGCCGCCATTGTAGCCATAGGGCGATGTCAGGTTGTAGACCGGATTCTGCGCCCACCAGCCGTAGTTCAGCTGTGCCGCGGCATTCAGCTGGGTCGGGAAGTGGTTCAGCAGGTTGTTTCCGCCGGCTGTGACCGACAGGTCATCGGTGACTGAATAGGTGATCGCGAGGTCTGTGATCACGGCAGGCGCATTGACACTGTCCTGGGCCGCCACCAGCGGTGCGACATAGGTCGTGGCTGAGTACCAGGTCTCGCGCAGATCAATGTTGAACTTGTCGATGCTCCAGTTCGCATCAAAGCTGGTGCGGTTCTTGGGATAGGCCAGCGTCAGGTTGCCGAGCACCTGACGACCCAGAAGCGTCAGGTTCGAATTGGCCAGTACCGTCGGCGTGGGCAGGGTGTGGGTAACCTTCTGCTGGGTATAGGCGCTTGCGATCGAGTATTTCACCGTGCCCCATTCGCCATAGTCGGCGGTATAGCTGGCCACAGTGTCGATACCGCGCGTACGGGTGTCGGCCGCATTGGTGAAGAAGAGAAAGGTATCGCCAGGATTGCCGCCAGCGCCCGCGACTGCGACCTGGAAGGGCGAGCCCGCCACGAAGTTGTTGAGCGAGCCTGTTTCCAGAATGCGGTCCTTGATCGCGATCTGATAGGCATCCACGGTGAAGTTGATGTTGTCTGTCGGCTGGGCAACGAAGCCGACGCTTTCGTCCACCGACTTTTCGGGCTTCAGCGGCGTCGCGCCCAGCGCGCGTGCGACCGGCGATGTCGCGGGAATATAGCGCGTGATGGACAGAATCTGCTGCGAGGGATTGGCCGGGTTCTGGACATAATTCGGCAGGAGCGACGTATAATCTTCTTCCTGCAGCGAGGGCGCCCTGAAGCCGTTGCTGATTGATCCCCGAATCGCATAGCCGGGAATGAACTCATAGCGAGCCGACGCCTTGCCGCTCACTGTATCGCCGACGTCCGAATAATGCTCGTAACGGCCGGCCAGATCGACGTCCAGATTGTCCAGAACCTTCTGGTCCAGGTCGATATAGGCGGCCGTGTTGGTGCGATTGCCGTGACCCAGTGCCGACGGGTCGAAGCCGCCCAGGCCTGACGAACCGCCGCTGGGATGCTTGCCGACATTGGCCGCGACATAGTTAGGATCGGTCGGATCGCTGGGGAAGACATAGCTGCCGATTTGATAGGAACCGGGGTCGCCCGCCGTCTGGAAATATTTGTTGTAGCGGAACTCACCGCCCACCGCGACATTCAACGGCGAATTGAACCACCCAGTATCGACCTCCCGCGTCAGATCCAGATTGATCGGCAGTTCGACCGAGACGATGTCGCCCAGCCGGAAATTCACCGGGCTGGTCGGACCAAGCGAAGGGTTGAGGTCGTTGTTGTTATGCAGTTTGGCGACATTGTCGGAGATGCTGCTGGAGAGCTTCCAGTCCCAGCCCGCCAGGTTCGAACCCTTGGCGCCGAAGACCCACTGGGTGTCATCAGTCGATACGATAAACTGCGGCAGATAGCCATTCGGATAAACCTGCTGCAAGGTCTGCAACGATGCCGCCGGCCGGAAAATGCCGAAGTTCTGGGAATATTGGTGGCTGGCCGTGGCAAAGGAAAACAGCGTGACATCGGAGGTAATCGGCAGTTCGGCGTTGTAGCCGACGCTGTAGGTATAGCCGAGTGGCAGGCCTTGTTTTCCTACGTAACGGGTATTGGTGTTCTCGCGCGGATCACCGGCCGGATAGAGACAGGTCAAGGACCTGGTCGCCGTCGTGCAGGCCGCCGTCGGTCCCAGCTGGTTGGTGTAGGTGTGATTGTCATAGTCGCCGCTGATGCGCAAGAAACCGCCATTGCCCAGATCGAAGCCCTGTTCAAGCGTGACATGGCCATCATTGCCAAGATTGTCGTTGCCGCCGCTGCTGGCGTACTGGCCATAGTTGACGGTTGCCGCGCCGCCATCCGGACTGTTTTTCAACACAATATTGATGACGCCGGCGATGGCGTCGGAGCCATATTGCGACGAGGCGCCATCGCGCAGCACTTCAATATGATCGACGGCGCTTGCGGGGATCAGATCGAGATCGACGGGCGAAGAACCCAGATTGCCCTGGGCGGTGACAAAAACCACGGAATCGGCGTGGCGCCGCACACCATTGACCAGGACCAGGGTCTGATCGGAGTTCAATCCACGCAGGCTCGCCGATTTGATCGCCTCACCCGTGCCGCCGGTCCAGCCCGACGCATTGTTATAGGAAGGAATGGTTTGTTGAAGGGCATCGCGCAGGTTCAGCTTGCCCGAAACGGCAAGATCGCGCGCTGAAAGAACATCAATGGGGACCTCGCTATCCGCCACCGTGCGGTCCTTGGCGCGGGTACCGGTGACGACCACCGTTTCCGCATTGCTGGTGCGGTCCGCCGCGGCGATCTGGGTATTGTCGGCAACCTGGGTATTTTGCGGCTTGCTTTTGCCGTCGTTGCCTGCTGCTGGCGCGTTCGCGTCATCGGCCAGGGCGCCTGAGGCCGGCACCAGAAAACTACTGGCCAGCAGCAGAACCTGCAGGCGGCTGCGGAATTTGAACTCAAACATCAGATGCCCCTTCGTTTATACAATACTTAGTATATCGTCTTAGTAGTGTTTAAAAGACAGGAAAAGGCGCCTGGGGACAATTGCCGCAGGCGCCTGTCTCCTATGCGTTATTCGGCGGCCTGACTCACATCCAGGGATGGATAGGCAACCTGGTAGACAAGATTGCCCGCGAGCCGCAGGGGCTCCGGCAAAATCCAAGAGTCGAAATCGAAGTCCGCCGGCAGGAAGCCCTCTTTCAACAGAAAGCGCTTCTGCAGCTCCAAGCCCTTCACATATTGGTCAGAAAGGCTGGGCGTCAGGCTCAGGTGCAATTTGGGCCCGAAGCCACGTTCCACTGCCGCGACACTCTTGCCGGTCTCAGCCGCCACCGCACGCACGACGTCGGCGCGGTTGTTGCTCGCCCAGGCTGCGGTCCGAAGCAGGACCGCCAGATAGCGCGCCACGATTTCGGGGTGTTCCTCGGCCAGTGCCCTGTCCACGGTGATAGGCCGGGGCGTGCCGGCGTTGACGCGCACGAAGGGGTCGGGATTGGCATTGATGTCGAGCAGAGCGCGGAAACCATGCTCGGCGATAAGCGACGCACTAACCGCGCCCTTGGCATAAATCGCGTCCGCCGTGCCGGCCAGCAGCGCCGCCGCACCCAGATGCTGGGGCTCGGCGCGTTCACCCTGCTCGCGAAGATCGAAATCGCCACCAGCGAGATCGACAAATTCGACTTCATCGCGGCCGATTCCGGCCAGGTCCAGGGCGGTCAGAAGGCCGCGCAGATCCTGCGCCCGGCCGATATCGACGATCTGGGAATCGTGCTTGGGCAGGCCAAGGCGGCGGCCTTTGAGCTGGGAAATATGCTCGATATCGCTGTCGCCCCGGACCAGGATCAACTGTTCCTCATCCACCCAGGTGATGCCGACCACGGCGGTGTTGCGCCCCTGCGCGCGGGCCCAGAGCGGAGGAACATTGCCACCTTCG
>DASZVQ010000107.1:0-57806 GCA_035547275.1 Rhizomicrobium sp.
CTGACAGAAGCCCGCCAAGCCGTTGTATGTAACGCGCTGCATTCGGTTCAAAGCAGGCTTGCCCGTGCCATCCTTGAGATTATAGATAGGAGTTGCCTGGACAGCCCTTTGCCGCTGACGCAAGAAAGTCTCGCGCTGATGTTAGGTGCACAACGCACCACTGTGGCGATGCTTTTAAAGAAATTCCAAGACGACAGGCTGATACGCAAGGCGCGCGGTGTTTTGGAAGTCCGCGACAAGGCCCGGTTGGCGCGCTGCGCGTGCAGTTGCCGCGATACGCTATTGTTTGCCCGCGAAGAAATCCAACCGCGGAACCCGATAACGGCACCTGAGGAAGCTTGGCAGGCAAGTGTAGGCAACCCGACAGTTTCTGCTGCTAGGAACCATTAAGGTCCGATTCGACAGCTCCAAATTGTCGAGGGTTGCGTTCCGCAGGGGTATCAATGCACGTAATGTTCGAGGCTAACCGCCTCCTTCAAGCGGTCGAACCCGCTGAGCGTCAGCGGTTTGTTGGTCGCCTACAACAAGTCGAGCTGCGCAAAGGCCAGATTTTGCATCATATCGGCTCACCTGCAGAATGGGTCTATTTCCCGAGCCGAGGTCTCATTTCTGTGCTGTCGGAAACCGTGGCCGGTGAGAGCGTCGGCTGCGGCATCATTGGGCGTGATGGCGCGGTCGGCATTTTTGAAGCTTGTGGCAGCCGGCGGCTATTTTTGACTGCTATAGTCCGTATCGCTGGAGAGGGTGTGCGGGCCAGTGCAGCTACTTACAGAGAGTTATTCGCATCCTCATCCGGATTGCGGACTGCGGTCCACAAGAACATGGAAATGCTCATGATGGAGGCCCGGCAATTTGTTGTTTGCAACGCCCTCCACGGCGTGGAGGCCCGCCTTGCTCGGTTCATTTTGGACGCGCTGGACAGAAGCAAGCTCGAACACGCATTGCCGCTGACTCAGGAGACTTTAGCGCAGATGTTGGGTGCGCAGCGCACGACGATCGCGTCTTGCATGTCCAAATTGCAACGCAATAAGGTCATCAGAGGCGGTCGCGGAGCTGTGTATGTCCTTGACCAACAGGGATTGGAACAGGCGACGTGTAGCTGTCACGAGACCATGGAATATGCGAGGCGAGCCATTCAGGCATCGAACGATGCATCTTGCGAAGGAGCTCTAGCATCAGCATGACCAGCCTGGCACGCAGCTTCCGCGAGACGGGTTGCGGAAATCGCAGCCGCCCTGGCTGTAAGCGCAATTCCATTCGGTCCTGGACCGAAAATCACCACTTCGTTCCCGTGGATTTCGACCTGTAGGGGCTCATCATAGGTCTTGGCTGGATCAGTCATGGTCGATCTTGTGCCAATCATCAGCGCCCCCTATCTTGGAACGAGGTGCTTTTCACAATCTAACATACTACAATTTCGATTGCAGCAATGCTATTGGCCGACTCTTTCTTTCGTTCCAATTAGCTTTTAAGCGCCTCATCCGACAGACGGACCTCCGATCCGGTATGTGCCACCTTTGCTTTGCGGGCCGCAGCGAGAAGGCGGTGAACGGACGCGGCAGCCGCGCGCGCAGTCAACGCAATACTCACCGGCCCCGGGCCGATAATAACGACTTCATCGCCCATCGTGTTGATCTCGAGCGGCTGATCATAGGTTCGGCGGGGGTCGCGCATGGGGAAGGATGAGCCTCGATCTATATCCAACTCAATGCGACAGCTAAGGCGGAGGTTCCTTAAGACCGTGGCTTTTTGCACCCGAAGTGTCGGGCAGCCGACAGTCTGTACATGCTGATTTGGTATCTAGCTGTCGGCGACCGGGGTGAGCTTTGGCAACCTGCACACTTAGCCTCTACGTATCGGGGACTTCTCTGAGTTCCCAGCGCGCTCGCGCGACTTTCGCGCAATTGATTGTGCGAGGTCTTCCCCCAGATTGGGAAACAGAAATTATTGATGTTCTGGTAGCACCTGAGCGAGCTGAGCGCGCCCGCGTTCTGGCCACCCCGACTTTGTGTTGTGAAGGTAATTGCAAATCAAGACGGATCGTCGGTGATCTCAGCAATATGGCGAAGGTCGCGGAGTTTCTTGGGGTTGAGCAGGAGCCGAACAAATGAATGAGGCTTTGGAAACCGACGCATCGGAATCAGAGATTTCGGGCGCGCTGGAACGCGTGAAAACCGGCGTTGCCGCGTTCGATGAGTTGGTGAATGGGGGACTGCCCCGCGGCAGGACAACCGTTGTAGGTGGGACGCCAGGCAGCGGCAAAACCGTCTTTGCTACGCAATTTCTTGCCAACGGAATTACGCATTACGGAGAGAACGGTGTCTTTGTCACTTTTGAAGAGCCGCCGAAAGATATTATTAACAACATGCATAGCTTCGGCTGGGATTTGCGTACCTGGCAGAAGAGCAAAAAACTGTCATTTGTTGATGCGAGCCCGCGAGAAGACGAACAGGTCGTTATCGGGGAGTTCGATCTCAATGGACTACTTTCGCGGATCTTGCACGTGGCGAAAGAAATCGATGCTAAGCGCGTGGTGTTGGATTCGTTGGCGCAGATGTTTGACCATTTTGTCGCCGATCCCGCGCTCCTGCGACGGGAGCTTTTTCGGATTTGCCTGGGGCTTAAGGAAGCTGGCCTTACCGTGCTCATGACAGCGGAGCGGAACGCTGAATATGGAGAGATAACCCGGCACCGGTTGGAGGAGTTCGTTGCTGACAATGTGGTCATTCTGCGCAACGTCCTGCAGAACGAGAAAAGGCGCCGCACCATTGAAGTCTTGAAGATGCGCGGCAGTCACCACGCCGAGGGAGAAGCACCCTTTACCCTGTTGACCGGACAAGGAATTGTTGCCATTCCCCTCTCTTCGTTACGGTTGGAACAGCAGTCCAGCACAACGCGCGTAACCAGCGGGAATCTCGAAATAGATGCCATGTGTGGTGGAGGGTTCTTCCGTGACAGCGTCACGCTCGTCAGTGGCGCCACGGGGACCGGCAAGACACTTCTAGTCACGAATTATCTGGCCGGCGGTGTTGCAGCAGGAGAGCGAGCCCTGTTGGTTGGATATGAGGAGAGCCGCGGCCAGTTGTTTCGTAACGCCCGCGGTTGGGATGTTGATTTTGAGAAGATGGAAGAGGATGGCAAGCTCAAGGTTGTATGTCTCTACCCTGAAGCGCAAAGCCTGCCGGACCACCTCTTGACCATTCAGGGCCTTGTCGATGAGTTCAAGCCCAATCGCATTGCCATTGATAGCATCTCGGCGCTGGAGCGGATTGCGCCGGAGATCGGATTTCGGGAATTTCTTATTAGCCTAACCTCCTTTATCAAAAAGCGCGAAATCGCTGGTCTGTGTACGGCGACCAGCAAATCCCTTGTGGGAGGGGCAAGCGCCAGCGAGCAGCATATTTCCACTTTGACGGACTCCATTATTCTACTCCGGTACATTCAGGAACGGCAGGCAATGCTTCGCGGGCTCATGGTGCTCAAGATGCGAGGCAGCGCACATTCCAAAGATATCCGCAAATTTGAAATCGATGACAAAGGCATGCATCTCGGCGCCGCGTTTAGTGATGCCCCCGACGTTTTTAGAAGCGCATCTTCTTCCGAAGACGTCGGGTCTTAGAATTCGCGAAATCGTTTAGGACATGACGCATCCTGCGAAAGATAAGGCTTTTGATGCGCTGAAGCCGGCCGATTTCCGCTTTCTGGTCGAGCGCAATGGCGACGGCATCCTTGTTTTGGATGAAGCAGGGATGGTTCAATTCGCAAATCCCGCGGCGGAGCATCTTTTTGGCCGGTCGGCCAATGATTTGGTTGGAATGCCCCTGGGCATCCCGCTGATTGCCGGCGAAGCGACTGAAATTTCCATTTCGCGGCCCGGGACGTCACAGATAGAAGCCGAGCTATGTGCGATCGAGACAATGTGGAAGCGGCACCCGGCACTGCTTGTAAATGTCCGTGATATCTCGCAGCGAAAGCTGGCCGAAGAGCGACTTCGCCATGCTCAGAAAATGGAAGCGATTGGTCGATTGACTGCCGGATTGTCCCATGATTTCAATAACTTGCTGATGATTATTTTGGGAAATCTTGGCGTTATCGAGCAGGAGTCCGCAGCCCTCGATGTCACCCCTCGCCTGCGTAATGCGATACTGCATGGGCGAGAGGGTGCGCAGCGGGCGGCTGTGTTGACGCGTCAATTGCTTGATTTTGCGCGACCAAAACCACTCGCGGATCACAATATCGAGATCAATGAAATTCTCTCAAAGATGACATTAACGCTGAAGTCTATCGTCGGCGAGAATGTCAAGCTCACAAGCAAACTGTGCGACCGCCAATTAATCGTGAAGGCAGATTTGGCGGAATTTGAATCGACGGTCTTAAATCTGGCCTTAAATGCAAAGGACGCTATGCCCCGGGGCGGCCAGCTCGATTTCAAGACTAAGGCTATCCACAATGACGGGCGCCACCTTCCGCTCCCAACTGGTGGTTATGCTGAGATCTGCGTTTCGGACGACGGTATTGGTATGTCAAAGGAGACGGCAGCCCGAGCCTTCGAGCCGTTCTTCACCACCAAGGAAATGGGCCAAGGCACGGGCCTAGGCCTGTCGCAAGTGTTCGGATTTGTACGCCAATCGGGCGGGCACGCCGTGATCGAAAGCACTCCTGGGCAAGGCACCTCGGTTTTCCTATACCTGCCGCTTTGCATCGCTAACCAGGATTTGTCGGCTTAGCGACACAACCGGGCTAGGACCCGTGCTATGGAAGCACCGATTTTTTTGTTGCCGACAGCGGGGGGGGCCCCTTCGGTTACCTTGGATATGCCCAAATGTCTGGCAGCGTACTCGATACCCTTCCGCGTTCGGACGGCGCCACCAGGAACTTCGGAAAAGCCTTTGGTCCCAATCATTCCAATGACTTTGCGCGAGCATCTCTTCCCGAACATCGCATGATAGTTACCGAACAAAATTCCGGTCGCCTCATGTTGGGCGCGGCTGCACTTAGTCTCATCGTTCTCATCACCGTCGCCGGGCTGTCGGTCTGGATAAGCAATCAATACAGGGATTATGGCGGCTGGGTCAGACATACCTATCAAGTGCAAAGCGAAACCTTTGCCTTTCGGGCCGCAACAGAAGAAGCCGAAACGTCAGCGTTCGCCTTCTTGCAATTGCGGACAGCGGCGATTCGCGATCAATTCCAACGGTCGGCTTCCGCACAGGCGTCAGTCCTGGATCGATTGCGATTCTTGACCAGCGACAACCCCCGGCAGCAAAGGCGAATTGCATTGTTGCGCGCCTACACCTCTCGGCTTCAGAGGGAACTGTCGTCGTCGATTGCAGCAATCGATCGCGAACAAACTGCCGATGTCATTCGTGCGCGGCAGAATAGTCTGACGTACTTGTCGGAAATCCACTCTATAACCGATGCGATGCTCAACGAGGAGAGCAATCTCCTAAGACAGCGCGAAAACGACCAGTATACAACCGGCCAGCGGTTGAATTTCGCCGTTCTGGTATCGGTTGCCGCGCTCATCGCGCTCTGCATTGCGGGCTATTTCATTATCCGCCGGTACACGCTTGATCTTTCTGCGTCCCGTAACGAGCTGCGGCAGTTAAACGAAGGCCTTGAAGATGTGGTGAGCGCGCGTACAGGCGATCTGCGGCGAGCAAACGACGAAATTCAGCAGTTTGCATACGTTGTATCGCACGACCTACGCTCTCCGCTTGTGAATATCATGGGGTTCACGACCGAACTATCAACCGGATTGGCCATAATCGAGGAAGAACTGGTGCAACTCGAAAGAGATCCAGCGGCGGGGGTTTCTCAGCGTCTTCAAAGCACCATCAAAGCAGACCTGCCTGAATCCATTGGTTTCATCCGTAGCTCAACCCAAAAGATGGATCGGCTGATAAACGCCATCTTGCACTTCTCGCGCCAGGGCAAGCGTGTTCTGACACCGGAGCCGCTCAATATCGAAGCCATTCTTTGCGGCATCGCTGACAGCGTTCAATATCGGCTTCAGGAAAGCGGTGCGGAAATTGTTATCCGATCGCCTCTTCCGAATATCACGAGCGATCGACTTTTAATCGAGCAGGTGTTCGGCAACCTGGTGGACAATGCGTTGAAATTCTTAAGCCCCGACCGGCCTGGCCGCATAGAGATCAGAGGATTAAAGGAACTGGGCCGCGTCATATATGAAATTGAGGACAACGGGAGGGGCGTTGCCTCGGACGATTTGGAACGCATTTTCGATCTTTTCCGGCGGGCAGGAAGCCTGGACCAGCCAGGCGAAGGTATAGGGCTTGCCCATGTGCGCGCTATGCTGCACCGCGCCGGCGGCATGATTACCTGTCGATCGACCTTAGGCGAAGGCACGACGTTCAGAATTTCGCTACCACCGATCACGCCAAGAGACGAAGGAAGATAAGAAGGAAATAAAATGGACAGTCAGCTGCCGGTAACCATCGTGATGGTGGAAGATGACGAAGGCCATGCCCGCCTTATTGAAAGGAATATCAGACGCGCGGGCATCAACAACACCATTCGGCACTTCACCAACGGGAGATCAGCGCTTGATTTTCTCTATGGGAAAGGCGCTGACGCTGATGTTTTGAAAGGGCCATGCCTTGTCCTGTTGGACCTGAACCTTCCCGACATGAGCGGCACCGATATCCTCAAGCGATTAAAGAATGACGATACACACCGTCGCACGCCGATCGTTGTATTAACCACCACGGACGACAAAAATGAAATCCAGCGATGTTACGACCTGGGGTGCAATGTCTACATCACAAAACCGGTGGAATATGATTCCTTCGCGCATGCTATCCAGCAACTCGGTCTGTTTCTCTCCGTAATTCA
The DNA here is from genome assembly GCA_035547275.1 of Rhizomicrobium sp. GTDB lineage: Bacteria > Pseudomonadota > Alphaproteobacteria > Micropepsales > Micropepsaceae > Rhizomicrobium. The sequence goes on from DASZVQ010000107.1 coordinate 6,856, forward strand.
GGTGCCCGAGATTGAAGGCAAACCGAAGTAATGCAAGGCGCGCGTATTTTATATATTGACGATGACGAGGGATTGGTGCGCCTCGTTACCCGCACGCTAGAGCGCCGGGGCGCTCAAGTGTTTGCAGCCTATAACGGGCTGGAAGGGCTGCAAAAGGCCGCCAGCGACTCGTTTGACATCATTGTGCTTGACCATCATATGCCTGGTCAGAACGGTCTGGACGTGCTGATTCAGCTTCGTGCTACGACGCCCGATATTCCGGTTGTGTTTGTCACGGGTTCTGGAGAGTCCCAGGTTGCCGTGTCTGCCCTGAAGGCGGGAGCAGCCGATTATCTTGCCAAGACTGGAGACGGAGAGTTTCTTACGCTCCTTGAAAGCTCTGTCTTGCAGAGCTTGGAAAATATTCGTCTCAAAGCACGTAAGGCTGAAGCGGAAGAAGAAACCAGAAAAACCAATGCCCAATTGCAAGCGATGGTTGAGCGGCAGGCGATTCTGCTTCGGGAGGTAAATCACCGGGTCGCCAACAGTTTGCAACTGGTGTCCTCTCTCGTGCAGATGCAAGCGAACGCAACGGACAGTCCCATCGCTAAAGCGGTCTTGCGGGACACCCAACAGCGGATCAGGGCCATCGGTCAAGTGCATCGGCGACTCTATACGTCCGAGCAAGTCGAAAGTGTCGAAATTTGCGAATACGTCAATAGTCTCCTGGAAGAACTGCGCGCGAGCTGGGACTCAACAAAAATTCATTTAAAATCTCAGATGCCTTCCGCAGCGATTATGGTGAGAACCGACATCGCAGTGTCACTGGGCGTGATCGTGGTGGAGCTTGTCACCAACGCCCTCAAATATGCTTATCCCAATGACGAAAAAGGCGAAGTGCGTGTCCGGATTGATAAGGCAGCGGACGGCCAGATTCGGCTGGAGGTACAAGACGATGGGCGAGGCGCGTCATCTCAAGACCTAAAGGGCACAACGGGGTTGGGTCAAAAGGTGATCCGGGCAATGGCCGCCGGCCTTCATGGCACCGTGGAAGTGGAGTCATCCGAACGCGGCGTGACCGCGACACTTCAATTCATGCCTTCCTGAATCACCTACCAAGCGACACCGGGGAAACCGTGGCTGTGGCGCAGCTCTGGGGGCACTCGCGGAGCAGCCTTTTGACAACCGATACGAGTTCTGAACATTCGAATGGTTTGGAGACAAACGCGTCTGCAACCGCATTGGCTTCCCAATTTCCGGTTTGCCCCGACATGACGATGATCTTAACTCGCGGCATGGTACTTCGGATTTCCCGCGCGAGCGCCAAGCCATCCATTGGGCCGGGCATCTTTACGTCGGTCAGCACAAGATCGATTGCCGGCGCGTTCAGCGCCTGCTCAAGACCACGGGTGCCATTTTCGGCTTCCAACACTGTAAGGCCAGCACGCTGTAGCTCATCGACTATTAACATGCGCACCAGTGCTTCGTCTTCGACGACAAGTACCGTTGCGGATAAGTATCCGGACATGAATCGAGCAACCTTTCCGAACTGAAACGTACATTTGAAATGCGAGTTCCCGCTCGGATATTGCTTAGCCTGCGTTCTGTCGGATAGCCGACACAAGAAAATGGTAGTGCCGGAGCCCACTGTTCGGAGCTGCGTTTGTCATGATTATGTTAGATTTCGCCAGTTGGTCCACAACTTCATTTCCGAAAGCTGCGAAAAACGCCTCTTCCGTGTGTTGTTTCTGGTCCCTTATTCCATGGCCAATTTGAGTAGCGCGCACAGACTTTTTACATCCACCGGTTTCTGAAATGAGCCAAGCAGGTGAATCCCCCGTGTCTCGAACTGTCGCGAAACGGAATCGATAATCGGTTGCGAGCAGCCCGTGATGAGCACAACCTTGAAATAATTCTTTCTGGGGTGTTCACCCAAGATCTTGGCGATGTCGATTGCGCTACGCTCCGGCATGCAAAGATCCAGCAGCAGAATGCTGGGGCCCAGAAGCGATGCTCTGGCATGTGTGATAGTCAGAAGATTGGTGGCGGCAAGCCCCCGGGCCGCTAGCGCCTCAACGAGCTCATGCGAATATTCAAGGTCATCGTCGCAGATCAGTATCTGCGGCTTCTGGGAACGGTCGTGGTCAAAAGCGAGATTGTTCATGGTCATCCTACCAGGGTTGGAGCACGGCAACTGACATCGAAAACGCGAACATCGGTAACGCCCAGCGCCAGGCCGAAGGTAGCCAGCGTCTCGTCAACGGGCGCATCCAGCGGCGCGATCAGACTGGCGATCAACGGATTGAGCGCCGAAAGCAGACTGCTAAGCAGTCCATTGATCAACGGTATGTTGCCGACATTGGGCGTCAGGGTGAAACTGGTACTCAACAGAGAGAATGGCGTAGCGCTGCCAGAAGGGACCGATTTCACGGTTCCGGTGTCTATATCGGCCTGGGTGAAGTCCAATGTCGTGGGACCGGAAGACGCGACGCTGACGCCACCGGAAATATTGATCTGAACCGGAATGCCAAGCAAGGTGACATTCACAGCCGGTACCGCAACTGGTGTTACCGGCGACGAAAAATTCTGGAGCGCCGCATCGCTGACCATACCGAATCGCAGCGTGGTCAGGCCGGAAGATGCCGATATCTGGGCCCGATCGCCAGCAATGGTGCACGGCATGCTGAGAAGCGTGGCCTGACCTGACGCGGCTTGCATAAAGATCGGCACTTGTACGGCGACTGTGGCCACACCAAGATTGACGCTCGTGACTGTGGCGTTCAGCGCCAGACGGATCTGCGCCGTGCCGATGCTTGAACCGGGTGAGGCCATGGATACCTGAACCATCTGGTTCCCGATCGCCAGCCGTGTCGAAATCGCCGAATTGGTGACGGGGACAGTCAAGGCCGTTCCAATATTGACGAGCCGGCCGGCCGCGACCGTGCGGGCGCTGGCCGAAATAAGGCTCATGAGATTCAGCTGCAGGCTGGGATCGGTGGCGGGAACCACGTCACCGATGGTGCGCCCGTTCAGGGGTGTGATGTCGATCAGGCTGGACAGGGTAATTGGCGTGGCGGCGGCGAGTTGCAGTTCCAAGCTCTGCAATGCCAGCGCGGCGCCAGTGACATTGCCTTCACCCGAACTGTTCACTGTCTGGAGCATGGCGTTGATCAACTGGCCAACGGTCACCGATGAACTGGCCAGCTGCTGATAACTGCCGCTGACATTGATGTCGCTGGCGAGCTGGTTCAGGAACGGCAAGGCCTGTATATTGGTGGTCGCCAGCGCCTGATAGTCGATCAGCGACAGCGACACCGTCGAACCCCATAATTGCCCCAGCATACTGTTGAGCAGGCCATTATTCAGGCGGGCAACAGCCGTCCCCACCCCGAAAGATGCGGTTGGAACGCGCGCGGCTATGGACTGGGTGACCAAGGTCATATCCCGGCCCAATCCGAAGAAGGTCGAAAAATAGGTCGGCTGCTGCCATGTTGCCTGTACCCGCACCGCATTCACCCCGCTCGCGGATGCCGTGAAACGGCTTTGCACGGTCTGAGCTTCATTTGCCGTGTAGGTGCCCGTCGTCACCACCAGGCTGGGATTGGAATAGCCATTGTTGTTGAAAACCGAAGCAGCAATGGCCGAGGCCTGTGCCGGATTCTGCACCGCGGCCAGGGCGGCGGCGTCGCTGGTGGCCTGCAGGTTACGGCGCGCATAATAAAGCGATCCCGCATCGATGACGACAGCCGCGATCGCGACCAGCATCGCGATCGAAAGCGCGGCGATCAGTGAAATCGCCCCAGACTGATTTTGCAGAAAGCCGGAGCGACCCCGCGGCCGGAGCCGGGCGTCTCTACGGCGCAATGCCGCCAGCCGGGCCAGCAATTCCCTGGGATTGATGGGCTTAAGAATATAGTCATTGGCGGTGGCGGTGACGCCGAATGCCTTTTGAGCGACATTGTCCTGTGCGGTCATCACCAGACAGGGAATGCCGGAATGCATGCGCACATCGCGCAGAAAGTCGAAACCGGTTTCCTGCTTCAGCCACAGGTCCATCAGCACCAGGTCGAAGTCATGTTCATGCAGAAGTGCTCGCGCTTGCGGAACATCGGCGGCCGCATCGACTTCAAGGCCACTGGCCGTCAGAAACTGGCAAAGCTCTTCCCGCAGCCCGCTTTCGTCATCCAGCAGCAGAATGCGGCTGCCGGCCAGAATATTCCTGGTAGACATCATATCCATCATGCACGCTCCGGCAGATGAAGCTCGACATAGGCGCCACCGGCATGATTGCCGAATACCAGCTTGCCGGCATGTTCGCGGGCAATGGTGTGACAGATGGAAAGGCCCAGCCCCGTGCCGCTGTCGGCATCCTTGGTGGTGAAGAAGGCTTCCACCGGGCGGTCCAGCACGTGGGCGGGGAAACCTGGGCCATTGTCTTCGACCCGCAGAACGACGCCATGCGCCGACTTCCAGCCCCGGACCCATACGGCGCCATTTTCGGTGACGCCAGCGCTGCCAACCCCGGTCAACGCATCCACGGCATTGCGAACGAGATTGGCGAGAACCTGCTCGATCTGGACGGCGTCGCAACAAACCAGCAGGCCTTCCGCGATCTGGACGTCCAGCCGCACCCCGCTTGCCTGCAGCAGATGTTCGGTAAGGACACGGACACCCTGCGCCAACGCCACCAGGTCGGCCGGCGCGAAGGCATCGTTTCCCTTGCGCGAAAAGCGGCGCACGCGATCGATGATCTGACTGGCACGGTCGACCTGCCCAAGAATGCGCGCGACCTTGGTTTTGAGAACATCCCGCGGAACGCCATTGGCTTCCGCCATCAGCTCCAGATTCTGGGCCGCCATGCTGATGGTGTTCAGCGGCTGACGCAGTTCATGCGCCAGACTGGCCGACATCTGACCGAGAACAGACAGCTTCGCTGACTGGACAAGCTTGTCCTGCTCTTCTTTCAGCGCGGCCGCCTGTCGCAGAATAAGCGCGAACCGGCTGGCAAAGCCCACATCCTCAGGCGCAAAGGCCCCGGCACGTCCGGCGCCGCAAATCAGAAGAATGCTTTCGGAGGCAATGGGCAACGATATCAGGGCGACGTCGCCAGCAGGGACATCCAGCAACATATGCAGGCCCCTGGCATGGGGGCTATTTTCGCCATGCACGCAGACAGCCGAATTCCGTTCCATCCACAGCGCCATGACCGCGGAGCGTCCGAAGGGCGCAAGCTCGGCTCCGCCCAAGGCGCGCGGCACGCCATCGCGGCCGATGCGCAAGACAATATTGGCGATGCTTTTGATCGCGCCCGCCAGCAATTGACCAAGCGCTTCCAGCTTTTCCGCCGTCGTATTCTCGCCCAGCAGCAGACGCAGCCCCTGCAACATCACCTCGGCTTCCCGCCGGTAGCATTCCTCCCGGCTGCGCGCCTGCGAAATTTGAGTTAAAAGGCTTACTTGACCACGTATGCTTTCATCCAAGCGTTGCTCGACCGCATAGAAAATGCCTATCGTATTGCCGCCCGGCAGGCGGCGACCGGTCATATACAAACGGTCGGGACCGAAATGCCGCGGCAGCCGCACGCCGGCATTGCGGATCAGGCAGCCATCTCGCAAAAGGTCAAGCACGCTTTCCGTCCGGCCGTCGCAGCGGATGTCACGCAAATTCAGGCCTTCAACGGCTTCAAAAATGTCGGTGCGGCGGTTGAAAACCGCGCGGCAGCGAATGACGCCGCCTTCACCTGCTTCCCAGCTCACATCGGTGCCAAGGCTGCGCCACGGCGTGTCGCCCTCGCCTGTCACGTCTGGAACCCCGGTTCGCGTGCCCATGTTTCAGCCCGATGGATCGGCGACAAAAAAGGTGGTCTGCACAGCGGACACCTGGTTCAGGCTGGGCAAGAACGGAAACACGTTGAACCGGCTGTCGCTATAGCTGATGGATACCAGAATGGCTTCGCCGTTGCTGGTGTTGCCCTCGGAGGAAACGGAAATGATCGCCTTGCTGGGATCGAGCAGGGGCGAAAAACTGGTCAGAACATTCGAGACAGCGCTGTTGGCAAGGCTCACGCGTTCCGCGGACGACAAACCGACTTCCGCCGCGCGCCCGCCTTCGGCGACAGCATAGGACAGCGCGACCCTGGCCGCGAATTGGAAGCCAAAGGCGACGATACCGAACAGGATGGACAGAAACACCACCAGGACAAAAGCGAATTCGATCGCCACGGTGCCGCGTTCATCGCGCGGCAACCCGTTCAAGCGGTGTCCTCCGCAGGCCCAAGCAAGCCCTTGATGGTTCGTTCCCGGCATGTCCTGGCCCGTTACGGCGTGGCGCTGGTCAGCTCTGTCCCGACATCGGTGTAGATGGTTTGCAGGTCCGTGCCGATGCCATGAATAACGCTATACAGACCGATGGCGATGCCGGCAGCGAGAAGGCCGTATTCCACGGCGGAAAGGCCGCTTTGGTCCTTCAGGAAGCGTTTGCATTTATCAATGAACATTTCTTTCTCCAACTCCGGTTAAAAGGCCGAAATTCGCGCCAGACCGGTTCTAGTGCGAAGGCGTGGTCATGTTCTCCTGGGGCTCTTCCGGCCGTTCCTTGATCGGACGGCCAATGGACCGCAGATAGTCGTCGTAGATCTTCTGGGCCTCCTCGGGCCGCGCCGGGATCGGCTGCTGGCGAGCGGCATACTGCGCCGCCATAACGGCTCGATAGGCTTGCGGCTCAGGCGTCGCCACCTCCTGCGCGCGCGCCGGCAGGACCAGCAGCAAGGCAATACACATCCAAAGCCATGGACAAGTACCGTTCATGATTTCTCTCCTTCCGGGATTCCGTCCCTGGCGACAGTCTTTTTTGCGAAATCACGCACCCTCTCGCGTTCGTCCGCGTTTTTGATCTCGCCCAGGACGCGCTCCGCGCTGGCGGGGTCGCCCGCCAGGTTGAGCGCGACGATGAAATTGTTGCGGATCAGAACCGAATTGGGGTCGAGTTCATGGGCCTGCCGCAGGTCGAAAGCCGCTTCCGCGCCTTGCCGCAAATGGATTTTGGCGAAAGCGAGATTGTTCAGAAATTGCGGATTGGTCGGGCGGATCTGAACGGCCTTTGCGAAAAGAATTTCCGCTTCTTTCCATTGCCGCAAGGAAGCGGCGACCCGGCCCCGGCCGTTCCAGCCTTCCGCCGCCAGCGGTGTCGCTTCCAGCTTCGCATAGACTGGTCCCGCTTCCTCGCCGCGCCCCGATCCCAGCAGCGCATCCCCGCGCAGCATCCAATAGCGCGGCCCCGGATCGCTTTGCTTCAGGGCATAATCGTCCAGAAAGGCCAGCGCCGCGCCATAACGTTGCTGCGCGATCAGACCGTCAATCAGGTTCAGATAAAGAGAGCTCTCGTTCTGTGGCGCCAGCGTCTCGTGGGCGGAGGCGCTGGCGGGAAGAGCCGGCATCGGCGGCGGCGCGGCGCGCATTTGCGGCCCGGCAGCGGCGCAACCGCCAAGGATGCCGGCCACGGTCAGGACAAGAATATTCGCGGCGGGCTTCATGGATGAATGCCTTTCATGTGGACGTTGTGTTTCACCGTGTCCAGTGTCTCGAAAATGTTCGAGACGGCCGGGCCCGCCAGGATGATCAACAGCACCGGCATGAAGAACAGCAGCATAACAATGGTGAGCTGGATCGCCTTGCGACCGATCTGTTCGCGCGCCGCGCTGACGCGTTTCTCAGCCAGTTCCGCTCCAAAGCGGTCCAGCGAGCCCACAATTTCGCCGCCCTGGAGCAGTGCCTGCTTGAACAGCGCCGCCAGATCATGCCCCTCCTCAATGCCCAGCCGTTGTCCCAGCCGCTCGAAGGCGATGTCGTACGGCACACCATTGTCCACATCGGCAACACAGCGCCGCAGGACCGGGCCGACGATCGGCGCCGTATCTCCCAGAATGCCGGCCACATAGCGCAGGCATTGGTCGATACTGGCGCCACTGTTCAGCACCATCAGCAATATGTCGATGACGGGTGGAAGCTCGCGCCGGATATCCCATTGCCTGGCCTCGCCCCGGGCCTTCAGCAGAATGACCATGATGCGGCTGCACAGGAATGCCATGAAGAGCGCCGTGACAATCGCAACGGGATCGCCCGGATTGTTCTGGCGCGCCAGGACGATACCGAAGACCGCCACCATGCATGCAAGGCGCAGGAGAACGAAAATCGCGACGGCCGCGCGCTGGTGATAGCCCGCGCGCGTCAGGAAAGTCGGTATGGCGCGGTCAGAGCCAGGCGAAAGCCTGGTTCCCAGCCAATCCAGACCCGCGGCGAGCTTTTCGCGGGCCGGCGTGGACTGGCCCGTACCGAGTGCGATCTGCAGGCGTTGCAGGGCCGCCTCTTTCTGGCGCCATTCCAGGCCCAGAGCAAAGACCAGGCTGACGGCCGCGCACAGCAGAAAATCGATGGCGAGGTCGTGGGTCATGATCAAAACCTCGTCCGCACCACCAGGCGCATGAGAACCGCGCCAATCACCTGGGAAACCAGGCAGTAGAGAAGCAGCTTCTTGCCGGCCGAATGGGTGAAGAACCAGGCGGCATAATCGCGGTTCTGCACCATGATCACCAGGGCAACCACCAGGGGCAGCAGCGCCAGAACCCAGGCGCTGGCGCGGATCTGCGCAGTGCTGGCGCGCAATTCCCGTTCGATGGCCGCACGCCTGCGCAGATAGAGCACAAGGTTGGCCAGGGCCTGGCTTAATGAACCGCCAAACCGGGCATTGGCGGTGACGGTCGCGGCAAACAGCTGCAGCTCGTGGAGGCCGATATCATCGGCACATTGCCGGACGCTGTCACTGAAGCCCGCGCCGTTGTGCACGCGCCGGACCGCCGGCCCCAGAAATTCGACCGTGGTGACATGCGAGCCCTGCACCGCGCGCGCGAATGCGGTGGGCAGGTTGCTCCCGACCACAAGCATCTGACGCAGTCGATCGAGAAAGCCCGGCAGCTGGCCGGAAAATTTCGTCACGCGGCGGCCCGCCAGGATATTCACCGTGGCGAATGTCAGAAGAACGGCCGCCGCGACGATGCCCGCCGCCGCCGCTGGACCAGCCATCGCGCCAACAACCAGGCAGAACAGGACCAATGCGGCAAACCCCGCCACCGTGTCGCGGGGGCTGATCGCAAAGCCGAGCTGGGATAGATTGCGAACAAACATGCGAGGAAGAAGCTTTTCCAGACGCACCGGCGATTGCTTCGGCGGCGCCGCGTCCGCGCCGGGGGCTCCTGGAGACAGTAACGCGTCAAGCCGGGCCAGATGCCTCGCCTGCCCGCGGTCCAGTATGAGCATGACAGCTGTCGCAACGACAAAGCCCGCTAGAGACAGCTCAGACAGAATATGGATCATGACACGCCCTTCCGTCGCGTCACCTCGCCCACGGTCCGGAAGATATCCCTGAGCACATAGACGCCGCTTTCAAGCCCCGTGACTTCGCAGATCGCGGCGACGGCGCGACTAGCGTCGGGGCGACGCGCCACGTGCACCACAATATCCACGGCGCTGGCGATGAAGCGGCGCACCGCGTTCAGGTCGGTGGAGAACCCATGCAACCCTACCAGCATCTCCAATCGCTCCAGTGCATCGCGAGGCGCATTCGCGTGGATCGTGGCCATGGAGCCGTCATGGCCGGTGCCCATGGCTTGCAGCATTTCTATCGCTTCGCTGGAGCGCACCTCGCCCAGGATGATGCGATCGGGACGCATGCGCAGGGCATTGCGCATCAGATCGCGGGCCGAGACTTCGTTGGCGCCGTTGGGAGACGCCGGCCGCGTCTCCAGCCGGACCACATGCACGCTCTGCAACCGGAGCTCGGCCGCGTCTTCGATGGTAACGATGCGTTCCTTGGACCCGATATAGGAGCTCAATACGTTGAGCAGCGTGGTCTTGCCGGTACCGGTGCCACCACAGACCAACATGTTCTTCTTTCCGGAAATGGCGGCGGAAAGATAGGCCAGCATTTCTTCGGTCAGCGAGCCGTTGCGCACAAGATCGTCGCCCGATAGCGGTATGGATTTGAACTTGCGGATGGAAAGGATCGGCCCTTCCAACGCGACCGGCGGGATGATGACATTGACGCGGGAGCCATCTGGCAGGCGGCCATCGACATAAGGCGTGGATTCGTCGACCCGGCGTCCGATGGGGCTGACGATCCGCTGGATGATGTTCATCAGGTGGGCGGCATCGCGAAACCGCGCCGGCACCAGTTCCAGATTGCCCAAGCGCTCGATGTAGACGGACTGGGGTCCATTGACCACGATGTCATCGATATCCGGATCCATCAGCAAGGGCTGCAATGGCCCGAACCCGCGGATCTCGTTCACGATCTCGTCGATAAGAACAGCACGTTCGCGCTGATTCAGCGCTGTCCCATTGTCAAGCGCAACCACCGATATCACGCCAGCGATCTGGTCCTGCAACGTGGCGGTGGGAATGGTATCGCCGTCCAACCCCTGACGTTCGAGGTGCTGCAGCACCAGGTCGAAGGTCCGGAATTTGATCCACTGATAGGAATCAGAAGCAGTGGATGGGTCACCGGCCGGCTTGAGGGCATAAGGGGCGATGGCGGTCATGCCGGCCTCGCTTCCAGCCGCAGGCCCAGCCAGTTGCGGAGATTGCGTCGCAAGCCGGGTTGGCCTTGCACGGGAAAGCCTGTCACTTCGAGGCATGCGTCCAGCGCGCGGCAATAGCGCGATGTCTCCTGCAGCGCCGGCGGCGCGCCGCTGTTGAAATGGCGGACCAATTCGTCCCAGCCGCCACCAACATTGACGCTGTGAAGGATATTCAACGCCCTGCATATATCGGCGGGGGTGGGAACCAGACCGGGGGCCACCTCATGAATTACCAGGTCAGGCTTCACCGGAAGCTTGATCTCGCCGAGCCAGCCCAGGATTTCCCGTGCAGCGAGAATGGAGGAGAAACGTTGATTGCAGCACAGCAGGAATTTCGCATCCGGCACCATCTCCAGCAGGGGGCGCTGGCGCGAGAACGGGCCATACCCGATGACGATGACATCGAAAATATTGCGCAATATCTGGAGCAGCGCGCCAAAACTCTCCGCTTCAAGAGACGCGCTCTGGGATTTTCCATCCCGCGCCAGAGGCATGACATAAAGCCCGCAGCGGGGATCGCGCGCGACCGCGCTTCCCAGCAGCGCCTTGTCGAGACGGTTTATCTCGCGGATCGCATCCAGAACACCGAACTTCATCTCCAGATCGAGCGCGATGCCCGCCTGGGTGGCGGGCAAGGACAGGTCGATATAAAGAACCATGCCTCCCGGCGCGCGCCTTGCCGCGCGCGCCGCAAGGTTCAGGCAGAAGTCCTGATCCAGATCGCCAGGCATGCTGCTCATAATGCCGACGATCCGCGATTTTCCGGTGCCGGCCGGGGCACCGTGACTGCTCAGACATGCCTGGATCGCCTGTCGCATCTGCTCGCCGCCGGCATCGCGATCGATGAAATCCGCCGCCCCAGCGCGAAGCGCGGCCAATACCAGCTGGGCGCTCATTTCATTGCCCATGGCAATCACCGGCAAGCCTGGAAACCGGCGCCTGGCCTCGGCAATGCGTTCGAAAGCCGTGTGAACGCCGCTCCTGGTGTCGCTGTCCACGATGACGGCATTGGGCTGGAACTGGCTGTGAAGCCGGGCTTCCTGAGCGTCCAGCCTGTCGATCCGCAGCAGACTCGCCGCACTGTTCAACGCCGCCTTGACGGCATTCATCAGCACCGCGTCCGAGGAAACAAGAAGCAGCCGGGCGGTCATGGTTTTGCCAATCCATATTGAATCGCGAAGTCGTCGAGCTGCCGGGTGTTCAGCAATGTCTGTCCCAGTGACGGCGAATAGGCGATATTCTCTCCCGGCAGCCTGGGCACCGATGGCGGGGACATCGGCGACACCAGGTGGGGCGTGGCGATGATCACAAGCTCCTGCTGCTCGGCGCTGTTCTGCGAACGCTTGAAGAAGGTGCCTATGATGGGCAGGCTTCCGATACCGGGCACCTTCTCCTCGATGTTCGAAGACGTGCTGTACATCAGCCCAGCCAAAACGAAGCTCTGGCCATCGCCAAGCTCTATCGTCGTATCGGTGGAACGCGCCGTGATCGCCGGAATATTGAAGCCCTGCAGGGTCAGGGCGTTCTGATAGTCCAGTTCGCTTACTTCCGGATTGACCTTCATGACAATGCGATCGCCGCTGAGCACCGTCGCATGCACATGCAATTGGACACCGAATTTCCGGTACTGGATCGTGATGCCGCCTGCGTTGACGCCGGCCTGGGGCACCGGGATAGGGATTTCGCCGCCCGCCAGGAAATTCGCGTCTTCGCCGCTGCGCACCATCAGGGTTGGCTCGGCGAGGATCTGAGCAAGGTTGACGCTGTTCAGGGCGCTGATGGCGCTCATGAAGTTGCTGCCGGGCGAGGCCAGCAGCAGATTGAACGCCTGGCTGAGCGGCAAACTGCTGGTAATGTTGAGGCCGCCGGGCTGCGCGAACTGGACACTGCTGATGGAATTGGGAACGCTGGATGCGAATTGGAAACCGCTCCCCAACTTTTGGAAATTGAGACCCAGCGCCTTCAGGGTGCTGGTGGAAACGGCCGCGAACCGTACTTCCACCGCCACCATGCGCTGATCAGCGACGCCGATCTGGTTGTTGACCGGTTCGCCCGTGCTTTTGGCCAAAGATACAGCCTTTTGCTGCGCGTCCAGGCTTGGGGTTTCACCGGCAAGCGTGACGCCGGCCGGGTCGGGGATGGCGGTCACCATCCGCAATGCCGGAATCCGCGCGAGTTCCTCTTTCAGGGCCGCGACATTGGGGCCGATCACCAAGTGATAGGCGCGGCCGTCGGGATCGGCCTTGCTCCATAAGGTCAAGTCCGTCTTGCCGGTCTTCAGGCCGACGACCCGCACCTGCTTTTCCGACATGAGCTTGACGTCGACAAGGGCGGGGTCGCCAAGCGCGATGCGGCTGACCGGCGCGTCCGTGGTGATGACACTCTGGCCGCCCAGCGCGACGTGCTCGATGGCGGTATCGGTGGGTGGCAACGGTGCCGGAGCATTGTTGGCGGCTTCGGCCGGAAGGAGCGGCGTTGACGCATCGATCGCCATTTCCACCCGCGATAATTCTGGGGCAGCAGCCACCGGACTTATCGCAGACAGCAATGTCGTCAAGACCAAGCCGGCACATCCTGGGATGGTCACGGTTTGCCTCCCAACGTCATCGTGGCGGCATGTGCACCAGCATAAAAGGGAATCTGATGCCCCGTCACAGGCGAAGTCCCCGTCGTACGATGCGGTTGAGGCGCAGGTTCAACAGGACGAAGGGCGGGCAGAATGTCACTTAGCGTGGCGCCAACAACGGTGCTGACACCGTCGTCACCAGGACGCCGGATAGCCAAGGACACTTTGCCCAACCGCAAGGCCAGCGTCAGCCGCACCAGTTGGTCAGGCGTCAGCGACAGCGAAACCGTATGAGCATCGGCTTGCGATGTTCCGGTGTTGCCGAGATTCGCACCAACCGCCAGGACGGGAATATCCTGCAACAGGAGCAACGCATTGCTCCTGTCCGGCGCATTCAGCGTATCCTTTTGCGGAAAGGCCGAACCTGGAATGATTGCGAGAATATCGACCCTGTCCCCGCTTTGGAGGAAGCCGCCCACAATATCGTCCTCCGTCACCCGCATAGCGAAGGCGCGCTGTCCCACTGATAGATGGGCAGCGATTCCGTCCGATGCAGACGCGGACTCATTTGGAGAAATAAGCGAGGCGCGGAGACGAGCCCCTTCTTTCAATGTCTGGTCGAATGCCGCCGGTCGCCCACCCCTGGTAACGTTACCGGGCAGCGCTGTTTCGGCGCTTTCTGAAGCAGATGAGATCGAGCCCTGGCGGCCATTCCGTCCGCGGGTTCCATGCGGCGAGGTCATGAGAACAAGCAGCGCCGTCAGCACCGCGCCGGAAGCAAGCAGCACGGTACGATGCCGGTTTGCACTGGCAAGCAGCACGGTACGCACATGTTCCTCCCGGACCGTCAGGACAAATCCGACGACTCTTCCTGGAAAGACAGTAAGACCGCATATGCCGCGTACGGACTTTCGACGGAAAAGTCGACATGTTCAGGCTATGCGGAGCCATGCGCCATGGCATGTAGGCGAAAGCCTGACCGTAACAATACGTATCAGGCGGCAATCAAACCGGCCTTTGATGCCTTAAGTATCGCCTGTGCGCGGGTTTTTACATTGAACTTACATTTGGCGCGATTGATATAGACGTTCACTGTTTTTTCACTGAGGGAGAGTATTTGACCGATCTCCCAATCGGTTTTTCCCGCGGCAGCCCATTCCAGGCATTGGCGCTCGCGCTGCGAAAGCCAAACCGGGCCAACCGGTTTGCCTTCGGTAAGATCCTGCAAACGATGTATCGCTTCATGTCCGGCAAAACAAAGCGCCAGCCGGTCATGCGGGGCAAGGTGGCCGTCCTTGCCGAACAGCGATAGCGCAATCTCCTTGCCGGGATGAAAGTCCAGCACACAAAGACCGCCATTGATACCAAAGGTCAGGCAATGCTCCCACCACCGGCGCTGGGGAGGGGAAATCTTGTCCTGTGCCCAGTCGGATAACCGCCATTCAAAGGAATTTGTGCTTGCGCGAATACGCGCTGCAACAAGATCCCCGCCCGATAACGCGTTACGATCATAGCCTTCTTGCCAGCCTTTTGGCATGACGCTGGTCAGGGTATGAACCGCTCCGCCCTCATCATAAGTGATCAAACCCAGAGATCCATGGCGAAGACCGAACCCCTGCGCGGCTTCCAAATACGCGCTCCACACTTCAGATGCGCCGGAAGCGGCGGCTATGCGGTCTACCAATTCGAATACTGCGTGCCTGAAAGCAGACATGATCGCGCCATGCACCGGCGAATGACCGGCGCCAAAAACTTCTAGAATTGAAAGACAAACGAGCGCGCGAATGCGCCTCGCCAACCTGATCCAGCCCCCTCTACAGGCATGGGCGCATGTTGGCTAAAACGCAACATCCAGCAGCGCACCGCGGTGCACTAACCGCCATATCCGCCCGCGGAATGCCGCCTGCAGGCGAATATGTTTGAGGATGCCCAATCCTCGCGGCGAAACGATTCGCTCGTTTAACGTGATGTAAAATATCACTCTGTTTTGTGGGCAGCAACCACAGCGTTGCTGTGAAAATAGCCACAGCGCGATTTGATACCCATTTCGGGGAGGCACGGTATGCTTTGGAATATCGTGATGAGCTTCTTCGCCAAAGCAGCTCATGCGTGTGCCGGGCGGCGCAGCTTTCAGCCGCGACGATGTGAAAGCCCATTACCACGCCGGCACCGACAGCATCATACCCCGCCGCAGGCCACCCTTCAAACCGATGAACTTCCACAACTTTGAATCGAACACGTACCCCGACCTCGTAAGCCGCATCGGCCAGTACGGTGTAGTGCCTGGATACTGAAGGGACTAAAGTGATTGATGGGTATTAGAATCCATCGCCGTTACCCAACGCGATAGCAATACCATAACAGAATGTATCCAGGGCATCGTCTTCACGATCGCTTTTCTTGTCGCCTACCCGGAAGCTTTCGATCTGTTCCACTAAGTGGTTGGCGGATCGCTGCTTATACGTGAGCACTTTGTTAAACGCATAGGCGGTGTATTTCACTTTACCCTGGTGAACATAGCCCGACACAGAAATCGCCCGCTCGTCTTTGCCCATGGCCGTGAGTTTAGATTCAATGGGGTGTGCTCGCCAGCCGCGACGCAGAGCCTGCTGGAGCAAGATCGTTCCAGAGTTCTTGTCCTCTATAAAGGCGCCCTGAGAGCCGGCGCGCGCGCCGCAGGACCGGGCCAATTCCTTTAGCCGAGTGAAGACGCCCGGTAGCCAGGTCTCCAGCATGGCGCCCTCTATCTGAACAACCTCCCAGTCCAGGATCAGCAAAGGTGCGACACGGGAATACTTGTCGTAGGCAAAATAGGTCACTGCCGTAGCGTCGTTATCGGTGCCTGTTTTTGAAGCCGTGTCTATGACGGCAAAGACCATGCCGCAGCGGGCCGGATAAGGAACTGGCGCACCGTTGACTAGAAGCTTTTCACGGTTGAAGAAGGCCGTACCCGACCAGTCCACAAATTCCGCCATATGCTCCTGAGCAAAGACTAGCGGGGCATTGTCGCGCTTCAGGGCCTCCCGAAATTCATTCTGACGCAGCCGCCAGTCAGACTCGCTTTCGCCGGCCTCGCGCTTGGGCAGGAGGGGATTGTCAAAGGTGGTGGCGTGATATTCTTGGAAGCCGTACTGGGGCTCGGTGCATATCCGGTAAAAGAAGTTGTCCGGGTTCTTGCCGGCCGAGTTAGAACAGACCAAAGCCTTTCCCCCATAGTCGAACAGGGTCGGCTTAATACCCCGCTCCCAGATCTCCATGAGTGAGCCTGGAGCGCCTGCAGTTTCGTCCTTACCGAAGGCCGCCTCATCGATCACAACCCGCTGGTAGAAGCGGCCGCGGCCAGACACCGGGTTTTCAAGGGACCAGAAATCCAGCCGTCCCTCGGTGGCCAGGCGCAAGATGCCATTGCCATTTGTCGTTATGAGCGGAGCCAGATGTCGGGACAGTTCTGTATGAACTTCCGCCGCCAGCATGTGCTGGGGCGCGAACCAGGCGCAGATTTCGCCCTTTAGTAGACCTTCGGTGATCCAGGCCTTGGCCAGCTCGGTCTTGCCAAACCGTCGCCCACACCGCAGAGCCATGAAGCGGTGGCCCCTAAGCGCCCTATAGGCCGCTATCTGACCGGTATGTAGCCGTCCGACCGAGATGCTTATCTGGTTCTGGCTTGGTCGCTGCAGTCCCATGGACAGACCTAGAAGCCCTCGCCTTCAGGTCGTTGACCATCAGCGGCATCACCTGCTTGTCCATGGCCAGGCCCTTGTGGGCCTGAAGCAGGCGCCGCGGGTGGCATCGCGCCCACGGTCTTCTGCTCGGCGGTCTGGCCATCAAAGTCCGGCAACCAATCACTCACTATCAGCTGCAGGGCGCTGGAGCCTTCATGTTTGAGGGCGTGCTTACGCTCCTCAAGGAGGGTATCTGCAGCACCGACATCGCCTTTTATTGCCTTCTCCAGCAACATCTTGAGCCTGACCTCGGTCCTGGACCCGGTCTTGGTGCGGCCGTTCTCCCGGTATCTGACCAGTGCATCCATGACGTTCTGAACCACCTCGCCGATCGGGTCGGGCCTGCGCGAAGGCCTTCCTCTTGGGTTGCCCGATCTACCAGGCGCAAAACGAGTGTGTTTTGGGGGCTTGCCGTACCCCGTCTCGTAGTCAGCCATCGCTAGACCCCGGCTTAAAGTTCACAAAGGACTACGAATATTCGTTCTCGACGAAGATTGCGGTTGGACGCTGTTCGTCGACGCGCTGCACCAAACGCCTGTATTTCCGGAGGACTCGGCTCGCACCAGTGCTGCCTGCCGCCTCTTCCTTCAGGAGCTCGCGGATAATCGCCTCAATGGCGGGTATCTTGGCCGGTCCGCCGTCGTGGGTGACCCTGATAGGCATCAGGAGCAGCCGGTCAATAATGGCTAGCGCGCCGGGCGCCACCCGCTTGGATTTGCGGCACCGCCGGGTTCGGCTCGAAGCCTCACCGCGGCGGCCTTTTACTGGAACGGCGGGCATGCCCTATGCCTCCCCGCTGGCGAGGTCGATGGCGTCTTCCAAACCGGCAGCCCGCTCGGCGTAAATCTCTCCAAAAGTTTTGCCATTGGCATGGACAGCAGGCTGGCCCACCATCTTCTGCCACCGCGAAATCGCCACATCGACGTATCCCGGATCCAGTTCAATCCCGTATCCGCGCCTACCGGTCCGTTCGGCTGCCAGAATCGTGGTCCCACTGCCACAAAAAGGATCGAGGACGGCATCACCACGCTTGCTGACGTCAGGAGGGCATCGGCGACCATGGCGACCGGCTTGATCGTCGGGTGCAGGTCTAAAGCTCGCTCCTGTTCCCTTGCGGGCAAAGCTGTTCATGCCTGGGTAATACCAGACGTTGGTGCGGTTTCTGCCAAAGCGGCCTAGCTGGACATTATTGCGGTGCTTGGCACTGCGCCCCCGCAATACGAACACCAGCTCATGGGCGGAGCGATAGAGCGTGCCCATGCCTCCATTCGATTTGGCCCAGACGCAAAGGTTTATCGTTTCGCAGCCGGCCCTTTCGATGGCGGTCATAGCCTCCACGGTATGGCGCCAGTCCATACACATGAAGCACACAGCCTCTGAATTGCAGTTGGAACGAACCACCTGAAGGACGTTTTCCAAGAACCCGCTGAACTCCGAGGTCGTCATCTCGCCGACGGCCATGGCGAACTCGCGGTGCTTGGTCCGCCCTTTGCCAACCGCATGGCCGGAAATTTTGACGTTATATGGCGGGTCCATGAACACGCAGCCGGCCTTTTCGGTGCCCAGGAGAGCTGCGTAGGACGCCGGATTGAGCGCATTACCGCATAAAAGGCGGTGCGGGCCCAACTGCCATAAATCCCCCAGGCGGGAGATAACTGGGCCTTCATGCGCCGTAAATTCATCGGCGGTATCTGCTGCGTCTTCAGGTTCTAGAGACTGGATGCGCAGATCGATCTCAGGCAGCTCGAAGCCCGTGGCTTCTATTTCAAAGTCTAGGGCGATCTCCTGGAGTTCTTTCAGCCGCGCAGCCAGCTGCTCGTCATTCCAGGTCGACCGGTCGGTGAGCTTATTGTCCGCCAGCATGTAAGCTTTGGCCTGCGCCTCGCTCAGGTGCTCAAGGCGGATAACCGGTACTTCAGCCAGGTCGAGAAACTTGGCCGCTTCCAGTCGGCCATGCCCGGCAATGATACGGTTTTTGTGGTCAACTAAGATTGGGGCGTTAAAGCCAAAAGCCTTGATGCTGCGCGCAATGGCCCGGACCTGTTCGCGAGGGTGCAAGCGAGGGTTTTTGGGGTCAGCAAAGATTGCGCAGATCGAGAGATATTCAATGGCAGAAGGTCGATCCGCCGAAGCGCCTCGGGGATGGCGCCGACCTGAGCTTCTCAACTTCACGCGTACTCCATCTAAAAGACGGAGCAAAAGATAGTTCCAGCGTGCCTATTTAGTACGGCCCATTCGCGCAGAAAATTCCTCCTCGAACGGGCCGCTTCGGTTCGCTTTCAGAAATTAGGGCTGGCGCCAGTCGCGGTCCGTGAAATTCCGCAGCGTACCCCTCAACCGATCTTCACTGACTTCATCAATACCCAAAAGCGTCCCGGCTAGGATGCCAGACTGCCTAAGCCACGGGCGACCAGTGACGCGCTGAATAGAGGCCGCAACCCATCCAATCGCCGCATTCTCTTCTGCCGTCTCCCCTGCCATTTTGCGGGTTGCCCCGATGCGTGGCAGTGTTTCGCGCGCTATACGCTCGCGCTGCTCAATTAGAACGCCAATTTCGTAAAGGGCCCCCAAGAACCAGCTTCTATCTGCAGCGCCCACTACTAAAGTGGCACGGATGTCATCCGGAGGGGCATCCGAGATTTCCTTCACGAAATCGCGCAAATTTGTGACTGCGCTCTTCAGTCTTTCCGCTAGCTCGAGAAAAGCCGTTTCTTGGGCCAGCAAAAGCCTGAACTCCGCCTTGATCTTCGTTGCGGTCGCGAACGACTTTATAATCTTTGTTAGCTCTGCCTCTGTGAGGCTTAGATCGACCAATGCTTGGATCGCTTCTGGACTACCGGCGATCCGAGCTAAACCGGCTTTGGCCGCATCAGTCCCTTCGTACGCAGCTAAGCGGATACGTGTTTCCTCTATTTTCCTGGCCTGCAGAGCTTTAGCCTCCTCGGAACTGACGGAAATTTCCCTGTTATGTGATGTAAATTCCCTGTTGTTCAATGTGAAATTCCCTGTTTTCAAGGTACCGAAGTTAGAGGCTAACATCTTGAAAACGAAGGGGTAGTCAGCAAACGGGCCAGGTCTAGAGGGGCGATTTCCGGAAATTCCCTGTTATTTCCGGTCTTCGAGAGCCATTTTGCCCGAGACCGGTTAGCTTATGACTGCGTCCACAGCCACCCAGTCCGGATACTGGGTGTTTTCAAATCGAAAACTCGCGCCGTCGTTTGCGCAGCTTGGAGAGACCGGTTGTCGCCAAAAGCAAGAGACGCCTCTATTCCGCCGGCACTGGCCCAGCCCCGCCCACCGTTTTTGTCCCCCGGAAGTAGAGTCCCAGCCGATCGAGATAGGTATAGATCACAGGCGTGATGTAGAGCGTCAGCAACTGCGACAAAAGCAAGCCGCCCGCCACACAGATGCCCAGGGGGCGCCGGGAGTCCGCGCCCATGCCAGACCCGAACGCGATGGGCAAGGTACCCATCATCGCGGCCATGGTGGTCATCATGATCGGACGGAAGCGGATCAGCGCCGCCTCGAATATCGCCTGTTCGGCATTGGCGAACGGGTCGTCGCGCTGCCGCTCCAGCGCAAAGTCGATCATCATGATCGCGTTCTTCTTGACGATGCCGATCAGCATGATCATCCCGACGAAGGCGTAAAGGGTGATCGGCAGCCCGGCGGTCCATAGCGTCAACAGCGCGCCCACCGCCGCCGAGGGCAGACCCGACAGGATGGTCAGGGGATGGATGAAGCTCTCATACAGGATGCCCAGGATGATATAGACCACGATCGTTGCCATGAGCAGCAACAGGCTCATGTTCTGGGTGGACTGTTGGAAAGCGCCCGCGGTCCCTTGGAAGCTGCCTTTTACCGTGGGCGGCATGTGGACGGCGGCACTCGCCTGCTGGATGCCGCTTACCGCATCGCTGAGCGAATAACCGGCCGCGAGGTCGAAGGAAATGGTCACCGCCGGCACGCCGCCGGAGTGGTTCACACTGAGCGGAATCATGGTTCGGGTGATCGTCGTCACCGCACTGAGCGGCACCAGCGTACCATTGGACGCCGTAACATAGAGGGTCTTGAGCGACGCGGTGTCGCGTTGATAGCGCGGCTCCAGCTCCAGAATGACCTGATACTGGTTGGTGCTGCCATAGATCAGGGTCACCTGCTCGCCGCCAAAGGCATAGCCCATGGCGGTTTCGATCTGGGCCGGCGTCACGCCCAGGCTGGCGGCCCGGTCGCGGTCGATCTTCACCGACACCGACGGCGTCGTTGAATCAAAATCGCTGTTGACGCCGACAAAGCCACGCATGGCCTGGAGCCTGCGGGTCAGCTGATCAGAAATACGCGCCAGCAGTCCGATGTCCATCCCCTGCAGCGTGTACTGATAGGTAGAGCGTGATGAACGGCCGCCAATGCGGATGGCCGGCGGATTCTGAATGAAGACATTGATTCCCGTCATGTTTGCCACCTTGTGGCGCAACTCGCGGGCGACCTCCTGGGCCGAAAGCGGGCGCTCCGACAGCGGCTTGAGCATGATGGAGATGTTGGCGCCATTGGCGCCAGCACCGTTCGAGCCGACCCGCAGCATGGCGCCGGCGACATTGGGATCGGCGTTGCAGATGTCCGCCACCTTCATGCCGTAATCAACCATCCGCTCATAGGAGGTGCCATTGGCCGCCTGAATGCTGACGCTCAACATGCCGATATCGTCAGGCGGCAGAAAATCCTCCGGCATGACCTCGAACAGGATCACGCTGGCGGCCAGGCTGAGCGCGAAAAGAGCCAGGATGATCCGCTTGTGCGCCATGCTCCAGCGCAGACTGCGGTCATAGGCGCGCTGCAATGCCTCGAAACTGCGTTCGCTCCAGTTATAGAATGAACCATGCTTTTCGCGGCGTTCGTCTTTCAGAATGCGCGCGCACAGCATCGGGGTGAGCGTTACCGAAACCAGGCCCGAAACCAGGATCGCCAGCATCATGGTGACGGCGAATTCGTGCAGCAACCTGCCGACAATGCCTCCCATGAAGACCAGGGGGATGAAGACCGCGATGAGCGAAACAGTCATGGACAGAATGGTGAAGCCGATTTCGGCCGAGCCTTTCATCGCCGCGGCAAGGGGCTTTTCGCCCTCCTCGACATGACGCACGATGTTTTCCAGCATGACGATGGCGTCATCCACGACAAAGCCGACCGACAAGGTCAGCGCCATCAGCGACAGATTGTCCAGGCTGAAGCCCGCCACCGACATGCCGGCGAACGTGCCGATCACCGCAATGGGCAATGTGACCGAAGGAATGATGGTCGCCGACAACTTGCGCAAGAACAGGAAGATCACCGCGACCACCAGGCCGGCGGCGATCAGCAGGGTTTCCTGCACGTCGCCGACCGAAGCACGGATGGTCTCGCTGCGGTCGTGACGGATGGCAAGCTCGATCGCGGGCGGCAGCGAAGCCTTGAACTGCGGGAGCACCTTCTTGACGTTGTTGACGACCTCGATGGTGTTTGACCCCGGCTGACGCATGATCGCGATGGTGATCGCGCGCTGACCCTTGTACCAATTGCCTTGGCGCACATTGTTGACGCTGTCGATCACATGGGCGACATCGCCCAGGCGCACTGGCGCCCCATGACTGTAGGCGATGATCTGGCTGCGGAAGCCCGCGGCATTTTCCAACTGTCCGCTGGTCTGGATGATCTGGGCATCGGTTAGCCCGTTGGTGGCGCCCGTGGCCTGATCCACGCTGCTGTTCTGGATGCCCCGGGCCAGCGTATCGATGCCGATGCCGCGCGCAACCAGCGCGGCCGGATCGGCCTGAATGCGCACCGCATATTGTGCCGCGCCAAAGACTTGCACCTGGGCCACGCCGCTGACCTGGGAAAGCTGGCGCGCCAGGAGGGTGTCGGCATATTCGTCCACGATGGTGATCGGCAGCGTCTTGGAGCTCATCACCAGGAACAGCACCGGATCATCGGTGGGATTGACCTTCTCGAAGGTCGGCGGGTTGACCATGGTTTTGGGCAACTTGCTCAGTGCGCTGGAAATCGCCGCCTGAACATCGGTGCCAGCCGCGTCAATGTTGCGGTCTAGCGCGAACTGGATGGTGATGGTGACCGAACCCTGCACGCTCGACGAGGTCATGGAGTCGATGCCGGGAATGGTCGAAAAGGCGTTCTCCAGCGGTCCCGCCAGGGTCGAGGCAACGGTCTGCGGATCGGCGCCGGCCAAGGATGCATTGACCTGAATGGTGGGGAAATCCACATTTGGAAGTTCGCTGACCGGCAGCGTCGTGTAGGCGACCGAGCCGAAAATCACCAACGCCACCATCAGCAGCGTCGTCATCACCGGATATTCAATGAAGCGGCGCGAGATGTTCATTGCGGGACCGCGGAGATGGCCGTCCCGGTGGGAATGTCCGAACCCTCCTGGGTTGTATCGATGCTCACCGGGGCGCCAGGCACCACGCGCAACTGGCCATCCACCACGACCTGATCGCCGGGCTTGAGCGCGCCCTGGACCGCGACGTGGTGGGAATCGTCGAACAACACCTTGACCGGGCAAAGCTCGGCCTTGCCGTCCCTGACCACAAACACATAATGCCCGGTCGGACCATCGTTGACGGCCTCATGCGGCACGATGATGGCGCCCGGAATGTCATCCAGCGCCACGCTGACATCGACCACCTGGCCCGGTACAAGAACGCCATTCTTGTTGTCCAGCGTGACGCGCAACTCGATGGTGCCGGTTTGGTCGTTGACGACATTGCCGGTGAAAGTGACGGGTGCGGAGAACCACGTGCCGCCATCGCGCATGTCGATCACCGCGGTCAATCCGTGACTGCGCTGGCGGGCCTGGATGCGGGGAAGATCGGCCTGTGGCAGGAAGAATGAAACCTTGATCGGTTGAATCTGCGTGATCGTCACCAGCGGCGTGGTCGTGCTGCTGGTCCCGGTTACGGCGATGACATTGCCGGGCTGGATCAGGATGGGGCCCGTCTTGCCGTCGATGGGCGAGCGTATCTGGGTATAGCCCAAGTTGACCGCGGCATTGTCCACATTGCCTTGGTCGGCTTCCACCGTCCCCCTGTCGCCCGCGACCGTGGCTTCCTGGTCTTCGAGAATCTGGCGGGTGCCCGCGCCCGCCGCCATCAGCCGCTGATCGCGCCGCAGATCGCGCTCCGCTCCGGCCAGAAGCGCCTGATCCTTTGCCAGCTGGCCTTTGGCCTGCGCCAGGGCCGCCTGAAAGCCGCGAGGGTCTATCTGGAACAGCAGATCGCCCTTCTTGACCATCTGTCCCTCCCGGAAATAGGCGCGCATCAGCGGGCCGGGAACCACGGCGGTGACCTGAACCATTGCATTGGACACGACTGTACCAATGGTGCGTTCCACCACCGGCATGTTGCCCCGGATTACCGGCGCAACGCGCACGGAGACGGCCAGCGGCGCGGCGGGGTGATTGTCCCCATTCCGATGGTTGGCGTACCAATAAGCGCCCAGGACAACCGCGAGAGCCGCCCCGCCAAACAACCATTTTATTGCCCCCGGTCGCGCGGACGGTCGTTGCGCGGCCGGAGGTCGATCGGTCCTGAGAGAATGTACGGTGGCGGCTTTTCTATCAGGATGGATTGTCATTGACTGTCACGGCCCAAGTGCAACTCGGGTAAAGATTTGTTCCTGGCGGGAGATCGCCCGGTTCTGCGGACGCAGTTCCCAGGAGGAAGCCGTGACGATCTGTCTGTCGCTAATACTGGCAAATTGTCATCGAATTGTGCCGGCAGTTCAGCCTGGGACAAACCGTCGATTAAATTCTCGTAGGTATGTCGTTCTTGCCGCACATGGCCAGACCTTGTCTGGGAACGAGAGACCGGCTGCTGAGACAGCCATCCGGAAGACCTGAGACGGCCTCCTATCTCATTCAGGAAAAGGCGGGCGAACTGCTGCCGACGCGTTTGCGAACTGTCACCAGCAAGCCAAAAACTAGACCGCCAGAAGCTCGGTGAGATCGCCCGGCACCACGCCCGCGTTGCGCCGCATTTCCTGTTCGCGCATCACAAGGCCCGGGAGCTTTTCCAGTCCGAAGCGACGCGTCAGCAGCCGCGCAATAGAGCCTGTATCATAGACGGTATGTTCGACATGCCCACGCCGCACATGGGGCGAAAGCACAATCGCGGGAATACGCGAACCCGGTCCCCAGCGGTCCCCCCGCGGCGGGGCGACATGGTCCCACCATCCACCATTTTCGTCGAAGGTCACGATCACCAGCATGCCCTGCCATTGCGGCCCGCCTCGCAGCTGCTCGACCACGGCGGCGATGTGATTGTCGCCATCCGCCACATCGGAATAGCCGGCATGCATGTTGAGGTCGCCCTCCGGCTTGTAGAACGCCACCGTTGGCAGCTTTCCATCCCGCGCATCCGCCATGAATCGGTTGGTTTCGGCCGTGCTCCCCAGGCCGCCATCGCGCAGACGCCGGGCCCTTTGGTCGGTTCCAGGCGCAAAGCTGGCAAAATAATTCAGCGGTTGGTGGTGGATCTGGAAATTCGGCCTGGGCGGAAAGGTCTTGCCATTGGAAGTATTGCCGTCGAGCGCAGCCTGCCAGGCGCCGGCATACCAGGCCCAGTCCACGCCCTTCAGAGTCAAGACATCGCCGATGGTCTTGTGGAGTTGGGGCGGAAGGCGCAACGGGCTGGTTTCGTCCCGTACTGTCGGCGGATAAGGCGGCAGCATGGTATTCACCGCCCAGAAATCGGGGCTGAGCGCGTTCGGCCCGAATTTCGGCGGACCAGCCATTGCGCTGGCCGGGGTGGCTGGCAACGGTTTCAGCCGCGTGCCCCTGGGGTCATCGCCGTCCAGGGTCGCGATAAGGTGACTGGCCGCGCTGGTATCGGCGTTGGGATAGAATGGTGGCTGTGCCGCCACCAGATACTGGTGGTTCAGGAATGAGCCGCCGAAAGCGCCCATGAAGAAATTGTCGCAAAGCGCAAACTCCCGCGCCAGCGCGGCAAGCTTCAACTCGGCCGCGGTATCGCCATAATGGCCCATCACCAGCGCGCCGCTATCGCCCCAGGCGACGAAGCCGTCATTGCGCCCGCCATTAATCTGCATCTGATTGTGATAGAAGGCATGCACCAAATCGCGGGTGACGAGGCCGTGCGGCAGCAGACTGCCATCGGCCGCCCGCAGGGCGAAAGGGCCATTGGAAAGTCCGCTGATCGCATCCTGCCCGATCTGATGTGTTATTCCCCCTAAGGTCTGAGCTGTCGGCACCAGGCCACCCCAGATCGGCGGCAGCCCTTTCAGGACAGAACCATCACGATCGCGCTGGACCAGTCGCTCCGGCGCGACCGTCGAAAGCGGGTGCGCAAGCCCCGGAAAATTGGAGAACAGGTTGTTGAAACTGCGATTCTCCGCATAGATCACAATCACATTGCGGATCTTTTCGCGCAGGAAGTGATCAACTTCGCGCGCTCGGCGCATGGGAGCGGCCGCTGCCACCTGTGCAACGCCCGCGCCCGCCAGCCCGCCAATAACCCGCCGCCGATCCGGTCCGTATACCCGCCGCCCCATCAGCCTGGCGATACTCCCTGGATGTTCACCCGCAGCAAATAGATGGATTGCCGCACATGAAGAGCCAGTCCCGTTTGGGACCGACGCTCCCAATTGTTGCAAGAGCAATCACCAGAACTATCGTAAAGTCAACATCACCGCAAGGCGCAACAAACGCATCGGTGAGAGGATCTGCAGGATATTTCCAGCGTAACACGGGAGGAGGCGATGTCTTCGACCTCACGCTTCATTCCATAGAACCGGCGTTTACGGTTTGCTTGTCGTCTCGCTTAGAATTGCGCCCGGATACCCACGGAGAAGAAGCGGCCGATGGGATTGGAGACGAATGTGTTTATGCCATTCGTGCTGTTGGAATTGCTTGGAACCGCATAATTATAGAATGGCGGCGCCTTGTCGAAAATGTTCTTCATGTCGATATAGATCTGATCGCCATTGAGGAAGCCCGACTGGAAGTTATAGGCCGCGTGCCCATCAAAAGTGACGTTGGCATTGACATGGTCGCCCCCAACCACCAGCGCGCCATTGGCATCAGCCGTAGGCGGATGCGCCGCTGTGGCACCGATGTTGCGATAGGCTGATGTCCAGTTCATGAAGAAGTCGATTGCAACGACCTCGTCCGACCAGCCGAGATTGGCGCGCGACTGCATGGCGATGCTGGGAAAGGTCGAATTGAATGCCGAGGTTCCCAATACGCTGAAAGGCACCCCGCCCAGCAGGGCTTCGTCGAAGCGGGTAAACTGGGTCACGGCGTCGCCAGCATGGAACTGGCCCCAGGCGGTGTCGAAATAATAGTTGGCGTTGATGTCGAAGCCCTCGATCCACAGGTCCAGGACGTTGTTCTCGTCATGGTTCTCAAGGAAATAGATCGTCGGCGGCAGCTGGCCAGATACCGTTCCGCCTTGCGGAACACGGGTGAAGGCACTGATCTGTGCCTGGGTACAACCGGTCGGGCACAAGGTCAGCAGATAGTTCGCCGATGCCGTGTTGACGATCTGGGTATGGTTCGGCGCGGTAATGCCACCTTTATAATGCTGATGGAACCAGGAGATATCCACCACCAGGCCCGGCAGGAAGGTTGGCGTGAAATCGGCGCCCAGGTTGATGCCGTTGCCGCGCTGCGGTCGCGCGTTCGCCAGCGCGCTGCCATACTGGCGGATCAGGCCCGGATTGGAAGACGTGCCCAGGTTGCAGGACTGCGCCGCGGTCAATCCGGCGCAGCCTGGAATTTGCGTGACCTGCGGGAAGGCGGAGACCGGCACCGGTGAGAGCGGCGCCAGGCTGGCACCGCCGCTATATTCACCACCTTGGCTCGGATCGCCCGAAATGCCCACCGGCACAGCAACAAAGGAGGTGGAATAGTTGCCGCGCAGTTTCAGATCGTCGGTGACCACCCAGTCGACGCCATACTTGGGATTGAAGGTGGGACCGACATCGCTGTATTTGTCGTAGCGAGCCGACACATCCAGCGACACTCTCTGGACCATGGGCCAGCCCATTTCCGGAGAAACCAGCGGCGCGTTGATTTCGCCGAAGCTGGACAACACGTTGCGGCGTGAGCGGAAGATTGAAATCGCCGCACCGTTCGATTCCACGCCGGTGCCGTTGGAGCCGGTGCTGAAGTTATAGAGATGATAGTTGGCATATTCGCCGCCGAACGCGACCTTGACATCGCCGGCCGGCAGCGACAGGGCCGGACCGTCGATCTGCAGCCGCAGCTGGTTGAAGGTATTCTGGGTATCGCCGCCAGACCGGTTGCTGTAAAGCTGCTGGGCGACAAGCGCATTGGTCTTGTTGCTGGAGGCAGGGTCCCAGATGTCCACCGCATTGGCCGTCGTCAGGGGCAGATTCAAGGCGACAACATTCTCGCCCGCGACGTCGCTGGTGGTGGTGCTGCCGCCGGTCTGGGCGGTGCCGTTGATGCCCAGGGTGGCACAAGAGCCGCAGAAGGTGTTGATCGCCTGGCTGTCATAATGGTCGACGCCCAGGGCATCGGTCATCTGAGCCTGCCAGTTCTCGCTGATCCTGTAGGTCAATGAAGCCTGACCATACCAAGCTTCCTCATTGATCACATTCTTGCCGTAATCGGTGCCGTTCCCGCGGCCCATTAGATCGACCCAGCTGACCTGCTCCGACGATGTTGAACCGGGACTGCCGGCCGGCGCCTGATAGAAGGGATTGATCTGGCCCCCCATGCCCGAGGTGGGGCCATAGGCGGTGGTGTTGGCGGTGATCTGGCCCGGCTGGGAACGGGTCGTCACCGTCAATTCATTATAATCCATCATGATGGACCCGGAGAGCCGGTCGCTGAAGTCCTGGTTGAACCGCATCAGCGCGTTCTGGCGCACGGATTCCGGCAATGCGTCACCATAGGGCTGAATATTGCAATTCTTGTTGGCCTGTATGTTCGCCACGGTCGTGGTTGACGCAGCCGAGAGGAAAACCCCGGCATTGCCCGGCACGATGATCGCGGCCGCCGGACAGCCGAACACGCTGGTATAGTTGGTGCCGCCAATCGGGGTGAAATCGCCCATGGAGGTGATGGCGCGCGCGCTGCCGCGCAATTCGCTCTGGAACAGATAGCCGGCGGCGAACATCACCGACCCCTTGTCCCATTTGGTGCCCCAGAGGAATGTGCCGTTGGTGGCGTTGTATTGATCGGCGAAGCCCTCCTCCAGCCCGATCTGCAGGCCTTCATAATCCTTGCGGGTGATGAAATTGACCACGCCCGACACCGCATCGGAACCATAGATCGCGGATGCGCCATCGGCCAGCACTTCGACGCGCTGGATGGCCGCGGTAGGTATGATGTTGGGATCGGCCAATGAATCGCCGCCGGCGCCGACAAAGCGCATACCGTCGACCACCGCCAGGGTCGAGTTGGAGATAGAGCCCGCCAGCTGGTGGATTTGCGGCGCGAAGAAGGAGTTGTTGTTCACGCCCTGTGGCGGGGCATTGGCGGTGCTCAAGGCCGGGATGGTGTTGAGCAGCTCTTCCATGCTCGTGGCGCCTGATGCGCGGATCGCTTCCTGGTCGAGTGTGATGACGTTTGAGCCGACCGGGGCGGCGCCGCGAATGCTGGTGCCGGTGACGGTCACTTCCTCAACTGGCGCGGCGGCTGATGCCGCCTGTTGCGCCAGCGCAGGTGTGGCAAAAAAAGATGCGGCGGCCACCAGCGCGGCGCGAGAGCCACCAACCAAAAGCTCCTTGCGAAACAGTTCCATTTTGATCCCCGCGATCTTTTTATCGCGCCATGCAACTGGCAGGCGGGGCTGATGTCAAAATGACGGGACCGGGAAATCTCATCCAGCGAGATCGTCTTCGCAGTGCAAAAAACGAAATCCGTCGGCACTCTCACCAGATGAGCGAGCCGTGAGCCGTCATAACGCCTGCACACGCACCCGCGGTTTATCGTCCGACGCAGCCGAACAGTCTTTAGAGAACAGACAGACGTCGGTGCAGTTCATGCGGCAGAATGAGCCGTGGCGCCAACCCCTTCGGTTCGCAGCCGCAACATTTTCGGCTTTTACGCCACCGCCGCCATCTGGTCAGACGGGATGCGCGACGCGTTTTGCGGGCGCATCGCGTGTTCCATAGAGCAGCGTGATATTGATGCGACGATTGGTGTAGCCGGGACGAAAGGCCAGCGTGTCCGTCTCGTGAAACAGGTCGGAATCGAACACCACGGCGCGATTTGCGCGATAGGGAATGCGGGTCGGCACCGCTCCGCTGCGTGTCAGGAAGTCGCGGATCGCTGCTTCGTCGGCATTATAGCGATCAAAATCCCAGTCCAAGGGCGCAGCCTTGTCCCATACGACCAATCCCCCGGTCGCGGGATCGAGATTGGCATCATCCGGCGTGATCCAGAAATTGACGTTCACGGCCGCGAAATCGGCATGCACGCGGGTTCCCGACAGACCCTGCTGGTATTTGAAGGCCCAGGCAAACAGGAGAGGATGTCCCTCGAAGACCGCGGGATGGGCTTCAGCCAGTTCACATGCGATCTGCGCCAATAATGGACAGGCAAAGCCCGATTGCGGCCGTGCGCCGACATAGCCATCGAATGTATCGCGCCAGATCGTGGAGCCATGGCAGAAGCGGCGCAAGGCTTCCAGCGCCTCGGGTGTCAGCAGATCATCGATAACGACGATTTGCGGATGATTGCCGTGCCAGGCCGCGCGGACCTGCGCAATATCATTGGCCCGATTGATCGCGGAACCAGAAAGACGTGCGCCGCCGTCGATCTCGACCACCGTGGCAGCGCGACCACGGAAAGCCGCCTGTTCCATATCATGCGGCTTGCGGCTTTCCTCCTGCGGCAGGAAATCCGTCACCAGTGCGGCGCGTCGCATGAAGCATTCAAAGGCCTCTTCAGTGCGCCCCATTTCCAGCAGAAGCGAGGCGAGATTGTCGAAGCTCTCCATATAGTCAGGCTTCAGGCGTATCGCTTCGCGGAAGGCGGCCTCGGCCTCGGCCAGCCGGCCAAGTCTGTGCATCGCCATGCCCAGATTGTTACGCGCCTTGAAGAAATCTGGCTGCAGACGCAGCGCCGCGATGAAACAGGTCATCGCCTGTTCCCATTCCGTGCGATCGTAATGCAGAATGCCCAGATTGTTGTGGGCCTGGACGAAATCGGGCTTCAGCGCAACGGCACGCGAGAAAGCTGTGAGAGCCTGATCGGCCTGGCCCAAGGCCTGCAAGGCGCTGCCCAGATTGTAGATGGCGGCCGCATTACCGGCATCGAGCGCCAGCCCGGCGCGATAGGCGGCCACGGCCTCCTCCAGCCGCCCTTGTGACCTGAGCGCATTTGCCAGTCCGAACCGGGCCGCGGGCAGGTCGCGGCGTAGCACGAGGGCCTGGCGATAGGTGGCTTCAGCATCGGCATGTGCCCCCATGACCGCAAGCAGACCCGCAAGATTGATGCGCGCCTCCACCACATCAGGGCGCAATGCAATGAATTGACGATAGACAGAGACGGCCTCCGCGGCACGGCCCGCCCGCTGCAGGGCCGCCGCCTGGGACCACAGGCTTTCCGGTATTCCCGCCATCAGGTGTCGGACCACATACGCAACAGGTTGTGGTACAGCCCCAGCAACTCCGCCGCGTCCTTGCCGCCCGGGATTGCCTGGTTGAGCCGCATGATCGTGCCGTCCAGCTCGTATAGCAGCCGCCGGTGCGTATCGTCGCGCACAAGGCTCTGCAGCCAGATAAAAGATGCGACACGCGTCCCGCGCGTGACCGGTTCGACACGGTGCCGGCTTGACGCCGGATAGACCACCAGGTCGCCGGCCGGCAGCTTGACCTTGACCGGACCGAACGTATCCTCGATCACCAATTCCCCGCCGTCATAATCCTGTGGCGCGGTCAAAAACAAGGTGGCGGCGAGATCGGTGCGCACCCAGCGCGGCGCTTGCGCTTCAGGAAAGCACAGCAGGGCCGCATCATTATGCGTGCCATACCGCTGTCCGCCGCTATAGCGGTTGAACGATGGCGGACAGATGCGCGCCGGCAGCGCGCCGGCGGTAAAGCGCGCATTCGCCGATAAGACACGCAGGACGAAATCACTCCTGGCCCGCACCGCCGGATCGGTCAGATCGGCTTCCTGATTGGCCTTGACGGCCGAAGCCATATGACCGGCGCTGCCGCGGCCATCGATCCAACGACCGGCGTCCAGCACGGCGCGTGTGGCTGTGACCTCATCTGGCGTCAGGACTGCGGGAATATGAACCAGCATCGCCTATCCGACCGGGTCCACCTTGTAGACTTCCGGAGTTCCCTCGACCTGGAAATTGTAACTGGAGAAGGCTCCGCGCGTGATCTTCACGGCATAATCCGCGGCCGGTTTGGTCCAATGGGCGGTATGGGTGTCGCCCGACACCTGGCGCCATGTCTGGCCATTGGCAAGCGTCACGGTAAAAATGTGATCGCGGTCGAAGGTATAGGACGCCATGGGTGTGGCGACACGATCGAGACGACCTGGCGGTGCCCGCAATGCCGGGCGATTTGACACGGGGGCCGAAGGCAGCGGGAGTGGCGCGGTCGTCGTTTGGGCGGGAAGCGGAAGCCCCAGCGCGCTGCGCATTGGCGCCGCGGCGGCGTAATAGCAGTCCAGCCAGGCATGATCGTCCTCGATGGCATAGCAATGCAGCGTCGACGCCATCACGGCCTCGCGTATCGCCGCGATGTGCGGGCTCACACTGCTGGCCGGTGGCGACACGTTCAACTGGATCTGAGATTGCGGCGCTGGCGGCAGCCCCAGCTGCGCCCGCGCCGGCTGCGCGGCCCCGTAGTAGCAGTCCAGCCATTGTCGCGGCGCACCAATCGCGCTGCAGCGATAAGCGCCCGCCACAACGGCATCCCGCGGCCGCTGCTGAGCCATCGCGGGAACCGCCATCAGCATGAGCACAGCGATAATGCTGTAGCGCAACATCATCCTTTCCATAACCCGATGTGCAAGACTAGCGCGGGGTAAGGCCAGCCGCCACCATCACTTGCTGTCGGGAAGCGCGAAGACATATAGCGCCTGGCCATTGTTGGGGCGATGGATGTTCTGCAACATCGTCATCGGCTTGTCCTCGGGGCTGCCACCGCCCAGACCGGTGGTGACGGCGATATACTGCTTTCCGTCGATGCTGAAGGAAATGGGATAGCCCTGTACCGTCGTGCCGAGCCGGACCGTCCATAGCGTCTTGCCGGTCCTGACATCCACGGCGCGGAAACGGCGATCATAGTCGCCCACAAAGGCGACATCGCCGGCTGTTGACAGCACACCGGTCAGGAAAGGCGAACGCTGCTGGAAGCTCCAAAGCGGTTTCAGATCGGCGGTGCGATAGGCCGAAAGCCGCCCCATATTGCGTTCGGTGCCTGGCATCTCGAAATAGGTCTGCGAGCCGTTGCCCAGCATCATCACGCAGCTCTGGCTCAGCGGCAGGATGATCGTGTCCGTGGGCGGATGATAGCTTGCCGCCTGCCAATCCTTGCCGCCTTCCGGTCCCGGGCAGGAAGACAGCCACTGGTCGACCTGCTGGTCCCGGATGCTTTTGCGATAGCTCACCACACCCGTGACGGGGTCCTGGGACGCCATCACATTCTGGTACACGGTCTCGCGGGAATCGATGAACTTTCCGGTTTCGCGGTCCAGCTTCCACAGAATGCCCGCCTTGCCCGCGGTCATCAGGGTCTTTCTGTCGCCGTGATCGATCAAGATGCGCTCAAACACCTCATCCAGATCCAGGCTCTCGCCCGGCGCATGGTTGAAGAACCATTTGAGCTTGCCGGTATCGGCATCCAGCGCCAGCGTGGAATTGGCATAGTCGGTCGCGCCTGTGCCTGAACCGCGCAGATCGCGCCGCCAGGGTTTCGCCTGCGCCGTGCCCCAATAGGTCAAGTTCAGCACCGGATCGTAGCTGCCCTGTATCCAGGTTTCGGCGCCGGCGCGTTTTTCATCCGGCAGGCCGCCCCAGCTATCGCCATTGGGCTGGCCGGTGAGCGCCACGGTGACGAACTTCCACACCCGCTTTCCGGTCTCGGCGTCATAGGCGCTGATATAGCAGTGATCCTTGGCGGGGATGCGGCCGCAACCGGTCAGGCCGGTGATGATCTTTCCATGGACCGCCAGCACCCCGCTGGTGTTGTTGTGGCCGGGCACATCCGACAGGGGCGTGCTCCAGACCAGCCTGCCCGTCCGGGCATCCAGCGCATGCAGCACCGCGTCGTTACCGGCAAAATAGACCTTGTCGCCCCACACCGCGATAGAGCGCATGCCGCCATAATTGGGCCGGCTGGGCGCGGGGCCAACGCGGTTCTCCCACAGCAGCTCACCGGTCTTGGCATCCAGCGCCTGCATCGTATTGTAGGTATTGCCCAGAAACATGATGCCGTCATGCACGATGGGCGAGGTTTCGTTCGCGCCGCCTTCATTCATCGCCCAGACCCATTGCAGTTGTAGGTCATGGACGTTGCCGGTGTTGATCTCCTTGAGCGGGCTGTAGCTCCAGCTGGCGTAGTTGCCCCGGCCCATCAACCATTCCCCCTCGGGGGGATGGGTCAGCAGGGCATCGGTGACCGGCACGTAGTTCTTGATGTCGCCCACCACCGTCTGGCCGAAACTGCGGATCATGCCCGCGCCATTGTCGGCACTGACCGGCGGACCGCCATAATCCGCGGCGCCCCCTTGGCGGGCGGTGGAGGGTTGCCGGATGCCGCGCGCGATGTCGGCGGGCACCGTCCCGGATGCAACAGTGGAGATCTTCACCGCCATGGTCGGAGCGAAAGTCGATGTGCCGGGCGTTGCGCCATTGGCTTGAAGAATGAAGGCAACCAGGCTCGCATAGGTCGCCGAATCCAGGCTGCCCGGATTGCCATAGGGCATGGACGTGCGGATGGTATTGTACAGATCGGCCGTGCTGCGCTGGCCCCAGGCGGCAATGAACGTCTTACCGGCCAGGGGCAAGGCGTCGCCCTCGCCGGCCATATTCGCCTGATGGCAGCTCATGCAATTGCTGGCATAGGCAGCGCGTCCGGCATCGGCTTGTGCGGCTGTGAAAGGCCCTGGCGTCTGGGCTGAGCCGGTATCGGCCCCCAGGGCCGCGCCCACCACCAGCAGCGCCAGCACCGAGACGGATATTGGCCTTGAGATCGTCACGACGTCACCTCTTGAATCCTTGCCGCGCAAATCAGGAACTGCGGCGGCCGCGCGAAGCCCTCAGGCCTTCGCCCTGCGGCAGAAACCAGTTTCCCATTTGCGGCTCGTCCTGCCCCGCCTTCGCATGTTCCGGCAGCAGCCAGCCCCAAAGATTTCCGCCAGGCGCCGGCCCTTTTTGGCTGTTCACCTGGATGTAAAGACGGCCGCTCCGTAGTGCATCCGCCTGGGCGTGGGTGAGATGGAATGTGCCGTTGATGCTGCCGCTTGGGGCCTTATCCACCGTCAGATCAAGCATCGGATTGCCAGGGATACCGATCCCCTCACCCATCATGACATGGGCATCCGTGGCCGGCGCGGACAGCCCCTTGAAGGTTCCGATGATCTTCAAGCCATCGCCTGACAAGGTCGCAACCACCGTGCCGTCACCGGTCAGCGAGATCTTGGACGCGTGGTTGATGGGTGTAGGGCCCAGTACCGTTTCATAAACGCCGGTCGCCGGCGCGGCGCACGTCCCCGTCGCAAAAAGCCCGAATGCCGCCAGCAGCAGCCAAAACCTTGTCGCCAACGGCCCCTCGCGAATTTCTGTCTTTGGCAAAGTCTGAAGTAGAGAGTGCGGAAGTCCAGTGGGCTCAAGAACCGTCATCTCACCACGTGAGATTTCGCAAAACCGACTTCCGGGACACAGTTCCATCAGACGGCTTACCGGCACAACCACGGTCCATGCGATGTCGCAGTGCGGTATCCGCTACCCGGCAAGACGGGGGCCGATCGCGATCTTCCGGAAACTCCCCTTATTTCCGGATCTTCCAGGTTTTTTCTGAAACCGGTTGCCGGCGGACTGCGCGCTCAGAGGCGCATCGTCGCCAGGTCGGCGTCCAGCGCGGTTACATCGCTCTGACCGGCCAACGCCATGGCAACCTCAAGTTCTTCCCTGATGATGCCAAGCATCGCCGCAACGCCAGCCTCACCCCTGGCCGCCAACGCCCAGGCCCAGGCCCGCCCGAGCAGAACGGCATTGGCTCCCAGGGCCAATGCGCGCAGAACATCCAGCCCCGAGCGAACACCGCCGTCCAGCAGGATCGGCATACGCCCCGCAACCGCATCGCGAACCGCCGGAAGCGCAGCGATGCTGGACAAGGCACCATCCAGCTGACGCCCGCCATGATTGGACACCACAATTGCGTCCATGCCCTCTTCTGCCGCGCGGGCGGCGTCTTGCGGATCGGTGATCCCTTTCAGCACCAGCTTGCCTTTCCAGCAGCCGCGCAGCCAGGCGATGTCCTTATAGGTGACCGAAGGATCAAAATTGCGCGCCACCCAGGCCTGAAACTGTTTCAAGCCCGCGCCATTGGGCATGGCGGGCGCGACATTGCCGATGACAAGCGGCCGTCCCAACACCCCGACATCCAGCGCCCATGCCGGATGAGAAAGAATATCGATGAGCCGATCGGGCCGCGCCGCAAGGCTTTGGGCGCCAGCCAACCCGCCAACCCGGTCACGATAACGTATGCCATTGATCGCCAGATCGACGGTGAGAAACAGGGTATCGATACCGGCCTGTTCAATGCGCGCCATGAAGTCCCGCATGAATCCGCGATCGCGTATCATGTAGAGCTGCATCCAGAAAGGCCGCGCCGAGGCCGCGCGCACTTCTTCGACCGGGCAGCAGGACATGGTCGACAGGATCATGGGGATGCCCGCGCTTTCGGCGGCGCGTATGGCTTGCACTTCTCCGCGCCGGCGATAGAAACCCGCGATGCCGATCGGAGCCAGCGCCACCGGCATCGCCATGTCACGCCCGAACAGCCGCGTTGCTGTATTCAGCTTTGATACATCGCGCAGAACCTTCTGGCGCAGGATCACGGCCGCGAAATCTTCGACATTGCGCCGCAGCGTGTGCTCGTCATAACTGCCCCCGTCGATATATTCGAACAGGAAGCGCGGCAGGCGCTTTTGCGCCGCCGCACGGAAGCCGGCGAAATTGACGATTCTCATGGCGCCACTGCGGCCAATGCCTGTTTCAAGGCAGGTACACCATCGTGGCCGGAGAGCCCAATGGCACAAACTGGCCGGTAAAGGTCAGCGTTCCATTGCCATCAATACGGAATCCGGTGAGGGAATCGCCGATCTGATTGAGCGAGAAGACGAACCTCCCGCTGGGGTCCAGCGCCAGGCTGCGCGGCGTGTCCGCACCGGTCGGCACTTCGCCCAGACGTTCGATCCTGCCTTTGCGATCGGCTGAGAAGCTGGTGATGGTATCGTGCAGCCGATTGGCGGAATAGAGATGGCGGCCATCCTTGGAGATCAGAAGCTCCGAGGCCAGGCTGCTTCCGGCAAATCCTTTCGGCAGCGCCGATACGCTCTGGCGAGGTGTCAATTTTCCCGTCGCGGGGTCGAAATCATAAACCGTCAGCATCGAGTCCTGTTCCTGAAGCTGGTAGAACAGCCGGCCCGCCGGATCGAAAACGAAATGCCGCGGCGCCGAGCCCGGTAGCGACGCGGTCCGCGAGACCAGCGTCAGCTTGCCCCTCGCCTGGTCAAGCTTGAACACCAGTATCTGATCCAGCCCCGCCTCATCCGCGATCACATAATCGCCCTTGGGGTCGAAGCCCACCATATGGACATGGGAGGCGCTGTGATCGCTGGGATCGAAATTGCCTGGCGGGTCGTCGCTGGCCCGGGGCGGATTGAGCGGCCCGCTGGGATGAAACACATCCGTCGCGGCACCCAGACTGCCGTCAGGCTTGACCGGCAACACCGTCAGACTGCCTCCCGCATAATTGGCGGACAGGACATAACGCCCGGACGGATGCACGGCGACATAGGCGGGCCCCGCGCCTTCCGAGCTTACCGCATTGAGGAATTTCAGTTGGCCGCTGGATTTGTCGACCGCGAAAGCCGAGACCGAACCGCTTTTGGCGCCATTGAAGTCGCCGACCTCATTGCCGGCATAAAGATACCTGCCATCCGGCGAGAGAGAGATCCAGCTGGGCGAGGGTGTTTTGGCTACAAGCCGAAGGTTCGACAGCATGCCCGTGGATGCATCCACATCAACAAGGTATATGCCCTCGCCGTGATTGTTTGACCGCCTTTGCGCCGGGTCCGCCGTGTATGTTCCGATATAGGCCCGTTCGGTGGCAGCCCAGGCCGGCGCGGCCATCAGACAGGCAAACAGCGCCCCATAGCCCGCACGGCGAAATACAGCAGACATCAAGCTTATCCTCCTCGCGCGACCGCCGAACACGGCCATGTTTTGCGGTACTTCTAGCACGTCCTTCCGCGCGTGGATATTTGGCCATGGCATCCGGCTGATGGTCTCCGATAAGATCGGCTGGACCGCGCGTGCCGTAGCGGGCGCAGCCATTCCTGGGACTGCATCGACATCGAAGGGGAGCCGACATGAAATTGCTTTGGCAAGGCGCAGTTCTGACGTTCGCAGCCGCTCTGATACCGCTGACCGCCGGGGCCCATTTCCGGCTTCTGGCGCCGGCATCCTGGATCGAGGAGAATAATCTGGGCGATCCGCAGAAGGCCGCGCCTTGCGGCGGCACCAATACGGATTTCGGCAAACCGACCTATGCGGTCACCGACGTAAAGGGCGGTAGCCTTCTGCATATCAAATTGCAGGAGACAGTCTATCACCCCGGCCATTACCGGGTGGCCCTGGCGGTGAATTCCCCAAATGAGCTTCCACCCGATCCGGTCGCCCAAACCATGACCGACGACAAGGGACGCGTGATGTCGGTATCCGCCGCGATCCTGAATCCGGTGAGCCCACCGGTGCTGGCCGACGGCCTGTTCCAGCACAGTGCCAAAACGACCGCGCCATTCGAAACCGACATACAGCTGCCCAACATCAACTGCAAAAGCTGCACCTTGCAGGTCATGCAGTTCATGGAGCAGCATCCCATGAACAATCCCGGCCAGTTCAGCTACCATCACTGCGCCGTGCTGCACATCACCGCGGACCCGTCCAGGCCCATGGATGCGGGCTGGGCTAAGGCGAGGGATTAAACGGGCGCGCGTCTCTTACGCCTTGGGGCCTGCGAGTGGCTTTTTGCCGGCTTCCTGCATGGCCAACCGCCGGGCATGAACTTCCGCATCTTCCTGGCGAAAGAATATCCGGCTCACAAAGCGTCTTGGCTGGCCTGTCTCTTCCCGGATCACACCCCAGCCGGTGTTGGTTCCAGCCGCCAGGTCATCATCCAGTCGAGCAACATAAAACTGTACGGTCATAGATCGGGTCCTGCCGCCCCAGCCCCGATTACTCCAATTCTACACCAGGATCGGGCCAGGCCAAGCCGATTACGCCGGCGGCGGACCGCATGGCGCAAAATCAAGCTCGCCCGCTGTCCGCCGTCAGCATTTCCGGCTTGACGCCAAGCTTGGCGAGCGCGCGGTTCCATTTGCTGTCATCATCGGCCTCGAACACCAGAACGGGATCGGCCGCCACCAGCAGCCAGCCATTGGCTTCAATCTCGGACTCAAGCTGGCCCGGGCCCCAACCGGCGTAACCGATGGCCACAAGGCTCTGGCGAGGGCCTTCGCCTAGTCCCTGGGCGCGAAGGATATCCCGGGTCGCGGTCAGGGCGAATTCATCGTCAATACCCATGGTCGCCTCCTCGCGATAGTCGGCGCTGTGCAGCACAAATCCCTGGCGGGGTGCGACCGGGCCGCCAAAATGAACCGGCTGGGGCCTTGGCGACGGTGCGATCGGTTCGATCGCAAGCTGCGCGTAAAGCTCCTCGACGGTGAGCGAGACGACAGCCTTGTTGATGATCAGGCCCATGGCGCCGTCCTCGATGCTGTGCGCGCACAGATAAACGACCGAGCGGGCAAAGTATGGGTCAGACATCTGCGGCATCGAAACAAGAAGCTGACCGGTCAACGATGACATTTCGCTTTCTCTGATCGCGTGAGGCTGATTAAAGGATACCGGGCGCCTAGGCATGAAATCTATTAAATCGCACCCATACAAGAAAGCCCCGCCATGTGGCGGGGCTTCAAGGCTTGCGCGCTTTTAAGATCGGTCAGGGGAACTCATCATCATAACGCGCCTGGCGCGAGGCGCCCGCGTCATAGCCATTGTCGAACGCGCGCGCGGTCATCGCGCGGTCTTCCGCGGCGCGGCTCTGATAGCCTTCATTATAGGCCTGTTGTGTGGCCTGATCGGAACGGGCAAGACCCGCCTGATACCCGTTATTGTAAGCCTGGGCGCTGGCCGCTTGCGCGTCGGCATTGGTCTGATCCGTTTGCCCGGCCCGATAGCCGCTGTCAAACGCGCTGAAGCTGTTGCGTTCCTTCGCGGACGCGCCGGCCGCATAGCCCTGTTGATAGGGGTCGGCGCCGGAAACATTCTGGGCCAGGGCATTTGCGATACCGAGACCCAGGAATGCGGCGCTTGCCGCAATCAGTGCAACAGTATGAATTTTTTTCATGACAGGCTCCTGTGGTTTCGCCCCACAAAAAACGCCTATCGCGCGCGCGCCGTTCCGGATGGAACCGGGTTCCATCGCGGGCTGTGGTTCGGCGCGGTCCGGACGAGATCACCGCCCGTGGAGGCGATCTTTCACGAACGTCAAATGGGAAACGCCTTTCGGATCGCGTGCGGCCGCGCGATGGTGAGGATCTCGCCCCCCAGCCGCAGCACGAAATAGACGAGCGCCAGAACACAGGCGCCGAGGGCCAGAAGGGGCGTCAAGCCCAAATGCTTTCTGTGAAGGAAGAGCCTCTGACCGGTGCGGGCGATATTGCGTGCAAAAGCGCCCAGCGCGGCGCCTACAAGCCCGATGGTCCCAACATCCGACTGGATGCGGGCCACACAGACGATATCGCGCCCATTATGCAGGGCGCGCGCGGTGAAATAGCTCAGGCCGATGGGATAAGGGTGCGAGGCTCTGGCGCCGCGCTGACGGAAGATGCCGATGCCATGCGATAGCAGATCCGCCCCAAGGATGATGCACTGCCCCCGATAGAGCGGCAACTCTCTGTAATGGAATTGGGCGAAGGTCGATCGGCGGAAGGCGACATTGTTGGCGTGAAAGAATTTCGACGGCACCAGGCCCGTCCGTTCGCGGCGGATGTCGAACAGCCAAAACAGCGCGAAGGCCCTGCTCCAGCCATCCACCAGCTCGACATAGGTCTCTCCGCCCACCACGGATACGGCCGGATCATCAAAAGCAGCGATCATCTCGCCAAGCCAGCCGTGCTCGGGAACGACATCACAATCGAGAAAGACGATGATCTCGCTCTCGCCCTGGGATGCTCCCAGATTCTTCTGTTCGTAATAGTGAAGACCATCGGTGGGCATGATCTTCATCGCTGTGGGGGCGGTGGCTGGATCAAACTCTTCCCGCACCACCTGCTCCACCACTGCCGCGTCGATGGTAAAACGGTCAAAGACAATATAAACTTCCGGCGCCGCCTTGGCTGGACCGAACCCCGACAACTCCTCGCGCAAGGCACGTAGCATGCGCCGCGACCGTTGAAGTTCGGCGAACCGTGCATTCTCCCATTCGATAACGATGGAGATGGAGGGCCTTGGCATCAGATCAGGCTCCTTGGCTATGTTGCGTCCGGCATTTCCATAGAAGCAGGCAGGAAAGCCTCGAGCCCGCCACAAGGCTTTGGCCTGAGGCGGGATATGACATGGGAAAATGTCAAGCGCGGCAGCTTTAACAGCAGTCTGAAATCAAGAGCGACAATCCAGAAAATGCCGCCAATGGTCGTCAGCGGATAGCGCAAAGTATTCTTGCCGATATAGCTGGTGATGAAATACCGCAAGAAATAGCCAGGATATCGCCGCGCCTGGGGCAGGGATTTCATCCATGCTATTGTGGCCCTGGCCGGGTTGGGCTGGTTGCTGATCCGCGCCGGATCGGGCGTGATATCGTATATCGCGAGCGGCGTCGGATCGTAGAACAGCGGCACGCGAAGACGTTCCGCGCGCATCAGAAAATCCCAATCCTGATGCCGGTTGAGACCTTCGGTGAAGCGAAGCTCCCGCGCCAATGCCGTCGGCATCATGAAGGTCGAGGTTTGCAGGGTGATATCCCGCGCCATCAGGCATTCGGCCACATCCCCGATCACAAGATCGTCCGCGCGATTTGCGATCGTCAACCGGTCGTGACGTCTGTGCACCACATTGCCGAGGCAAAGATATGCGCGTGGATTTCCCCGGTCAGCGACCAATCGTGCTTGCCGCGCCAACTTGCCCGGCAGCCATTCATCGTCGCAGTCCAGAAAGGCGATGACAGGTGCCCGCGCCGCATCGATGCCGGTGTTGCGCGCCGCCGATCCGCCGCGCCTTGCACCATGCCGGATGACCTGTATCCGTGGATCTTCGAACCTCAGTGCCTCGGCATCGATCTGGTCCGATCCATCATCGACGACGATGATTTCGACGCACGCCTGCCCGCAGCGCAGGACACTCGAAATCGCCCGCCGAAGCTGCTGCGGCCGGTTATAATGCGGAATGACAACGCAATAATCGGACATGCGCCCCGCCCCCTGCGGTTGACGATGCGCATCGGCTTTCAAGTTGTCAATGGCAACAAAGCGGCCCGCGTCCTTGATTTTCGCTTGGCGTTAATGACGGTCCGAAGACCGCATGCCTCCA
Source organism: Rhizomicrobium sp. (assembly GCA_035547275.1). Lineage (GTDB taxonomy): Bacteria > Pseudomonadota > Alphaproteobacteria > Micropepsales > Micropepsaceae > Rhizomicrobium. The sequence goes on from DASZVQ010000107.1 coordinate 49,570, forward strand.
CAGCCCAGCTTGCCCCGCTTCCTTCTGGTCGCCGCAATCGACGAAGCGGCGGCAAATATCGACGGACACCGGGAAGGCCGCCGTCCGGCATGTTAAGGTGGTTGGCCCCATGACCTCCCCGCAGACCCCGCCCCCGGCAGCCGTGTCCGCTCCCCATGTCGCCAGCCGGGTGGCGGTGCAATCGATCCTGGTGTTCTGGGCTTCCTATTTCGCCCTCAACACCGTGCATATGGCGATCGCCGACGCCCCGTATCAACTGGAAATGATCTATCGGCGCACCGCGGTCGCCCTGGTGGGCATCAGCCTGACCTTCGTCATGTATGCCATCCTGCGCGGCCTGGAAGCCCGCTCCATGCGGGTCATGATAACCGTCACCTTCCTGGCCTCCTTTCCCATCGCCACCGCCTATGCGGCCACGAATTATGTCGCCTTTTATCTGGCGGTGCGCACGCCCTATCTGATGCATGAACTGGCGACCATGCATGCCGACCACGAAGGTCCGGCGGCGGTGATCAGCGAGCTGGCGGTGAGCTGGTATTTCTTCGTCGCCGCCTGGGGCGTGTTTTATGTGGCGCTGTCCTATGCCACCCGGGTGCGACATGCCGAACGCCAGGCGGCCCTTTACCGGTCGGAGGCCCAGGCCGCTCAGCTGCGCGCGCTGCGTTACCAGATCAACCCGCATTTCCTGTTCAACACCCTGAATTCGTTGTCAGCCCTGGTGCTTCGGCAACGGACCCGGGAAGCCGAAAAGATGATCACCAATCTGGCCACCTTCTTCCGCACCAGTCTGACCAGCGATCCCGCCGCCGACATCCCGCTGTCCGACGAGATCGAGATGCAGCGGCTTTATCTGGATATCGAACGCATCCGCTTTCCCGACCGGCTGACGGTGGTGATCGATGTGCCCGAAACACTGGGCGACACGCCCGTGCCCGGCATGATCCTGCAGCCCCTGGTCGAGAACGCCATCAAGCATGGCGTGGCCCGCAGCAGCAAACCGGTCACGCTCGCCATCCGCGCCGCCGCCGATGACGGATTTCTCCATCTGACGGTCGAGAATGATGCCGAAAACGACGCGCCGGCCGAGCCCGGCGATGGTGTCGGCCTGCGCAACGTTCGCGACCGCCTGGTGGCCCGCTTTGATGGCAAGGCTGATGTGCGCTATGGCCGGCGCGCGGGCGGCGGCTTCCGGGTGGATCTGACCCTGCCGCGGCAATCCCATGTCTGACAGCTTGAGAACATTGATCGTCGATGACGAGCCGCTGGCGATCGAGCGGCTGCAGATATTGTGCGCCCGCATTCCCCGGATCAGCCTGGTCGGCACCGCGATGGAGGGCGCGAGCGCGCTGCGCCTGATCGAGAAGCTGACGCCGGACCTGATCCTGCTGGATATCCAGATGCCCGGCATGAACGGCATCGCGCTGGCCCAGGCTATCGCTGGCCGCGTCCCCCGCCCGGCCCTGATATTCGTCACCGCTTTCGACGCGTTCGCCGTGGCGGCCTTCGATGTCGCGGCCGTGGATTATCTGCTCAAGCCGGTGGCGGCCGAGCGCTTCGAGCGCGCGATTCAGCGCATCGGCCAGGGCGGTGGGGCAACACCTGCGCCCGTGGCGGCGTCAGCCTGGACCCGCGAATTCTGGGTGCCGCACCGGTCCGAAATCATCCGCGTGGCGGCCAGCGAAATCGATCTGATCGAAGCCGAACGCGATTACATGCGCCTTCATGTCGGCCCGCGCTCGTTCCTGTTGCATGAAACCATTTCGGGGCTGGAGCGCAAGCTGGACCCGGCGGAGTTCGTGCGCCTGCACCGCTCCAGCATCGTCCGCCGGGACCGGATCACGGGCTTCCGCCACAATGGTTCGGGCGCCTGGGAGGCGCAGCTGCGCGACGGACGCTGGCTGCGTGTCGGGCGCACCTATCTCGCCAATGCACGCCGCATGGTCGAGCGCCCCAATGGCGAGGGACCCGCCCGCTAGCGGTATATCACCGCACGATCACATCGCCATTCGACGCCATCTTGCCCTCGCGGGCGGCGGCGACCATGCGCTCGAATTGCGACATGGCGTTGGCCTGGGCATTCCGGCTGCAGGACAGATAGGACATCCTGTCATCCATGGTCACTCCGCCGGTGGGACCACAGACCTGATCGATGGCATAATGGATGCGGCGCTGCATCTCGGCCTGGCCTGCCTGGCTGGCAAGATCGAGATCGAAACTGTGGACCCTGACGCTTCTGGTTTGGGCGAAGCCGACCGTCAGCGGAACGGAAGCCAGCAGGAGCGCTGCGAAGCTCAGCAGGCCGGTGGTGCGAATGTGGCGGTTCATAGTGCGTCTCCCTTGAAATCGGCAAGGACGGTGCAAACGCATCGGCTTTGCGGACGCAATCTATGGAAGGCGAACATGCCAGTCCCGTGACGTTCGACGGACGCAATAAAACATTCCACCAGGGTCCACCACGCCGACGAACGGTGGGCCGGGGTCGACGAATGACGACCCGCCACGGCCTGCAAATCCCGGAACCGACACGCCGCCACTGGGTTGCCATGGACCCCGTTCGGGTTTGTTATCAGCGGTCCGTCCGATAGGGCGGGCCGCTTGAGAGGCTCCAATATGCCGACTGAGATCGTTCCGGTGAGCAAGGTCCCAGCGCGGCGGGGCGCGCAGCTTCTGCTGGAAATATTGGAAAGCGAGAGGGTCGATTATATTTTCGGCAATCCCGGAACCACCGAACTTCCGCTCATCGATGCGCTGCTGGAGACACCGGCGATCCGCTATATTCTCGCGCTGCAGGAAGCAAGCGCGGTGGCGATGGCGGACGGCTATGCCCAGGCCGCCCGCAAGCCCGGTTTCATCAATCTGCACACGGCCGGCGGGCTGGGCCACGGCCTGGGCAATCTGCTGAACGCCAGCGTTTCCCAGACGCCCCTGGTCGTCACCGCCGGCCAGCAGGACAGCCGCCATACCATCACCGACCCGCTTCTGTTCGGCGATCTGGTCACCATCGCCGGTCCCGCGGTGAAATGGGCCCATGAGGTGGCGCATGCCGACCAGCTGCCTATCCTGGTGCGCCGCGCCTTCAATGACGCCAAGGCCGCGCCCACCGGGCCGGTGTTTTTGTCCCTGCCGATGGATGTGATGGAGGAAATGAGCAGCGTCGCCAGCGGGGCGCCTTCGGTGATCGACCGGCGTCCCGTCGCGGGCTCACTGGACCAGCTTGCCGAACTGCTGGCCGGAGTAAAACCTGGCCGCCTCCTCATCATCGCCGGAGACGAAGTCCATGCCAGTGACGCGGCGGCGGAAGTGGCGGCATTGGCCGAAATTCTGGGCGCGCCGGTTTATTGTTCGTCCTGGCCCTCTCATATTCCTTTTGCAACCAACCATCCCCTATGGTCAGGCAAGATGCCCCACAATGGGGCAGAAATCGCAAGACTCCTGACAGGCTATGACGCGATCTTCGCGCTTGGCGGAAAATCGCTGATCACGATCCTCTATACCGAGGGATCGCCGGTACCGGCGGGCTGCATGGTCTATCAGATGACCGCGGACGTGCGCGATCTTGGCCGTACCTATCACACCGAACTGTCCGTCGTGGGCGACATCCGCGAATCCCTGCGCCAGATGAATCCCCTGCTCGCCGACAAGGTGCAGGCGACAGCGGCGATAAGAGCGGCCCTGGTCCGGGCGGCCGGCGAAAACCAGCGCGCGCGCCGGCGCGCCCTTGAGGACCGGGCCAAAGCCCAATGGAACGCTCCGGTGATCACACCGCTGGTCGCCGCGCATGAAGCGATGCGGGCCATTGGCCCCGGGACCCGCATTGTCGACGAGGCCGTGGCGACCTCCGAACATCTGCGGGAATTTCTCAACAGTCCTTCTCCGCTGCAATATTCCTTCACGCGTGGCGGCGCCTTGGGCTGGGGCATGCCGGCGGCCGTCGGCGCAAGCCTGGGGCTGGGACGCGCCCCTGTGATCTCGCTGGCTGGCGATGGCGCGGCCCTTTATTCGCCCCAGGCGCTATGGACCGCCGCCCACGAACAGCTTCCCGTCACCTTCGTGGTGATGAACAATCGCGAATACAACATCCTGAAGAACTTCATGCGGGGCCGCGCCGGCTATGTCGCGCAGCGCACCAATCGCTTCATCGCCATGGATATCGTCGAGCCGTTCATCGACTTCCAGAGCCTGGCGCGATCCATGGGCGTACCCGCATGCCGGATCGAGAAAGCCGGCGACATCGCCGCCGCCGTCGAAGCCGGAATCGCATCGGGTAAACCCAATCTGATCGAAATCATCATTTCGCCCTGAACCGGGACCGGACCTCTGGACGGTTATTGCAGCCGCTGGACCTTATAGGCTCCGCCGACATGCTCGACCGTGAGGTTGAAGCTGTTGAAGGCGCCCTTCTTCACATCGACCATATAGTCGCCGGCGGGTTTCATCCAACGGGCCAGCGTCGTGTCGCTGGCGAGCTGACGCCAGACCTGGCCGTTCGCCAGTCGCACGGTGAATTTCCCGAAACTGTCGAACTTGTATTCCGCCATCGCCGATCGGACGCCGGAGGCTTCGCGCGTCACCACGGGCTTTTGCGGCAGACCGAAAGCCCCTGCAGGATGCTGCGGCGCGATGGGCGAAAGGCCCAGGCTGGCGCGCAAGGGCTCCGCCGCGGCGTAATAGCAATTGAGCCAGTCGCGATCCCCCGCCAGCGTGTAGCAGCGCGATGCTTCCGCCAGCACGGCGTCACGCAATTCCACGTCTTGCGCCGCGCCGCCCGCTGGCGGTTGAGCCGCCAAAACCGATTGTTGCGCCGGCACCGGCGGCAGCGCCAGGGCGGCACGCACCGGCTGGGCCACGCCGTAATAACAATCCAGCCACTGGCGTGAATTGGCGATGGAGGCACAGCGATAGGCCCCCGCCATTACATCGTCGCGGGGCCGCGCAAGGGCAGGAGAAAAAGAAGCGGCCAATAGCAATGCGGCCAGAACTGCGGGCGTTCCCAAGGTCATGACCAAGACTTACACGGCTTCGCCGCGCACAGAAATCGCCGCATTTGTTGCGGTGCAGCAAATAAGCCTGCCGTGAAGCGCGCGCTGATACGCGAAATCTGGCGCCGAAAAACCACCCGCCCATTGTTTAGGCATCTGCTCATAATATTTTCGACTCACAGTATGAAAATTGCGCAAAATTGCGAGTTCCATGAAATTTCACTGAAAGTTCCCAAAATTCGTGGTTATAATATTTTATAACCAAGCAAAAAATACAACTATAACGTCAAACACATGAAGTTAGAGAAATAATATTTCGTTGCATAATAAAAATGAAGCTTTTACGCAACAGTCTTGTCACGTCGCGCAACAGCTCGGAAGTTTCCGTTATCACTCAAAGGTTTAGTGGCCCTAGGTTGGACGCAACTCGGCTGGTTCCACCTGCGTTTCCAGCCTCAAACCTGGCGGCCCAAAACCGCCTCCAAAGGGGACTTCCAATGCGCAATTTCAAACACACAAATGTTATGTTGCACTGCACCGTGGCAATTGGCGCCATGCTTCTGGCTTCTTCCGCCATGGCCCAGGAGGCCACGGAACAGGTCGTCGTCACCGGCTCGCGCATCGCGACAACCGATGCCGTGGCCGCGGCTCCGCTGACGGTCGTCAGCTCCGAAGACATCCAGCAGACCAAGGCGGCGACCCTGGAACAGACCATCGAACGCCTGCCATCCATGGGCCAGACCAACTCCAGCAATGACCAGAATTCGATCTCGCCCGGCGGCATCTCCACAGCCGACATGCGCGGCCTTGGCGATCAGCGCACCCTGGTGCTGATCGACGGCCAGCGCATGGTGTCGACCTTTGTCGCCGGCGCCCAGGGTCAGGACCTGCAGAATGTGCCCGTCGACCTGATCGACCATATCGAAATCCTGCGTGACGGCGCCTCGCCCATCTATGGCGCCGATGCCATCGCCGGCGTGGTCAACATCATCACCCGCAAGGACTTTCAGGGCCTGGAGCTGGGCGGCGGCGCCGGCATCTCGACCTATGGCGACCATTTCTCCAAACAGCTTTCCGCCTTGTTCGGCGCCAGTTCGGGCAATGCCGGCCTGGTCGCGGGGGTGCAATATCTGACTGAAGACCCGGTCCGGCAGAGCACGCGCGAATGGGCCGGCGGCGGCGACGGCGCCCAGCAAATCTATACCGGCTCATCGGCCATTCCCTTCGGCCGCTTCCAGGATGCTGTGACCAAGACCGTCTATTGCGGCACCGCCACCAACACCATCGCGGCATCCGCCAGCGGGTCTTGCGGCAGCTTCGACACCGCCCACGATCCCGACCTGATGCAGGGCCGCACCATTATCAACGCCAATCTGCAGGCCCATTACGACATCAACGAAAATCTCACCGTCTATTCCAGCACCTTCTTCACCAACCGCAAATCCTACGCCATGCTCAATCCCGAGCCAGTGGGCGACGTCTATCCGTCGGCCAAGTGGCTGTCGGGCGTGGTGATCCCCGCCTCCAATCCCTCCAACCCGACGGGCGATCCGCTGCTGCTGCGCAAGCGCCTGTATGAGGCCGGCGACCGCATCTTCAGCGACAATGTCGACACCTTCCAGGAACGTTTCGGCGTCAAAGGCAAGCTGGAAGGCTGGTCGTTCGATGCCGGATACCAGTATGGCGAGTCCGACGGCGACGATTTCACCCAGAATGCCGTCAACCTGACCCACATCCAGGAACTGGTGGGGGCGCAGCCTTGCGAAGTGGGCGCGCCGGCCGGGTGCGGCAGCGCCCTGCTCGCCGGCCCCAATTCGCTGACGCCCGCCCAGCAAGCCTATGTGCGATACAACGGCGCGGACACGTCCCGTTACGAGGAAAATATCGCCTATCTCGACATCACCGGCGAATTGCCGGTGGCGCTGCCCGGCGGCAATGTCGGGCTGGCGGTCGGCGGCGACTGGCGGCGCGAGGCGGTGAACGCCATTCCCGACGCGCTGAAGCAGACCGGCGACTTTGCCGAAGGCACCACCTTGCCGACCCAGGGCCAGTACAGCGTTTCGGAAGTCTATGGCGAAGTCCGCCTGCCGGTGCTGAAGGATCTTCCCTTCGCGCAGGAGCTGAGCTTCGACATCGCCGGCCGCATCTCCGACTATTCGAACTTCGGCGAAGCCAATGTCTACAAGGGCAGCTTCAACTGGGCGGTCAATGACTGGGTCCGCTTCCGCGGCGGCTATGGCACCGGCGTGCGCGCGCCGCAGGTCGGCGGCGAGCTCTATCTGGGCTCCAACCAGAGCGCCGACGCCTATGCCGATCCCTGCGTGAAAGCCACCAGCGCCGTAGTCATCGCCAATTGCCGTACCGCCTTCCCGGGCTACAATCCGGCGACCTTCACCCAGGCGGTGCCGCAGCTGTCGGCGGCGCGCATCGGCAATCCCAAGCTGCTGCCGGAAACCTCCAAGCAGTGGAACATGGGGGCCGTGTTCACGCTGGATGCGCTGGTCCCCAATCTTGCGGTGACCGTCGACTATTACAACATCAAGCTGAACAACTATATCACCCTGATCGATCCGGGTTCGGCCGTCTCGCTCTGCTATAACGCGCCGAACTTCAACAACACCTATTGCCCGGACTTTGGCCCGCGCAATCAGGTGAACGGTTCGCTCACCACCTATCAGGAGCCCTATACCAATCTCGGCTTCATCCATACCGATGGCGTGGACATGGGCTTCACCTGGAACAGCAAGGATGTCATGGGCGCTGTCGGCCTCGACAATTGGGGCCTGGGCCTGAGCAGCGAATGGACTTATCTCAACAACTACTACCAGCAGAATCTGGACGGCTCGGTCACCCAATATGCGGGTACCTATTCGGAAGGCGCCATCAGCTACGGCCAGCCCAAATGGAAGGGTCTGTTCTCGGCTACGCTGACCATGCCGGAAGGGGCCAGCTTCCAGTGGAGCGAGCGCTTCATCGGCGGGGAAACGGTCAATGGCATCTTTGGCGAAACGCCGGATGAGCCCGGCTATCACGTGCCGGCACTCGCCTTCACCGACATCAACATCAATGTGCCGTGGAACAATTACAACTTCAACTTCGGCATCGACAATCTGTTCGACAAGGACCCGCCGCTGGCGATCGATCCTTACGTCCAGACCCTCACCAATGAATACGACTTTGCCGGTCGCTTCTTCTATCTGAAGGCCTCGGTCAAGCTCTGATCGGAACGTAAAAACTGAAGGCCGCGCTTTGCAGAAA